>NZ_JACXWY010000001.1:0-590147 GCF_014764685.1 Allobosea spartocytisi
TGGGGGCTCGGGGTTGGGGTGGGAACCGCGCGCGCCTCGAGCTTTGCCGTCGCGCTGCTCGCGAGCGTCGGGGTTCCCGGCGCCCTCTTCTATGCGGTCTTCGTCTTCGAATGCTTCCTGCGCCCGCGCGGCCGGCCGGGCAGCCTGGAGGCGGACATCGCCGTCGCCACGCGCAATGGCTATGTCGGCCTGCTGGTCGGCGACCTGCTCGTCGGCCCGGTCATCGATCAGGGCTTCTTCTTCTGCATGCTGGCTGCGCTCGCGGCCACGATCAGGCCGCGAACCTCCCGCGTTCCAGGACCTGTCCCCTTCGCCACCGGAGCGAGGATATGACCGAGACCTTCGCGGTGAACGGCCGCTTCCTGTCGCAGGCCATGACCGGCGTGCAGCGCTATGCGCGCAACGTCGTCTCGGCCCTCGACGAGGGCCTGGCAGCGGCAAGCCGGAAAGCCATCCTGGTCGCGCCGCGCGGCGCCGACGCCATGGCGCTGCAGGCGATCGACACACTCCAGGGCGGGCGACTGGCAGGGCATGGCTGGGAGCAGCTGGAACTGCCGCGGCTCTGGGGCGGGCGGCTCCTCAATCTCTGCAACACGGCACCGGCGCTCAAGGGCGACCAGATCGTCTGCATCCACGACGCCAATGTCTTCGCCGCGCCCGACAGCTACAGCCGCGGCTTTCGCACCGCATACAGGACGCTGCAGCCATTGCTGGCACGCCGCAGCGCCCGGATCGCCACCGTCTCGCAGGCCTCGGCCCGGCAGCTGGCACGGCACCTGCCGCTGCGTGCCGCCGATATCGCCGTGCTTCCGAACGGCCATGAACATGCGCTGGCCTGGGATCCGGCCAGGGCGGAGCGGGCTCCGACGCTGCTGGCGGCTCGGCCCGATGTCGAGCGCCCGTTCGTCCTGGCGCTCGGCTCGCAGGCGCGCCACAAGAATCTCTCTCTTCTCGTCGAGATCGCGCCGAGCCTGGCGGAGCTCGGCATCGACGTCGTCATCGCCGGGGGCGGCAACGGCATCTTCGCGCCGGATCAGCTGGCGCAAGCCGCCAATGTCAGGCTGCTGGGGCGGGTCAGTGACGATGATCTCGCCTTTCTGCTCGAGCGGGCGCTCTGCCTGGCTTTTCCGTCCTGGACCGAAGGGTTCGGCCTGCCGATCATCGAGGCGATGGCACGGGGCTGCCCGGTCGTCTCCTCGAACTGCGCCAGCATGCCGGAGGTCTGCGGCGATGCCGCGCTGCTCGCATCGCCGGCGGACCCGGCGCTTTGGGTCGAACACATCAGAGCCTTGGCGGGTTCGGCGACGCTGCGGCAGGAGCTGAGCGGGCGCGGCCGCGGGCGCCTGCCGCTGTTTTCCTGGCGCAGCACCGCCGCGGGCTATCTCGAGCTGGCGCAGTCGCCGAAAGCACGGCGCGCCGCGCAGATCGCGCCCCTCCTCAAGCCGCCGCGCATCGCCGTCGTCGTCGCCACCCGTGGCCGGCCGGAGGTGGTGTCACAGACCGTCCTGCACCTTCTCGCCCAGCAGAGCCTGAAACCCGACAGCGTCATCGTCTCCTGTATCGATCCGGCCGATGCCGGCGATCTGCAAGGGCGCAACGATGTCGTGGTGCTGACCGGGCCGCCCGGGCTTGCGGCCCAGCGCAACACGGCGCTCGCGCATCTTCCGCCCGGGACCGAGATCGTCGCCTTCTTCGACGACGATTTCGTCGCCCATGAGGATTGGCTGGCCACCGCTGCCCGAACCTTCCGCGACGAGGCGAGTATCGTCGCCTTCACCGGCCGGGTCCTGGCCGACGGGGTGGGCGGTCCCGGCATCGCGCTTGCAGAGGCGATGAGGCTGGTCGCGGCGCCGCCGGCGAGCGACTGGTCCTGGATCGAGCCCTACAGCCCTTACGGGTGCAACATGGCCTTTCGCCTCGCCAGCATCGGCGACCTGCGCTTCGACGAGCGGCTCGTGCTCTATGGCTGGCTCGAGGATCGCGACTTCGCGGCGGGGCTGGCGCGCCGCGGCGGGCGCCTGGTCAAATCCGCCGATGCGATCGGCGTCCATATGGGCGTCAAGGGCGGCCGCATGGCCGGCGAACGCTTCGGCTACTCGCAGATCGTCAATCCGCTCTACATGCTGCGCAAGGGCACGATGACGCTTGGCCAGGTCGCCGATCATCTCTTCCGCAACATGTCCGCCAATCTCGGTCGCTCGCTCCGGCCCGAGCCGTTCATCGATCGACGCGGCCGCCTCTGGGGCAATCTGCTCGGGATCGCCGATGTTCTGCGCGGGCGCATGCAGCCCGAGCGCGCCGCCGCCTTACAGCCGAGGGGGAAGTTCCGATGATGCTGGGAAAGCCGGACGCATCCGGCGCGCCATTCCGTATCCTGCCGCTGCCCGAGCCGGCCATGGCGCCGGCGAGCGACGGCCCGGTCGCCCTGCTGCGGACGATCGGCGACGCCGGGCTGCGGCACAGGGGCAAGCTGGCCATCTGGGTCGCGATCTGCCTGGCGGCAGCCTTGGCCTATGTCCGAACCACGCCGCCGACCTACAGCGCGGTTGCGACCGTGCTGCTGGAGCCGCGGCGGCAAGCCCCGAGCTCGGCGCGCGAGATCGCGGCGCCGAACTCGCTCGATCTGAATGCCGCCGACAGCGAATTGCAGGTGATCCGTTCCGAGCGGCTGCTCAGCACCATTTTCGACTCCCTGGCCTTGGGCAGCCATCCTGAACTCGGGCCTCAGCCGCCGGGCCTGCTGCAGGCGCTGAGCGGTCGTGTCACCGCCGCGCTACACGGCGCCTTCGCTGCAGTTGGAGCTTCCTATTCGTCGAGCCAGGGCAGCGAGGCTTCGCTTCGCGCCGATCCGCGCCGCAGCGCGTTCGAGAATTTCGTGCGGCGTTTCTCGGCGCGCCGTGTCGGCCAGTCCTATGTCCTGGAGGTCGCCTATTCCTCGACCGATCCGGCCCTGCCGGCGCGGGTCGCGAATGCGGCAGCCTCCGCCTATCTGCTGCAATCCGTCGCTTTCAAGGCCGATGCCGCCCGTAGCGGCGCGGAGTTCCTGCAAGGCAGGGTGGACGCGCTCGCGGCCCAGGTTCGAACCGCGGAGGCGGCTGTCCGCAGCGGCGCGCTGCCCGCACAACCGATCCCGGATGCGGATGCGAGGATCATCGGTGCGGCCCAGACCCCGCTCGGCCCTTCGGCGCCGCGCAGCAGCCTGATCATGGCCTTCGCCGGCGTCTTCAGCCTGCTCAGCGGCCTGTTCGTCGCCGCGCTCGCCGCGGCTTTCGATCGCCGTGTTCGCCTCCCGCAGGACCTCGTACGTGAAACCGGCCTGCCCTGCCTCGCCGTCGTCCCCCAAGTCGGTGGCCGGCGGCAGGCGCCTGCCTCGGACCCGGACAAGTCGATGCTGGTGACGCGCGCGGATGCCGGGTCCTTCGCGTCGGCAATCCGCGACCTGCAGACGGCGATCGAGATCGCCTGGGCCGCGAGCCGTTTCCAGGGCAGCCCGGTCGTCGCGATCGGATCCTGGCGGGCCGGCGCGGGCGCCACGCTGCTGACGATGAATCTCGCGCAACTGATCAACCATCGCGGCCGCCAGGTCAGCGTCATCAGCCAAGATGGCGGGCGCGTGCACGCCGAGCAGGGCAAGGAGGGAGCCTCGCTGACAGATGTGATCGCCTCGGGCGATACGGCGCAGGCGGACTATGTCGATATCGAGGGGGTTCACCTGCTGCCGATCCGCTCGGCGACGCCGCAACTCAACCGGTTCGTCGACTTCAGGGATCCCAGCGCGGCCCTGGTCTTCGCCGAGGCGAGGCAGCGCGGCGAAGTGCTGATCGACCTGCCGCCACTCGGTGAATCCTCCGATGCCGTTGCGCTCGCGACCCATGCCGACATCGTCGTCCTCGTCGCGGCCGAAGGCGTGACCACCCATGACGAGCTCAACGAGGCCCTCGGCGCTCTCCGGCGGGCCGGTGCCACCGTCGTCGGCGCCGTGATCAACCGCAGCAGATCCTGACCGGCTCAGCCGGCGGCGCCGCGCATGTCGCGGCGCCCGATCCGGACCGCCCGCAGACGCCGGCGCAAGCGCCCGAGCAGGCCGAGGAACGGCCGCTCGAGCCAGCGCTCCGCGGCATAGGCGATGGCGACCATCAGCAGCAGGCTCCCGGCGACGAGACAGACAAGCGCCAGCGCATGCTGGTTCGCGCGCAGATACGCTTCCGCCACGACCGTATCGATCAATGGAACGTGGATCAGGTAGAGCGGGAACGAGACCGCACCGAGAAAGCGCCCGGCCCGGCCGGAGAGCCAGGTGACGAGCAGGCCGGACCGCAGGCAGCCATAGACGACGAGCATCGCCCCGAGCGGGTAGAGCAACCCACCCTTTTTCTCCGGATTCAAGGCCTCGGGCAGCCAGTCGAGACCGAGCTGGCGCGCCGCATCGCCGCTCTGCGAGCCGATCAGGAGGCCGAGGAGCAGCGCGGAGATCGGCAGGGCCGACGGCAGCCGCCTCGCCGCCCAGGCCTCGCGCAGGACGATGCCGAGCGGGAAGCAGACATAGTCATAGCGCCGCAGAGCGATGAAGATCACGGCGCCGCCGAGCGCCACTGCCAGCCTGGAGCGGGGCCTTGTGAAAGCGCAGACGGCGAAGCAGAGGACCGAGCCGAGCAGCTCGGGCCGCATCGTCCACAGGACGTTGTTGAAGAACGAGCCGCCGGTGAGGAAGATCCCGGCCATGCCGTTGTAGATCGCGGCCGCCGGATTGGGGATCGGTCCTTGGTAGGTCCAGCCGAGCCAGGGGCTGCCGGTGAGCGCAGCGAGGTCCGTGGCAGAGGTCGGAAACAGGCTCAGCAGCGACCAGGCCGCGAGCGTGCTGGCGGTTGCCGGGATCGCCAGCCGCAAATAGCGGATGACGACGTCGATCCAGATCGGATCGGATTTGCGCAGCGTCGCGTTGGTCACGACGAAGCCGCTCAGCACGAAGAAGACCGAGACCGCGAAGGTCCCGTTCCAGAGCACGGCGAAGGGCGTATAGGCGACCCAGTGCGCGCCTGGCTGCTGTTCCGGTACGAGCCATGGCGTCAGGGCCGACATCAGGTGGAAGATCACGACCGCGACCGCCGCGACACCGCGGAGCCCGTCGAGATGGTCGAGTCTCTCGCTCACCAGCCTTCCCCGGTCCTGGAAGCGCCGATCCGGGGTCGCCACCAGCGATCGGAGAGATCGAGGCGCCCGGCGCCGATGGCGAGCCGCATCCCGCAGGCGAGAAGGCCGAACCCGTAAAGCAGAGCGCCAAGCGCCGCGATCGCGACCAGCTCGGCCAGGGCCGGCAGGTGCCACGCCGCGATGGCGCCACGCAAGCCTAGAACCCCGGCCGTCATGACCGCGCCGGCAACGGCGATCTTCCAGAGATTGGCCAGCTGCTCGGCGATGCCGACCATCAGCAGGTTGCGGAGCCAACGCAGGAAGAAAACCGCCATGATCGCTGCCGCGATCACGCGGCCAGCCGCCATGCCGACGGCGCCCCATTGCAGGAAGCCGACGAGGACGGCAGGGGCACGAACGGCAAGGTCGTAGAGATTGAGCCGGAAGATGACCTCGGGGCGGCCGAGCGCCAGGCTCAGCGAATACAGCGTCTGGAAATAGGGCGTCGCCATCACCGAGAGCGAGAGCAGGCTGAGCAGCCAGTCGGCGCCATGCCATTTCGGGCCGAGCAGGACCTCGACGATCAGGTCCGAGGTCAGGGCGATCCCCAGGCTGCACGGCACCGAGACCAGCATGCTGAAGCGCGCCGCCTTGAGGAAAGCGAGCCGCAGCCGCTGATCCTCTTCCTTTATCCGGGCGAAGGCGGCCATGATCGGCTGCAGCGCCGGCCCGATCAGGCTCTGGGTCGGCATCACCGAAAGATCGGCCGCGACCGCATAGCGCCCGAGCACCTCCTTGCTGCCGCCGAGCCCGAGCAGGATGCGATCGAACTGCCAGTTCACCGCCGAGACCAGCTGCGCGCAGGTGAACCAGCCGACGAAGCCGGCGAAATCCGGCAGGCGGGCCAGCGACAGAGCCGGACGGTAGGGGGCGAGGCGATAGGAGATGGCGCAGCCGAAGATCGGAGCGGCGACGAAATTGACGACGAGTGCCCAGTAGCCGCCGCCGAGCAGCAGGGTCGCGATGGCCAGGCAGAAGGCCGCGAGCTTGCCGCCGGTCTCCAGCAGGAAATTGCGCAGGAAGCCGAGCTCGCGGATGAACAGGACGAGGCCGGGGCTGGCGAGGCCGCGCGCAATCGGCGCGAAGGCGAGCGCGAGGATCACCGGCACGAGCTGCGGATCGCCGTTGAGCCAGGAGAACGGCCAGGCGACGGCGAGCAGCAACAGCCCGATTGCGAGACCGCGCAGGGCGCCGAGAGTGAAGCCGGTATCCAGATGGGTCTTGTCGACCTGCGGCAGGCGGACCAGCGCCTGCGTCACCGGGATCTCGAGCACCATGTCGACGATCGCGACGCAGGACATGGCGAGCGCCGTCAGGCCGAAATCGGCCGGCGTCAGCATCCGCGCCATGATCAGCAGCGTGAAGAAATCGATGAACCGGCCGAGGAAGCGCGAGGCGACCAGCCAGCCGGCGCCCTGGAGGGCTTTCATCGCCAGCATGGCAATCCGTCCCTGCGATCCGTCGGCGCGTGCGGGCGCGAGGCTCGCGCGGTCGCAGCCCTCATCGCCTGGGCCACATCGCCGCGCATCAGCGACGGAAACCGGCCGAGAGCCCACGCAGGGCGTAAGCGGCCTCGAGCGCCGTGAGCAGCGGCAGGCGCGCGTGGGGGAAGGCGCGCGCGATCGCGCCTTCCCGCCAGAGCTGGCTGCGGATCGATGCGAGGCGGGACAGCGCGCTGCCGGACAATGCCTCGGCGTCCCCGACGATGTCGGGCCGACCGAAATCGATGGAACGCCGGCCGATCGCCAGCGCCGACAGATCGGCCTCGACCGGGCGGGTGACGGCCTGCCTCAACCGTGGCCAGGCACGGGCCACATCGGCCATGATCGCCGCTCCGCTGGCGACGTCGTCGATGTAAGCGAGCGCACCCGCCAGCAGCGGATTGCCGATGCTCGGGTCGACGGCGCCGAAGGCGATGTCGCCGGCATTGCAGGAGACCTTGCCGTTCTCGTCTTCCTTGAAGGAGCGCACCGAGGGGATCGCCGGCTCGAACAGGCTTTCGATCAGCTGCCAATAGCGCAGCACCGTCGAGCGGATCGCGAAGGGGCTGTAGCGGTTGCGTTCGACGGCAAGGCCGACGACGCGCGGGAAATGGTCCTCGCTGAAGCCCTTGTAGTTGCAGCGCGCCAGCTGGATGGTCTCGAAGCTCAGATCGGGCAGGCCGGCGGCGAGCAGGCGCTGCGTGCTGCCGTAGAGCCCCGTATCGCACAGGACGATCCGCCTCGCGCCGGCGCTGGCAACGGAAAGATGGCGCCGGAAGAGCGTGTTCTGCCGCTCGATGTCGGCAAGGATGTCTTCGCCCGCCGGCCGCTGGAGCATGGCGAAGAAGCGATCGGGCGCGAACGGCTCGTTCCATGGCTGGGGCAGGTCGTAGCGCCTGCCGCCCAGGGTGGCTGCGACGTCGGAGAAGCTGCTGCCGGGGAATTCGCGGCCGAGCTCGTCGAGTGCCGCTCCGCTGCAGGCCATGATGGCGGTCCTGGCCGCGACCAGCCGCGACACCATCAGGTTCTCGCGCGGCACCGCAAGCGGCAGGTTCAGGCGTTCGGCGAGACGCTCGAACGCCGCCCGGATGCCCAGGCCTCCGCGCGCGCAGAACAGCAGGGCCGTGTCGCCGCACTTGCCCGCTTCGTCGGCGTAAAGCCAGATCGCCAGGCAGAACTCGGCCACGATCGGCCCGAGCACCTCGCGCCCGAAGCCTTGGGGATCTTTGGCCTGTTCCGCCGGCATGCGTCCACGCGCCCGGCTTCGGCTGAGAAGGCGGCCAAGCTCGCTCGCCGCGCCGTGCAGGCGGGACAGGCGGCGGCGCAGCCTGGGGCGTGGGAGATGGAGCGTGCGCAGGCCGAGTTCCGACGGGACGATGTGGTCGGCGAGCCGGTCGTCGCCGACATGCAAGGCTTGACGGGCGTCGATCCCTTCCGCGACGAGGACCGCATGAAAGAGATCGCCGCGCCGCTTGGTCAGGCCGAGATCGGCACTGGAATAGATCCTGTCGAGCAGGCCGGGGCCGTGGAGATGCGTGACCAGCGCATCGAGCGTCGTGGTCGGCAGTCCTATGTCGCTGATCGCGACGACGCGCCGGCCTTCACCGCGGCAGCGGCGCAGCAGCGCCGCGAGCTCATGGTTCGGCCGCAGCGACTCCTTTTCGACCGCGAACTCGATCGCGAGACGCGTCTCGCAGAGTGTCTCCACCCGGGGGCCTGGCAGTCCGAGCATGACGAGCTGGCGTCGGATGACGTCTCGCAGCGCGACCTCGCCGTCCTGCATGGCCATGTCGAGCGCCCGATAGGCGAGGCGCTGCGCCTCCAGGCGCGCCTCGACCAGTGCGCCCTCCGCGAGCTGCAGGCCCTGTTCGGCCAGCTTGCGGGCGAAGCGGCGCTCGCCGGCGATGATACGGGCCCGCTCGGAGCGGAGGGTGCGCAGCAGCAAGGTGTCGAACAGGTCGGTCGAGACCAGCTCGACCCCGTCCAGCAGCGCCGCCTCGTTCGGATGTGGCCA
Source organism: Allobosea spartocytisi (assembly GCF_014764685.1). Lineage (NCBI taxonomy): Bacteria > Pseudomonadati > Pseudomonadota > Alphaproteobacteria > Hyphomicrobiales > Alloboseaceae > Allobosea > Allobosea spartocytisi. The sequence goes on from NZ_JACXWY010000001.1 coordinate 8,686, forward strand.
GCCCGGCATCATACGCTCCGTGCTCAGACGCAAAGGTCGGGATCGCCGTTACAACGACGGCGGCATGCGCAAACGCATGCCTTACGCAGATGAAAGCAGGGACCGTGCCAGTCCTGGCCGGGCGTCCCGTCGAATCTTCGGCCGGTTTGCTCATTCGAATCGCAATCGCCGCGCGAATGAGCAGGAAAAGAATGGCTGTGATGACGAGTCTTGCTTTCGGCTGATCTTGCCGGGGACTAGCCTCGTTTCATGTCCGGTCGATGAGGTTCGGGATGGAAGAGACGGTCCAGCGGATCGACGATGCCGTCAGCATGGCCGCCCAGCATTGCGATGCGATCGTCCTCGGCGCGGGCGTATCCGGTCTCGTCTCGGCCTCGGTGCTGGCCGAGCAGGGCTGCAGGCGGATCGTCGTCATCGACGAATACGCGCATCTCGGGGGGAACCATATCGACTGGTCGTCCGGCGACTACACCTTCGACATCGGCAGCCTGATCTTCCAGGACGACTCGCCGCTTCTGCAGCATTTCCCGGAGCTGCTGCCGCTCTACGTGCCGATCCGGCCGCGCTGGGCGAGGCTGAACCCGCAAGGGCTGATCACCGCCTACCCGATCTCGGTGAAGGACGACATCCTGCGCGCCGGGCCGGTGGAGACCGCCCGGATCCTGGCATCGGCGGCCTATGCCCGCCTGTTCAAGCGGCGCATGCGCAACGCCCGCGAATTTGCCCGCCACTGGATCGGGGCCAGGCTGCTGCAGCGCTCGGGCCTCGATGCCTACATGACCCGGTTCTACGGCATCGCTTCGGACCGGATCAGCATCGAACTGGCCCGCAAGCGGATGCAATGGATCAGCGAGCACGCCTCGCTGCGCACCATCCTCGGCCGCCTGCGCCGGACGAAGCCGGCAGGCCCGACCAACCGCCAATTGGCGCGGCCGCGCGAAGGCTTCGCCACGCTCTATGCCACCGCGGCCGCATCGCTCAGCGCGCGGGCCGCCAGCTTCCTCCTGGGCGCAAAGATCGACCGGATCGAGAAACTCGGCAATCGCTTCGTCCTCTTTCGCGAGGGACGGGCGATCGTCGCCGACCGCATCGTTTCGACCATTCCGATCCCGCGCTTGCAGGCGCTCTGCAACCTGCCGGTCTCGCAGGAGCTGGAGACGATCACGCTGCTGGCGCTCTATTTCAGCTTCGACGGCAAACGGGGCTTCGACGAGGAGATCATCTACAATTTCTCCTATGACGGGGCCTGGAAGCGCCTGACGATGTATTCCGATTTCTATGGTCGCGCACAAGGACGCGAATATTTCGGCGTCGAGGTGATCGCCAACCATGTCGGCAAGTCGATCGCCCGGGGCGAAGCGGACTTTCGGGCCCATGTCGCGGCGAATGGGCTCTTCCGTGGCGATCTCAGGCTCGAAGGCAGCCAGTTCCTCGACAACGCCTATCCAATCTATCGCAACGGCGCCGAAGAGAGCGCCGCCGAAGCGGTCAAGGCGCTGAAGGCCTTCGGCATCGAATCCTTCGGGCGCCAGGGCGGTTTCAACTACCAGCCGACGGCGCGGGTCTCGACGATCGAGGCCGAAGCGGCCCTGCGTGACGCCGCCTCGATTCCGGCACGGTAAATGCAAGACGGGTTGCGCCCAGCGGCGTAGAGGCGCGAGCGCAGGCGAGTTGGCGGTCCGAGCATCATGATGGGCCCATGCGTATTCTGCACCTGCTGAATCACACGACGCAGTCGAACGGCCATGTCCACGCCGCCGTCGATCTGGCCTGCGAGCAGAGCCGGCTCGGCCATGTCGTCGCCGTCGCCAGCGGAGGCGGCGATTTCGATCGGTTGCTCGTCGGGAACGGCGTCAAACTCTTCAGGATCGACCATCGCCGAAAGGCCACGACGCTCCTGGGGTCAGCCTGGGCGCTGCGCCAGGTGGTCGGCAGCTTCGGCGCCGACGTCCTCCACGCCCATATGATGACGAGCGCGGTGCTGGCTTGGCCGGTGTGCAAACTCGCCGGCATCCCGCTGGTCACGACGGTTCACAACGAGTTCGAGAAGAGCGCCATTCTGATGGGCCTCGGCACGCGGGTCATCGCGGTCAGCACCGCGGTCGGCGCCTCGATGCGCCGGCGCGGCGTCCCGGCCCGCAAGCTCCGCGTCATCCTCAACGGCACCATCGGTTCGGCCCGCTTCGCGAACCGTGAGACCACGCCGGTCGCGCTGGCGTCACCGAGCCTTCTGTTCGTCGGCGGTCTGCATCCCCGCAAGGGCTTGGTCGATCTCTTCACCGCCTTTGATCTGGTTCACCGCCAGCACCCGCAGGCGCGCCTGCACATCGTCGGCGACGGGCCTTTCGCCCAGACGTATCGCGAGATGGTCGCCGGCCTGTCATGCCGTGAGGCCGTGCGCTTCGAAGGCAGCAAGGCCGACCCCTTTCCTTGGATGCGCGGCGCCGACATCTTCGTGCTGCCCTCCCATGCCGACCCTGCGCCGCTCGTCCTGCCAGAGGCGCGGGAGGCGGGCTGCGCCGTCGTCGCGACCCGTGTCGACGGCATTCCCGAACTGCTCGAAGGCGGCGAGGCCGGCGTGCTCGTCCCGCCCCGCGATCCCGATGCGCTTGCCGCCGCTTTGTCCGGATTGCTCGCAGAGCCCGATGCGATCAGCCATTGGCGGCGGCGGAGCCAGTACCGGGTCGACCATCTCAGGATCGCGCGCGTCGCCCGTGAGACGCTCGATCTCTACGACGAGGCGGCCCTGCAGCTGGGCCGCAAAGTCGGATCGGTTCTGCCCCATACGGGGTGAACAGGTCGCAGTCCCTACCACCAGATGGAGATGAGCGATGCCGATCACGCCATCCCGCCGGGCGCTGCTGCGCGCGGCAGCGGCCTTCGCGACAGCGGCGAGCGCGCGCCCGACATCGGCGAGGGCACAGCAGGATGCGGGAGACCCGACGCTCGGCCGCAGCCTCGTCTTCGACGAATCCTTCGCGACGATCGATCCGGCGATCTGGCAGGCCGGTCCGAAGGCGACGACCCATGAGCCCGGCTTCTACGGCCGCGCGGCCTTCAGCCGCCGCGGCGGCGAAGAGGGCTTCGACCCCTACGCCATCGTCGCTGACCCGCTGGCCTCGGGCGGTCACGCCCTCGAGATATCGGCCCGCTATCTCGGCCGGCAGATGAACGTGCCCGCCTATTACGGCAATGGGCTCCCGGAGTTTCAGTGGATCTCCGGCAATCTCCAGACTGCGCGCCGGGACGGCACGATCCTGAGAGGCTGGCGCAACGGCTATTTCGAGGCGCGGATGCGGTTCCCGGCCCATCCGCTCAGCTTCCCTGCCTTCTGGCTGATGAATGGCCGCAGCATCCTGTTTCCCAAGACCAGCGTCGAGATCGACATCGTCGAGCACAAGGGCTGGGAGCATCGTCTCTACGGCGCATATCTGCATGAATGGGGGCAACCGGGCGAGCGTCACGAAGGTATCGGCGTTCCGACGGAGGTCGACCTGACCAGCGGCTATTTCCGTTATGGCGGGCTGATCGAGGGCGATCGCTGCGTGCTCTATTTCGAGCGCAGGCCGATCCGCGATCCGAAGACCGGCCGCGCGATCGACTGGCGCATCGGCCGCGCCGGCGAACTCGATGCGCAGAACGACGTCTTCTGGCCCCTGATCACGCTCGCCTTGCGGTCCGACGTGCCCTTTCCGCAACCGCTCAGGCCGGAGGACCGTGAGGCGCGGCTAAGGGTCGATTATGTCCGGGTCTACGGCAGCTAGCCGGAAACCCGGATTGTCGGTTGGCGTCGGCTGGCTATGGATATGCCCCGGAGCAAAAATTACTCTCACGCCGTCCTCGGAAAGGGCGTCCACATCCAAAAGACGGAGTATTTGAAGGCCTTTTCCATCTTGCCCGCGATAATTTGGCGCCAATCCTGATATTCGACAGATAGGGCGCTCCTTTCATGGGTATTTCCGGCCTGCTGCGTTGGCCCGCTTTGGCTATTGCGGCTGCATTGAGCTTCTCCGGCCTTCAGGCATCCTCTGCTGAAACGCTGACTATCGCGCAGGGCAACGATATCCTGTCGCTCGACCCGGCAAACCATGGAAACAACAGCACCGAATCGGCGCTGGTGAACATCTACGACTATCTGGTCGACAAGGATTTCAGCCAGGGTCAGCTGCGCTTCACGCCGCGCCTTGCGGTGTCCTGGAGTACCGAAGACAATATCCACTGGACGTTCAAGCTGCGCGACGACGTCTACTGGCACAACGGCGACAAGTTCACGGCGCAGGACGTGAAGTTCACGATCGAGCGGTCCCAGCAGGACAGGAAGCTGATCAGCTCGGCCAAGTTCCGCCGCATCAAGACGGTCGAGGCACCGGACGAGACCACGCTCAAGATCGAAACCGATGGGCCGGACACGCTGCTGCTCCATGCCTTCGTCGGCAACGGAGCCGGCATCCTGCCCAAGGCGGCGTTCGAGAAAGCCGGCGGGCGGGAGGAGTTCTTCAAGCAACCGGTCGGCACTGGCCCCTATGTCTTCAAGCGCTGGGTCAAGTCTGATCGTCTCGTCCTGGCGAAGAATCCGCGCTGGTGGGGCGGCACGCCGAAATGGGACGACGTCGTCATCCGCTCGATCCCCGAGACGACGACGCGCGTCGCCGAGCTCCTGACCGGCGGCGTCGACATCGCCGTCAACATCCCGCCGGAGGACATCGCGCGCCTGAACGACAACAAGGGTACGCGCGCCATCAGCTTCGACATCGCGCGCAACCTTGCCCTACATGTCCGCACCGGCAAGGACCGCGTCACCGGCGATCCGCGGATCCGCGAGGCGATCGACCTCGCGATCGACCGCGATGCGATCGTGAAGCAAGTTCTGGAAGGGCATGGCGCGCCGACGCGCGGCTTCTTCCCGCCGGCCATCCCCGGCTTCGCGCCGGACCTCAGCCGCGCGATCCGCTTCGACCCCGAGCGGGCGAAGGCCCTGCTGCGCGATGCCGGCTTCACCAGCAGCAAGCGTCCCGCGATCAAGATCAGCACGCCGAGCGGCCGCTATGTGAAGGACCGCGAGATCGTCGAGGCCGTGGCCGGCTATCTGGAGGATGTCGGCTTCCGCGCGCAGGTCGAGGTGCTCGACTGGACCGTCTACAACAACAAGCTGGTCGGGGACGGCTTCGGCGAGCTCTATCTCTGGGGCATGGGTTCCTACACGGACGCCTCGACCCTGTTCGTCGACAATTTCAAGCGTCACTACGAGTGGTCGGACCCGGCCTTCGACGCGCTTGCTGCTTCCGTCCGCCAGGCGAAGAGCGAGGCCGAGCGCATCGCGATCTCGCAGAAGGGCCAGGAGATCGTCGCCGAGCAGCGCATCCGCATCGGCCTGCTCTTCCCGCAATCGATCTACGGCGTCAGCGACCGCGTCGTCTATAACGGGCGCTTCGACGAGATGATCGCGGCCGAGGACGTCTCACGTCCATGAACGGTCGCTCTCCCCTGCGCGCGCTGCTGCAGTTCCTGCCGGTTCTCTACATCGTCTCGGTGATCGTCTTCGTCCTGGTCTACCTGACGGGGGACCCGTCCGCCCTGCTGATCCCGGAGGATGCGAGCGAGGAGGATAGGCTCGCGCTCGTCGCGGCATGGGGGCTCGATCAGCCCTGGTACGTCCAGTACCTGCGCTATATGGGCAATATCCTGACCGGGGATTTCGGCGTGTCCTATCGCTACGGGACGGATGCGCTGCCGGTCGTGCTCGAACGGATTCCGGCAACGCTCCAGCTCACGGCCGGCGGCCTCGTCGTCGCGATCCTGATCGCGCTGCCGACCGGGATCTTCGCCGCGCTCAGGCGCAACAGCCTGCCTGATTTCGCGATTTCGGCGGTGACCGTGCTCGGCAAGGCCATGCCGAATTTCTGGGTCGGGATCATGCTGATCCTGGTCTTCGGCGTGTGGCTGCGGCTGGTTCCCGTCTCGGGCAGCGGCGGCTTCTCCCATCTCATCCTGCCGGCGATCACGCTGGGCACCGGCTTCGCCGCGGAACTGACCAAGCTCATCCGCTCCAGCCTGCTCGAAGTCATGGGGCAGGATTATGTCCGCACCGCCCGCGCCAAGGGCTTGCCTGAAGCCCTCGTGGTGCTGCGTCACGGCCTGAGAAACGCCCTGATCCCGGCGGTGACGATGACCTCCCTGCATGCCATCGCGCTGCTCGGCGGCGCGCTCGTCACCGAGACCGTGTTCTCCTGGCCGGGCCTCGGCCAGCTCGTGGTGCAGGCGATCTATACGAAGGACATGGCGGTCATCCAAATCGCCGTCTTCGTCATCACCATCATGGCCCTCACGATCAACCTCGCGACCGATGCCCTCTACCGGCTGATCGATCCGCGCCTTGCTCGATAGGCTCAGCAGCATCGCATGTCCGAAATCTCGCTCATCAGCAGCCCTCCGCCGCAGCGGCGCCGCTTGCTGCCTTCGCTCCTGCGTAACAAGGCTGGTCTCGCCGGCATCGTCATCGTCGCCATGATCGTCTTCACAGCGCTGGCCGCCGACCAGCTCGCGCCGCTCGATCCACTTCGCCGCAACCTTTCGCTGAAGCTGCTGCCGCCGGCCTGGCTGGAAGGCGGAAACCCGCGCTACCTGCTGGGCACCGACAGCCAGGGGCGCGACCTGCTCAGCCGCATCATATTCGGTGCGCGAACCTCGCTCTCTGTCGGCCTTGCGGCCGTCGCCCTGTCCAGCCTGATCGGGCTGGCGCTCGGCCTGCTCGCCGGCATGGCGGGAGGCCGGGTCGACCTGCTGATCATGCGCGTGATCGACGCCATGCTGGCGATCCCGACCATGCTGTTCATGCTGGTCGTCGCCCTCGTCGCCGGCTCCGGCCTGCTGCCGCTCGTCGTCGTCATCGCTGCGACCAACTGGGTCGGCTGCGCCCGGATCGTGCGGGCCGACGTGCTCGGCATCAAGGAGATGGACTATGTCGCGGCTGCGCGAGCCAGCGGCGCAAGCCCGCTCGGTCTCATCCTGCGGCATATCCTGCCGAACATCCTGTCCTCCTTCGTCGTGGTGTCCACCCTGAATGTCGGCACCGTCATCCTCGCCGAATCCTCGCTGAGCTTCCTCGGCTTCGGTATCCAGCCGCCGGAGATTTCATGGGGCCAGATGCTCAGTGAGGGCCGGCAATACCTCGCCACAAGCTGGTGGGTTGCGACCTTCCCCGGCATCGCGATCACGCTGACCGTGCTCGGCGTCATCCTGCTCGGCGACTGGCTGCGCGACCACCTCGATCCGCGACTGGCGTAAACCCTTTACGCCCGCGATCCAACTCCCTGCAGGACAGACCCGATGTCGGCCGTTTCACAGACGCAGAAGTCCCGGACAATCCATCTGGGGCTGTTCCACCAACCACTCGGCCGCCATCCCGCCGCCTGGCGGCAGGAGGCCGCGCAAGGTCATCCGGAAGATATCGACTGGGTCATCCGCGTCGCTCGGAAGGCCGAGGAAGGGCTGTTCGACATGTTCTTCATGGCCGACAACCTCGCCGGCCCAGAGCCCGGCGCGCAGGGCAAGGCCGGCGGGCTGGAGCCGGTGACGCTGCTTTCGGCGCTGGCGGTCGCGACCTCGAAGATCGGGCTCGTCGGCACGATCTCGACCAGCTTCTCCGAGCCGTACAATGTCGCGCGTGCCCTGGCCTCGCTCGACCATATCAGCCGTGGCCGGGCGGGCTGGAACGTGGTCACCACGCAATCCGACCGCGCTGCGGAAAATTTCAGCCTGAGCGCCCTGCCCGATCATGCCGCTCGCTATGCCCGCGCCGACGAGTTCGTCCGGGTCGTGCGCGGCTTGTGGGATAGCTGGGCCGACGACGCACTCGTCATGGACAAGCGATCCGGCAGATTCCTCGATACGGACCGTGTTCGCCTGCTCGACCACAAGGGCGAGCATTTCTCCGTCCGGGGTCCGCTCAACGTCTCCCGGCCGCCGCAGGGCCATCCCGTGATCGTGCAGGCAGGCTCCTCGCGCGACGGCATCGGGCTTGCCGCGACGCAGGCCGATCTCGCCTTCACCGCACAGGACACGATCGAGGATTCGCTCGCCTATCGCGCCGCGCTCAAGGAGGCGGCCGAGGCCGGCGGCCGCTCCAGCTATCTCAAGGTGCTGCCCGGCATCATGCCGATCGTCGGTCGAACCGACGCCGAGGCGCGCGAGAAATTCGCGGCGCTGCAGGAGCACACCGATATCGCAGCCGGCATCCGGCAGCTCTCGGGCCGCTGGGGCTACGACCTCTCGACCCATCCGCTCGACGGGCCGGTGCCGGAGCCGGGCGAGCGCATCCATGGCGAGAGCCGGGTGCGGTTACTTCTGAACAAGGCGCGCGCCGAGAACTACACGCTGGGCGAGCTTGCCGCACTCGCCATCGCCTCCCATGGCCACCGCATCATCATCGGCTCGCCAGAGACGATCGCCGACGACCTGCAATTCTGGTTCGAACAGGGCGCGGCCGACGGCTTCAACCTGATCCCCGCCTCGATGCCGGACGGGCTCGACGATTTCGTCGACCGCGTGATCCCCGTCCTCCAGGATCGTGGCCTGTTCCGCCGGAGTTATGCCGAGACCACCCTGCGCGAGCGCTTTGGCCTCGGCATTCCGCGGCTCGGGGCTTTCGCGAGCTGAGCACCAGGCGGCACCGGCACTGAATTGGAAGCCGCCTATACGGCCTTGGCGACCGGCTGCCAGGCCTCGGGAAGAGCGAGGTTTCCACGCAGGGTGGGCGCGGCATAGTCCTGCCGGAAGACCTTGCGCTCCTGCAGGATCGGGATGACCTTCTCGACGAACTCGTCGAAGCCGCCGGGCGTGAGATGCGGCGCGAAGACGAAACCGTCCGCCGCATCCGACTGGACATAGCGATCGATCTCCTCGGCGACCTGTGCGGGCGTCCCGACGAACTGCTTGCGTCCGGTCACCTTGATGATGAGCTCGCGGATGCTGAGCTTTTCGCGCTCGGCCAGTTCGCGCCAGGCGCGCGCGGTTTCCAGGCGGTTGTCGTAGCGGGCGGCGCGCCCCTGGGCGAGCTGCTCGACGGCGACATCGGGATCGACCTCCGGCAGCGGGCCGTCCGGGTCGTAGGCCGTGAGATCGCGGTTCCAGACCTGCTCGAGAAAGACGATGGCGTTCTTCGGGCTGACCTGCTGCAGGCGGATGGCCCTCTGCTTTTCCAGCGCGTCTTCAAGCGTCTCGCCCAGGACGAAATTGGCTCCCGGAAGGATTTTCAGGGCATCGCGGCTGCGGCCGTATTTGGCAAGACGCTGCTTCACGTCGGCATAGAAGGCCTGTCCCTCCTCCAAGGTCCCATGCCGCGAATAGATCAGGTCGGCATGGCTGGCCGCGAGTTCCCTGCCCTCGTCGGAATCGCCGGCCTGCGCGATGACGGGAGCCCCTTGCGGCAGTGGGCCGGCTCCGGTGCGGCCTGCGATGTCGAAATGGGGAGAGCGGACATGGAAATCGCCGCCCTGCCAGATCGAGCGCGCGGTTTCGAGGAAGTCCCGCGCGCGCTCATAGCGTTCGCGGAACGGCAGATGATCGCCGCGGCGGAAATTCGCTCCGGTGAAGGCACCGGGCGACGTCACCACGTTCCAGCCGGCCCGCCCGCCGGACAGGATATCGAGCGTCGCGAGCTGGCGTGCCAGCGGGTAAGGCTCGTTGAACGTCGTCGTCAGCGTCCCGATCAAACCAACATGGTTGGTGATCGAAGCCAATGCCGTGAGGATAGCCAGAGTGTTCGGGCGGCCGACGACATCCAGCTCGTGGAAGCGTCCCTTCTGCTCCCGGACCCTCAAGCCTTCGGCCAGGAAGATGAAGTCGAACTTGCCGCGTTCGACGGTCTCGGCGAAGTGCCGGAAGGACGGGAATGCGATCTGGCTGCCGGCGGCCGGATCGCTCCAGACCGTGAAATTGTTCACGCCCGGAAACTGCGCCCCGAGGATGATCTGCTTCTTGGACATGATATTCCTCCGAGCTCAGGCGGCCGCGGCGTAGCGATTGCGGGCGGCGGGCAGGCCGAAGCGGCTGCGCAGATCTCCACCCGAGGGCTGTGCGACGAGCCCCGCGGTGCGAAGAGCAGGCACAAGCGTGTCGACAACAGGCGCGATCTGCCGGTGCGGGTCGGTCAAGATCAGGCGGACGCCGTGGGCTCCCTGAGTCTCGGAGGTCTTGGCGGCAGCGATCAGGTCGGCGACATCAGCCACATCGGGCTTCACATGCAGATCGGCGATGACCTTCGGCCCCGTGCCGGGGCCATCGACCCTCAGCTTCGCCGCCGTTCCGGGAAGGTCGCCCTCCGCCGGCACGAAAACCACGTCGGCAGCGCGGGCAAGCGCCAGATCCGCTTCCGCCGTCCAGCTGGTCGCGACCAAAGGCTGGCCCTGAGGAGGTCTTGGCGTGATGGAGGGCCCCAGCACGCGGAAATCGGCGGCCTGGAAGTCGATATAGTGAAGCTTCTCGCCATCGACATAGCGTTGGCTCACGACGTCGCGGATGACCGCATCATCCTCCCAACTGTCCCCGAGCCGCCTCACCACCTCGGCCGCAGCGAGCGCGTCGCGGTCGAGAGACGGCGGATCGACCGCCGGAAAGCCCTCCAGCGCGCCGATGGCACGGCCGGCGTCAAGGCTCCGCTGCTGGTCGAGGCGCTGGGCCAGGAGGCCAGCCCTGCCCCCGCTGACATAGTCCAGGGTGGCGATGGCGGTCGAGACATGGAAGGGCTCGAGGACGTTGAGGGGCGCGCCGGCGATGATGCCGATGTCGCGGCTGCGCGGCGCGAGCCAATTGGCCAGAAGGATCGCGTCGAGCCCGTCCCGGCCGGGATCGGCGAAGCGATCTTCCAGGGTCAGGAATTCGGCCGCGCCGTCGAGCCGGCCGATCAGGCCACTCCAGAAGCCGCGCCAGTCGGGATCGTCTCCATGGGAACCGGCATGCAGCCCAAAGCCTACTAGGAAAGTCGATTTCTGCGTCATCGTTCGATCCGATCGGGTCAGTGCTCAGGCGGCCGAGGCCAGATAGCTCGCCAGCCGGGCGGAGACCTTCGCCTCCTGCTCGACCTTGATCGCGGCGACGCGCTTGGTGGCGTCCTCCAGTGACGCAGCCGGCGCGAAGACCGGATAGGTGCCGACCTGCCCCGCCTTTGCCCCGATATGTTTCTCGAACGGCAAGGAGCGGTAGAGGGTGGGATCGACGCTCGTGTCGAAGAGCGGCCGATAGCCCAGGGCGAGGTACAAGGCCGACGCTTCGGGCTGGCGGAAACCGGTGGTCAGATAAGCCCGGGTATAGCCCAGCTCGGCCGCCGCCTCTTCGAGCGCAAGCACGATTTGCCGGGCAAGCCCCTGTCGGCGCAGATCCGGGCGCGTCCAGATGCGCTTGAACTCCGCCGTCTCATCGTCGTGGTTCATGAATGCCCCGCCCGCGATCGTCTCCCTGTCGCGCTGCAAGAGCAGGAAGATGCCGAGCGGCGGCGTAAACGCTTCAGCCGGATAGCGCATGATCTCGGAGCAGGCCCCGCCGGGGCGGCTCGCCGCGCCGTAGCGCCCGTCATATTCCGAGATCAGCCCCTCAAGCAGCGGCTCCGCCGCCGGGTCGAGAGGCGAAGACCGCACAAAGACGTCAGCCATAACATTCTCCGAAATCGCAGCGGTTTGGCTTGCCCGCGACCGCTTGATCGAGCATTCTATTAATTCTATAGACTATTCGAACAACATTCTCTGTCAATGCCTGGCGAGGCCGAATGCCCTATCGACTGAGCTTCCTCGACAAGAGCCCACTGCAGGCGAACGAGGCCGCCGCCGACGCGCTCGCGCGGACGCTCTCGCTGGCAAAAGCGGCGGAAGAGCTCGGTTTCGCGCGGTTCTGGGTCGCGGAGCACCACAACGCGGCGAAGCTGGCGAGCTCGTCGCCCGAGGTGCTGATCAGCTTCCTGCTGGCGCACACCAGCCGCATCAGAATCGGCTCCGGCGGCGTGATGCTCCAGCACTACAGCGCCTATAAAGTCGCCGAGAACTTCAACCTGCTGGCGGCACTCGCGCCGGGGCGCGTGGATATCGGCATCGGCAAGGCGCCGGGCGGGATGCCGCTGTCGACCCATGCCCTGCAGGGAGCCTATGATCCCGCCCGCAAGCCGAGCTTCGACACGCAGCTCGTGGAGCTCGACGGCTTCCTGCGCGAGCACCATGACGGCAGCGACGCCGGCAATCGGCTCGCGGCCTTCCCGGCGCCGGCGCAGCCTCCTGAACGCTTCCTGCTCGGCGCCAGCATCGAGAGCGCGCGGCTCGCCGCCGGTCTCGGCTGGGGTTTCGTCTATCCCGGCCATATCCATGGCGACGAGGCCGCCATGGGTGAAGCCCTGTCGGCCTATCGTGCCGCCGGCGGCACCTCGGCGCTGCTCGCCTTGGGCGTCGTCACCGCCGAGACCGATGATCTGGCCCGCAGCCTCGCGCCCGACACGCGCCGCTTCCGCGTGGATATCGAGAACGGCCAGGGCGTCAACGTCACCAGCCGCGAGCAGGCCCTCGAATACATCCGGCAGACCGGTTCGCGCGAATACCGCATCGAGGAGCGCAGCTCGCTGCTCCTGCGCGGCACGCCGGCACGGATCCATGCCGAGCTGCAGCGACTGCACCGGGCATTCGGAATCGACGAATTCATCGTCGACTGCCCCGTGAATGAAGGCGCATGGCGCCTGAGGACGATCGAGCTTCTCGCGGCCGAGGCTCGCGCCTCGCTGGCCGCCTGAGCCGGCCAAAGGGGTTCGACATCATGATCACGCGAAGAACACTTCTGGGCGGAGCTCCAGGCGGCCTCCGGCACGGCCCTGCCGTTCATCTCCCGCGATCTCGGCGTCATCCATCACCTCACCGACCGCGTGCTGGTGATGAAGGACGGACGCGTCGTGGAGACCGGCGCGGTCGAGACGGTCTTCGCCGCCCCCACGCATAGCTACACCCGCGCTCTGCTCGATGCCGTGCCCGCCCTGCCCTGAGCAGTGCTGGCTACCGCGTCGGATCGCCACCCTCCGTCGATCAACGATCAGGATAAGGACGCTGAGATGTCGCCACCCACCCGCCGCCGCCTCAAGACCCTGATGGGCGCCTCCAACGTCATCGCGGCATCGAACGATGCCGATCCGGCCACCGGGGCGAAGCGCGCCACCGCATTCGCCCGCAGGGCCGAGGCCGAGAAGATCACCGGCCTCTTCACCGCCGACCTGCTGCAGATCGATCCGGCCGGCCTCGCCGGCACCGCCGGGGTGCAGGATCCGCTGATCGCGCTCGCCGCACTGAGCCAGGTCACCTCGCATATCGGCCTCGTGGCGACGGTCTCGACGACGTTCCACCACCCCTACAATCTGGCGCGCCTGATTGGCACGCTGGACCATGCCAGCGGCGGCCGCGCCGCCTGGAACGCGGTCACCTCCTCGGTCGGCGAGGAGAATTTCGGCTTGGACCTGCTCAGCCCCGAGGAGCGCTATGCCCGCGCCGCCGAATTCATCGAGGTCGTGAACGCTCTGTATGATGCGAACGAGAGCGATGCGGTGACGCGCAAGGCTTCCGGCGGACTTGCTCTCGACCCAGCCAAGTTCCATCGCGTCGATTATCGCGGCCGGCACTTCACCGTTCAGGGGCCGCTCAACGTGCCGCCGCTGCCGCAGGGCCGTCCCGTGCAATTCCAGGCCGGCCAGTCTGAAGCCGGCATCAATGTGGGCGCCCGCTATGCCGAGGTTGTCTACACGTCGCAGCCGAAGCTGGAGGGCGCGCTCGCCTTCGTGACCGAGCTGCGGCGGCGCGCCAAAGGCTTCGGGCGCGGCGACAACCTGCCCTTCGTGATGAACTCGTTCCATTCGGTGATCGGGGAATCCGATGCGGACGTCGCCCGGCGCCTGAAGGAGAAGCATGAGCGCATCGATTACGAGCTCGGGCGCCTCAAGCTCGCCGACATGCTGGGCGGCGACATCGATCTCTCGGGCCTGCCGCTCGACAAGCCCCTGCCCGACAGCCTGCTGCCCGAGGTCACCAGCACCAACCGGCGCCGCGGGCGCGTCGAGATCTTCAGCCGCTACGCGAAGCAGGGCCTGACGCTCCGCGAATTGATCATCGAGGCGCAGGAGACGGGGCACTGGTCCGTCGCAGGCACGCCGGAACAATTGGTCGATGCGATCGAGGAGCGCTTCCGCGCCGGGGTGCTGGACGTCCTCACCCTCCACGGGCTCGGCAATCCCGACCAGGAGGACCTTCTCCTGAACGGCCTCCTGCCGGAGCTGCGCCGGCGCGGGCTGATCGACACCGACTATGTCGGAGACGATTTCCGCTCGAACCTGGAGCTGCCTCCCCTCATGCCGGTTGCGGCGGCCGCCTCGCTGGCCCGGAGCGCCTGATCGCTTCAAAGGGAACGGGCCCTCACCCGTTCCCAACACGCCGTATTCGAGATCGTTTTTCTCCACGCCGCGCCGAGGGCAGAACGATCATATTGATAATATGCTGGAACTTGATAGGAAAACTGTACATTCAACATATGGATAGCGCCGGTGCTGACCAACAAGGGCAAATACGGCCTCAAGGCGATCGTGCATCTGGCCCGACTCGAAGCTGGCGAGACCGCGCAGGTCGCCGACGTGGCACAGCGGAACAACATTCCGAAGAAATTCCTCGACGCCATCCTGCTCGATCTGCGCAATGCCGGCATGCTGCGCAGCAAGAAGGGGCCGGGCGGCGGTTATGCCCTGGCCAAACCGGCGCGATCGATCAAGGTCGGCGCCGTGATCCGGGCCCTGGAAGGCCCGATCGCACCGATCGCCTGCGCCAGCCGCTCCGCCTTTCGAGCCTGCGAGGATTGCGGCGACATCGACACCTGCCCGGTGCGTTCGGTGATGAGCGACGTGCGCGATGCCATTGCAGGGATCGTCGACACCACGACGGTGGCAGATCTTGTTCAGCGCTCGATCGCGCACGCGTCGCTTCATGCGGATTACGCAATCTAATTATCTACTAATTATATAGACAATAAAACTGCCGCCGCCTAAAACGCGGCGGCGGCGTCCGGAGCCGCATGAGGATGCGGTCACGAATGAATCAACAGTCTTCCCTTGCCGTGCGCGACATTCACGCTGACGCGTTCAAGGCGGTGATGAGAAACGTCGCGGGTGCCGTGAGCGTCATCACCGCGACCCATGCACAGCGCCGAGCGGGACTGACTGCGACCTCGCTGACGGCGCTTTCCGCGGATCCGCCGACCGTCATCGTCTGCGTCAACCGCAATGCCTCGGCCTGGCCGACGATCGAGGCCGCGGGCCACTTTGCGATCAACGTCCTCGCCGCCCGGCACCAGAGCATCGCGGATCGCTTCGCCGGTCGCGGCGGCTTCAAGGGCGAAGCACGCTTCGATGAAGGTGACTGGGCGCGCCTGGCGACCGGTGCACCGACGCTCGACGGCGCCCTTGCCGTGCTCGATTGCGAGACCGAGGAGGCGATCGAGCGTCACTCGCACACGATCCTGATCGGCCGCATCAAGGCGATCCGGCACGCGCAGGACGAAGGCGCCCTGCTCTACTGGCGCGGCGTCTACGGCAAGCTGGACGAGAGCCTGCAATACGGCGCCGGCATCTAGATCGGCCGCTTCTGCAAGCGCGCGACATTCGAACCGGGCGAGATAACCGTCCTTGAAGCGGGGAGATGGCAGGCAACCGTCCTCTAAACCGGTCCAAATTTGCCAATCCGTTTCATTGACCGAACGCATCGACCGGGTCGATGATCGACGCAGCACGAGGGAGCTGCGCCATGTCCGTCCTCATCGTCCCCGGCCTCCACGATTCCGAGCCCGCACATTGGCAGAGCCGATGGGCCGCCGAGATCGACCAGGCCGAACGCGTCCAGCAGAAGAACTGGCACCAGCCGGACCTCGAATCTTGGATCGAGGCGCTCCATCGGCACGTGCTGCGACGCCCCGGTGCGGTTCTGGTCGGGCATAGCCTCGGCGCCACGCTCATCGCGCATCTGGCGGCCCGCTTTCCCGAACTGCCGATCGGCGGCGCCCTGCTGGTGGCGCCGGCCGATCCCGAGCTGAGAATTTCGAAAGTTCACGGCATCGCCTCGTTCGGCCCGTTGCCGGACGTGCCCTTCCAGTTCCCTGCGATCGTGGTCGCCAGCCGCACCGACCCGTACATGGCAATCGAGCGCGCGCGGATCATCGCCAACATGTGGGACGCCGCCTTCGTCGACCTCGGCGATGCCGGGCACATCAACGTCGCCAGCGGCCATGGCAGCTGGGCCGAAGGGCTGCGTCTGCTCGACCAGCTCCTCTGGCGGCGGAGCGCCGGGCGAGAGCATCAGGCCGTCCGGCCAAGCGCCCTATCCCGGTTGCATTGAAGTCGCTTGTTCACGTCCGCGTCGGACCGGGTTCTGCCGCAGGCTGCGACCTTCTCCCGAAGGCCGGTTTCGAAGACGGTCCTTCTTCCAACGGCACCCGGTCGATGCGGAATATCGTTTTCTGGGCGCCGGGCATGGCACGCGGCCCTGCCCTTCCCTAGCTGAGCAAGACCTTCCCCAGACTTGCCAGCAGGTCCTCCCATGCCATCGCCCCGACAGCTCCATCTCGGCGCCTTCATGCGCCCGGTCAGCATCCATACCGGCGCCTGGCGCTATCCCGGCGCCTATCCGGACGCCAATTTCAACTTCGCCCATCTCAAGCGGTTCGCGCGGAAGCTGGAAGCCGGGAAATTCGACGCCTTCTTCATGGCCGACCACCTGGCCGTACTGAACATGCCGGTCGAGGCCCTGAAGCGCAGCCATACCGTCACTTCGTTCGAGCCGTTCACGCTTCTGTCGGCCCTGGCCGGCGCGACCGAGCGCATCGGCCTCGTCGCCACGGCCTCGACCACCTTCGACGCGCCCTATCATGTCGCCCGGCGCTTCGCCTCGCTCGACCATATCAGCGGCGGGCGCGCCGGCTGGAACATCGTCACCACCTCGAACCCCGACGCCGCCCTCAATTTCGGCCTGACCGAGCACAAGGAGCATGGCGAGCGTTACGACCGGGCACGCGAATTCTACGATGTCGTCACCGGCCTGTGGGATTCCTTCGCCGACGACGCCTTCACCCGCGATCGCGAAAGCGGGCTCTATTTCGACCCCGACAAGATGCATGTGCTCGACCACAAGGGCGAGCATCTCTCGGTGCGCGGTCCGCTCAACATCGCCCGGCCCGTGCAGGGCTGGCCGGTCATCGTTCAGGCGGGAGCATCGGAGGCCGGTCGCCAGCTCGCAGCCGAGACGGCGGAGGCCGTCTTCGCCGCGCACCGCACGCTTGCCGAGGGCCAGGCCTTCTATGCCGACGTCAAGGGGCGGATGGCGAGGTTCGGCCGCGACCCCGATCACCTCAAGATCCTTCCCGGCGTGCTCGTCGTCGTCGGCGACAGCGTCGAGGAAGCCCGCGAGAAGCGCGCCCTGCTCGATTCCTTCGTCCATTACGACAGCGCCATCGCCTCGCTGTCGATCGCGCTAGGCCATGATGCCTCGGGCTTCGATCCGGACGGGCCGCTGCCCGACATCCCCGACACCAATGCCAGCAAGAGCGGGCGCGAGCGCACCATCGCGCTGGCGCGCGACGAGAACCTGACCGTGCGCCAGCTCGCCCAGCGGCTCGGCGGCTATGGCGGGCTCGCCTTCGTCGGTACGCTCGCGACCATCGCAGACGCCATGGAGCAGTGGCTCGTCGAACGCGGCAGCGACGGCTTCAACGTGATGTTCCCGTACCTGCCGGAAGGGCTCGACGATTTCGTCGACAAGGTCGTGCCGGAACTGCAGCGGCGCGGGCTGTTCCGGACGGAATATGCCGGTACCACGCTGCGCGACCATCTCGGCCTGCCGCGCCCGGCCAATCGCTTCTTCCCTGGGTCTTAAGAGTTCGAAGCTGGCACCATCCTGGGGCGACGCGGCCGGGCCCCAGCGCCGTTCCCAGCACACTGCCAGACCGTGAAGGGCGAATTATCCCTTCAGGCTGGCAGCGAAAGCGAATCCTTGCTCCCAGGCGCATGTATTTGAAAATACATTCGATTGACTGAGGGCATGTAGAAAACAATGATTACTCACATCGCCATGGTTGAAATCATGGCGATCGCGGGATTTGTTGGAGCAGCTTGCACCGCGTCACCAATGCTAAAAGCACCACGCGCATTGCCGTGGGCTCCTTTGCTTGAGGAAGGCCCATGATAATCCCGTTCAACATCGTCATTCACGCCCTGCTACGCCTGTCGGCATTCCTGCACTGGACACGCACCGGCGAGACCCGCCGCCGCAGCAACAAGTAGCCGGTCGTCGCGCAGCGCGACCGAACACCGATTTTCCGACGCCCAAGGAGCTTCAGGTTGCGGCCATCGCTGGCCCGCGCCGACGCTCTCATTGATCCGAAGGCATGACCATGAGCCCGTCCGATTTCCACACACCTCACCATGGATGGCTGCCGCGCCATCGCGGCTCTGCCCCGGCTCGCGGACGTCATCTGCGGGCGGCCGTGACAGCCATCGCCCTTCTGGCTGCCGGCTATTCCGCCTCCGCCGCCGACAACCAGGCGGCCGGGAAGCCCCTAGCCGGAGGAACGCTGACCTTCGGCCTCGCGAGCGACACCGCCATCATCGACCCGTCGGTCACCGGCAATTCGATCACGGCGCTGATCACCCGTAACCTCGTCGATTCCCTCGTCGGCCAGGCGGAGGACAACAGGTTCACGCCATGGCTCGCCGAACGCTGGGAGGTGAATGCCGACAACACGGTCTACACCTTCCACCTGCGCCGAGGCGTGACCTTCAGCGATGGCACGCCGCTCGATGCGGCCGCGGTCAAGTTCAACTTCGATCGGATTCTCGATCCCAAGACGACATCGAGCTATTCCAAGTCCCTGCTCGGTCCGGTCGCGGAGATCGCGGCGCCAGACGCCACGACGGTGGTGATCTCCTACAAGCAATCCTTCGCGCCGCTGCTGCAAGGCCTGAGCCTGCCCTATCTCGGCATTCAGTCGCCGACCTATCTGCGCGAGGCCAAGAGTACCACGAACACCGTCGTCGGCTCCGGCCCCTTCGTGCTCGAAAGCTTCACCAAGGGCAGCGGCAGCCGGCTGACCAAGCGCGCCGATTACAACTGGGGACCGGGCTATGCCGCGCATCAAGGCCCGGCCCATCTCGACTCCATCGTGTTCCGTTATCTGCCGGAATCCTCGGTTCGGCTCGGCGCGCTGAGCAGCGGACAGGTGCAGGCGATCGACGAGGTGCCGCCGGCCAATTTCCGCTCCGTCCAGGCCGATAATCGCCTCCAGGTGGTGACGCGCGAAAACCCCGGCGTGAACCGCTCGCTGTTCCTGAACACGAGCAAGGGCCCCTTCGCCGACGCCCGCGTTCGTCAGGCTTTCCAGAGCGCCGTCGACGCGCCCGGCGCCGTCAAGGCCGCCTTCTTCGGCAGCCTCAAGGCGGCCGACAACATCCTCGGCCCCTCGACGCTGTATTACGACCCGACAATCGCGAAGACTTGGGGCTTCGATCCGCAAAAAGCTGCGAAGCTGCTCGACGAGGCCGGCTGGACCGCCAGGGACGGCGACGGCATTCGTTCGAAGGGCGGCGAGCGCCTGCGTGTCCGCTTCGTCTACGATGCCGCGGCATGGGGGGCGTCGGACCTGACCGTGGCCCAGGCGGTCCAGTTCTCGGTCAAGAAGGCGGGTTTCGATCTGCAGCTCGACCCCGTCGATGCCGGGGGCTACACCGCCCGGACGGCCGCCAACGACTACGACCTCATCTCGCTCTACTATGTCCGCGCTGAGCCGGACATCCTGCGGACCGTCTTCCATTCGGCCTATATCCCGCCGAACGGCGCCAATAATGCGCGGGTGAAGAGCCTCGACGACCTCCTGACCAAGGCGATCGGCGCCTCCGGTGACGAGCGGCAGCGCCTCTACGGCCAGGCCCAGGCCGAGATCATCGGCCAGGCCTATGCCGTGCCGCTCTATGTCGTCGCCTATCAGCTCGGCGCCTCGAAGAAGCTGCAAGGCATCAGCTGGGCGACGAATGCGAAGCCGAATCTCTACGATGCCTGGCTGGCTCGCTAGCGTCTTACCCGCGGGGCTGCGGCGCCTCGGGGTGATCGTGGCCGTGCTCTGGGGCGCGGCCACGATCACCTTCGTTGCGGTCAAGGCGATCCCCGGCGATCCCGTCGCGGTGCTCACCGGGGGCGAGAACATCGTCGACGCCGCCGAGCGCGAGGCGCTCGTCCGGCAGTTCGGTCTCGACCAGCCTTTGCCCGTGCAATATCTGCGCTATATCGGCCAGGCCCTGCTCGGCGATTTCGGCGACAGCTATCAATACCGGCAACCGGTCATCGAGGTCATCGGCGAGGCGGCCGGGCCGACGCTCCAGCTCGCCGGCACCGCGATGGCGCTGGCTCTCAGCCTCGCCTTCGTCAACGCGCTGGCCACGGCCGGGCGGCGCAAGGGTTTGCGAACCGTCCTCGCCGGGCTGGAGCTCGCCGTGCTGAGCACGCCGGTCTACTGGGTCGGGCTCCTGCTCCTGACGGTCTTCAGCTTCTATCTCGGCTGGTTCCCGATCATCGGTGGCGAGGGCCTCCCCGCGCTCGTGCTGCCCGCCATTGCTTTGAGCCTCCCGCTCGCGGCCTTGCTGGGGCAGGTCCTGCGTGACGGGCTCGAAGAGGCGCTGCTTCAGCCCTTCGCCCTGACCGTACGGACGCGCGGCGTCAGCGAGACGCAGCTGCGCCTGCGCCACGCCCTGCGCCATGCCGCGCTCGCGGTTTCGACATTGACCGGCACGCTCTTCGCCGGCGTCCTGGCCGGATCGATCCTGACGGAAACCGTGTTCGGAAGAGCCGGCATCGGTCAGATCACCCTGCAGGCGATCAAGACCCGCGACATGCCGCTGCTGCTCGGGCTGGTGATGCTGTCGGCGCTGGTCTCGGTGAGCATCAACCTCCTCGTCGATGCGCTCTATTTGCTGATCGATCCGCGGCTGCGGAGGACGGCGCGATGAGCCAGGCCCTCGACGTCATCGCGCGTGTCCGCAACGGCAACCGGGCCGGGAATCCATGGCGCGCGCCTGGGCTCATCATCCCGCTCGCCTTCGTCCTGCTCCTCCTGGCCGCGGCCGCGATGCCGCAATGGTTCACGGCGCTGGCGCCCGATGCGGTCGATACCGATGCGATCTTGCTGCCGCCCGGCCCAGGCCACTGGTTCGGAGCCGACCAGCTCGGCCGCGACGTCTTCACGCGCGTCATCTACGGCACCTCGCAATCCCTGGGCATCGGCATCGGCGCGACGCTGATCGGCTGCGCCGGCGGCGTGCTGCTCGGCACAGCAGCCGGACTGGTTACGCCCGTCCTGCAGCGCCTGCTCGTGCGACTGATCGACATCCTGCTGGCGTTCCCCGAAATCCTGCTCGCCCTGTTGATCATCGCCGTGCTCGGCCGGGGGCCGACGAACACGCTGCTCGCCGTCGGGCTTTCCAGCATCGCGGGCTATGCCCGGCTGGTGCGCTCGCAGGTGCTCCGCGTCTGGCAATCCGGCTATGTCGAGCATGCCGTGTCGCTCGGCGAGTCCACGCCAGCAATCATCGCCCGCCATGTCGTGCCCAATGCCGTCCGGCCACTCGTCGTCCTGGCCACGATCGGCGTCGGCAACGCCGTGCTGTCGGCCTCGGCCCTGAGCTTCATCGGACTTGGCGTCGTGCCTCCCGCCGCCGAATGGGGAGCCCTTCTGGCCGATGGGCGCAACTTCCTGGATACCGCGCCCTGGATCAGCTTCCTGCCGGCGACCGTCGTTGCGATCTCGGTCATCGCCATCACCATCCTCGGGCGGCGCCTGCAGCTCCTGCTCTCACAGGGAGGCGAGCCATGAACGTCCAGCTCGTGGGGCGGCATGACGTGGTCTCGGCTGCGCCGGCCGCCCGCCCCGCCATCCTCGAGGTCGAGGATCTGCACATCGCCTTCCCGAGCCGGCTCGGACCACGGGAGGTCGTGCGCGGCATCTCCTTCACCATCGGCGCCGGCGAAATCCTCGCCATCGTCGGCGAATCCGGCTCTGGAAAGTCGGTGACCGCCCGCGCGCTCGTCGGGCTGGCGGGGTCTGGCGCCGAGCTGCGCGCGCGGTCGTTGCGCCTGTCGGGCCACGATGGCGAGGCCCGCTCGCTGACCGAGCTCTCGGAGCGGCAATGGTCGAAGATCCGGGGGCGAGAGATCGGCTTCGTGCTGCAGGACGCTCTCGTCTCGCTCGATCCCTTGCGCAGGATCGGCCGGGAAGTCGGCGAGCCGCTCCTGACCCACGCACTGGTTCCGCGCGCGGAGATCGGCAAGGAGGTCGAAACTCTGCTCGCCCGCGTCGGCATTCCCGATCCGGCGGTCCGGGCCGCACAATACCCCCACGAACTGTCGGGCGGGCTGCGGCAACGGGCGCTCATCGCCTCGGCGCTGGCCGCACGCCCTCGCCTGCTCATCGCCGACGAGCCGACGACGGCGCTCGATGTCACCATCCAGCAGCAGATCCTCAGCGTCTTCCAGGCGCTCGCCAAGGCCGGGCACGGCATCCTGCTGATCACGCATGACCTGGCCGTCGCAGCCCAGCTCGCCGACCGGATCGCCGTCATGCAGAACGGCGAGCTGGTCGAAACAGGCCCGGCGCGGGAGGTCCTGCGGAAACCGCGCCATGCCTATACGCAGCGCCTGCTGTCGGCCGTGCCGAGCGCGGCGACGCGGGGACGCTGGCTGTCCACATCCGGCGCGCGGCCGGTCAAGGCGCAGCCCGAGCGCAGCCAGCCGATCCTCGCACTGCGCGACATCGCGGTGCGCTTTACCAGACCGGATCGCAGCGTGACCCATGCCGCGAACGGCGTCTCGCTCCACGTCTATCCCGGCGAGACCCTCGGCATCGTCGGGGAATCGGGCTCCGGCAAGACCACGATCGGCAAGGTCGCGCTTGCGCTGCGAAACCCCGACGCAGGCGAGGTCCTCTTCCGTGGCCAGGCTTGGAGCCAGCTCTCCGAACGCCAGCGCCGGCCACTGCGCCGGCATGTCCAGACGATCGTTCAGGACCCGCTGAATTCCTTCGATCCGCGCTATGCCGTCGAGCGGATCATCGAACAGCCGCTGCTCCTGCACACCGATCTCGGCAAAGCCGCGCGGTCAGCGCGCGTGCGGGAGCTGATCCAGCTCGTCAATCTGCCGCCGGATGTGCTCGACCGGCGGCCGACCGCCCTGTCGGGAGGCCAGCGGCAGCGCGTCTCGATCGCCCAGGCGCTCGCCAGCGAGCCCGATCTGCTGATCTGCGACGAGCCCGTCTCCGCGCTCGATGTCACCACGCAGGCGCAGGTGCTCGATCTGCTGATCGCGCTTCAGCATCGGCTCGGGCTGGCGATGCTTTTCATCTCCCACGATCTCGGCGTGATCCGCCACATGAGCGACCGGATCGCCGTGATGAAGGATGGCGTGATCGTCGAAACAGGCGCGGCCGAGGAGGTGTTCGACGCTCCGAAACACGACTATACGCGCCGCCTGCTCGAAGCGGTGCCGAAGCTTTAGCGACCTGGCCTGCTGCCCCCGGAGCCGCGCGCCGCTACCACCACAGACAGATGCAATTCCAATCTCAAAGATTTATGATCCGGTCTGAACTATAAAACCGGAATATCCATCCCCATACTTCGCATTATTCGAAATATCGTTTGATTGACCTCAATATACCGACACCACAGACTCACGCGCTTGATGTAACCCCTATCCCGAAGGTGTCGCGATGACGAATTCTCCAGTCCGATGGACGCGCAGGCAAGCAGCGGCTGCGCTTGGCGGGCTTGCGATCTCGATGGCGACCCTGGGGAACGCGCATGCGGCCGAAGGCCAATTGCGCATCGCCAAGCAGTTCGGCGTCGTCTATCTGCTGCTCGACGTCGCCGCCGAGCAGAAGCTGATCGAGAAGCACGGGAAGGCGGCCGGCGTCGATATCAAGGTCGACTTCGTGCAGCTCTCCGGCGGTGCGGCGGTGAACGATGCCCTGCTGTCGGGCAGCATCGAGATCGCCGGGGCCGGCGTCGGCCCGTTGTTCACGCTCTGGGATCGCACCAAGGGCAAGCAGAACGTCAAGGGCGTCGCCTCGCTCGGCAACTTTCCCTATTATCTCGTCACGAACAATCCGAACGTGAAGACGATCGCGGATTTCACGGAGAAGGACCGCATCGCTCTGCCGGCCGTCGGTGTGTCCGTGCAGTCGCGCATCCTGCAATGGGCCTCGGCCAAGCTCTGGGGTGACACCGAATTCGCGAAGCTGGACAAGATCAGCGTCGCGCTGCCGCATCCGGAAGCCGCCGCCGCGATCATCAAGGGCGGCACCGAGATCACCGGGCATTTCGGCAACCCGCCCTTCCAGGAGCAGGAACTGGCCGAGAACCCGAAGGCCCGCATCGTGCTCAATTCCTACGACGTGCAGGGCGGGCCAGCTTCATCGACGGTGCTCTACGCCACCGAGAAGTTCTACGCGGAGGCGCCGAAGACCTACCGCGCCTTCCTCGACGCGCTGGACGAGGCCGCGAAATTCGTCACCGCCCATCCCGAGCAGGCGGCCGACATCTATCTCAAGGCCAATGGCGGCAAGGGCGAC
The DNA here is from genome assembly GCF_014764685.1 of Allobosea spartocytisi. Classification (NCBI taxonomy): domain Bacteria; kingdom Pseudomonadati; phylum Pseudomonadota; class Alphaproteobacteria; order Hyphomicrobiales; family Alloboseaceae; genus Allobosea; species Allobosea spartocytisi. The sequence goes on from NZ_JACXWY010000001.1 coordinate 33,340, forward strand.
CGAAAGCTGGTGCTCGACATCATCAAGAGCCCGCAGGTGACCTTCAAGGTCGAGCCGCAGAATACGCTCGGACTCGGCCAGTTCCTGCAGCGCGTCGGCGCGATCAAGAACCAGCCGAAGGCGCTCTCCGATTATTTCTTCGCCGATCCACGGATCGCGGCGGGCAGCTGACGTTCGATGATTGTCGCTGCGCAGAATGAGCGGCAGCGCGCTGTGTCGCAGCGTTCGGCCGTCGACGCCGTGTCCCGGGCCTCATCCACGCTCGCCGCGCCGCTGCCGCCTCCCCTGCTCCGTGTCGCGGATGTCAGCCTCGAATACCGCAGCGACGACAGGATCGTTCGTGCGACCCATCAGGTCGGCTTCGATGTCTACGAGGCCGATCGCTTCGTGCTGCTCGGGCCCTCCGGCTGCGGCAAGTCCACCTTGCTCAAGGCGATCGCCGGCTTCATCGCACCCGTCGAGGGCGATATTTCCCTCGCCGGCGCGCCGATCCGCGGCCCGGGTCCGGACCGCATCGTCGTCTTCCAGGAGTTCGATCAACTCCCTCCCTGGAAGACGGTGTTGCAGAATGTCGCCTTTCCGCTGATCGCCTCGCGCAGCCTGTCGCGCCGGGAAGCGACGGAGCGGGCGCGTCACTATGTCGAGAAGGTCGGCCTCGCGAAGTTCGCGAGCAGCTATCCGCACGAATTGTCGGGAGGCATGAAGCAGCGGGTCGCCATCGCGCGGGCCCTCGCAATGCAGCCGCGGATCCTGCTGATGGACGAACCCTTCGCCGCACTCGACGCCCTGACGCGGCGCAAGATGCAGGAGGAGCTGCTCGGGCTCTGGGAGGAGGCGCGCTTCACCCTGCTCTTCGTCACGCATTCGATCGAGGAAGCGCTGATCCTCGGCAATCGCATCGCCGTACTCTCGCCCCATCCCGGCCGGCTGCGGGCCGAGTTCAACAGCCATGAATTCGATCTCGGCAGCATCGGCAGCGCGTCTTTCCAGCAAGCGGTCCGGCGGCTCCATGCCCGGCTCTTCGAAGGCGAGCCGACAACGGGCGCAGACGCCCACAGTGCCTCTCAGTCATGAAGCTCGCCGCTCCACCGATCCGGCCGGAATTCGACCGGCCGCTGCCGCCCTTCGTCGCCATCGCGGTCGAGCGTCCACGCCCGCTGCTCGAGCGGCTCGTACGGCAAGGCTGGCTACGAAAGCTCCTGATCCTGCTCGTGCTGGCGGGGCTCTGGGAGGCGGCAGCGCGCTGGCAGGATAACGATCTGCTGCTGCCGAGCTTCACCGCCACGCTGCGAGCCCTTTTGGAGGGGCTGGCCAGTGGCGAACTCGTCGAGCGGGCGAGGCTGTCGCTGATCGTGCTCGCCCAGGGCTATGCGGCTGGCGTCGTGCTCGCCTTCGTGCTGACGACGCTTGCCGTCTCGACCCAGCTCGGCCGCGACCTGCTCTCGACCCTGACGGCGATGTTCAATCCGCTGCCTGCGATCGCCCTGCTGCCGCTCGCGCTCCTCTGGTTCGGGCTGGGTGCGGGCAGCCTGGTCTTCGTGCTGATCCATTCGGTGCTGTGGCCGCTCGCGCTCAACACCTTCGCCGGCTTCCAGGGCGTATCAGAGGCGCTGCGCATGGCCGGGCGCAACTACGGCCTGACCGGGTTGCGCTACGTCTTCGGCATTCTCGTCCCCGCCGCGCTGCCGGCGATCCTGTCGGGCCTCAAGATCGGTTGGGCCTTCGCCTGGCGCACCCTGATCGCCGCGGAGCTCGTCTTCGGCGCATCCTCCGGCCGCGGCGGTCTGGGCTGGTACATCTTCCAGAACCGCAACGAGCTCTACACCGACAAGGTCTTCGCCGGCCTGCTGCTGGTCATCCTGATCGGGCTCGTCGTCGAGAACCTGATCTTCGCCGCGATCGAGCGCGTCACCATCAGGCGCTGGGGCATGGCGCGCTGATGGTTTTCTCGTTCCGGATGGCCTGTGTCCTTTTCGACGGAGCCGACACCGTTCCGCACGCGCTCAAGCCATCCGAGGAGCCTGCATCATGCGCCGGCTCAGTCGCGCGTCTGTGGCTCACCCAGGGTCAGCATCAGCCGGTTCGCCCAGTTGAAGAAGGAGGCGGCGTGGATCAGGTCGGCGATGGCGAGATCGTCGAGGCCGAGGCTGCGTAGCTTGCGGACATGCTCGGGGCCGAAAGCGACCGGCGTCGCGGTCAGCGCGACTGAGGCCTCGACAATGGCGTTCCAGAGCGGATCGAGATCGGCCTGGACACCGTCGTCCAGCAGGCGCTGAACGTCCTCGCGGCGCTTCGAGAAGGTGCTCGCGAAGCGGGCATGGACCGAAGCGCAATAGATGCAGCCATTGCTGCGCGAGACGGCGGCGGCGGCAAGCTCGCGCTCGGCCCGCGGCAGGCCAGCCTTGGTGTTGTAGAAGATATCCTTGTCGGCCAGCGTCCGCGCCTTGAGGATGTCCGGATCATGCGCCAGCAGCCGGAAATACGGGCTCTTGGCGCGGGCGATGTCGACCAGGCCCTGCCTCTGGCGCTCGGTCAGCGCCTCTTCCGGGACCGGATCGACCCAGGCCGTCCAGTCCAGTTCAGCCTGCGTGAAGCGGGTGGGCGCGCCTGTCGCCGGGTGATCGAGAACGGCGGTGCTCATCGGGATGCTCCTCGGTTCAGGCGGCCGCGCCCAGGAAACGCAGACCGTGGGCCGCGCGGATCTGGAAGGCGAGATAGGCGATGATCTGCGAAAGGGTGACGATCGCGGCGGTGCTCCAGCCGGCCTGCTGCAGCGCGGCCAAATGCTGCGCCTGGGCATCGCGCGGATGGAAAACGAGCCGGTGCGCATGGAGGAGCGCGGCCGCAAGACGTTCGCCCAGCGTCTCCCGTTCGGCGGGTTCGAGCGCAAGCTCCGGTCCTGCAAGATCTTCGCTCGAAAGAGGTCCAGGCGGATAGGCGCCATAGGGGCCGGTGGTGCGCGCCCGCTCGGCGATCGCCTGCGTCGCATTCGCCAGAGCCTCTCCGGCCGGCTGCGCCCGCAGCAGCCCGAGGTAATGGTCGGATGACGGCCCATCCTCGTGCAGAAGCGCGACGAAGGCGGCCACCGCCAGTCGCTCGTCGAGGGTGACGCTCGCCGTGTCGCCGGCCTCGAACAAGGCCGCGTAGCTCGCCTGCACATTGTCGCGCGTCTGCGGCCGCTCGCGGCGAAGCGCGTCGAGATGCGTGCCGCCGGAGACCTTGGCGAGCGTGTCGAGGATGTCCGCAGCAGCGGTAGCGTGATCGGTCATGGTCAAAGCCTCATGCGGTCGCAGTGAGCGGTCGCAGCCGGACGGGCTGCTGCGAGGGGGCTTCTTTCCAGCCCAGTGCGGGAGCGACCGCTTCGGCCGTGAGCTCGATGGAGCGCAGCACGAGCGGATGCGGCGGATCGACGGAATGGACCTGGAAGACCACGTCGGTGGCGCGGGGCAGAACCGTATCGGCCTGCAGCGACGCGATCACGTCATCCGGCGCTCCGACATGGGTGTCGAGCGAGCGAATGAGGCCGGCGAGGCTGCGATCGGCGAGTCGGTGGCCGCTGGCAACGAAGCGCTCGAATACGGCGTTCAGGCCGCGTTCCGCCTGTTTCAGCGCCTCGGTGCGGCTGTCGGCGACGAAAAGCGAGCGCGAGGCCATGATCCGAGGTGCGATGCCTGCCGGGAGATTGGCGAGATAGGCGTCGACGATCGGATTCTGGATCTCGGGCAGCGTTGCGTCGGGCCGCTCCGGGCTGCGCGGCTGCGTGCGCGAGAGCATCAGCCCCGCGCCGGCCTTGCCGATCCGCTCGGCGCCGGCAACCGAGAAGGTGGCGTGCCAGGTGCGCTCCTGCAGGTTGTCGGCGGCCGGATAGAGCCGGTTCTGCGGATGGCCGAGTTCCGCCCCGCTCCAGGCGCGGTGCAGCATGTCGAGCTTGCGCGCGAAGACATCGGCACGGGCGTCCTTTTCGATGCCGAAGGCGAGGAAGGTCTCGGGCGTCGTGCCAGTACCGAGCCCGACCTCGAGGCGCCCGCCCGACAGAAGGTCGACCGTGACGGTGTCCTCCGCGATGCGCACGGGGTCCTCCATCGGCAGGATGATGATGCCGGTGCCGAGGCGGATGCGGCTGGTGCGGGCCGCGACGAAGGCCAGGAAGGGCAGCGGCGACGGCAGGCCGCCCTCGTCCCGATGGAAGTGATGCTGAGCGACCCAGGCGCTGTCGAAGCCATGGCGCTCGGCATGGACGATCTGCTCGGCCGCAAGGCGATAGCGTTCGCCGGCAGGCGCGTCATCGAGCAGACGCGTGAAGAAGCCGATGCGTTTGCCGGCCATGGCGAGACCTTTCAAGAGATACCGGCCGAAGCCTTGCTGTAGGAAATGGCTGGATCGGTACCGGCGAAGGAGAGGCCGAACAGACCTTCGCCCCGCCGCGCGAGATGGCTCGCCACGATGCCGCTGCCGGCACGCTCCGGCGCCAGCAGGATCAGCCGGGTCCCGCCGAGCTCGAGGCTCGTGGCCACCGCCTCCAGACCCGGTTGCGGACCGATGGGCTGGGCCGGCTGGCCGATCAGGGCCGACCAGCGCCGCGAAGACCGATCGAGATCGTTCACGGCCAGGCTGATCGTGGCAAGGCCGGTCGCGCCATTGGCGTGACGCGGCGCTGCCGGCACTCTCAGCGCGCGCGGCGTGACGTCCGAGCAGAAGAACGGCAGGTCGGTCCCGGCCGGCCGCGCCGTGCGCCAGACCAGCGTTTCGCCGTCGGGGCGCTTGCGGCCGCCATCCTGCGGGGGCTCGTAACCGAGATCGGCCCCGGCGGCCTGGGCCAATACGGCGTCGAGATCCTCCGGCAGCAGGGCGAGATCGATCGGCCCCTCCCCGTCCTTCTGCAGCACGCGCCACCAGAAGAAGTCCTCCTGCGGGAGCGGGAAGGCGATGATCTCGATATAGGCGCCGTCGGCGAAGGAGATCAGGGCGTTGACGCTGCCGCGCGGATGGGTGCCGCCCGGCTCGACGGTGAAGCCGCGCTCCCGCCACGCGGCGATGGAACGGTCGAGATCGTCGGTGACGATCACCGCATGGTCGACCCTCAGGGTCTGCCGAGTCGTGTCGTTCAAGCTCATGCCGCCTCCGCGCCGCCGAGATAGGCATCCCTGATCCGGGTATCGGTCAGAAGATCGGCGGCCTTGCCTTCGAGAACGATGCGGCCGGTCTGCAGCACATAGCCGCGATGGGCGATCTGCAGCGCCAGGCTGGCATTCTGCTCGACCATGAAGACGGCAACGCCTTGCCTGTTGATGTCGCGGATCAGCTCCAGCACACGCTCGACCCAGAGCGGCGAGAGCCCCATGGTCGGCTCGTCCATGATGATCACGCGCGGCCTGCTCATCAGCGCACGCGCCATCGCCACCATCTGCTGCTCGCCACCCGACAGGGTTCCGGCCTGCTGGTCGAGCCGCTGGGCGACGCGCGGGAACAGCCCAAGCACGTGGTCGAGATCGGCGGCGATGCCGGCCTTGTCGTCGCGCACGAAGGCGCCCATGAGCAGGTTCTCGCGCACGCTCATCGCCCCGAAGAGGCGGCGCGCCTCCGGCACGGTGCCGACGCCGAGGCGCACGATCTCCGGAGTCTTGAGCTTCAGCGTCGAGACGCCGTCGACGAGCACGTCGCCGGCGGCCGGCTTCACCAGCCCGAGGATGATCTTCATCGTCGTCGACTTGCCGCTGGCATTGCCGCCGAGCAGGCAGACCGCCTCGCCCTTCGCGACATGCAGCGAGAGGCCGAAATGGGCTTGCACCGGACCGTAATAGGTATCGATGGCCCTGAGTTCGAGGATCGGGGTTTCGTCGCTCATCGCAGCACCTCAGGCCTGGACAGTGGCGCGTTCGACCGCCGACGCCGGCGAACCGGCCGGTGAGGCCGCCCCGACGCCGCCATGGCCGAGATAGGCCTCGATCACCGCCGGATCGTTCCGCACCGCCTGCGGCAGGCCCTCGGCGATGGTCTTGCCGTCGTCCAGCACCACGACGCGGTCGGACAGCCGCATCACCATGTCGAGCTTGTGCTCGATCAGCAGGATCGTCTGGCCGCGCGCCTTCAGCCCGGCCAGGATCTCCAGCATCTCGGCCGTCTCGGTCTGGTTCATCCCCGCCGTCGGCTCGTCGAGCAGCAGGAGCTTCGGGCGCGCCGCCAAGGCCCGCGCGATCTCGACGCGGCGGCGGTTGGCGTAGGACAGGCTGTAGGCCGGCTGGTCGATGCGCGGCAAAAGCCTGTCACCGAAGATCGCCAGGATCTCGCGAACCTCCTCGCGCAGCGCCTCTTCCTCGCGCCTGACCGAGGCGGGCCGGACCAGCGCCAGCGCCAGTTCGGCCAGCGGGCCGATGACCGGCCAGTCCGGACGCACGGCCTTCAGCCGCCGGTGGGCTCCGACGAGAACGTTGTCGGCGACGCTGAGATTGGCGAAGACCCGGCCGTGCTGGAAGGTGCGCAACAGCCCGGCCCGTGCGATGGCTTCGGGCGGCCGGCCGGCAACGTCCGCACCGTCGAACCGGACCGTTCCCTCGTCCGGCTTGTCGAGGCCGCTGATCAGGTTGAACGCGGTCGTCTTGCCCGCGCCGTTCGGCCCGATGACGCTGACGAACTCGCCTTCCGCCACTTTAAGGTCGAGTCCGGCGACGGCGGTGAGGCCACCGAAGCGGCGCGTCAGCCCGCTTACCTCCAGAAGAGGTTTTGCGGCGGGCAGGCTCGAAACAGGAAAATGAGCGGTCACCGGCATTTCCTCAGACGGTTCCGAGCAGGCCCTGCGGCCGGAAGCGCACCAGCAGCAGCAGCGCGATGCCGTAGAACAGGATGCGGTACTCGGCCGCGACACGGAAGATCTCGGGCAGGCCGATCAGGGCGAGCGAGCCGAGGATCGCGCCACCGACATTGCCCATGCCGCCGAGGATCGCGATGGTCAGTGCCAGCACGGAGATCTGCGTGTTGAAGGTCTCGTGGTTGATGTAGGAATACATATGCGCGGTGAAGGCGCCGCTGATCCCGGCGAAGAAGCCGCCGAAGGCGAAAGCGAGGCCCTTGTAGCGTTCGAGCCCGATGCCGAAGGAGCGCGCCGCGACATCGTCGTCGCGCACGGCCCTGAACGTTCGGCCGAGATGCGAGCGGAGCAGGCGCAGCTGCAGCAGCGCAAGCCCCGCCATCAGGGCGAAGGCGAACCAGTAGATCGCGTTGGTGTCGTAGAGGTCGCGGCCGAAGAGCGAGAGCGGCGGGATGCCGGCAACGCCGATGGGCCCGCGCGTGACGCTCTCCCAGTTCAGGATGACCAGCGCCACGATCTCGCCGATGCCGAGCGTGGCAATCGAGACGTAGTGCCCGCGCAGGCGGAAGGCCGGCGAGACGAGGAGCGTGCCGATGCCGGCGGCAGCGAAACCGCCGATCAGCAGCGTCAGCCAGACCGGCCAGCCGAGATTGGAGGCGAGCAGCGCCGAGGTGTAGCCACCGATCGCCAGCAGAGCGGCATGACCAAGCGAGACCTGCCCGCTCGTGCCGGCCACCAGCGTGATGCTCAGGCCCAGCAGCGCATAGAGCCAGGCATTGGTCAGCGTCTGGATGAGATAGCCGTTGTCGACGATCAGCGGCAGAGCGATCGCCAGCGCGGCCAGCGCCGCGATCAGCAGCGGCGGGAGCCTGACCGGCTTGCTCGGCGCGACGAAGGTGCCGGTCATCGGCTCGGGCGGGAGCTGGCGCCGGCTGGCGAAGAGGCCGTTCGGCCGGATGACGAGGATCGCGATCAACAGGACGAAGGCGAAGAGATTGCGATAGCTGGTGCCGAGCAGCGCCACGCCATAGCTCTCCACCAGCCCGAGCAGCAGCGAGCCAACGATCGCGCCCGGCACATTGCCGACGCCGCCCACGACCTCGGCGACGATGCCTTTCAGCGTCGCCTCGAAGCCCATCGTCGGGGTGATGACGTTGTAATACATGCCGACCAGCACGCCGCCGACGCCGCCCAGAGCCGAGGCGATGGCAAAGACGATGCTGTTGACCCGGTCGACATCGACGCCCATCGCCCGAGCGGCATCCCGGTCCAGCGCCGTCGCCCGCACGGCCCAGCCCCATTTCGACAGCTTCAGGAAGCCGAACAGGGCCGCTGCGGCGCTGATGCCGATGCCGGCGATCAACAGGTCGAGCACGCCGATCGAGCCGCCGCCGATCGCGATGCGCCAGTTCGGCACCTGCATCGGGACCGCACGCGGATCGGGGCTGAACAGGATCTGGACCGTCTGGTCGAGCACGAAGCTGAGCCCGATCGTCGCCAGCAGCGGCGCGATCCGCGGCGCACCCGCCAGCGGGCGGATCCCGAAGCGCTCGATCACCACGCCGAGCGCGGCGGTGACGATCACCACGATCGCCAGCGTCAACGGAAAAGGCGTCTGCAGCACCGAGACCGCGACCCAGCCGACATAGGCGCCGACGACATAGACCGAGCCATGAGCGAAGTTGATCAGCCGGCTGACACCGAAGATCAGGGCAAGACCCACGGCCAGCAGCCCGTAGATATTGCCGATGATCAGGCCGTTGATCGTATGGTCGAACCAGGAGGTCATGGCGATGCTTCAGCGCGGCGGCGAACAGTGAACGGCATCGGCCACGCAGCGCCGCCGCGGCGACGCTGTGCCCCCCGAAGCCGTGCGGTCTCTCAGTTGGTGACTTTCTGGCCGTCCCAGAGCGTGAAGCGGCCATTCTTGACCACGAGTTCGGCGCTCTTGGCACCTGCGACGCGCCGCGTCGCCGGGTCGAAGCTCGCCTTGCCGTAGATCACGCTCGGCACGTCCTTCACCTTGGCCAGCGTGTCGCGGATGGTCTTGCGCTCCAGATCCGGCGCCTCGCGCAGCACCTGTCCGAACAGGATGACGGTGTCATAGGCGTAGGAATTGAACGCGTCCGGCTCCTTGTCGTATTTCGCCTTGAAGGCTTGGACGAAGGTCTGCACCTCCGGCCGCGGATCCTCCGGGAAGAAGCGCGACGAGGTGAACACGCCCTCCGCCGCATCGCCGCCGAGCTCGACGAATTTCGGCGAGTAGATCGAACTCGCCGCCGCCACCGGAACCGTGAGCCCGGTCTGCCTCGCCTGCCGCACGAGCAGCGCGGCGTCGGCGTAATAGGACACCAGGAACAGGCTGTCGGGCTTTGCGTCGCGGACGCGCACCAGGGTCGAGCGGAAATCCTTCTCCTCGGGCAGATAGCCCTCCGTGGCGACGACCTCGGCGCCCAGCGCCTTGGCGGCCGTGACGAGATGGTCCTTGCTCGTGCGGCCCCAGTCCGTGTTGAGGTGCAGCACCGCGATGCGCTTGAAGCCGAGCCGCTTCACCGCGAAGGCGGCGTTGAGCGGCTGCTCCTCGGCCTGGCTGACCGAATTGCTCCAGATAAAGTCGCCCGTCTTGGTGAAGTCGGGATGGGAATTCGTGAAGCCGAACTGCAGAAGGCCCGCCCGCTGATAGATCGGCGAGGCCGCCATCGAAGCCGGGCTGGAGAAATCGCCGAGCTCGGCGACGATGCGCTTGTCGGCAATGAACTTCTGCGCGACCGCGACCGTCTGCTTGGGGTCGCTCTGCGTGTCCTCGAAGAGGTAGCGCAGGGGCCGACCCTTGATGCCACCGGAGCCGTTGATCTGGTCGAGCGCGAGGTCGAAACCCTGCTTCCACTGCGCGCCGTACTGAGCATTGGGACCGGTCAGCGGACCGCTCACGCCAAGATAGATCGGCTCGCCCGCGGCCTCCGCCGCCCCGGCGCTTCCAGCACCAACGGCCACTGCCAAAGCCGAGCCGCCAGCCAGAAAAAGACGACGATTGATCACAATGCGCTCCACAGCATTCAGAAAATCGAACTGCCCGAAAAGCTGCGCCCGATCGGAGCGGCGGTCAAGAAAACGTTCTTTTAAAGGAACAACCTCACGGAGAATAATGATCCAACGCCGGAAGAAGCGACGCTATTTGTTAGCTAATTTCTCTCGAACGGCTTCCGGAATCAAATGCCGGCCAACAGAAAAGTTCGTTAAAACGAACCATCATCACCGTGATCGCCGCGACGAACCATTCCGACCGTATCGACCCCGCTGTGAAGCGCGCGGGGCGGCTCGACGGTGATCGCCCATCTCACCGTGCAGCGGCGTTCTCGCTGAGACGGCGCAAACGAAACCGCCTCCGGCAGGAGTGGCCGGAGGCGGGCTCTTCGTTTGCTTATTCGGCAGCCTGCAAGGCCGGGGCCTCGATATCGTGCCGGGCGAGTGGGCGATTGCCGGCCAGCTTCCGCATCAGCACGTAGAACACCGGCGTCAGGAAGATGCCGAAGGCGGTGACGCCGATCATGCCGGCGAAGACCGCGACGCCCATAGCCTGCCGCATCTCGGCGCCCGCCCCGGTCGAGATCACCAGCGGCACCACGCCCATGACGAAGGCGAGCGAGGTCATCAGGATCGGACGCAGGCGCAGGCGGCTCGCCTCGATCGCGGCCTCGATTGGCGTCTTGCCCTCGAATTCGAGCTCTCGCGCGAATTCGACGATCAGGATGGCGTTCTTGGCGGATAGTCCGACGAGAACCACGAGGCCGATCTGGGTGAAGACGTTGTTGTCTCCGCCCGAGAGCCAGACGCCGGTCAGAGCCGCGAGCAGGCCCATCGGGATGATCAGCAGGATCGCGATCGGCAAGGTCATGCTCTCGTACTGGGCGGCCAGCACCAGGAAGACCAGCAGGATCGCCACCGGGAAGACGATCACCGCCGAATTGCCGGCCAGGATCTCCTGATAGGTCAGCTCGGTCCATTCGAAGGCGAAGCCCTTGGGCAGGGTTTCGTCGGCGATGCGCTGGACCGCGGCCTGCGCCTGTCCTGAGGAGAAGCCCGGCGCCGCGCCGGCATTGATGTCGGCCGAGAGGAAGCCGTTATAGCGCATCGCGCGCTCCGGCCCGGAATCGGCACGCACATTCAGCACGGCGCTGAGCGGGATCATATCGCCGTTGTTCGAGCGCACCTTGAGCTGGCCAACATGCTCCGGCAGGGCGCGGAAGGGCGCATCGGCCTGGACGCGCACTGTGTAAGTGCGGCCGAAACGGTTGAAGTCATTGACATAGGTCGAGCCGAGATAGGTCTGCAGCGTGTCGAACACCTCCGTCACGGGAACGCCGAGCTGGCGGGCCTTGGTGCGGTCGATATCGGCATAGAGCTGCGGAACGTTGACCTGGAAGCTCGAGAACATGCCGGCGATCTCCGGCGCGGTCGCGGCCTTGCCCATGAAGGCCTTGGTCGCCTCGTCCAGCGCGGCATAGCCCAGGCCGGCGCGATCCTCGATCTGCAGCTTGAAGCCGCCGATCGTGCCGAGGCCCTGCACGGGCGGCGGCGGAAACATCGCGATGAAGGCTTCCTTGATCCCTGAGAATTCCTTGTTGAGCTGCATCGCGATGGCGTTGCCGCTCAGGGACGGGTCCTTGCGGTCATGGAAGGGCTTCAGGCCGACGAAGACGATGCCGGAATTCGAGGAGTTGGTGAAGCCGTTGATCGAGAGGCCGGGGAAGGAGATCGCGTTCTCGACGCCCGGATGCTTCAGCGCGATCTCGTCCATGCGGCGGATGACATCCTCCGTCCGGTCGAGGGTCGCGGCATCCGGCAACTGGGCGAAGCCGACGAGATACTGCTTGTCCTGGCCCGGCACGAAGCCGGACGGCACCGCCTTGAACAGCACGCCCGTCGCGCCGAGCATGACGACATAGACCGCGAGCATCACCGCGCGATGCGAGATCACCCGGCGCACGCCGCCGCCATAGGCCTCCGACGAGCGGTTGAAGAAGCGGTTGAAGGCGCGGAAGAACCAGCCGAACAGCTTGTCCATGACCCGCGTCAGCGCGTCCTTCGGGGCATGGTGGCCCTTGAGCAGGAGCGCGGCCAGCGCCGGCGACAGGGTGAGCGAGTTGATCGCCGAGATCACCGTCGAGATCGCGATGGTCAGCGCGAACTGGCGGTAGAATTGCCCGGTCAAGCCCGAGATGAAGGCGAGCGGCACGAAGACCGCGACCAGCACCAGCGCGATCGCGATGATCGGGCCGGAGACCTCGCGCATCGCCTTGTAGGTGGCTTCGCGCGGCGAGAGCCCGTTCTCGATATTGCGCTCGACATTCTCGACCACGACGATCGCGTCGTCGACGACGATGCCGATGGCGAGAACCAGCCCGAACAGGCTGAGCGCATTGATCGAGAAGCCGAGGAGATACATCACCGCGAAGGTGCCGACGACCGAGATCGGCACCGCGACGAGCGGGATGATCGAGGCGCGCCAGGTCTGCAGGAAGACGATGACGACGAGCACGACGAGCGCGACCGCCTCCAGCAGCGTCGAGATCACCGCCTTGATCGAGGCGCGGACGAACTGGGTGGTGTCGTAGACGATCGAATAGTCCACGCCCTCGGGCATGTTCTGCTTGATCTCGCGCATCGTCTCCTGGACGCGGTCGGCGATCGCGATGGCGTTCGAGCCCGGCGCCTGGAAGACCGGCACGGCGACGGCCGACTTGCCGTTGAGCAACGAGCGCAGCGCATAGTCGGCGGCGCCGAGCTCGATGCGGGAGATGTCCTTCAGCCGGACGACCGCGCCGTCGGCGGCGGTCTTGACGATGATCTCGCCGAACTGCTCCTCGTTCTGGAGGCGCCCCTGCGCGTTGACCGAAAGCTGCAGGTCGAGGCCCGGCGCATTCGGCGAGGCGCCGATCACGCCGGCCGCGGCCTGGACGTTCTGGGCGCGGATCTCGCGCACGACATCGCCGGGCGAGAGCCCGTGCTCAGCGACCTTCTGCGGATCGAGCCAGACGCGCATCGAATAGTCGCCCGAGCCGAAGAGCTGGACCTGGCCGACGCCGTCGATGCGAGCGAGCCGGTCCTTGACGTTCAGCACCGCGTAATTGCGCAGATAGGTCATGTCGTAGCGGCCGTTCGGCGAGGTGATGTGCACCACCATCGTCAGGTCCGGCGAGCTCTTGACCGTGGTGACGCCGAGGCGACGCACCTCCTCGGGCAGGCGCGGCTCGGCCTGGCTGACGCGGTTCTGGACGAGTTGCTGGGCCTTGTCCGGGTCGGTGCCGAGGCGGAAGGTGACGTTCAGCGTCATCACGCCGTCCGTCGTCGCCTGGCTCGACATGTAGAGCATGCCTTCGACGCCGTTGATCTGCTCCTCGATCGGCGTCGCCACCGTCTCGGCGATCACGCGCGGGCTGGCGCCGGGATACTGCGCCCGCACGACGACCGTCGGCGGGACGACCTCGGGATATTCCGAGATCGGCAGGGCCCTGATCGAGAGCAACCCTGCCAGGAAGATCAGAACGGAGAGGACCGCCGCGAAGATTGGCCGGTCGATGAAGAATTTCGAGAGGTTCATGGATAGCGCCCCCTTTCGAGCGGCTTATGCTTGCGGCTGCGGGCCCGTCTCGCGGCACCCGCAGCCGATCGTTGATGTCAGCGTTGTGCGAGTTCGGTCGCGGGCTTCCTGAGCTCGGTCTTCTCGGCCATCGAGACGAGCTCGGGGGCGACCGTCGCGCCGGGGCGGACGCGCTGGAGCCCGTTGACGACGATGCGCTCGCCGGGCTTCAGGCCGGCGGTGACGACGCGCAGGCCGTCATGGGCGGCGCCGAGCGAGACTTCGCGCCAACTGGCCTTGGCGTCGTCACCGACCACGAAGACGAACTTCTTGTTCTGGTCGGTGCCGACGGCGCGCTCGTTGATGACGAGCTGCTGCTCGGCCTTGGCCTGGCCGAGCTGGACCCGGACGAACTGGCCGGGCATCAGCTTGCCGTCGGGGTTGTCGAGCCTGGCGCGCACCCTGACCGTGCCGCTGGCGCCGTCGATGCCGTTATCGACGAAGTGCAGCTTGCCGCTGAACTGCGCGGGCTGCGCCGTCGCGGTGGAGAGTCTGACCGGGATCTGCTCCAGCGCGCGCGAACCATCCGGCAGCGAGGCCAATGCATCGAGCACGCTGCGCTCGTCGGCATTGAAGGCGGCATAGATCGGATCGACAGAGAGCAGCGAGGTCAGGACCTGGCCGCCGGCCGCAATCAGGTTGCCGACGGTGACGTCGAGTCGGCCGATGCGGCCGCTGATCGGGGCGCGGATCTGGGTGTAATCGAGATTGAGCTGCGCCGTGCGGCGGGCGGCCTCGGCGACCTGGAGATTGGCCTGAGCCTCCCGCAGATTGTTGATGCGGGTATCGATGTCGCGCTGGGAGAGGTTGCGGGTCGCCAGCAATTGCTGGCCACGCTCGTTCTCGCTCTCGGCCAGCGCGACCCTGGCCTTCGCACCCTGCACCTGCGCCTCGGCCCGCTGCAGATCGGCCAGATAGGGAGCCTGGTCGATGCTGACGAGCAGGTCGCCCTGCTTGACGAGATTGCCCTCGCGGAAATGCACGGCCTCGACGACGCCGGCGACGCGCGAGCGCAGTTCGACGCGCTCGATCGCCTCCAGCCGGCCGGAGAATTCGGCCCAGGGCACGATCTCGCGGGCTTCGACGGTCGCGACGGAGACGGGGATGGCGGGCGGCGCCGCGGGCGCGGTATCGCCCTGTGCGCGGGTGCCGGAGAGGGTGAAGACCGCAACGGCGGTCAGGGCGACGGAGGCGGTGAGGCCGGCCAAAAGGCCACGACGGTTCGTTCCCGGCATCATGGGTTCGGTCCTTCCTTGAAAATGCTGTGAGGGTTCGAAAGAGGAGAGCGCTAGGAGGGCGCGGTCCGTTCATAGAAGGCGGCGATCTCGCCGCAGCTCTTGCAGAGGCAGGAACCTTCCTCGGCCGCATCCGCATAGGCCTGCGGCCAGCGGGTCGGCGCGTTGAACTCGACATGGCGGACGGCGATGCCGGCCTGGCCGAGACGATCGGCGTATTGCGCGGCTTCGTCGCGCATCGGGTCGTCCTGCCCGCTGATCAGCAAGGCCGGCGGCAGGCCGGCGAGGCGCGTCGCTTGGAGCGGGGCGGCATAGGGATGGGCGGCGCGCTCGGGCGTGCCGAGATAATCGGCCCAGCCATCAGCCCAGCGGCAGCCGACCGGGCCCGCCTGCGCGCCGCGCAGCGAAGCGGTTCCCAGGCAGGCGTCGAGCATCGGCGAGAACAGGATCTGGCCGGCGAGCGCCGGGCCGCCGCGATCGCGCGCCATCATGGCCAGCGCCGCGGCAAGATTGCCGCCGGCTTCCTCGCCGGCGATGTAGAGCGGTGCGCCGCTCGTCGCCCAGCGATTGCGCCCCCTGGCGAGAGCCTCGAGCGCTGCATAGATGCGCTCCAGCGTTTCGGGGAAGCGCTGTACGGGCGCGAGCGGATAGGAGAGCGAGAACACGACAGCGCCGGCTTCCGTCAGCGCCGTGGCGACGGCCTGCCCCTCGGCCGGCGAGCCGCTGTTGAAGTGGCCGCCATGCAGATGGAGCACGAGCCCGGCATTCTCCGGGACCTCGGCAGGCACGTAGAGCCGGCCGGTGAAGCTCTCTCCACGGGCGCTCAGGGTTTCCTCCCGCCAGAAGACGGAAAGGACCGGTTGCAGTTTCTGCGCGGCGATCGCGGGCATGGCGCACCCTCGCTGTTGCGTTGCAGCACGAAATAGTGAATCGGCATTTCCGAATAAATACGCTATTTGCTTATTCATTGTTCACGTACGGAAATAATCCGAGGGCGTATGGACCAGCTTGCCGCGATGCGGGCCTTCGTGCGGGTCGTCGAGACCGGGACCTTCACGCGTGCCGCCGATCTTCTGGACATGCCGAAGCCGACCGTCACCAAGCTGATCCAGCAGTTGGAGGGGCATCTGCGCGCCAAGCTGCTCAACCGGACGACGCGGCGCGTGACCGTGACCATGGATGGCGCGGCCTATTACGAACGGGCGCTGCGGCTGCTCGACGAACTCTCGGAGCTCGACGCGAGTCTGACGCTGGCGCAGGCGCGGCCGAGCGGGCGATTGCGAGTCGATTGCAGCTCGTCGCTGGCAGTCTCGGTCATCATCCCCGCGCTGCATGAGTTTCATGCGCGCTATCCCGACATCCAGCTCGATCTCGGCCTGAGCGACCGGCCGGCCGACCTGATCGGCGAGAACCTGGACTGCGCCGTGCGGGCCGGCGAGATCGTCGACCAGAGCCTGATCGCGCGGCGGATCGGCGAGATGCAACTGATCACCTGCGCCACGCCGGACTATCTGGCGCGCTTCGGCACGCCGGTCCATCCGCGCGATATCGAGGATGGCCACCAGATCGTCGCCTATCGGCCGGCGCTCGGCGGCCGGGTGCTGCCGCTGATCTATCAGAACCAGAACGAGACGATCGAGCTCAGCGGGCGCTACACGATCGCGCTCAATGACGGCATGGGCTATCTCGCCGCCGGGCTCGCCAGCCACGGCATCATGCAGTTGCCGACCTTCATGGCCCGCGTGCCAATCGCCGATGGGCGGCTCGTGCCGCTGCTGCTGGACTGGTGCGCAGCGCCGAAGCCGCTGCACATCGTCTATCCGCCGAACCGCCATCTCAGCAACAAGGTGCGCGTCTTCGTCGATTGGCTGGCGGAGCTGTTCGCGCGCGAGGAACTGGTCCTGTCGCGCAACGCCGACTCCCTGCCCGGCTGCCTGCCGGAGATTCTTCCAGCAATACCTACGCCGATGCCGCCGAAGGCCCGTCAGCTCTCTTCGAACAGCAGCGCGTAGCTATCCTCGCCGCCAGCGACCTTGCGGATGCAGTCGCGGAGCGGACCGGCGCCAATCTGACGGCCGATCTCACGGCCAGTCTGCGCGGCCGTCGACACGCCTACGCCATCGCGATCCCAACAATCCTTTGCAGATCCTCGGTCTCCCCGCTGGCGTTCCTCCTTGCAGGACACAGTTTCGCACCCGGTGAGACTACCGAGACGCCGGATGGAACGGCAGAAATGCGCCGTGAGCCCGGCGCTACAGGGCTTCGCACGCACTCACACCACCGATGATCTCAGTAGAAGGATTGGAAATGACCTTCCGCAACGGCCTGAACTCGCTCCTTCGTCCCGAAGACTCGGTTCTCGTTCTGATCGACCATCAACCCTATCAGCTTGCCAACCTGAACAGCCACGACCCTCATATGGTCGTGAACAATACAACGGCTCTTGCGAAGCTCGCGAAAGCCTTCGATGTTCCGACCATTCTCACCAGCGTGATCGCGGCGCGCGGTGGCCTTCTCTTCAAACAGATCACCGACGTATTTCCGGGTCAGGACGTCATCGATCGCACCTGGGTGAACACCTGGGAGGACGAGAATGTCGTGAGCGTCGTCAAGGCGACCGGCCGCAAGCAGCTGATCATCGCCGGCCTGTGGACCGAAGTCTGCGTCGCAATGCCTGTCATCCAGGCCGCCGGCGAAGGCTGGGACGTGACCGTGATCACCGACGCGTCGGGCGGCATTTCGAAAGAATCTCACGAAGTGGCCATTCAGCGAATGATCGCGGCCGGCGCGAACCCGATGACGGTGATGGCGCTCGCCGGCGAATGGCAGCGCGACTGGGCACGCACGGAGCATGTCGAAGAGCTGACACAGATTCTGATCGATCACTTCGGCGGCAGCGGCATCGCCTATCTGTGGG
This sequence comes from Allobosea spartocytisi, assembly GCF_014764685.1. Lineage (NCBI taxonomy): Bacteria > Pseudomonadati > Pseudomonadota > Alphaproteobacteria > Hyphomicrobiales > Alloboseaceae > Allobosea > Allobosea spartocytisi. The sequence goes on from NZ_JACXWY010000001.1 coordinate 50,937, forward strand.
AGCAGCAGCTGCTCAACACGCCGGCGCCGAAGGCCGCCGGCTGATCGAAGCGGGATGACGAGATCCCGCGCGATGCATTCCGCTTCAGTTGAATGCTTGTCGGGATCCGTCATCCCATCTCAACGCTCGGCCGGACGTGGGCACGCCGAGCATCGATCGCGTCGCTCCAGCGGGAGCGGCTGGCGACTGCCGGTGGCGTCGATCCGGGGCTTCGTCGTCGCGATGATCGTCGGTGCGACACAGGTCGAGGCACAGGTCGGGACCGATATCGGCCGCGCCCCGACCTTGACGATCGAGCGTTACCCCGAAAGCTGGTCTTATCTGGCAGACCCCGACCGGCGGACGGGGCGGTGGACGGAGCCGTTCAAATACATCCCTCTGAGCACGGATGGATCGGCCTATCTCACGACAGGCCTCGAAATCCGATCGCGCTACGAAGGCTATGCCAATCCCCGTTGGGGTGAAGCGCCGCACGACGGCTATGTCTGGCATCGCTTCATGCCCTATGCCGATTTCCATGTCGGGAAGCTGCGCCTGTTCGCCCAGCCCATCATCTCCGGGATCTCGGGCGTGCGCCGCACCAAGCGACCCGTCGATACGACCGGTGCGGATATGCTGCAGGCTTTCGTCGAGGTGGAGACGGATGTCGCGGAGGCGACCTCGCTGCGGATGTCGGCAGGTCGCAAGCTGATCTCGCTGGGCGCGGGACGTTTCGTCGACACGCGCTACGGTCCCAATATCCCTCAGGCCTTCGACGGCTTCGATGTGGCTCTGATGGCCCCGACCCGGCAGGTCACGGCTCTCGCCGTTCGTCCGGTCGACAACCGGCTCGACAGTTTCGACGATCGGACGTCGACCCAGAAATCCCTCTGGGGCGTCTATGCGACGCAATGGCTGGGAGATGGTCGAGCGAAAGGCTTCGACGTCTACTACCTGGGGCTGCGAGACCGGAACGCGGTCTACGATCAGGGAACCGGGAAAGAGCTGGTCCACACTTTCGGCACCCGCATATTCGGAGACACCGGCTCCTCATACTGGAACATCGAGGCCGCCGTTCAGAACGGAACGTTCGCAGGCCACCGCAGGGCGGCGTGGGGCATCGGCGGCGAGATCGGCTATCGCTTTGCCCAGGCTCCGCTGCAGCCCGACCTCAGGCTCGCCGCCGACGTGATTTCGGGCGACGACGATCCGGACGATCCGAAACTGGGAACGCTCAATCCCCTCTTTCCAAGGGGCAAGTACTTCGTGTCCCAATCGCCGATCGGGCCGCGCAACCTGATCCAGCTTCGGCCCTCCATCACGATCCATCCGCGCAAGGACGTCGAGCTGTCGCTGTCGGGGTCGGCCTATTGGCGACAGAGCACCGGGGACGGCATCTACGCGATCTCGGGGGCGCTCGTACGAAGCGGCAGGGGCAGCGATGCGCGCTTCATCGGAACGCAGGCCGAGATCGCCGTCGCCTGGCAGGCCACGCCGGAGCTCAACCTGGCAGCCTCGGTCGGCGTCTTCGATCCGGGAACGTTCATTCGGGAGACCGGCCCGGCTCAGCTCATCAAGCTCGTCGGCGTCATGGCGAACTATCGATTCTGACCATGCCGTCCTTCGCTTCTCTCGAACCCATCTCCCCAAGCCGCGCCGGTGAATGAGCCCGAGGATCGACGCCCGGCTGGTCCAAAGGGTCGCGAGTCCGATGCCCGCCGAGCCTTAGCGCCCCGGCTCAGCGAGGCGAGAGTTCCGCCCGGAGATTTCGATCGGCGGTTCGGTTGACATTGCCGCCTCTTCTGCCGGGCGATGTTTCACCGATCGCGACCCCAGATTTCCGGATTCTGCGCGAAGTACTCGAGCAGCATCTCGGTCAGCACCCTGACTTTTCGCGATGGGTGCTGACCCGGCGGGCGGACCACATAGGCGGCCCCCGGAGGGACCGGATAGCGTGTCATGATCGGGACCAGCGCACCGGAGGCCACATGTCCATATGTGATGCAATCGGGGAGCCAGGCGATGCCGAGACCCGCCGCCGCGGCTGCCGCGAGCGCTGTGGCGCTGTCGGCCTTGAACCGGCCCTGCGGCTGAACCGTGACGATCTTGTCGCCATCCATGAACTGCCAGGTTTCCGTTCCCTGCATCAGGGCCGGATGGGTCACGAGTTCGTCCAGAGATTCGGGCGACCCGTGCACCGCGATATAATTCGGGCTCGCGACGAGCTTCCCATGGATCGGTCCGACGCGCTTCGCGATCAGATTGGAGTCCTGAAGGTAGCCGCCCCGGATCGCGCAATCGAAACCTTCGGCGATCAGATCGACGAAGCGATCGCTGTAGGATGTATGGAGGTGGAGCTGCGGGTGCTGGCGTGCCATTTCCGCGAGCACGGGAGCGAAATGGGTCGGGCCGAAAGTCAGCGGCATGGCAACCCGGAGGCGGCCCCGCAGTTCACCGGTGGGGTGGATCGCTTCCCTGGCCGTATCGATCTCGGCGCTGGCTCTGGCCGCGTGATCCCTGAAGGTCGCTCCCGCTTCCGTAAGCGCGGCGCCCCGCGTCGTCCTCGCAAGAAGCTGAACGCCGATTTCTGCCTCGATGCGGAGGAGCCGGCGGCTGACGATCGATTTTGCGATGCCGAGCCGTCGCGCGGCCGCCGATACCCCGCCGGCATCGGCCACTGCGACGAATGTCTGCAGATCTTCGATATCCAATTCAACGTTCCCCATTTCGCGACACAGCGTGCCTGATTATGGCACTATCTCGTCACCGAAAGGAACGGCAGATTACCTCGGACAGCGGCGGGCTCGATCTGCCCGCCATGACAGACCGTTCATGTGCGGCGACGGCGCAAGAGACCGCCGCGCCGCCTTTTTGATGAACTCGCGGAGAACCCTCGATGCCTCCCAACTCCGCTCCGCGCGTGCCGCTCAGCCGCCGCGAAGCCGTGATCTCGGCTTCGGCGCTCGCCGCGAGCTTCACCTTTTCGCCAGGCACTGCGCATGCCGCGGGGCCGATCACCCACGATGTTCACGCAGGAAAACACCCCATGGGCTTTGTCACGACCGACGACGGCGTTCAGATCTTCTACAAGGACTGGGGTCCCAAGGACGCCCAGCCGATCGTTTTCCATCACGGCTGGCCGCTCAGCTCCGATGACTGGGACGCGCAGATGCTGTTCTTCCTGTCGAAGGGATATCGCGTCGTGGCGCATGACCGGCGCGGCCACGGACGCTCGGAGCAGGTCCCCGACGGTCACGACATCGATCACTACGCGGCAGACGCGTTCGCGGTCGCCAAGGCACTGAACTTGAAGAACGCGGTTCACATCGGCCATTCCACCGGTGGTGGCGAAGTCGCGCGGTACGTGGCGCGGCATGGTGGACCGGCAGGTCGGGTGGCCAAGGCCGTTCTCGTCGCCGCCATTCCACCGCTCATGCTGAAAACCGGCGACAACCCCGAAGGCACGCCGATGGCGGTTTTCGATGGCTTTCGGGCGGCGCTGGCCAGCAACCGCGCGCAATTCTTCCGCGACGTCCCGTCAGGCCCGTTCTACGGCTTCAACCGCAAGGGCGCGACAATCCATGAAGGCGTGATCCAGAACTGGTGGCGGCAAGGCATGATGGGAAGCGCCAAGGCGCATTATGACGGCATCAAGGCCTTCTCGGAAACCGACCAGACCGAGGACCTCAAGGCGATCACCGTGCCGACGCTGTTGCTGCACGGCGAAGACGACCAGGTCGTTCCGATCGCAGCCTCGGCTTTGAAGGCGGTCAAGCTGCTGCCGAACGGCTCGTTGAAGACCTATCCCGGTTTCTCGCACGGGATGCTGACGGTGAACGCCGACGTGCTGAACGCCGACCTTCTGAAGTTCGTCGCGGGCTGACCTAGCTGCGGGGCGCGGCTCTACAGGAGGATGATCAAATGAGCAGGCTTGACGGCAAGACGGCGGTCGTAACGGGCGGCGCGACCGGGATCGGCTTCGCATCGGCCAAGCGGTTCATCGAGGAAGGCGCCTTCGTGTTCCTTTTCGGCCGCACCCAGTCGGCACTTGATAAAGCAGTGGCGAAACTCGGACCGAATGCGCGGGCCGTCGCCGGCTCGATCAACGAGACCGCGGATCTCGACCGACTATTCGCAGCCGTCAGAAAGGAGCGCGGCAAGGTCGATATCCTGCTCGCAAACGCCGCCATCTCGGAACCGACGCCGCTTGGGCAGATCGCCAGCGACCAGTTCGATCGAGTCTTCGGCGCGAACGTGAAAGGCTTGCTGCTCACCGTCCAGGGCGCCTTGCCGCTTATGGGCGAAGGCGGATCCATCATTCTGACCGGGTCGAGCGCGTCGGTGAAGGCGTTTCCGAATTTCAGCCTGTATGCCGCAACAAAGGCCGCGGTCCGCAGCTTCGCGCGCAGTTGGACACCGGAACTCGCCGACAGGGGAATCCGCGTGAACGTGCTCTCGCCCGGCGGCACACGGACTGAAAAGGCGCTGGAGCTCATGGGCGACGAAGGCGTCGCGGCACTTGCGAAGGCGACGCCTGTGGGGCGCATCGCTGATCCGGATGAGATCGGCGCGGTCGCGGCATTCCTCGCTTCGAGCGACAGCAGCTTCATCGCCGGGAGCGAGGTTTTCGCCGACGGTGGCATCGCCCAGGTGTAGGCCTCGCTGGCTGTTCGGGACTTCGAGACTTGTGCGGCGGCCTTGCCGATAGGTCTAACCGTTCCTCAGGCGAACGCTCGCGCAGCGGAAGAACCATGAAAGCAGCCATCTATGAACATCCTGGCCCGCCGGATGTCCTTCGTTATGTGGATGTCCCCGATCCGGTCTGCCCAAGCGATGGTGTCCTGATCCGCGTCGAGGCGGCCGCCATCGAGGGCGGCGACCTGATCAATCGCGCGTCCACGCCGCCGCCCCATCCTGCCTTCGTCCTCGGCTATGCGGCCGCCGGCGAAATCGTCGCGGTCGGAGAGAAGGTAAGGGATCGCCATATGGGCCAGAAGGTGACGAGCTTCGATCTCGCCGGGTCGCACGCGGAGCTGCGCGCCGTCGCCGCCAGCCGGACCTGGCCTGTGCCGGAGGGTCTCGACATAGCCGCCGCCGCTGCGCTGCCGATCGCGTTCGGAACCGCCCATCATTGTCTCTTCGCTCGGGGCGGCTTGAAACGCGGCGAGACTGTCCTCATCCAGGCAGGCGCCGGAGGCGTCGGGCTCGCCGCCATCCAGCTCGCGCACCAGGCGGGCGCGACTGTGCTGGCAACGGTCTCCGGGGACAGGCGGGCCGGCCGCCTCGTCGCGCTTGGCCTCGATCATGCGATCGATCATCGCTCGGCCGACGTCGTCGATACCGTCATGCGTCTGACGGAAGGGCGCGGCGTGGACCTCGTGGTGGACCCGGTCGGAACTACCTTGCAAGCTTCCCTGGCGGCGCTCCGCCCCGAGGGACGTTTGGTCTTCGTCGGCAACGCTGGCGGTTCGCAGCTCAGTCTCGATCTATGGCCAGCGCTGCAGGCGAATCGGTCGCTTTTCGGCGTGTTCATGGGAACACAGTTCGAAAAGCCGGATGTCTACAGCACCGTTTCCCGGATGCTGGAGCAGGCGGCGCTCGGTCATCTCAAGGTGATCGTGGACAGGACGTTTCCGCTCGCGGCCGCGGCCGAGGCTCACGCCTATGCCGAAGGCAACTCCATCCTCGGGCGCGTCGTCCTCGTCCCGAACTGACAATGAGTCTCATAGGTCGGATGATGATCGTGCCGACCAAACCAGCGAACTGGCCTGCCCCGATTGAGTGGTCCGGCTTCGATCTCATGCATGCTCGGCTTTGCTGCCATGTTTGACGACGGCACGATAGCTGTCGGCCGGTGGCTTGTAGCCGAGCGAGGAGTGCGGGCGCCTGATGTTGTAGTGCTGGCGCCAACTCTCGATGACGGTCTTCGCTTCGGCGAGGCTGTAGAAGATCTCGCCGTCCAGAAGCTCGTCTCGGAGCTTCGCGTTGAAGCTCTCACAATAGCCGTTCTCCCACGGCGAGCCCGGCTCGATGAAGGCCAACTTCGCTCCGACGACCACGATCCAGTCCGCACCGCTTTGGTGACGAACTCCGGGCCGTTGTCTGAATGCACATGTCCTGGCACGTCGCGCAGGATGAAGTGGTCCGAGAGGACGTTGATGACATCGGTCGACCTGAGCCTGCGATCGATCCGCCATCGACCCGCGCGCCGGAATCGGCGCACCGCACTGCAGCAACCTCGCAGAACGTCTGAACTGCCGAGCTCCCTCCCCTTTTCAGAAGGTTCTGCTGCCTGGCCGGTGCATTTCGGCGCATCCCGATACCGGCGCTTTTGCAAACTCGGAGGCGAGATCGGGCAGTCTCGGCTGGAATGCGGCGCTTCCCTTCACGGGCATTCGGGACGCGCCGGTCGTCAACATCCTTCGTGACTGTCTGCCCGCGATCATTCCGGCTCCTTTCTCGGAACGAGAAGGAGCCGGAATGATCGCATTGGCTCGAAGACGATGGATGATAGGACAAGCCATGCCAATTGAAGTCCAGCGCGTCCAAGACAGTGCCGGGTTCCCAACCAAGGTGGACGTCGTCGTCGTCGGCGCCGGCATCGTCGGATCGTCCACGGCTTACGAGTTGGCGCGCAAAGGCCGGTCCGTCGCCCTTTTCGAGAAAGGCATGGTGGCGGGGGAGCAGTCGGGCCGCAATTGGGGCTGGGTCCGCCAACAAAATCGCGATCTCCATGAACTGCCCCTGGCCGGTTACAGCCTGAAGCGCTGGGGTGAGCTCAACGCCGAGATCGGCACCGATCTCGGCTTCCGTCGCGCCGGCTGCTTCTATCCCACGCGGGACCCGGCCGAACTGGCGCGTTGGGAGACGTGGAGCCAGAAGGCCCGGGAATACGGCTTCACCAACGAGACGCTGTCCGCGAGCCAGACGCGCGAACGCATGAAGGGCAGCACCAGCCCATGGGTCGGGGCGATCTGGTCTCCGACTGACGGCAAGGCCGAGCCCAGCCTGGCGGCTCCCGCCATCGCCACAGGCGCCAAGGCGCTGGGCGCCCATCTGCACCAGAACTGCGCCGTGCGCGGTCTCGACATCGCAAACGGGCAGGTCAAGGGCGTATGGACGGAGCGCGGACTCGTGCAGGCCGACGCCGTCGTCCTGGCCGGCGGAGCCTGGAGCTCGCGCTTCCTGCGTCGTCACGGCGTCGACCTTCCCGTGGCCAATATCGAGGGAACGGCCCTGCGCACGACCCCAGCGCCCGAGATCGTCGAAGCCGGCTGCGTATCGGGAGCGGGATACGCCCTCAGGCGACGTCTCGACGGCGGCTATACCGTCGCCGTGCCCGGCCATGGGATCGTGAATCTCGCGCCGCAAGGCATCCGCTACGCCACGAAATTCCGCGAGATGATGCGGGCCAAGATCGCCAAAAAGCTCAAATACCGAGTCAGCAGCCGTTTCTGGAACGGCCCGGACGCCTGGGGCGGCTGGGACTTCGACAAGATGTCGCCGTTCGAGCGGATCCGGGTCATGGACCCCACCCCCGATCAGAGCCTTGTCGACGAAGCCATCCGCAATCTCGTCGCCGACTTCCCGGCCCTGAAAGGCATCGGCGTCGCTGCGGCCTGGGCGGGCCTGATCGATACATCGCCCGATCTCGTGCCGGTGATCGATACGACGGACGTGATCCGGGGGCTCACGATCGCCACCGGGTTCAGCGGTCACGGTTTTGCCCTCGGCCCGGGAGCGGGCCGTCTGGCAAGCGAGCTTGCGATGAACGAAAAGCCGTTCGTCGACCTCCATGCGTTCCGGATCACGCGCTTCTCCGACGGCTCCGCGATCAGGCGCCCCGAAATGATGTAGGTTGATCCGGAGCAGAACGAGGCAAGCGACGGGCGCGGCGTTGAGTCGGCCATCGGGGGAGGTTATCCCGGCCAGCAGACGCAGCGCCGTCTCATCGACGGTTCCAACCAACGGCTTATCCAAGAAAGCCGAAAGAAGAATGTTACGCGGTCTGGCCTAGGGAGGGGCTGCGAGATGCAACAATCGGTAAGATTGAAATCCTTCGAGCTCTTCGCTCAGGACATCGACGGGATAGACGTGAACCTGCTGCACGCCTTGTCGACCAGTGTCGGCTGGCCGCACCGGCCCAAGGACTGGGAGATGCTGCGCCGCGCCGGCAAGGGCATCGTCGCGGTGGACGGCATCGGTCGCGTCTTCGGCAGCGCGATGTGGTTTCCGCATGGTGACGACTTCGCCACGATCGGCCTCGTGATCACATCGCCGCGCACGCAGGCGCAGGGGAACGGGCGCTGGCTCATGGAGCGGGTTTTCGCCGAATGCGGCGGCCGGCACCTCAGCCTCAACGCCACGCGCGCCGCCTATGCCCTCTATCGTTCGCTCGCCTTCGTCGACGAAGGAATCGTCCACCTCCACCAGGGCAAAGTCTCCGCCGCGCTCCCTTCGCTGCCTCGCTTGAACGGGCATTTCGAGGAGCTCGCACCGGGACGATTGGCGGAGATCGCAGCTCTCGACCTCGCGGCGTTCGGAGTGGACCGACTGCCTCTGCTCGAACTCCTCGCCGAACAGGCATCGATCCGCGTGCTGCGGCGCGACGGGGTCGCCGTCGGCTACTCCATGTGCCGCGCGTTCGGCCAGGGACATGTCATCGGCCCGCTTGTCGCGTCGAACGATGATGACGCGATCCATCTTGCAGCGGTTCATCTCGAGGCGTTCGGAGGCCGATTCATGCGCGTGGACACGCGCTCCACAGGCGCGTTCGCCGCGTTTCTCCGGCGCAACGGACTTTCCGTCACCGATACCGTCACGACCATGTCGAAGGGGCGCCGCTTCCTGAACGAGAAGCCGGGCGAGCCGATGGTCTTCGGCTTGGCCGGCCACGCCCTGGGGTAAGCTCGAGCCGTTGCGCCGCCCGCCGGCCTGGCTCGGCGGACACGACACGCTCCCGCGTCGCGCCGGAAAGGCTTCGGCCGGATCGGCCAGCAGACGCACACACACACAGATCTCGCGGATCGCTTCGCGCGCACGCCGGATGCCGCGGAAGGTCCGCGCCTCCCCCGCCCCTCTCCTCGATCTCGACGTGACCCGGCAGGGCCTGACCCGTGCCCCCTTGGCCGCCTCCATCGGAACCGGGCCGAAAGGGTTGAGGGAACGTTCGGCATTCGTGCCGCAAAGCCGGAAGCTTCAGATGAAGATGCCGGAAAGGCTCCACTTTGCAGCGGGAACTGCGGCGCGCCGCGGACCATCTTCAGCCAGGTGGGAGCGCGGCATCGAAGGGAATGGCTCGCCTGGGAAAGCGAGCGCGCCGGCGATCCCCAACTGGCCGGAAACGTCTTCGAGAAGCTTGCACCCATCATGCCATCGACCATCCCCCAGGGGCTGCGGAACAGAGCCGACGACGCGATCCTGACGGCTTTCTCGTCAGAACATCTCGAAGGAGCGCTCAAGCTGTCGCAGGAAATGTCCTGGCCCTACCGGCTCGAAGACTGGGCCTTTGCCATGACGCTGGGCCAGGGCTTCGCCATGGTGCGCGGCGGCGAGGTGATCGGAACGGCCGCCTGGTTCCCCCATGGCGAGGCCTTCGCGACGATCGGCATGATCATCGTCTCCGGCAAGGCTCAGGGACACGGCTTCGGCGCCCGACTGATGGACGCGCTCCTGGCTGCGGCGGGAACGCGGACCCTTCTCCTGAATTCCACGACGCAGGGGCGGCCGCTCTACGAGCGGCGCAGCTTCCGGCCCGTCGGCATCATCCACCAGCACCAGGGCGTCCCGAAAGGTCGCCACAAGGCGCCGCCGGTCGATCTCGTCCGCCCGTTGCAGCCATCCGACTTCGACGCCGTCGCCCGCCTCGATCGCCAGGCGACCGGTTCCGAGAGGCGGACACTTCTGCGGCTGCTCGTCGAGGCCGGCGAGGCGCAGGTCCTTCTCCGCGACGGCGAGGTGGCCGGCTATGTGATCAGCCGCCGCTTCGGCCGCGGACACGTCGTCGGCCCCGTGGTCGCGCAGACGCCCCCCGAGGCGCGCCTTCTGATCGAAGCGGCGCTGGCCCGTCTCGAAGGGTGTTTCGTTCGCATCGATACCGCCGCAACCGACGAGCTGTCGCCCTGGCTCGAAGAGATCGGCCTCTCGCTGGTCAGCGATGCGCTCACCATGATCCGCGGCACCCTGCCGCCGACCGGGCCGGCGCGTGTCTTCGCCTTGTCCAACCAGTCGTTCAATTAGGAGCATCGGAATGCCGCCATCCGACGCCACCACGCTCGACACTCTGGAAACACCAGCGCTCGTTCTCGACGCATCCCGGCTCGACCGCAATCTCGCCCGCCTCGCGGCGCGCATGGCCGAACAGGGCGTCGCGCTGCGTCCGCACATGAAGACGGCCAAGTCCATCGACGTCGCAAGCCGGGCGTTTCCGAACGGACCCGGCCCGATCACCGTCTCCACCCTGGCTGAAGCGGAGTATTTCGCGGGCCACGGCTATCGCGACATGACCTATGCCGTCGGCGTCTCGCCCCATATGGCCGCACGAGCCATGCGCCTGCGCCAGGCCGGCATCGATATCAAGGTCCTGCTCGACACGCGGGAGCAGGCGGCGATCCTGGGCGAGGCCGGCCGCGCGGCGGGCGTGACGCCATCAGCCTTCATAGAGATCGACTGCGACGGCCATCGTGGCGGGCTGCTGGTCACCGGCCCCAACCTCCTCGGCGTCGCCGCGGCTCTGGATGCGGCGGGCGTCACGCTCGCGGGCGTCCTGACCCATGCCGGCGAATCCTATGCGCTGCATACACCCGAAGCGCTCGAGGCAGCGGCCGAGAACGAGCGGGCCGTCGCCGTCGAGGCCGCGCAGCGGCTGCGGGCCGCCGGGTACGAATGCCCTGTCGTCAGCGTCGGCTCGACGCCCACTGCCCATTTTGCCAAGGCGCTCGACGGCGTCACGGAAATGCGAGCCGGCGTCTACATGTTCTTCGATCTCGTGATGCATGGCGTCGGGGTCTGCACGACCGACGATCTCGCGCTTTCCGTCCTCGCCACCGTGATCGGGAAGCGGCCGGAAAAGGGCTGGATCATGGTCGATGCCGGCTGGATGGCTCTGTCGCGAGACCGCGGCACGGCGGCCCAGCGCGTCGACCAGGGCTATGGGATCGTTTGCGATCTCGACGGCAGACCCTACCCCGATCTGATCGTAGCCCATGCCAGCCAGGAACATGGCACGCTGGTGATCCGCTCCGGCTCCTCGCAGGCGCTGCCTGACCTGCCCGTCGGCGCCAAGGTCCGGATCATGCCCAACCATGCCTGCGCCACCGGTGCACAGCATGAGCGCTATCACGTCGTCTTCGGACCCGCGAGAGCGATCGCTGCCGAGTGGCCGCGGATGCGCGGCTGGTAGGCGCTGCAGCCCGCAACCCGTCTTCCACTTCGAGAGAGACCAGGGTCCGATGAAGCTCACATCCTACTGGTTGGATACGTCGATCCCCTTCTCGGGCGGTGCCGAAGGGCCGGTTCAAGGCCGCTATGACGTCGCCGTGATCGGCGGCGGCCTGACCGGCTCTTCCGCCGCCCTGGCGCTCGCGAAGAAGGGCGCGCGGGTGATCCTGCTGGAAGCCGAGACGATCGGCCATGCCGCCTCGGGGCGCAATGGCGGCATGTGCAACAACGGCTTCGCGCAGGATTACGGCATCATGTCGCAAAGGCTCGGCCATGAAACGGCCGACCGCCTCTACCGTGCCTTCGATGCAGGGGTGGACACTGTCGAGCGCCTCGTTGCCGAGGAGGGCATCGACTGCAGCTTCGCCCGCGTCGGCAAGATCAAGCTCGCGGCCAAGCCAGAGCACTACGACAAGCTGGCGCGGGCCCAGGAACTTCTCGCCGCCCATGTCGATCCCGATACCGAGATGGTGAGCCGCGCGAACCTCGCCTCCGAGGTCGGCTCCGGGCGCTACTATGGCGGCCTGATCTATCGCAAGAGCGCCAGCATCCATATCGGCCGCTTCGTGCGCGGCCTCGCAGAAGCCGCGGCGCGGCGTGGCGTCACGATCCATGAGCGCACGCCGATGATCGGGCTGAAGCCGGCTCCTGGCGGTGGCCACGTCGTCGCGACGTCGAAGGGAGACGTCACCGCCCGGCAGGTGCTGCTGGCCAGCGGCATCTCGCAGGCCGGCCCGCTGGGCTGGGTGCGCCGCCGGATCGTACCCGTCGGGGCGTTCCTGATCGTGACGGAGCCGTTGCCTGTCGACCTTCTCGACAAGCTGACGCCGCGCCGCCGTAACGCGGTCGATACCAGGAACCTCGTCAACTATTTCCGGACGACCCCCGACAACCGCCTGTTGTTCGGCGGCCGGGCGCGCTTCGCCGTATCCAACCCGGCATCCGACGAGAAGAGCGGCGCGATCCTGCGCGCCGCGCTGAACGACGTCTTTCCCGCGCTGCGTGACGCGCGCATCGACTATTGCTGGGGCGGCATGGTCGACATGACGCGTGACCGCCTCCCGCGCGCCGGCGAGCGTGACGGTGTCTACTACTCGATGGGCTACAGCGGCCACGGCACGCAGATGTCGACGCTCATGGGCACCATCATGGCCGAGGTCATGGACGGGCGTGCCGAGCTGAACCCGTGGAAGGACTTCGCCTGGCCGGCCATTCCCGGCCATTTCGGCAAGCCCTGGTTCCTGCCGCTCATCGGTGCCTATTACCGGATCAAGGACCGTTTCCAATGAGCCATGCCGTGCAGCATCTCAGGGAGAGCGGGCATCTCGGCCGCTTCTACATCGACGGCGGCTGGCGCGAGCCCGATGGTCAGGATCGAGCCTGCGTCATCAACCCCGCAACCGAGACGGCGATCGCGGAGATTCCGCTCGGCAGTTCAGGGGACGTCGAGGCCGCGGTCTCCGCGGCCCGCCGCGCTTTTTCCGGCTGGTCCCGGACAGAGCCTGCGACACGCGCCGCGCTTCTCAGCCGCGTCCATGCGCTCCTGCTGGAACGAGCGGAGCTGATCGCGCAGGCGCTCACCGCCGAAATGGGTGCGGCCATCACCTATGCGCGCCGGGCACAGGTTCCCCTCGCCGCCGAGCATCTGCGCGTGGCGCGAGACAATCTGGCGGACTTCGCCTTCGTCTCGCAGCGCGGCAGCACCGCGATCCTGCGCGAGGCGATCGGCGTCTGTTCCCTGATCACGCCGTGGAACTGGCCGCTCTATCAGATCACCGCCAAGGTCGGCCCGGCGCTGGCCGCAGGCTGCACGGTCGTCCTCAAACCCAGCGAGCTGTCGCCCCTGAGCGCGCTCCTCTTCGCCGAACTCATGGACGAGGCCGGCTGCCCGCCCGGTGTGTTCAACCTCGTCAACGGAACGGGACCGGTGGTCGGCGAGGGTCTCGCCTCGCATCTCGAGGTCGACATGGTCTCGATCACCGGCTCGACGCGGGCGGGCGTCCTCGTGGCGCAGGCGGCCGCTCCGACGGTCAAGAGGGTCGCGCAGGAACTCGGCGGCAAGTCGCCCAATATCGTGCTGCCCGATGCCGATCTCGCCCGGTGCGTACCGCTGGGCGTCGCAGCGGCCATGCGCAATCTCGGCCAGTCCTGCAGCGCGCCGACACGGATGCTGGTCCCCCGTGACCGCCTCCGCGATGTCGAGGCGCTGGCCACGGCCGCCGCCGGCGAATTCGTCGTGGGCGATCCCCTGCTGGAGGCGACGACGCACGGGCCCATCGCGAACCGCGCCCAGTTCGAGCGCGTCCAGATGATGATCGAAGCGGGCATCGGCGAAGGCGCGAAACTCGTGACGGGCGGCCCCGGCGGCCCGGCGGGCATCGCCTCGGGCTTCTACGCCCGCCCGACGATCTTTTCCGAAGTCCGCCGCGAGATGCTAATCGCGCAGGAGGAGATCTTCGGACCCGTCCTGGCCATCCTGCCCTATGACACGGTCGAGGAGGCGGTAGAGATCGCGAACGATACGGTCTACGGCCTCGGCGCCCATGTGCAGGGAACCGAGATGGACGCGGTGCGCGAAGTCGCCTCCCGGATTCGCGCCGGACAGGTTCATCTCAACGCGCCGGACTGGGATCCGAACGCCCCTTTCGGCGGCTACAAGCGTTCGGGCAATGGCCGGGAATACGGGCGCGAGGGCATGGAGGAGTATCTGGAAACGAAGGCCGTCCTCGGCTTCTACAGCTAGGACCGGGGAGCGGAGACGGCCGCCCCCCGGCCACCACCGTTTTCGGAATAGCGGACCGCGCCACCCATCTCCCCGACGCCGCGTTCGAGTCCGTGCGCCCCGCCCTGATGGCGCGGCGCACGGGCCGGAAGGTCCGCCCGCTTGCGGCTCGGCGTCGCCGTCAGCCGTGCTCGCCCTTCACGTCGAGCGCGTCACGCAGGCCATCGCCGATGAAGTTGAAGCTCGTCACTGCGATCGTGATGGCGGCGCCTGGGATGATCGCCATCCAGGGCGCGCTGGACAGGTATTGCTGGGCACCGTTCAGCATGTTGCCCCAGCTCGGCAGCGGGGGCTGGATGCCGTAACCCAGGAAACTGATATAGGCCTCCAGCAAGATCGCCCGTGCAACGGTGAGCGACGCCGCGACGGTGATGGGGCCCATCGCGTTCGGAAGGATTTCCCGGAACATGATGTGCACGGAGCTGAGCCCGAGCATGCGGCCGGCCAGCACGAATTCGCGTTCGCGCAGCGACCGGACTTCCGCCTCCACGATACGGGCCACCTCCATCCATTTGGTGACCGCGATGATGACGACGATCATCAGCGGACTGGGCTGAAGGGCGGCCGAGAGCGCAAGCACGAGGAAGATGGACGGAAAGGCGAGGAAGCCGTCCACGGTTCGCATCAGCGCGGCACCGAGCCAGCCGCCGCGGTACCCGGCGATGACGCCGACGACCGTGCCGACGACGACCGACAGAAGCATCGCCGAGAAGCCGACGAGGAGCGAGACCCGGCCGGCGACGAAGAGCCGGGCAGCCAGGTCACGGCCGAGCGGGTCCGTGCCGAGAATGTGCGAGCCCGTCAGGGGCGGCGCGAAGCGCGCCCGCAGGTCGATCTGAAGGATGTCGTAGGGCAGGAGCCACGGCCCCACGACACAGGCCACGGTGAGGGCCGTGATCATCACGAGACCGAGCAACGCCAGGGGATGCTGCGCGAAACGCCGCGCGACGCGGCTTTGCCACCAGCGGCTCGGGCGATCGCGCAGAGCGAGGGTGTTCATTGTCGTTGTTCCTCGACCAGTTGCACGCCGCTCAGGCCAGTCGGATCCGCGGATCGACGAAGGCGATCACGATGTCGGCGATCAGATTTCCGAGAATGACGATGATGGCCGAGAAGATCAGGAGGCCCATCACCACCGGATAGTCGCTGTAGCTCAGGCTATCCAGGAACAGCCGCCCCATGCCCGGCCATGTGAAGACGGTCTCGGTCACGAGCGCGCCGGTCAGGATGCTGGGCAATTGCACGCCCGCCAATGCGATCATCGGCAGCAGGGCGTTTCCGACGACATGCTTCATCAGCACGCGCCGCTCGCTCGCGCCCTTCGCACGCGCCGTCTTTACGAAATCCTGGCTGATCGCATCGAGCGTCGCGGTTCGCATGTAGCGGCTCCAGATCGCGACATGCACGAGCGACAGCACCACGCTCGGCATGATCAGATGATGCGCGTAGTCCAGCACCGAGCCGTCGCCGATCGTGTACATGTTGCCCGCCGGCAGCCAGCCGAGCTTCAGCGTGAAGAAATAGATCCCGATCAGGCCGAACCAGAAGGTCGGAATCGACAGCGCGATCATGGCACCGATCGTCGCGAGATAGTCGAAGACCGAATGGCGGTGCGTGGCACCCCGGATTCCGATCCAGCTCCCGAGCGCGATCGCGATCACCGTCGACGTTCCCATCAACAGGAACGTCGCGAAGATGTGGCGCCCGATGACGGACAGCACCGCGGACCCGTCGCGGAAGGATTTTCCCCAATCGCCCTGCAGAAGCCGCCAGGCCCAGTCGAAATACTGGACCCAGAGCGGCCGATCGAGCCCCAGCTGCTGCTTCAGGCGAGCGAGATCGTCCTGGGTCATCCCGGGATCCAGGCCGTACTGCGCCATCGGCCCACCCGGCATCAGGCTGAGGGTGGCGAAGCCGATCAGCGAGACGATCACGAGCAGCACGGCGCTCTGGAACAGGCGATGAAGCAGGAAACCACGCATCGCGCCCTCCTCAATGTCGTTGGCCGTCAGGGGCGTCGCTCGCCGATGTCAGCGAGCGACGCGGGGGGCAGTTCAGCTCATCCAGTACCAATGCGCCGAATCCCAGGATTCGGTGCGCGTGTTGGGATTGGCCTGAAAGCCCTGGATCTTCTTCTTGCGACCGTAGCCGGCCTCGGTCTGGTAGATCGGCATGAAGGGCAGATCCCGCCGCACGAGTTCCTGGATCTTGTTGTAAATCGGGCGGCGCGCCTCCGGATCGAAGGTGCGGGTGCCCTGTTCGAGGAGCGCGTCCACCTCGGGGTTGACGTATTGGGCATTGTTCGAGCCGCGCCCGCCCTTGGCCGGGATGGCCTTGGAGCTGAAGCGGTTGGTGACGTCGGGATCCGCGCCGATCAGGAAGGTGATGCCGACGATCGCCGTGTCGAATTGCGACTGCTGCCAGAAATCGCCCCAGATCACCGCCGCGGGAAGGTTCGAGATCTTCATCTCGATGCCGATCTCGGCGAGGCTCTGCTTGACGAACTGCTGGAGCTGCTCGCGCAGCTGATCGCCGGCCGTCGTCGAATTCGCGAAGGACAGCTTAACGCCGTCCTTGGCGCGAATTCCGTCCGACCCCTTCTTCCAGCCGGCATCTTCCAGCATCTTGGCCGCCTTCTTGAGGTCGAATTCCTGGACCGGCAGGTTCGGATTGTAATAGGCGGACTGCTTGGGCATGAAGGTCTCGGTCGGAGCCGGCATGCCGTAATAGAGGGCATCGATGATCGACTTGCGATCGATGGCCGTATAGATCGCCTGCCTGACGACGAGTTCCTTGAACTGCGGCCGGTCGAGATTGAAGTAGATCGACTCGATATTCGACCGGAGCACCTTCTCGACGGCGAGGTTGGGAAGTTTCTTGGCCTCCTCGAAATAGTTCGCCGGAATGTACTGCTGGCCGATCATGTCGATATCGCCGCTTTTCAGTTGCGTGTAGAGCACCGTCGAGTCGGGGATGTATTTGAAGATCAGCCGCTCGAGATAGGGCCCCTCGCCGAAATAATCGGGGTTGGCCACCAGCTCGACATGATCGCCGGCGACGCGCTTGCCGAATTTAAAGGCGCCGGTTCCGATCGGAGCACGGTTGAAGGCCGCATTGTTGACGTCCGCCTCTCCGTCGAAGGCGTGCTTCGGGACGATGAAGGTCTCCGTCAGGAAGGACAGATAGGGCGCGAAGGGCTGCTCCATACGCCACTGGATCTCGGTCGGGGACACGATCGTGATGTCGCGGACCAGCGCGTGTCCAAGCGTACGCCAGCTGCGGAACTTCGGATTGACGATCAGTTCGAGCGTGAACTTGACGTCCTCGGCGGTGAACGGCTTGCCGTCATGCCAGCGCACATTGTCCCGCAGCTTCACGCGCCATTGCAGGCCGTCCTGCGAAATCCCGCCATTCTGCTGGCTGGGCACCTCGCGCGCGAGGTTGGGCTGGATCACGCCTTTCGGATCGACCCGGAACAGGGCGTCGAACAGCGAGAAGTGCACGCCGTCGTCAACCTCGATCTTGACCATCAGCGGGTTGAGGACGGTCGGCTCCTGCGACATGCCCACGACGACGCGGCCGGCGGGCTTCTGCGGCGGGGTCTGGCCGAAGGCCGGGCGACCCAGAAGATTCGGAGCCGCGAGGCCGAGGCCGCCGATGGCGGCCAGGCGCATGGCATCGCGACGCGACCATCCGGCCTTGGTATCAATCGGTTTCGTCATCTGTCGTTTCCCTCTTTTGGTTGCTTGGTTGTCAGCCCGCCAAGGCGATCCGGCCGCCCCCGTCTGGCCTTTCGCCGGGGATGGCGGCGACCAGTTCGCGGGTGTAGGCGGAAGTCGGGTCCAGGAAGATCTGCGAGGGCTGCCCCCGCTCGACGATCTTGCCCTTGTGCATGACCACGATCTCGTCGCAGATCTGGCTCGCGACACGCAGGTCATGCGTGATGAAGACCATCGAGACGCCGGTTTCGCGCTGGATGTCATCGAGAAGCTTCAGGATCTGGGCCTGGATCGAGACGTCGAGCGCCGAGACGGCCTCGTCGGCCACGAGCAGCTTCGGCCTGAACATCAAGGCCCGGGCGATGCCGATACGTTGCCGCTGCCCGCCGGAGAATTCGTGCGGATAGCGATCGAACGCTCCACCATCGAGACCGACGCGCTTCAAGAGCGCGCGGGCCTCGTCCCTGGCCTCGGCATAGGGCGTGCCATGCGCGACGGGTCCGACCGTCAGTATCCGGCCGATCGTGGAACGCGGGTTCAGCGAAGCCGAAGGGTCCTGGAACACCATCTGGATCCGGGGCCGCAGCCGCCGGAACTCCGGTTCCGGCATCCTCGCGATGTCGGTCCCCTCGAAGACGATCCGCCCCCCGTCGCTGTCCATCAGCTTGAGCAGCAGCCGGCTGAGCGACGACTTGCCCGAGCCGCTTTCGCCGACGATGCCCAGCGTCTGCCCGGCCGCCAGATCGAAGGACACCTCGTTGACCGCCGCGACCTCGCGCAGGGTCCCCATGAACGCACTGCCGCTGCGGTAGGTTTTGAGCAGGCCCTCGACCTTCAGGACCGGCTCGCTCGCGGCGACATCGAGCGCCGGGCGGTTCTGGCCCGTCAGATGCGGGACCGCGGCGATCAGACGCTGCGTATAGGGATGGCTCGGCGTCTTGAGCACCTTGTCCGCGCTGCCCTGCTCGACGATCTGCCCCTTCTCCATCACGACGACGCTGTCGGCGATCTCCGACACGACGCCGAAATCATGGGTGATGAACATCACGCTCATGTTCTTGCGGCGCTGGATGTCCCGGATCAGCTTGAGGATCTGGGCCTGGGTCGTCACGTCCAAGGCGGTCGTCGGCTCGTCCGCGATCAGGATGGAGGGCTCCAGGGCGAGCGCCATCGCGATCATGACCCGCTGGCGCTGCCCGCCCGACAATCTGAACGGATATTGCTGATAGGTGAGCTCCGGGCTCGGCAGGCCGACTTCGGTCAGGAGTTCGAGCGTGCGTTCGCGCCGCGTCTGCGGCGTTCCGACCCCGTGCACCGCCAGAACCTCGTCAACCTGTTGGCCCACCGTCATCAGCGGATTCAAGGCGGACAACGGATCCTGGAAGATCATCGAGACGACCCTGCCCCGGATCTCGCGGAGCCTGTCGGGCGGCAGGCCGACGATATTCTGTCCTTCGAGCAGGATCTCGCCGGCCGCCACACGGATAGACCGAGGAAGAAGCCCCATGACGGCATTGGCGGAAACCGATTTGCCGGAACCGGATTCCCCGATGATGCAGAGGATTTGACCGCGTCTCAGATCGAACGAAACGTCGCTGACGGCGTGCGCCCGCTCCATATTGCGCGGCAGACTGAGCGTCAGGCCGCGAATCGCAAGCGCGACATCTTGGGCAGCCCCAGTCGTTTTGCCAGCGCTCATGGGGCTGCGGCTCCTTTCAGGACGTTGCGATCGAGACAGCTCGTAATTGCCGATCCCCCATGGTCACCCAACCGCTCCGGCAGAATTTGTCGAAAGGGCCAACCTCAACAGCAGAAAGCATCGCCAGAACGACGACCGGCAGAGTTATGCGACGCGCCCTTATCCGCCGAAGCACGCGCTGGCGGCGGTGCAGGCTCTGCTGTCACGATTTCTCGGGAATCAGTGCGGGCAACGGGCCATCATCGCGCATCGCAGAGGCGCACCCATCTTCAGGCCTGCCCGGTCTCAAGGCGACCACCAAGGCCGGACGCGGCAACAGGCACGGCGGCCCTGCCCCGGACCATGCTGCCGGCTTTATCCGCCGGTCAGCGCCAGCTGCATCTTTCGCGCCTCGAAGGGCTGCCGCAGGACGATCCGGTTCGAGAACTTGATGATGCCGATGTCGAGCTCAAGGAGATTGTCGAGGATCGCACTGAAATCGGCGATGCTCGGGGCGACAATCTTGAGGATGTAGTCGCATCCGCCGGTCACGTTGTAGCACTCGATAATCTCCGGGCAGCGCTCGGCCGCCGCCTCGAACAGCCGGAAACTGTCGCGCCGATGCTCGCTGATGGTGATTTCGGTGAAGGCCGTGATGAAATGACCCAGCCGGGCAAGGTCGATCACGGCATCGAAGCCGCGGATCACGCCGGATTCCTGCAGGCGTTTCATCCGGGCGAGGCAAGGGCTCGGCGTCAGCCCGACCGCCGCGGCCAGCTCGACATTCGAGCAATGGCCATTGCGCTGAAGGTGATCGAGGATCTTAAGGTCGAACCGGTCGAGTGAAACGAGAGATCCCATGGCTCGATGATAGTCCTGGAGCGAGCGGCGTACCAGAAACAGTCCGGCGACGATGGGGCTGGTTCGGAAGACGGCCCCGGTTCAGGCGGGGCAGGAGGCGACCGCAGCCTGGAGCGAAACGAGAAAACGGTCCACGTGCTCCGCCTGGCAGACCAGCGGGGGACGGACCTTGAGCGTGTCCTCGTTTGCCCCGGTGGTGCTGATCAGCACGCCGTCATCGCGCATCGCGTTGACGACATCGAGTGCCATGGCGCGCCGCTGCGATGCAGACATGCCGTCATGGCCGATGTCGATGCCGAAGAACAGACCGGCATGGCGAACCGCCAGAATGCCGCTCGACGCGCCCGCGATCCGCTGCAGACCCTGGCTCAGCCGCTCGCCCATGGCGACGACGCTGTCGAGGATGCGATCGCGCTGCAGGATCGTGAGAACCGCGTCGGCTGTCGCGATGCCGACGGTGTTTCCGGCGAATGTATTGGAATAGCGGGCGGTGGCGCCGAAGCGATCCATGGCCGCATGCCGGCCGACGACCCCGCCGATCGGAAAGCCGTTGCCCATCGGCTTGCCGAGGGTGACCAGATCCGGCACCACGGCGTGCCGCTCGAAGCCCCACATATGATGGCCCGTTCGCCCGAAGCCGGGCTGAACCTCGTCGGCGATGAAGAGCCCGCCCGCCTCTCGCACCGCCGCGATGGCACCCGCAATGAACCCCGGCGGATCGATCCAGACGCCGTCGCTCGAGAAGATGCTGTCGATCAGGATGGCCGCGACGCCGATTCCGCGCCGGTCGAGATCCTTGATCGCGGCTCTCACCTGCGCCTCGAAGAATGCCGGCGCCTCCGCTTCCGCGACGCCGGCAGGCCCGGGCAGCGCGACCATGCGCACCGAGGGGCTGAGCTTGACCGCCTCGCCGAGATTCGGCGAGACCATCGCGGCGGCGGCGCTCGTGCCATGATAGGCGTAGGACGAGACGATGACGCCATCATTGCCGCTGACCAGCCGCGCGATCCTCAAGGCGAGATCGTTGGATTCGCTGCCCGTGCAGGTGAAGACGACGCGGTCGAGCTCCGTCGGGAATGTCGCGACCAGCCGCTCGGCATAATCGACCAGCCTCGGCTCGAGATAGCGGGTATTGGCGCTGATGCGCCCGGCCTGCTCGGCCATCGCCGCATTGACCTCGGGATTGCAGTGCCCGAGCGAGGGGACGTTGTTGTAGAAATCGAGATAGGCGCGGCCGTCGGGGTCGTACAGCCACATTCCCTCGCCCCGGACGAAGTGAACGGGGCGCCGATATTGAAGGCGATAGGACGAGCCGAGCACCTTGTCGCGGCGAG
This sequence comes from Allobosea spartocytisi, assembly GCF_014764685.1. Taxonomy (NCBI): domain Bacteria; kingdom Pseudomonadati; phylum Pseudomonadota; class Alphaproteobacteria; order Hyphomicrobiales; family Alloboseaceae; genus Allobosea; species Allobosea spartocytisi. The sequence goes on from NZ_JACXWY010000001.1 coordinate 72,729, forward strand.
CGATCAGACCCGCCTCGCGCTCTGCGAGATCGGCTTCGCCGGGCATGTAGCGGTTCGGCATGAGATCGACGGACATCCGTTTGGCCTATCACATGGCAAGAGGGTTGGGAGCGGGAAGCAGCGAAACGACTGCGACGACGGCTGACGGCGCGGCCTCCCCGGGTGTCATGAGGAAGCCGCTTCGGCAACGATCGTCCGCGCGGCCTCCCTATCGAGGCGGGACAGGATCGACAGCCCATTCTCGGCTCGAGCGACGTTCTTATTGATATAGGCCGCATGCTCCGGAAAGAGGTGCGAACGCCAGGCGTTGATGAGGATCAGTGCGCTCTGGCGCGCCTTCATCAACCCGACGAGCAGATCGGTCTCGAGCGGCGAGAGCGGGCAGACCGAGGCGTATCCGGCGATCAGGCTCTCCGCGCCGCCGAGCGGCAGCGCAGGGTCGCTCACCATGTGGCTGGCCGCGATGGCGAGATCCTGGATTCGCGGTCCCCGGCAGCCATCGCCGAAATCGATGAAGGCAACACCGTCCTCGGCGAGCAGCATGTTGAACGGACTCGGATCGTTGTGCGTGACCTGCCAGTCGAGGGCGCCGATCCTGGGATCGACCGTGGCGAGATAGTCCCAAAGCGCTGCCTGGACCGCATCCGCCGTCCGGCCCGGCGCCAGATAACGCTGGAACGCGGCAAGCCGGGGCCAGCAGCCGATCTGCCACAGCACGGGCCTGTCGACGGCGGGCAGGCCGTGTGCGTCGCGCAGGGCAATGTCGAGATGAGCCAGCGCCTCTCCCGCATCTCGAGCCGCTTCGGGAGACATCGGCGTCTGGCGGAGGGGCTGGCCCGCGAGCCGGGTCTGAAGATAGCCGGACAACCCGTCCTGCCGGAACATCAAGTCGCCCCGAACGGTCCGGATCACCTGCGGCGAGAGGAAACCATGCGACTTCTCGACCGCGCTGATCGCGGCGGACTGGAAGCGAAAGCTGTCGATCGCCTCGATCCGGGGCGATGCCTTCAGGATCAGCCGACGGGAATCGGGAAGGAGGACCTCGGCGGTGCTCTCGACCTCCGACGACAGCAGCTCGATGCGCCCGCTCAGCCCGTAATGGCGCATCAGAACCTCGGCCAGAAGACCGTCGTCGAGCGCGACGGGAGCCGTGGCGAGAACGGCCGCGGCCGCGTCGAAATAGGCGTCGCGCCCGCCTGCCGGCGCCGAACTGCGTTCTACGGCCGTCTGCCGGTCGGCCTCATCGGAAGCCGGCGAGCCGGGCGCCGTCCTCATGACGGCCTCGCAATCGTGGGCAATGCTCGACCTCGCCTGAAGGATGGTTCGCACATCCATTTTGATAAGGTCGTAACGCTCGCAAGAACTGCCGAAATCGCGGCCTCGCGAGCGCAAAATTCCGCTCCGACCCAGGCTTCGGCAGAATGTTCGGCCCGGCGACGCGCGGCCGGAGGCAACCAAGACACCGACCAGTGGAGTGCGGGACATCGGCCGCCAGCAGCCCCCAATGACAGAGCTGCGGCCTAGTAGCTGATTCGGCCGTCGATGATCCGGGCTTGCATTCCAAACGGTTGTTCTCCCAGCATATTTATGCCGGGCCGGCTGACGGCAGCCATGGGAAGCTTCGTGGCCATTCTGGTCGCGGAGCCGGCGAGATTGACCGATCCGGCGGCGATGGCCTGTACGCGGCTGGCCAGATCGGCGGGATCAGACTGCAACGACTGCCCGGATAGGCGCCGCCCCAGCAGGGCGATGATTTCGGGACTGTCGGCGAACGCATTATGGCCGAGCGCGTCGTTCGAGTTTGAGGCGCTGGTGTCGATCACGGTGATGCCGAGTTGCTTGATCGCATCCGCATAGGGGGCGGGATCGGCGCCTCCAACGCGGTTGACGCCGCCCGAGAGCCAGCGCGAGACTTCGAGAGCCTTGTCACTGGTCGATGTGAAGATGGTGAAGTGCGGGCGCTTCGCCCCCATCTCGATCATCTGGCGCCGGAACACGTCGACGTCGATGTCCGGCGATGCGAGAACGACGTTATCGACCTTGGTGGGAATGCTCCCCTTGCGCATGGCGACGCCTCGCAGCGCTTCCATCGCGAGCCAGGTTCCCATGGAATGCGCGAGGATCGTGATCTCGCCGACATCCGGGCTTTTCGACGCCTCGATGATCAGGTCTTCCAGGGCGCTCCGCGAATAGGTGGTGCTCTCCTTGTCGTAGAGATAGTCGAAGACATTGGCGCGCGAAGGCCAGGTGAACAGGATCGGGGCCGCCGTGATCCCGGCATCATGCTTGAGCTGGGCGAGGCGAAAGACGGCGTCAGCATAGGTGTTGTTGAAGCCGTGGACGAAGATGAGCGCCTGCCGCTTGGCGTTGCGATTCCTGCGAAACCAGTCGAGCATCTGCCGCTCGGACTGCGCCTTGCGGACGCCGAGCACCGCGAACTCCCGCTCCGGATTCGCCTCGGCCTGCGCTGGCCACTGGATCTCCCCGGCCCTGCGGTTGCGATCGGACGGGATCGAAACCTCGATGCTGTCGAAGGAGATCGCGTCGCCGCGCTCGCCGGAATAGAGCAGGCCCGGATCCTGCGCCGCCTGACGAGTCGTCACGGCGAGGATGTCGACCCGGCTGGTGTCTGCCGCAGCCGCCGACACCGGGCGGAGGACGCTTTCCTGCCGCGTCGCGCAGGCTGTGAGCAGCGCGAGGGCGGCGAAGAGCGAGACGGCCCGCACCAGGCGCAACCGGGCGGAAGCCGGGCGGCGCGGAGGACGCGGATCGGCGGCGATGCGATGCTCGATCATCTCGAACCCGGCTCCATGAGGTTGCGGCGCGCGTCGGCTCAGTGCGCCGGCGCAGGCGCGGCAGTCTCCTGCCCGGAGGTCTCGGGCTCGCCCTGCCCCTTCGGCTCCTCGAAGCGGAACCAGGCGACATAGAGCGCCGGCAGGAACAGCAGCGTCAGCACCGTTCCGACGATGATCCCGCCCATCATGGCGTAGGCCATCGGGCCCCAGAACACCTCGCGCGCGATCGGGATCAGCGCCAGGCTCGCGGCCGCTGCCGTCAGCATGATCGGGCGCATGCGGTGCTCCGTCGCCTCGACCACGGCCGACCAGCCATCCCTGCCCTCCTCGCGCAGATGCTCGATCTGGATGACGAGGATGACGGAGTTGCGGATCAGGATGCCGATCAGCGCCAGCACGCCGAGGATGGCGACGAAGCCGAGCGGCGCGCCGCTGGGCACGAGCGCGGCAACCACGCCGATCAATCCCAGAGGCGCGACGACGACCACGAGGAACAGCCGCTGGAAGCTCTGGAGCTGGATCATCAGGATCGTCGCCATCGCAAACAGCATCAGCGGGACGATCGCGACGATCGGGCCCTGGCCCTTGGCGCTCTCCTCGACCGCGCCGCCGGTGACGATCTTGTAGCCGGCGGGCAAGGTCTCGCTGATCCGGGTCAGGGCCGGGGCGAGCTGCTGGACGACGGTCGCCGGCTGCAACGCCGTCGTGACGCTCGCCTTCACCGTGACGGTCGGCAGGCGGCCGCGCCGCCAGACGACCGGCTGCTCGGATTCGTAGCGGAAATTGGCGACCGCAGCGAGCGGCACGGTTTTTCCGGCGCTGGTCTGGATCTGCAGGTTCTGCAGCGTGTCGATCGAGGAGCGCTCGTTGTCGAGCGCCCGGCCGACGACATTGATCAGATAGATGCTGTCGCGCACCTGCGTCACCGTCGCGCCGCCGACGATGCTGTTGAGCGCCGTCGCGATCGTCTCGGAGGTGATGCCGAGCTGGGCCGCCTTGTCCTGCAGCACATCGACCTTCACGACGCGGCCGGGCTCGTTCCAGTCATAGACGATGTCGCCGAGATTGGGGTTCTGCCCGAGCGTGCTCGCGACGTTCTGCGCCAGCGTCCTGACCGTCTGGATGTCGGGTCCGCTGACGCGATACTGCACCGGACGGCCCACGGGCGGGCCGATGTCGAGCAGATGCACGAAGGCGTCGGTGCCGACGAATTCGCGCGCGATGATGTCGTTGAGCTTGGCGCGCAGCCGCTCCCGCGCCGCCAGATCATGGGTCACGATGACGATCTGGCCGAAATTCGGGCTGGCAGGCTGCACATCATAGGACAGCACGAAGCGCATTGCGCCCTGGCCCACATAGGACGACCAGCGCTCGATATCCGGCTCGCCGACGAGCGCGCTCTTCTCGAAGCGGTCCATCTGGGCGCGGGTCTCGGTGATCGAGGCATTCTGCGCCACCGTCCAGTCGACGATCAGCTCGCGCCGGTCCGATGAGGGGAAGAACTGCTGCTGGACGAACCGCATGGCACCGACCGAAAGGGCGAACATCAGCACGGTCGCGGCGATGGTCAGCCATTTCCGGCGCACGCAGAGGCGCAGCAGCGCGTTGAAGGCGCGGGTGAAGCGGCCGGGCCCGTCATGATGCTGCTTCATCGTCTTGGGCAGCAGGGTGACGCCGAGCAGCGGCGCGAACAGCACCGCGACCACCCAGGAGACCAGCAGCGAGACCGCGATCACGACGAAGAGCGTGAAGGTGAATTCGCCGGCCGCGCTGCCGTTGAGGCCGACGGGGATGAAGCTCGCCACCGTCACCAGCGTGCCCGTCAGCATCGGGAAGGCGGTCGAGGTATAGACGTAGGTCGCAGCCTTGGTGAGCGTGTCGCCGACCTCGAGCCGCGCCACCATCATCTCGACCGCGATCATCGCGTCGTCGACCAGCAGGCCGAGCGCGATGATCAGCGCGCCGAGCGAGATGCGCTGCAGCGAGATGCCGAAGATCTCCATGAAGACGAATGTGATGGCGAGCACGAGCGGGATCGTCAGCGCCACGACGAGCCCGGCCCGCATGCCCAGGCTGACGAAGCTGACGATCAGCACGATCGCAACCGCCTCGAACAGCGCCTTGGTGAAGCCGCCGACGGCTTCCTCGACGATGGCAGGCTGGTCGGAGACCAGATGCACGCCGATGCCGATCGGCAATTCGTTCTCGATCTTCGTCATCTCGGCCTTCAGCGCCTCGCCGAAATGCAGGAGATTGGCGTTCGGCTTCATGCCGATGGCCAGCCCGATCGCCGGCTTGCCGTCGACGCGGAAGAGCGAAGTCGGCGGGTCGACATAGCCGCGGCTGATGGTGGCGACGTCGCCCAGGCGAAAGAAGCGGTCGTTGATCCGCAGGTTGATCGCCCGCAGGCTGTCCTCGGAGGTGAATTGCCCGCCGACGCGCACACTGATGCGCTCGCCCTTTGCCTCGATCGTGCCCGACGGCGCGATCGCGTTCTGCGCCCGGATGGTGTCGACCACGAGCTGCTGGGTCAGGCCCAGCGCCGCGATCTGGCGCGTCGAGAATTCGAGATAGATCACCTCGTCCTGCGCGCCGACGAGATCGACCTTGCCGACATTGGGCACGGTCAGAACCTTGGCGCGGACATCCTCGACATAGTCGCGCAATTGCCGCTGGCTGAAGCCGTCTGCGGTGAAGGCGTAGATGTTGCCGTAGACGTCGCCGAAATTGTCGTTGAAGCTCGGACCGACGACCCCATCGGGGAACTGGCTCTTGATGTCCCCGATCATGTTGCGGATCTTGACCCAGATCGCGGGGATGTCCTTGGCCTTGGTCGTGTCCTTGAGGTTGACGAAGATCGTCGTCTGCCCGGGCATGTTGAGGCTCTTGGCGTAGTCGAAGGAGTCGAGCTCCTCGAGCTTCTTCTCGATGCGGTCAGTGACCTGGCCGATCACGTCCTCCACGGTCGCGCCGGGCCAGCGCGCCTGGATGATCATCGTCTTGATGGTGAAATCGGGATCTTCCGCCCGGCCGAGGTTGAAATAGGAGAACAGCCCGGCGAGCGAGGCTACGATCATGAAATACCAGACGAGCGAGCGGTGCTGCAGCGCCCAATCGGAAAGGTTGAAGCGCTTCACCGGGCGGCTCCTTCATCGAACTTGACGCTCTGTCCTTCGGACAGGCTGTTGACGCCGGCGACGACGATGCGCGCGCCAGCCGTCAACTGCCCGACGATCCGGGCCTTGCCGTTGATCCGTTCCGCCACCTCGACGGCGAAGGAGCGGACCGTTCCGGTACCCGGGTCGAGCAGCCAGACGAACGTCTTGCCGTCCCGCTCGAGAAGCGCGGCGGCCGGGATGTCGAACACTGCCTGCGCCGCTGCGGGCATCGTCGGCAGCACGGTGACGGTGGCGCCCAGCCGGAAGGCATCGACGCTCTGGTCGAGCGTGATCTTGACCCGGCGCGTGCGCGTCGCGGCATCGGCCTGCGGGCCGATCTCGCGCAGCTTGCCGGTCGCGGTGACGGACGGATCCGCCTGCAGGCGGATCGCGAAGGGCTCGCCCTGGCGCAGGGAGCGCGCCGTGGCATCGGGAATATCGACGACGGCCTCCCGAATGTCGGTACGAGCGATCGTCATGACCTTCTGGCCGGCCGTGACCATCTGGCCGACCTCGGCGTTGACGCTGGTGACCACGCCGGCCTCGTCCGCCGTCAGGGCCGCATAGCCGCGCTGCTCGCGCGCCTTGTCGAGGCTGGCCTGAGCCTGCTTCACGCCGGCACTTGCAGCCTCCAGGGACTGCTTGGCGGTGTCGAGATCGGCCTGGTTCGCGATCTGCTTGGCAAACAGGGTGCTGATCCTGGCCTCGGCGGCAGAGGCGTTCGCGAGCTGCGCCTGCGCCTTGGCGAGATCAGCCTCGCTGCCGCGCACGGTAAGATCCAGCAACTGGGGATCGATCTGCGCCAGCGCCTGCCCCGGGGCGACGACGTCGCCGATATCGACCTGGCGCGAGATCAGGCGGCCGAGCACGCGAAAGCCGCGATCGGTCTGGAAACGCGGCTGGATCGTGCCCGCAAAGCCGACATCCTGGTCTTCCTGCGGCTTGACCACGACGGAAAGGACCGGGCGCGGCACCGTCTTCGCCTTGGTGGCGTCGCCCTCGGCATTGCAGCCGGCCAGCGCGCAGACGACGGCCGCTGTGGAGAGGAGAACGAGCGCGCGCCTCATTTCTTGGTCTCCTCGCGGGGCTGCGCATCCGGCAGCAGCGGCTTCACGATCTGGCCCGGCCTGAGCAATTGCGTGCCGGCCGTCACGACAATGTCGCCGGCCTCCAGCCCATCGCGGACCAGCAGCTCGCCCGTCCGGTAGCTGTCGACCGTGATCGGCCTGATCGCGGCGGCATGGCTGCGCGGGTCGACCGTCCAGACGGCGGGCTTGCCGTTCTCGGTGAAGAAGGCGCCCGCCGGCAGCGCGAAGACATTGTCGGGCTTGAACCGGCCGATTCCGGTGACGGCCGCGCCCAGGGTCATGGCGGGAGGTGGCGCGTCGATCGAAATCTTGACGCGAACGGTTCCCGTCGCGGGATCGATGGCGGGGGCGACCTCACGGACCTTGCCGGTCGCGCGCACGGCCGGATTGGAGACGAGCGCGAGCTCGATGGTGTCGTCGGCCGGGCGCTGGGCCAGGAGCCCCTCATAGACATCGAAGACCGCATCGCGCTCGCCATCGCGGGCGATGGTGAAAACCGCCTGCGCCGCCTCGACCACCTGCCCGGCCTCGGCGTTGCGCGCGACCACGACGCCCGAGGCGTCCGCGGTCAAGGACGTATAGACGAGCTGCTCCCTGGCCGTTCCCAGATTGGAGCGGGCCGCGTCGAGCGTCGCGCGGGCGGCCTGCATCGCCTGCTGGGCATTGTCGAAATTGGTCTGCGTGGTGAAACCGTTGGCGAGCAGGGATTTCTGACGCTCGAAGGCGGCCGTCGTCTGGCGCAGGGTCGCCTCGGCCGACTGGACGCCGGCCGTCATGGAGGCGAGGTCAGCCGTCTGCTCCTGCGATTCCAGCCGCGCGAGAACCTGCCCCGCCTCGACATGATCGCCGATCTCGACGAAGCGTTCGGCGATGCGGCCGGTGAAGCGGAAGGCGAGATCGCTCTGGACGCGCGCCTTCACCTCGCCCGTCAGTGCGACCGACAGGGCGTGCTGCGATGCGGATACGCGCTCGGCCTTGACGGACACCGGCGCCCGCGCAGAGGGGTTTTTCTCCTCGCCGCAGGCAGCGAGGACCATGGCAAGACCAACCAGAAGGCCGGCGGTGGATCGTCCAGGGAAGCGAAGCGGCCATCGCATCGGCATCGGTCACCCATGTCAAAATTGAACTGAACCGTTCAGTTTTGACATTTGCTTGAGTGGGCGGCCTATGTCAATCATGAACTGAACGGTTCAGTTTAGAGAAAAATCAATGACCACACGCGCCCCGCCGCGAGGCGGTGGAACTCGAGATCCTCGGAGCGCCGGCCTCGCGCCGACCCAGCGCGATCGCAAGGTCGGCTCGATCCTGGCGGCCGCCCGCGCGCTCTTTCTCGACCACGGCTTTGACACGGTCAGCATGGACATGGTCGCTCGGCAGGCGCCGGTGTCGAAAGCGACACTCTATGCGCATTTCGCCAGCAAGGAAGAGCTGTTCACCGCCGTGGTCGTCGACGAGGCCGAGCGGATGACGGATGAGATCGGGCGGATCGTAACCGACAGAAGCGATATTGCCGCTGTGCTCAAGCGCGTCGCCGAGAAGTTCGTCGACATCTTCCTATCGGAGCAGGCCATGTTCCTGCAGCGTGCCGTCATCGGCGTGGTGCCGCGATTTCCGTCGATCGGCGCCGCCATCTTCGAGAGCGGCCCCAAAGCGCTGACGGAGCACCTGGCGGCCTTCCTCGGCGAGGCCCATCGGGCAAGCAAGCTGCATGTTCCGAACCCGACACTGGCGGCGAAGCAGTTCCTGAGCCTCGTCAGAGGCGATCTCGACATCACGCGCCTGCTGCTGCCTGCGGCGGTGCCGAGCCGGGCCGAGCTCGAGACGCAGATCAAGGCCGGGATCGACCTGTTCCTTCACTTTTACGCACCGTTCGAGACGTAGCAGCTGCCCGGCGCGCAGGCGCCTCAACCCGGAACGACGGCCGTCGGAGGAAGCGCTTCGCAGCGGCTTGAAAACAGGCGTTCTCCGATAAAATCGACGAAGACGCGGACCTTCGGCGAGAGATTGCGGCTGGAGGGCCAGATCAGGCTGAAATGGCCGGGAGCGTCGATGTGTTCGTCGAGCAGGGTGTGCAGCTCGCCCTTCGCCAGCGGATCACGCGCCAGGAAATCCGGTATGCAGCCGATACCGAGGCCAGCGATGGTTGAGCCGCGCAGCGCCTCCATGTTGTTGCAGGTCAAGACCGTGCGTGTGCGCAATTCCGGTTCTCCAGCCGGCAGCGTGAGTGGCCATGCTTGAATCTTGCCGCTGTTGGGAAAACGGAAGCGGACCCCGAGATGCCCGTCGAGGTCGCGCGGGCACTCTGGCTTACCGTAGCGCTCCAGATAGGATGGCGCGGCACAGAGCAGCAGCTGGAATGGGCGTAGGCGCCGCGCCATCAGGCGCGAATCCGGGAGATCTCCGCTGCGAATCGCGACATCGACGCCCTCGTCGATCAGATCGACGAGGCGGTCGTTGAAATCGAGATCGACCTCGATCTCGGGATAGCGCGCCATGAACTCCGGCAGAACCGGCAAGAGCAGATGATAGCTCACGATCGGCGTGCTGATCCGCAGGCGTCCACGCGGCACATCCATCGTGTGAGCGAGCATCGCGCGGGCATCGTCGAGATCGTCGAGAATGCGCCGGCAGCGCTCGTGAAAAGCGCGCCCCTCCTCGGTCAGGCGCAGGCTGCGCGTAGAACGCTGGAACAGGCGGATGCCGAGCTGCTGTTCGAGTTTGGTCACGGCCTTGCCGACCGCGGAGGCGGAAAGCCCGAGCACGCGCCCGGCCACGACAAAACTGCCGAAATCGGCGGTCCGGACGAAGGCCGTCAGGCCGGTCAGCGAATCCATCCTTACCCCCTCGATACGTGGTTATTCGAGCGAATTCTTCCGATATGATCGGAATACGAAGCCACTTGGCTCCAATTAGATCGATAATATCCTGTTTCGACCGCAAGGCGAGCGCCAGCTGGGGTCGCTGCGCCGTTGTCGAACAAGGCATCCAATCCATGACGCAAACCATCACGCGGCCGAGCACGGCCAGACAGGCGCTCGTGCTCCTTTCCGTCTGCCTTGCCGCGGCCGCGATGCCACTCACCTTCACGGGGCCGGCTGTGGCGCTTCCTGCCATCGGCAAAACGCTGGGCGGCAGCCCGATCGCACTCAACTGGGTCACCAACGCTTTCATGCTGACCTTCGGATCGAGCCTGATGGCAGCGGGCGGGCTCGCGGATGCCTATGGCCGCAAGCGCCTCTTCCTCATCGGCGTCGGCGCATTCGGGATGATCTCCGCGGCACTCGCCGTTGCACCCGACATCCTCTGGTTCGATCTGGGGCGGGCGGCCCAGGGCATCGCCGCGGCGGCCGCCTTTTCCGGCGGCATGGCGGCACTCGCGCAGGAATTCGAGGGGCGCGCGCGCATCCGTGCCTTCAGCATCGTCGGCACGAGCTTTGGTGTCGGCCTTGCCTTCGGACCGATCGCGTCGGGATTGATGATCGATGCCTTCGGCTGGCGCAGCATCTTTGGGCTCGTGGTCGTTCTGGCCGCGCTCGCCCTGGCGCTCGGGGCGCGCTTCCTGCGCGAAACGCGCGACCCGGACGCCACCGGTCTCGACTGGCCGGGCGCCCTCTCGTTCACCCTGGCCCTGGCGCTCTTCACCTATGGCGTCCTGCTGGCGCCGGAGCGCGGCTGGGCCGAGCCGACCGTGATGACCCTGTTGGCGGGCTCCGCCGCGCTCTTCATCGCCTTCGGCGTGATCGAACGGCGCGTCGCTCGGCCGATGCTCGACCTCACCTTGTTCCGCTACCCCCGCTTCGTCGGGGTGCAGTTACTCGCGGCGGCGCCGGCCTATGCTTTCGTCGTGCTGCTGATCCTGCTGCCGGTGCGTTTCATCGGCATCGAGGGCCTGAGCGAGATCGCTGCCGGCCGGCTGATGATCGCACTCTCCGCACCTTTGCTGGCTCTCCCTTTCGCGGCTGGCCTGCTGACGCGCTGGTTCGCACCGGCGGCGATCTGCGGCGTCGGCTTGTTGATCTGCGCTGTCGGCTTGTTCTGGCTGAGCCGCATGCCGCTCGGAAGCGAGACAATGGGTGTCGCCATGCCGATGGCCCTGATCGGCATCGGCATCAGCCTCCCCTGGGGGCTGATGGACGGGCTTGCCGTCAGCGTCGTGCCCAAGGAGCGCGCCGGCATGGCAACCGGCATTTTCAGCACCACCCGTGTGGCCGGCGAAGGTGTGGCGCTCGCCGTGGTCAGCGCCGTGTTATCCGCCTTGACAGCGGGGCATCTGGCGGTTGGTGCGGCGGCGGCCCATGCCGGCCCGGCGGCCCAGCTGCTCGTTACCGGCGATATCGTGGCCGCGGCCGCCCTGCCGCTGATGAGCCGCGCTGCGCTCATGCAGAGCTACGGCGACGCCTTCGCGACATTGCTCCTGATGCTCTGCGCCATCACCATCCTCACCGCGATCGTTGTCTTCGCTTTCCTCGGCCGGAGGGCGGAAACGGGAACCGAGCCAGTGGTGGAGGGGGAAGAGCGCCTCTGCACATCGCAAGCCTGACCCGGCTCGCCAGCCGCGGCACGCCCAGGACGACAAGGGCGCCGCAAGCCGCGAGTGGCTTGCGGCGCCCTGATCAGCAAGTTCTCGCTCTTGATTCAGCGGTCGCTAGAAATATTGAACAATCATCGACCTCTCCATAGGTCGATATACTTATTTTGCCGAAGGTATTGATTGCCAGCCTGAATTGAACCCGAATGCTGGCCAGCACGATTGATCCGGTCGCCGCGGCTGGGGGCGACGCGGACCAGACCCATCTGCCTTTCGAAGATCGGGCGCGGTCGCACTGTTCCAGCCTGTCCTGAGAGCGCATCATGACATCGAGAAACGAGAATTTCGCGGCCCTGGTCGGCAATACGCCGCTCCTCGAACTGGGCCGCTTCGCAGAAGAGCTGAAGCTCGGCGCCCGTATCCTCGCGAAGATCGAGTATCTGAACCCCGCCGGCAGCATCAAGGACCGGACGGCCTGGGGCCTCATCCGCGAGGCCGAGGAGAGCGGCCGGTTGAAGCCCGGCCAGCAGATCGTCGACCTGACCAGCGGCAATACCGGGATCGGGCTCGCGGCGCTGGCGGCGGCCCGCGGCTATCCTTCGAAATTCTACCTGCGCAACACGATCAGCGAGGACAAGCTCAAGCTGCTCGCTCATTACGGCGCCGAGATCGTCCTGATCGACAACAGCGTCTTCCTCGAACCCGGCGCCATCCACGCGATCATCGATCGGGTGCGCCGCGAGAATCCGGACGCCTATTACACCAATCAGCGCGCCAATCCGGCCAATCCGCGCGTCCATTTCGAGACGACGGGCCCCGAGATCTGGCGGGATACAGCCGGGGAAGTCGATATCTTCGTGGCGGCCGTCGGCACCGGCGGCACGATCTCCGGCACGGGGCGCTTCCTGAAGCGACAGAACCCGGAGGTGCAGATCGTCGTCGTCGAGCCCGGCCCTGCCTCGGTGCCCTCGCTGGACGCTCCCTATCCGGACAGCATCGAGGGCGTCCACAAGGTGACGGAGGTCGAGCCCGGCTACCTGCCGGAGAATTTCGACGCTTCCGTCGTCGACGAGGTGATCGTCACCGAGACGGCGCAGGCGCGGGACTTCGCGCGGATCCTGGCGCAGCGCGAAGGCATCCTGGCCGGGACGTCGTCGGGCGCGGTGCTGTTCGCCGCCACGGCGCTCGCAAGGCGGCCCGAAAATGCCGGCAAGACGATCGTCGCCATCGTCGCCGATAGCGGCGAGCGCTATCTCAGCCCGCCGAAGCTGGGGCCCGCCCTTTCGAGCGAGGTGGGGGCGCCCGCTCTGGAAGCCGCCACGGTCTGACATCCGCTCGATGCGGCGACGATGTCGATCGCCTCGCCGCTTCGCCGGATACAAAACAAATCATCGCTTCCTGTCACGCAAAACGCATATTCTGTTTCATTGCCAACAATAATAACTCGAGCAATAATCTTGAACGCGACGGCGCTTTCAGCGTCTTCGCCGCGGGATTTGCTGGAGCAGCTTGCGCCGCGTCAACAACGCTAAAAGCACCACGATGTCTCGTGGGCTCCTTTTGTTTTGGAGACGCGAATGTCCATGACGTTCAGCACTGCAGAATCGGCGGCAAGCCTGCTCTTCCACCGGCGGCTCTGACCTTCGGCACCCGAAGTCGGGCCGCCTTTCCGCGCCCGCCTCGATCCCATTCACAACCCGGGCAACGCGATCTCGTGCCAGCCGCCATGGCGGCTGCACGACCGGAAAAGCGCGCCTGCCCCGTTTCCCTCATCAAGCCAGACCGGGACGCCGCCATGTCCACTCTCACGGAATATCTCGCCCAGAAGCGCGACGCCCTGCTGCGCCGCAAGGCCCATGCCCGCTCGGGGGACGCCCACCCCTTGCGACTTCAGGCGCAAGCCCATGCCGAGGGGCGCAGCGGCGTCCGACGCATCCGCATCCGCGACTTCCAGGTGATCAGCGACAGTCCGCCGGATTTCGCCGGTTACGATCTCGGGCCGAGCTCGCCCGAACTGCTGCTCGGCGCGCTGTCGAGCTGCCTGACCCATACCTATCTAATCCAGGCCGCCGACCAGCAGATCGCTCTGGAGGATGTCTGGGTCGAGGTTCACGGCCAGCTCGACCCGCGTGCCGGAACGCTCGGCCACGAGACCACACCGATCTATCCGCACGAGCTGTCCTACACCGTCAGGCTCACGACGGACGTGACCGAACTCGACGCCCTGAATGCGGCCGTCGAGCGCTTCTGCCCGATCCTGAACCTGCTCCGGCAGGGCGTGACGGTGCGCGGCACCGTCGAGCGCGTCCCGGCCAGCCGCGCGGCAGCCTGACCCTTCCCCAAACGACCATGCAGCCGCGTGCAGAGCGGCAAGGAGCGACCATGACCCAGCAGACGACCTTCTCCCGCCGCACCTTGTTGCGCGGAGCCGCGGCGCTCGCCGCCGCGCCGCTGGCCGGCCTTGCCGGGCACCATGCCTTCGCCCAGGCCACGCCGCTGAAGCAGCGCCAGACGATCAAGCTCGCCTGGGGGCAGACGGCGGTGTGCCAGTCGCCGATCTCGGTCGCGCTGAAGCAGGGCCTGTTCGAGAAGTACAATCTCGCGGTGGAGCCGGTGAATTTCAGCGGCCCGACCGACGCCCTGCTGCAGGCGATCGCGACCGGCCATGCCGATGGCGGCATCGGCATGGCGCTGCGCTGGCTGAAGCCGCTGGAGCAGGGCTTCGATGTCGGCCTCACCGTCGGCACCCATGGCGGCTGCATGCGGCTGCTGGTGCCTGAGGCCGCCAATATCCGCAGCCTCAAGGACCTCAAGGGCAAGTCGGTCGCCGTCACCGACCCGGCGAGCCCGGTGCGGAATTTCTTCGCCATCCGTCTCGCGGAGGTCGGGCTCGACCCCGAAAAGGATGTGAGCTGGGTGCAGTATCCGCAGGACCTGTTCGGCGAAGCCCTGAAGAAGGGCGAGGTCCAGGCGCTCGCGGGCGACGATCCGCATCTCTACCTGATCCGAGAGCGCGACAAGCTCGTCGAGCTCGCCACCAATCTCGAAGGCCAGTACGCGAAATCGACCTGCTGCGTGCTCGGCCTGCGTGGCGCCCTGATCCGCGACCAGCCGGAGGTGGCCGGCGCGATCTCGCGCGCCATCGTCGAGGCGCAGGCCTGGACGGCGGCCAATCCCGACAAGACGGCCGAGATCTTCGCGCCCTTCGTCCCGGCCAAGGTCACGCCCGAGACGGTGGCCGCGATCCTGCGCAGCCACACCCATGACCATCACTCCACCGGCGCGGCGCTGCGCGACGATGTCGCGCTGTTCACCGAACAGCTCAAGCTCGTCAACGTGATCCGCAAGAACACCGACGCCAAGGCCTTCGCGCAGAAGATCGTGCCCCATGTCCCCGTTTGAACAGACAGGCTCCGCATCGGCCTTCGACCAGCCGCGCCTGCAGGTCGACGGCTCGGTCCTGGCACGCGGCGCATTCGCCACGGCGGCCTGGACCGCAGTGGCGGCCTCCGTCACGCTGCTCGCCAACAAGAAGGTGGGCTTTGCCGACCCGCTCTATGTCGGCGAGACCAATGCCGGCTTCATCGGCTGGGCCGTCCTGCTGGCGCTGGCGACCGCCGTTGGGGCGCTCTGGCCGCCGCTCGGCCGGCGCCTCGGCCGCGCCGCGCCTTGGCTCGTCGTGCTCGCGCTCTTCGTCGGTGTCTGGGACCTGCTGACGGCCAAGCTCGGCCTGCTGCCGGTGCCCTTCTTCGCCCCGCCCTCCGCGCTGGTCGAGGTCTATGCGGAGGACTGGCCTCGGCTCGGCGAGAGCGTGCTGCATTCGCTGCGCCTGCTGGCGCTGGGCTTCCTGTTCGGCACGATCTCCGGCTTCGTCACCGGCGTCGCGATCGGCTGGTCGCGCGGGCTCGGCTACTGGGTGCATCCGGTGCTGCGCTTCCTCGGGCCGATCCCTTCGACCGCGCTCCTGCCGATGGCGTTCTTCTTCTTCCCGTCGAGCTTCTCGGCGGCGATCTTCCTGATCGCGCTTGCCACCTGGTTCCCGGTCACGGTGCTGACCTGGTCCGGCGTCGCCAGCGTCGACAAGGCCTATTACGACGTCGCCCGGACACTGGGCGCCGGCCGCGCCTTCCTGATCTTCAAGGTCGCGATTCCCGCCGCCCTGCCGCATGTCTTCGTCGGCCTGTTCATGGGGCTCGGCGCCTCGTTCTCGGTGCTCGTCGCGGCCGAGATGATGGGGGTCAAATCCGGCCTTGGCTATTACCTGCAATGGGCCCAGGGCTGGGCCGCCTATTCCAACATGTACGGCGCGCTGATCGTGATGGCGCTGATCTTCTCAGGGCTGATCACGCTGCTCTTCTCGGCACGCGACCGGTTGCTCGGCTGGCAGAAGGATGTGGTGAAATGGTAGCCGCACAGCTCGCTGTCTCGCCCTCGACCGGCATTCCCGCGTCCAACGGCGCCGAACTCTCGATCGCCGGCGTCTCGCATGAATTCGATCTCGAAGGCCGCCCGCTGCCGGTGCTCGACGATATCGATCTAGAGATCCGGGCCGGCGAATTCGTCGCCCTGCTCGGGCCGAGCGGCTGCGGCAAGTCGACCTTGCTCAGGCTGGTCGCCGGGCTCGAACAGCCCTCTCAGGGCCGGATCGCGGCGGCGGGCGAGGAGATCACCACGCCCGATCCCTCCCGCGTCGTCGTCTTCCAGGATCCCACGCTCTATCCCTGGCGCACGGTCTGGAAGAACGTGGCGCTCGGGCTGGAGGCGCGCGGCCTGCTCGCCAGCCAGAAGGGCCGCGTCGACGACGCCCTGAAGACGGTCGGCCTCGCCGGTTTCGAACGCGCCTTCCCGCGCCAGCTGTCCGGCGGCATGGCCCAGCGCGCCGCGCTGGCCCGCGCCCTCGTCAACGATCCCAGCGTGCTCATCCTCGACGAGCCGCTCGGCAAGCTCGACTCGCTGACGCGGATTGCCATGCAGACCGAGATCGCCGAGCTCTGGCGCCAGCGCGGTTTCACCACCCTGCTCGTCACCCATGATGTCGAGGAGGCGCTGTTCCTGGCCCAGCGCGTCATCGTGCTGAGCGAGCGCCCGGCCCGGATCAAGGCCGAGATCGTCAACGACCTGCCCTATCCGCGCCATCGCGGCGATCCGCGCCTGGCGGAATTGCGCGGGCAGGCGCTCGCCCATCTCGGGCTCGACGCGAGCTGGTAAGCCCGCAATCTCCCCTTCCCCATCGCAGGATCCTATCGATGTCTCGACGTCTCGGGCTGACGCTCGCCTTTGCCCTGGCCACATCGCAGGCCTTCGCCCATGCCCATCTCAAGACCGCCTCGCCCGCCGAGGGCGCAACCGTCGCCGCGCCGACGGAGATCACCCTCGGCTTCACCGAGGAGCTCGAGGTCAAGCTGAGCAGCATCACCGTCAAGGATGCGCGTGGCGGGGTCGTCAGCGCGGCACCGGCGGAGGCCGTGCCGGGCGACCGCAAGGCGCTGAAGGTCCGGCTCAAGCCGGTCTCGCCCGGAGCCTACAGCGTCGAATGGGCTGCGACTTCGGTCGATACTCACCGGGTCACCGGGCAATACCGGTTCACAGTCAGGCCCTGATGTGGAAGCGCTGATCGGGGCGGCGCTGCCAGCGGTCCGCTGGCTCCATCTCGCCGCCCTGCTGTCCGGCCTCGGCATCGAGGCCTTTCGCCTGCTGTCGCAAGGCCCGCTCGCCACCACGCCGGGCGGCCGGCAACTGCTGCATCGACTGTCCTCCTGCAGCCGGCTCTCGCTCATCCTGGCGCTCGCGGGCGGGGCGGTCTGGTTCTGGCTGCAAGGCAGCGCCATGCTGGGCCGCCCCCTCGACAACCTCGCGAGCGTTGCCGCCCTCGCGGAGACTCGCTTCGGCGAAGTGCTGCTGGCGCGCGCCGGCCTGCTCGTCCTTGCAGGCTTGCTCCTGCGTGGCGAAGGCGTTGCCCGAACGGGTGCGCTGCTTCTCATGACCATCGCGGCCCTGCTGCAGGGCCTGCTCGGGCATGGTGCCGCCACCGGCTTCTGGACAACGGCGGCCCTGGGGCTTCACGTCCTGGCAGCCGGCCTTTGGCTCGGCGCATTGCCTCCCCTTCTGGCGGTATGCTGGCTCCTGCCGGCCCAGGCGCCCCTGCTTGCCCGCCGCTTCACGCCGCTCGGCCTGGCTTGCGTCGCCGTTCTCGCAGCCACATCCGTCCTTCAGCTGCAGGAGCTGGTCGGCACCTTGCCGGGGCTCATGGGCACCGCATACGGCCAGCTTGCGATCGTCAAGATCGCCCTGTTCGGCGGCCTCCTGCTGCTGGCTGCCGCCAACCGCTTTCGCTTCGTACCCGCGGCGGCAACCTCAGGCTCGACGCGTGCCCTCACCCTGTCGATCGCCACCGAAACCGGATTCGGGCTGGCCATCGTGGCCGTTGCGGCGGCACTGGCCAACGAGCCACCTGCGATCCACGAACAGCCGACCTGGCCTTTCGCCCTCAGGCCGGTGCCCGCCTTCTGGGACGATGCCTATCTGCGCGATGGGCTTTTCCGCCTGCTGACTCCTGTGGCGATTGCCCTTGCGCTTTTCGCCACCGCCCTATCGCTTCGCGAACTGCGCTGGCCAGCCCTTCTCGCCGGGGCCATCGCGTTGGCCTTCGTCCAGATTCCGCCATGGCGCCCCTATGTCGTCGCCGCGGTTCCACCGAGCTTCCAACAGTCTCCGACCGGCTATGCAGCGCGCTCCATCGCGACGGGCCGGGGCCTGTTCCAGCGCGATTGCGCGAGCTGCCACGGCGCGGATGCGCGCGGGCGCGGCCCCGTCGCGGTCGCGCAATCCGTCTGGCCGCCAGACCTCTCCGCGCCGCTGATCGCCGGGCGCCCCGGCGGCGAGCTGTTCTGGTCGATCCGTCATGGCAGCGGCCCGATGCCGCCGAGCGCGCAACTGGACGATGCCGCGATCTGGTCGCTGATCGACTTCATCCGCCTGCGCGCCGGAGCCCGCATCTTCTCGCCCCCGGAGATGCGCTGGTCCGGAGCGGTGCGCATGCCGGGCTTCGTCGCCCGCTGCGCTGACGGCACCCTCGTCACGCCCGGCAGCGGAGCGCCACTGCGTGTATGGATCGAACGCGACGCGCGTGGGGCCGGCGCGCGGGTGCAGGTCGACGCCGCGGCCGAGTCCTGCCCCGTCGAGGATCCCGAGCCATTGGCGGCAGCCCTGGCCGAAGTCACCGCCAGCACGACGGCGCCGGCGCTGGTTCTCGTCGATGCGAATGGTTGGCTACGGCGCGCGTTCAAGGCGGAAGACAGCGCCGCGTTGGATATGGTCGCATCCGAGTTCGCCGAGATTCGTCGACGCCCGCTGGATGGAGCCGCTCTCCATCACTGATGGCCGCTCCTGGCGCCGAGTGCCAAGGCCATCTCCGCGGACAATCGACACAGATCGTTCTCTTGCCGATCCGCGCAACGGGCTCGCCGCAAATCGGATCACCCGGCGACACAAAAACAATCTTGACTGTTTGTAAATTGTGTCTCAGCCTCGGATTTCCTTCCGATGGCTTGGATCGATGCCAGAGAGTTCGACGTGAGCGGCAACAGGCGATCACAGAAAGAACGCAGCGCCGAGACTTCAACGCGGTTGCTGACGGCGACGATCGACCTTCTTCACGATCGTGGCCTTGCCCGCACCTCGACACCGGAAATCGCACGTCGAGCCGGGGTTTCGCGCGGCGCGTTGACGCATCACTTCCCCAGCCGCGAGGCGATCATCAGCGCCTCCGTCGCCGATCTGCTCAGCAGGACCGCGCGTGACCTGCATCGCTTCGCCGAAGAGTTCATCGCGCGCGGCGGCTCGAGCGACGAGATCGTCGACTACATCTGGCGGATGATGGACGACCGCCTTTTCTACGTCACGATGGAATTCCTGCCGGAGGCGCGCCACAACGACGATTTCCGGGCGCAGCTCATCCCGACCGTTCGCGAGTTCCATGCCGGTCTGGACGCGATCTGGACGGCGCTCGCCGTCCGCGCCGGAACCGACCCCGACCATACGCGCACGGTGATGAACGCCACGATGTGCCTCGTGCGCGGCATGATCAGCCAGACGGTGCTACGGCCGAACGATCCGACCTACTATGACGGCATGCTTCAGTTCTGGAAGGGCCAGGTACGCCAGCAATTTCCGATCAAGCCCGTCATGACCGGGAAACACAGGGCGGCGTCTTGAACGCAGCGCTGACGATCGCGGGGCTGAAGCTCTCCTTCTACGGCGTACACGTGCTGCGCGGCGTTGATTTCGCCGTTCCCGAAGGGTCGTTCACCGGGCTCATCGGCCCGAACGGAGCGGGCAAATCCACCCTCTTCAACGCGGTGTCGGGGTTATACAGGCCGGATGCCGGCTCGGTTCGGCTGCGAGATGTCGAAACGGCCGGGCTGCCGCCCGAAAAGCTGGTCGCGGTCGGGCTCGTCCGCTCGTTCCAGCTCGCGCGCGGCTTCCCCAAGCTCAGTGTCTTCCAGCACCTGATGCTGTACGGCGCGGCGCAGCCCGGCGAGCATTTGCTGGCGGGGCTGTTCGGCTCGCAGCGGGCACGGCAAAGGGAAGCGGCGCTGGCCGAGCGCGCCTTCGGCATCGCCCGCAGGCTGAAGCTCGACCATGTGCTCGACAATCCCGTCACCGCCCTGTCCGGCGGACAGAAAAAGCTCGTCGAGATCGGTCGGGCGCTGATGGCCGAGCCGACGATCCTGCTGCTCGACGAACCGATGGCCGGTGTCAATCCGAGTCTCACCGAGCAGATCGCGGAGCATCTCGTCGCCCTCAATCGCGGCGGGCTGACCATCTGCCTGATCGAGCACGATATGGGGCTGATCCGCCGGCTCTGCGCGCCGGTCATCGTGATGGCCGAGGGCCGGACGCTGACGCAAGGCAGCTTCGAGGAGGTCGCCTCCGACACACGCGTGCAGGAAGCCTATCTCGGGAGGCGGCATTGAGCGCGGCGGCCGGCGCGGTTCTTCGGGCGACAGGCATCGTTGCCGGCTATGGCGCCGCGGAGCAGATCCTGAAGGGCACGTCGCTTCATGTGGCGCCGGGCGAGATCGTCTCGATCATCGGCCCGAACGGAGCCGGCAAGTCGACGCTGCTGAAGACGCTCGCCGGCCTTGTTCCGGCGCGGGAAGGCGAGATCCATCTCGGCGGGCGCGACGTGACGCGGGCCGACGCGCTTGGCCGTTCACGCGCCGGCATCGGCTTCGTGCCGCAGGAGCGCAATGTCTTCGGCGCCATGACGGTCTCCGACAATCTCGAAATCAGCGGCTTTCAGAATCCAGGCGAGGTCGGCGCGCGAGCCGAGGAGATCTATGCGCGCTATCCGATGCTGGCGGACAAGCGCAAGGCGCTGGCGCGCACGCTCTCAGGCGGCCAGCGGCAGATTCTGGCCATGGCGATGGGGCTGATGAACGCGCCCTCGCTGCTGCTGCTCGACGAGCCGACGGCCGGGCTGTCGCCGAAGGCGGCCGACGAATTGTTTGACGCGATCGTCGCGCTCAATCGCGGCGGCCTGCCGATCCTGATGGTCGAGCAGCATGCGCTGGAAGCTCTCGCGATCTCGACGCGCGGCTATGTGCTCGTCTCCGGTCGCAATAGCCGTGAGGGGGCGGGACCGGCGCTCGCCAGCGACCCGGATATCCGCAAGCTCTTTCTCGGCGGATAGACCGCCTGACACGACGATCCATAACGACAATGCAGGGGATCACCATGACGCCATTCAGCATCGATCGCCGCCGCCTTCTTGCCGGCAGCGCCGCGCTTGCAGGCATTTCCGCGCTTCCGAACCGCGCCCGCGCGCAGGCCGGCCCGATCCGGATCGGCACCTTGACGCCGCTCACCGGCTCGGGCGGTCCGTACGGTCCCGTCATGGTCAAGGCCGTGAAGGCCGTGGTGGACGAAGTCAACGCTGCAGGCGGCGTGCTTGGCCGCAAGGTCGAGCTGATCTCGGAAGACGACCAGACCAATCCGGAAGCCGGCGTGCGCGCCGCGCGCAAGCTGATCGACGTCGACAAGGTCTCCGCGATCCTCGGCACCTGGGCGTCCTCGGTCACCACCGCGGTGGCGCCGCTCTGCTGGGAATCGAAGACCTTCCTCGCCACCGTCTCGGGTGCCGACGCCATCACCCAGTTACCGCATCAGGGCTATCTGATCCGCACCCAGCCGAACACGACGCTTCAGGGCAAGAAGTTCGGCGAGTTCTGCGTCGCCGAGAAGGCGAAGCGTGTCTTCTTCCTCTCGCCGCAGACGCCCTTCGCCAAAAGCCAGTTCGACAACATCACAGCAGCGGTGAAGGCGGCCGGCGGCGAGACCGGCTCGCTGATCTATGACGACAAGAAGCCGTCCTACCGCACCGAGATCGACGAGGCGCTGCGCTTCAAACCCGACGCGATCATCTTCGGCGGCTACACGCCGGACACCGCGGTGATGCTCAAGGATGTCTACCGCGCCGGCTTCGGCGGGCTGAAGGTCGCCTTCGCCTATTCCGTCAACCAGAAGCTGATCGAGAGCGTGCCGGCCGAGGTCGTGGACAAGACCTTCACCATCGCGCCGTCGCCGGCCGAGGGCTCGAAAGCCTATGAGCGGCTGGTGAAGCTGATCGGCGTCGCCTCGCCCGATCCCTACACCACCCAGATCTACGACCAGATCAACCTCGTGCTGATGGCGATCGCCTTTGCCGGCGACTCGTCGGGCACGGCGATCAAGGATGCGGTGCGCAAGGTCAGCCAGGCGCAAGGCGGCGTGAAGGTCGACAATGCCATCGACGGGCTGAAGGCCATCGCCGCCAAGCAGCCGGTCGATTACGACGGCGCCAGCGGCCCCTGCGACTTCGACGCGATCGGTGACATCATCGACTCCAAGTTCCGCTACGAGCAGGTGCAGGGCAGCAAGCTCGTCCTGGTGAAGATCGCGTGACCCAGCTGCTGCAGGCGCTGCTCAACGGCGTGATGACCGGGGCGCTGATCGCCGTCCCGGCCATCGGCTTCTCGGCCATCTTCGCCGTGCTGCGCTATCCGAACTTCGCCATCGCGGCCTATGCCACGATCGGCGCCTTCGCCGCCTGGTGGGCCAATGCCCAGCTCGGCCTGCCGATCGTCGCCTCGCTTTTCGTCGCCTTCGCAGTGACAGGTGTGGTCGGCGTCGCGGCGGAGGAGACCGCTTTGAAGCGCCTGCGCGGCAATGGGGCCCTGATCGTCGCCATCGCCTCGATCGCCCTCAATCTCGTGCTGGAGAACATCGTCCGCTTCGTCTTCGGCAACGAGATGCGCGGCTACGATCTGCCGATCGCGCGCGACCTGCGCTTCGGCGAGCTGCGCATTGGCCCGCAGCAGCTCCAGAGCCTGCTGCTGTCCGTCATCATCATGGCCGCGATGTTCCTGTTCCTGCGCTACACCCGCTTCGGCAAGGCGATGCGGGCGGTGGCCGATAATCCCGATCTCGCGCGGCTCAAGGGCATCGACCCGGCGCGGATCGCCATCGTCACGATCTTTCTCGGCGCCGGTCTGACCGGCGTCGGCGGCGTGCTGATCGGGCTCGACACCTCGATCGACCCGCTCACCGGTTATCGCGTGCTGCTGTCGGTCTTCGCCGCCGCTGTGCTCGGCGGTCTCGGCTCCATTCCCGGCGCGGTCGTCGGCGCATTGATGCTCGGCATCGCCGAGGAACTCGCGCTGCTCGCCGTGCCTGCGACCTATCGCACCGCTGTCGGCTTCGTCGCGATCCTGCTGATGCTGACTTTCCGGCCGCGCGGCATCCTCGGCGAGAGGGCTGCCTGATGCTCTCCTACGTCATCTTCACGCTGACGCTCTGCGCCATCTACGGCCTGCTGGCCTTGAGCCTCAACCTGATCTGGGGCGGGGCCGGGCTGGTCAATCTCGGCCTTGCCGGCTTCTTCGCGGTCGGCGCCTATGCCTCGGCGCTGGCGACGGGGGCGGGAGCGCCCGTCCTGATCGGATGGGGCGCGGCGCTCGTCGTCGGCGCGGGTGTCGGGCTTCTCGTGACCTTCGCGACGCTGCGGTTGCGCGACGATTACCTCGCCATCGTGACGCTCGGATTTGCCGAAGTCATCCGGCTCGTCGCGCTCAACGAACGCTGGCTCACCAAGGGCTCGGACGGCATTTCCGGCATTCGCGCACCGCTCAAGGCCGAACTCGGCACGCAGAATTTCGCGCTGTTCTATCTCGGTGTCGTCACCTTGGTGCTTCTGGTCGTCTGGGCGCTGCTGCGGCGGCTCGACTTCTCGCCCTATGGGCGCGCCTTGAAGGCGATCCGCGAGGACCAGCAGCTCGCCGCCTTCGCGGGCAAGCCGGTGCTGCGCTTCAAGCTGCAGGCCTTCGCGCTCTCGGCCGCGATCGCGGCGCTGGCCGGCGCGCTCTACGCCCATTTCCAGTCCTACATCTCGCCGGATCACTTCCAGCCGCTGATCACGATCTACATCTTCCTCGCGGTGACGGCGGGCGGCGTCGGCCGGCCGAGCGGTGCGGTGCTCGGCGCCTATGCCGTCGTGATCTTCCTGGAGGCGACGCGCTTCATGACGGAGTGGGTGCCCGGTCTGCAGCCGGTCCAGCTCGCCGCCATGCGCGAGATGCTGATCGGACTGGCGCTCATCCTCGTGCTGCATCTGAAGCCGCAGGGCATCCTGCCCGAGACAATCCCCAAGGCGCTGGCCCCGCCCAGCGCTGCCTGAATCCGGAGAGTGCCCATGTCCGACGATCTCGCCACGCTGACGGCGCTCATCGAGAAGCCCGGTCAACCCGAGACGCTGTTCAAGGCCTTTGAGGCGGCAACGCAGCGCCTCGTCGGCCATCAGCTCTTCACGCTGCTCTATGTCGATGGGCAGGAGGTCGCGCGGATCTACTCCAACCGTCCGGGCGAATACCCGCTCTCCGGCCGCAAGACGATGGGGCCGACGCCCTGGGGCAAGCATGTGCTCGAAGAGCGCAAGCCCTATCTCGGCAAGGACAAGGCCGGGATCCGATGGGCCTTCTTCGATCATGAGTTGATCGAAAGCATGGGGCTCGGCTCGGTCATCAACATCCCCGCGATCTATGACGGCAAGGTGGTCGGCACCATCAACCTGCTCGCGCCCGAGCATCATTACCGGGAAGAGCATGTCGCCCCGGTCGCGCAGCTGGCGCCAGTGCTGGTGCCTGCCTTCCTCGCTGCTCGCGCCGCCGCCGGCGCGGCCTGATCCCGCTCCATCGCCTCAAGCCCATTCGTCCGAAGGAACAGCCCCGTGGCCGCAACCCTCTTCACCAATGCCCGCATCGTCGATGGCACGGCGCCCGAGCCGGCTGAGCCGGTCAGCGTCCTCGTCGAGGGCGGAACGATCCGCGAGGTCGGCAAGGCGGTGACATCCGCCAAGGCGAGGACCGTCGATCTCAAGGGCCGCACCCTGATGCCGGGGCTGATCGACGCGCATGTCCATGTCGTCGCCGGCGTCGCCGATCTCGGCGCCAATGCGCGCCTGCCGGACTCGCTCGTGACCGCGCGCTCCTTCGTGATCATGCGCGAGATGCTGCTGCGCGGCTTCACCACGGTGCGCGATGTCGGCGGCGCCGATTTCGGCCTGAAGCAGGCGACGGAAGAGGGACATTTCCCGACGCCGCGCCTCGTCATCTCCGGCAAGGCGCTGAGCCAGACCGGCGGCCATGCCGATTTCCGTGGCCGCTACGACGACCGCCCGAGCGTGATCGAGCGCCATCGCCTGGGCGCGCTCGGGCGCATCTGCGACGGCGTCCCCGATGTTCGCCGTGCGGCGCGCGAGGAGCTGAAGGGCGGCGCCGACTTCATCAAGATCATGGCCAATGGCGGCTGCGCCTCGCCCACCGACCCGATCCATTTCCTCGGCTATTCGGTCAGTGAGCTCGAAGCCATCGTCGAAGAAGCCCGGATGGCGGGAACCTATGTTTCCGCCCATGTCTATACCGACGAGGCGATCCGCCGCTGCGTCGAGGCCGGCGTGCATTCGCTGGAGCACTGCAACCTGATCCAGCCCGAGACGGCCAGGCTCGCGGCCACGAAGGGCGCCGTCGCGGTGCCGACGCTCGTGACCTATGACAAGCTGGTCTCGGACGGGCCGAAGCTCGGCTTCCCGCCGGATTCGGTCGCGAAGGTCGACGTCGTGCGCTCGGCCGGCATGGACTCGCTGCGCATCATGCAGAAGGCGGGGCTGCCCATGGCCTATGGCAGCGACCTGCTCGGCGAGATGCATCGCTACCAGTCGGAGGAGTTCGTCATTCGCGGCCGGGCCTTACCGGCGCAGGAGGTGATCGCCTCCGCGACCTTCATCGCGGCCAGGCTTCTGAAGCTCGAGGGCAAGATCGGGACGGTGGCGCCGGGCGCCCATGCCGACCTCGTCGTCGTCGATGGCGATCCGCTGCAGGATCTGTCGCTCCTCACGCGGCAGGGGCGACACATGCCGCTGATCATGAAGGGCGGCGATTTCATCAAGCGGACGAGCCTGAACTGAGCGGGGTCGTGGCCGGCTCCTCCCGGGAGACCGGCCGTCGACACGCGCTTGAGGGCATGCGCACTATTTCAGAATACCGGCCGCATCGCTCGGCCGGCCTGCGTGACGGGAGGCGGATATGACGGCGCTGCATTTCAAGAACTTCGCCCTGCTCGAACCGGAATTCGGCGAGCTGCGGCGCGGCTACGAGCTCGTCGTCGAGGGCGACACGATCCGCGAACTGTCGGAAAAGCCGCTGAAGGCTGCGAGCGCCGACGTGATCGATTGCGGCGGGCGCACATTGATGCCCGGCCTCATCGACAGCCACGTCCATGTCTTCCTCTCCGAGGTCTATATCCGCAGCATGGAAAGCATGCCGCTGACGCTGATGACGGCGCGCGCCGTCCGGCTGATGAAGGGCATGCTCGATCGCGGCTTTACCACCGTGCGCGACACCGGCGGCGCCGATTGGGGCATCAAGGAAGCGGTCGAGAAAGGCGATGTCGCCGGTCCGCGGCTCTTCATCGCCGGTGCGGCGATCGGCCCGACCGGCGGTCACAGCGACCCGCGTCGGCGCACCGATTTCGGCGGGCGCTGCCATTGCTGCAACGCCATGGCCTATACGATGAACGTGTCGGACGGCGTGTCGTCCGTGCGCAAATCGGCCCGCGAGCAGATGCGGCTCGGTGCCGACCACATCAAGATCATGATGTCGGGTGGTGTCGCCAGCCCCTACGACCCGCTGGATTCGATGCAGTTCAGCGTCGATGAGGTGAAGGCCGCGGTCGAGGAGGCGAAGGCCTTCGGCCGCTATGTCTGTGCCCATGCCTATACGCCGGAGGCGATCACCCGGGCGGCGGAATGCGGCGTGCGCGCGATCGAGCACGGCAATCTGATCGACGACGCTTCGGCCAAGCTGATGGCGCAGAACGGCATGTTCCTGACCGCCAACCTCGTCGCCTATTACGCGATGAAGGAGCGCGCCGCCGAATTCGGTATGACCGGCGACATGCTGGCCAAGAACGACCTCGTCATCGACGGAGGCCTGCGCTCGCTGGAGATCTGCAAGCGCGCCGGCGTGCCGGTCGCCTTCGGCTCGGACCTGCTCGGTCAGCTCCAGGTCGAACAGTCACGCGAGTTCCTGCTGCGGCGGGAAGTGCTCTCGCCGATCGAGATCATCCGCTCGGCGACGACGGTCGGTGCCCAAATCCTGCGCATGGAGGGCAAGCTCGGCACGTTGAAGGCCGGCGCCTATGCCGACCTCATCCTTGTCGACGGCGACCCGCTCAAGGATCTCGGCCTGTTTCAGGAGCAGGGGAAGCATCTGGCCGCGATCATCAAGGGTGGAGTCTTCCACAAGAACACGCTGCACTGAACGACGCCTGCTTGCCTCCCTCTTGGTCACGACATGGATAAGAAACCGGCTTGACTGTTTGTAACTTGTTGCCCAGCTTCGCGGCCTTAGAGATGGATCAGGGGTACTGTCAGTGGTGAAGGCGATCGGGCGGCGCGACGGCGGCCGGCACTGCGGGACGGCCCGGTGACGGGAAGCGGCTCGCTGAAATGGGGCCGCTATGCGCTCAACGGCGCGGCCGCGCTCGCGCTCGGCTTCATCCTGCTGCCGCTGATCTTCGTCACCTGGCTCGCCTTCTTCAGGCAGGAGATCCCCTCCTTTCCGCCGGAGGGCTATTCGCTGCAGTGGTTTACGGCTGCAGCGAACAACAAACCCTTCATCGACGGCTTCATCCTCAGCCTCCAGGTCGCGGTCGCTTCGACGCTGATCGGGCTCGCGCTCGGCGTGCCGGCGAGCCTCGCCCTGGTTCGCCATCGCATTCCGTTCGGGCCGGGCGTCTCGACCTTGCTGCTGCTACCGCTGGTGATGCCGGGCATCGTGCTGGGCACCGCGACCTATGTCTTTCAGATCGAGGTCGAGATCGCGACTGAGATTCCGGTCATGGGCTCGCTCGGCGGCCTGATCGCGGCGCATACGCTCGTCGTCGTCCCCTGGGTGGTCCGGCTGGTGACGGCGAGCCTCGCAGGCTTCGATCGCTCGATCGAGGAGGCGGCGCAGAATCTGGGCGCGGGACCGTTCACGACCTTCTGGCGCGTGACGCTGCCGAGCATCCGGCCAGGCCTCGTCGCCGCCGCGCTGTTCGGCTTCGTCACCTCCTTCGGCAACCTCGAGATGAGCCTGTTCCTGGTCGGGCCGGGCCGCACGACGCTGCCGATCGCGATCCTGCAATATCTCGAATGGAAGATCGATCCGACCGTGGCGGCCGCCTCGCTGATCCAGATCGTCCTGATCGGCACGGCGATGCTCGTGACCGACCGCTATGTCAAACTGAGCCGGGTGGTGTGAACGGATGGCAGATCTTCTGTAATGGCACGCCTCTCGATCTCGCATCTCAAGAAGCGCTATGGCGAGCTGACGGTCGTCGACAATGTCGACATCGCGGTCGCCGACGGCGAATTCCTCGTCCTGCTCGGACCGTCCGGCTGCGGCAAGACCACGACCTTGCGCATGGTCGCGGGCTTCATCCCGCCGAGCGCCGGGCAGATCACCATCGGCGAGCGCGACGTCACGAATCTTCCGCCCTGGAAGCGGCATTGCGGCCTCGTCTTCCAGAGCTACGCGCTCTTTCCGCATATGAGCGTGGCGCAGAACGTCGCCTTCGGGCTGGAGATGCACAAGGTGCCGGCTGCCGAACGCGGCCCGCGCGTCGCGGAGGCGTTGCGGCTGGTTCAGCTCGGCGGCTTCGACGAGCGCTATCCGCGCCAGCTGTCCGGCGGCCAGCAGCAGCGCGTGGCGCTGGCGCGCGCGCTCGCCATGGAGCCGCAGGTGCTGCTGCTTGACGAGCCGCTCTCCAATCTCGATGCGAAGCTGCGGCTGGAAGTGCGCGTCGAGATCCGCGAATTGCAGCGCAAGCTCGGCCTCACCACGATCATGGTGACGCATGACCAGGAGGAGGCGCTGACCATGGCCGATCGCCTCGTGGTGATGGACCGCGGCAAGGTCCGCCAGATCGGCACGCAGCGCGAGCTCTACGAGAAGCCGGCCGACCGCTTCGTCGCAGGCTTCATCGGCCGCAGCGCCTTTCTCGACGGCG
Source organism: Allobosea spartocytisi (assembly GCF_014764685.1). NCBI lineage: Bacteria > Pseudomonadati > Pseudomonadota > Alphaproteobacteria > Hyphomicrobiales > Alloboseaceae > Allobosea > Allobosea spartocytisi. Next base: position 101,884 of record NZ_JACXWY010000001.1, read on the forward strand.
AGGTGACGGCGCCGGGCCGCTTCCGCACGGCAGGCGGGCGCGAGATCGCCTGCGCCGCCGCGGGCACAAGCGGGTCGGCCACGCTGGCGCTGCGGCCCGAGCGCATCGCGATCGGCAGCGAGGCGGACGGGTTGCCCAACCGCTTCGCGACGCAGATCGTGCATGCCTCCTATCTCGGCGCGCAGCTCGACGTGCAGGTCGCGCTCGACGGGCAGGAGCGCATGCTGCTGCAGATTCCGAACCGACCGGGCCTGTCCGAGCCGCGACCGGGCGACACGATCACGATAGGCTGGGCCGAAGATGCCGGGCTCGTTTATCCGCGCGAGGCATGAGCTTCGTTCGGGGTTCAAAAAGAAGGGGATAGGACCATGACCGCATTCGACAGGCGCGAACTTCTGAAGGGCGCGGGCGTTGTCGCGCTCGCCGCCGCGGCCGGCACGCCCGCTCTGGCGCAATCGGGCGGACGCGTCGTCGTCGGCACCTGGGGCGGCGACTATGCCCGGCTGCTGACCAAGAACATCGAGGACCCGATCCTCAAGGCCAAGGGCATCGAGGTGATCCAGGACCAGGCCGGCGACGCGCCGCGCCGGGCCAAGATGGTCGCGGAAAAGCGCCTGCCGCGCGGCACGGTCGACATCCAGGGCTTCTCGGCCGCGAACATGTTCGAGATGAGCGAGGCCGGGGTCACCGAGGCACTCGACTATTCCAAGCTGCCGAACGCGAAGAACCTGCTGCCCTCGATGAAATATCCCTACGGCATCGGGCAGATCTATTCCGGCAACGTCGTCATCTACAATCCCAAGCTGATTTCTCCGGCCCCGACCGGCTTCAAGGACTGGCTCGACCCGAAATGGGGTTCGAAGATCGGCTTCATCGACATCCAGTACCAGTCGATCTTCATCGCGGCCTCGCTGGCCGCGACCGGCGGCAAGGACATGAACGACCTCGACAAGGCCAAGGAGGTCCTGATGGCGGTCAAGAAGGCCGGCGGGCGCGTCTATCCGACCAACGAGGCCTTCGCCCAGGCGATGAAGAACGAGGAGGTCGGCATCAGCGCGATCTGGAAGGCGCGCGTGGTGCAGTGGCAGAATGCCGGCATCCCCTGCGAGGCGGTTTCGCCGGTCGAGGGTATCCCGATCTATGTCTCCGGCTTCGTCATCGCCAAGAACGCGCCGAACAAGGAGAACGCCTACGCTTATATGGATGCCATGCTCGCCAAGCCGCCGCAGGAGGCCTTTGCGGTCGACATGGGCTATAACGGCACGGTCTCCGGGCTCACCGTCGATCCGGCCCTGCAGAAGCGCATCGGCTTTACGCCCGAGGAGGAGAAGCGCCTGCGGGACCTCGACTACGCCTTCCTCGCCAAGAACGATTCCGCGATGAAGGAGTGGTGGGACAAGGTCTTCAAGGCCTGACATGGCTTGTCCGCTCGATCATTGCGGCCGCCTGACTCGGGGGCGAAGCCGATGACTTCCGCCCCCGAAGCCGTCGCCGGCGCCCGCAGGAACCTCGCAGGCCTGCTCGTCCTGCCGGCGACGCTTTTCGTGGCCGTCGCGCTGATCGGCCCGCTCACGATCCTGTTGCGCTATTCGCTCAACAAATTCGTGCCCGGCCAGTTCATGGTCGATGCGCTGGTGATCGAGAACTACGTCAAGTTCTTCACCGACGCCTATTACCTCAATGTGCTGGCCCGCACCGTGCGCGTCGCGGTGATCTGCACGCTTGCCTGCCTGGTGATGGGATTTCCGCTGGCCTATGTGCTGGCCCGCACCCAAAGCCGCTTCAAGAACCTGATGGTCATCGCGGTGGTGCTGCCGCTCTTCGTCGGCAATGCGGTGCGTGCCGCCGGCTGGATGACCGCTTTCGGCAGCCGCGGCGCGCTCAACGCCTCGCTGATGGGAATGGGCCTGATCGACCAGCCGCTCGAGATCATGTTCACCGAGACGGCGGTGCTGATCGGCATCGTGGCGGTCAACCTGCCCTTCATGGTGCTGTCACTGCAGAGCGTGATCGAGGGCATTCCGCGCAATGTCGAGGAAGCGGCGTTCAGCCTCGGCGCAGGCCCCGGCGCGATGTTTCGCCGGGTGCTCTGGCCCCTGGCGTTGCCAGGCGTGCTGGCCGGCACGATCCTGACCTTCATCCTGGCGATGAACGCCTATGCCACGCCGGTTCTGCTCGGCGGCCCGAAATTCCAGATGATGGGCCCGCTGGTCTACGGGCAGTTTGCCCAGCAGAACAATTGGCCCTTCGGCGGCGCGATCTCCTTCATCCTGATGACGGCGACGATCCTGCTGACCGCGCTGGCGCATCTGATCGTCCAGGGGCGTTATCGCGCGAACCGACCCGCGGAATGAGCGTTCAGCCCTGCCGCTATGCAGGATTTCTCGCCGACCAGAAGGCCCGCGCTCTCCGAGATGGCAACGACAGCGGGGCAAGCCACTGCGCCGAACGAGCCGGAGCGGCCACGTCTCAACCTGCAGTTGCAACAAGCCAGATCCGCACCGGCCTCCGGTCCGGATCCGAATTCCGGTCGAATCCGGAGGGATAAGCGCCCTGCTCTGCTATCGGGGCGGACGTGCTTCGGCCTTGCGCAGAACCGCTCGATCAGATGGCTCTCTCGGGAGAGCATCCTCCTGAAGCAGGGCTTCCGGCTTCGATTCCTCTCGGGCGGGATCGGGCGAGCCCCTGGCTTTCAGCCATTCGGCAAAGAGCCATTATTTGTAATAATTATAAACTAGACGATAATAATTGACAGTTTTGGCGCATAAGAATCTAACGCCGGCCTCACCTCTTGATCTGCATCGGCAGGAGAAGGCCGCATGACGTCATACTCGTTTCTTGCTCTTCGGGTCGGCGTGCTCGCCATCTCGCTCGCCGCGGCGGCCACGGTGCGCGCCGAGGACGGCATCACGGTCTACAACGCGCAACATGCCAGCCTGACCCAGGCCTGGGCCGACGACTTCACCAAGGAGACCGGCATCAAGGTGACGATCCGCAAGGGGTCGGACACCGAGCTCGCCAACCAGATCGTCCAGGAAGGCGCGTCTTCCCCGGCCGACGTCTTCGTCACCGAGAATTCTCCGGCCATGGTGCTGGTCGAGAAGGCCGGGCTGTTCGAGACCCTGCCCAAGGACATTCTCGATCAGGTTCCGGCCCAGTTCCGTCCCGCGAGCGGGCGCTGGATGGGTGTCGCAGCGCGCAGCACCGTCTTCGCCTATGACAAGCGCAAGCTGAAGGAGGCCGATCTTCCGAAGTCGATGCTGGACCTCGCCGACCCCAAGTGGAAGGGGCGCTGGGCCGCCTCGCCGTCGGGCGCCGACTTCCAGGCGATCGTCGGCGCGCTCCTCGTCCTCAAGGGGGAGAAGGTCACGGCCGACTGGCTCAAGGCGATGAAGGATAACTCCAGCGCCTATCGCGGCAACAGCGTCGCCATGAAGGCGGTCAATGCCGGCGAGGTCGAAGGCGCGGTGATCTATCACTACTACTACTTCGGCGACCAGGCGAAGACGGCCGAGAACAGCAACAACGTCGCGCTGCACTATTTCCGCGGGCAGGATCCTGGCGCCTTCCTGAGCACCTCGGGCGCAGGCGTGCTCGAATCCAGCAAGCACAAGAAGGAGGCGGAAACCTTCGTGAAGTGGATGAGCGGCAAGCATGGCCAGGCCGTCCTGCGCGAGGGCGACTCGTTCGAATACGCCATCGGCAACGGCGAGGCTTCGAATCCGAAGCTGGAGCCGATCGCCAAGCTCGACGCGCCGAAGGTCGAGCCCTCGCAACTCGACAGCAAGAAGGTCACCGAGCTGATGACCGCCGCCGGCCTGCTCTGACCCGGTTGCGTCGGCTCATGGCGCGTGCGAAAGGCCCCGCACGCGCATTTTGCCCATGACCGTTTCACTTTCCATCGCGATGCCGGCCCTGCCGGATTTGCCGCTCAGGCGGCAACGCAATCTCGCGAGCCGGGCCATGCTCCTGCTCGCCGGGGGCGTCTCCCTCTGCGCCCTGCTGCCGCTGGGATTCATCGCCTGGATCGCGATCGAGACGGGTTGGCAGACCGCGTTCTCGCTGATCTGGCGGCCGCGCGTCGGCGAATTGCTCGTCAACACGCTGCTGCTCGAATTGTGCACGCTGCCGCCTGCGATCCTGCTGGCGGTCGCGCTGGCCTGGCTGACCGAGCGCAGCGACATGCCCGGCGCGAAATTCCTCTCCTGGCTTGCGGTCGCGCCGCTCGCCGTGCCCGCCTTCGTCCAGTCCTATGCCTGGGTCAGCCTCCTGCCGCGCTTCCACGGGCTGCCGGCCGCGGTGCTGGTTTCGGTTCTCGCCTATCTGCCTTTCCTCTATCTGCCCGTCGCCGCGCAGATCCGCCGGCTCGACCCCGAGCTCGAGCATGTCGCCGCTTCGCTCGGGCAGACGCCTCCGCGCGTGTTCCTGCGGGTGGTCCTGCCGCAGCTGCGGCTTGCGATCTGCGGCGGCAGCCTGCTGGTCGGGCTGCACCTGCTCGCCGAATACGGCCTCTACGCGATGATCCGCTTCGACACCTTCACCACCGCGATCATCGATCAGTTCCAGTCGAGCTATAACGGCCCGGCGGCGAACATGCTCGCCGGCGTGCTGGTGCTGAGCTGCTTCGGGCTCATCGCACTCGAATGGCTGCTGCGGGGCAGCGCACGCTATGCCCGGCTCGGCTCGGGCGCGCCCCGCCCTGCCCCGCGCCAGCGCCTGGGAAACTGGCGGCTGCCGGCGCTTGCACTGCCGCTCGCCTTCGCAGTTCTCAGCCTCGGCGTGCCCGCGCTGACGCTCACGCATTGGCTCCTGGCCTCGGGAGACGATGTCTGGCGGCAGGGTGCGCTGGCCGCGTCCCTGGCGGAAACGCTGGGCTATGCGGCTGCCGGCGCCCTGGCCACTGCGGCGGTAGCGTTGCCGATGGCGTGGCTGTCGGTGCGCGCGCCCGGCCGGGCAACCCGTTTCCTGGAAAGCTGCCACAGCTATCTCGGCGCGCTCCCGGGCGTCGTGATCGCGCTCGCCCTCGTCACCGTGACGGTGCGCGTCGCCTTGCCGCTCTACCAGACGGTGGCGACCGTGGTCTTCGCCTATGTCCTGATGTTCCTGCCGCGCGCGCTCGTCGGGCTGCGGGCCGGCATCGCGCAGGTCCCGGTCGAGCTGGAACGTGCCGCGGCGGCGCTCGGCCGCAGCCCGGCCCGTGCGCTTCTTGCCGTCACGCTGCCGCTCGCGGCGCCCGGCGTCGCCGCCGCGATGGCGCTTGTCGCGATGGGCGTGGCGACAGAGCTGACCGCGACATTGCTGCTCGCCCCCAACGGCACGCGGACGCTGGCCACCGAGTTCTGGGCGCTCACCAGCGAACTCGACTATGCGAAGGCCGCGCCCTATGCCGTGCTGATGATCCTTCTCTCGTTGCCGATGACCGCGCTGCTGCACGCTCAGGCCCGCAGATCGCTCGGCGCATGACCCAGCTCGTCATTTCGGACGTCTCGAAGCGCTATGGCGCGACAGCGGCGCTGGATCGCGTATCCCTTGCCGTGGAGGCGGGCAGCCGCGTTGCCATCGTCGGCCCGTCCGGCTCGGGAAAGACGACGCTGCTGCGCGTCATCGCCGGCTTCGAAGCTCCCGACTCGGGAACGGTGACGCTCGACGGGCAGGTATTGGCCGACGGGTTGGCGATCGCCCCCGCGCATCGACGCCGGATCGGCTATGTCGCCCAGGACGGGGCGCTGTTCCCGCATCTCGATGTCGCCGGCAATCTCGGTTTCGGCATCCCGCGAAACGAGCCGGACCGCGCTGCCCGCCTGCGCGAGCTGATGGAGCTCGTCGAGCTCGATGCCGCGATGCTGACCCGCAGGCCGCACGAGCTCTCCGGAGGGCAGCAGCAGCGCGTCGCGCTGGCCCGCGCGCTCGCCCGCAAGCCGGCCCTGATGCTGCTCGACGAGCCGTTCTCGGCGCTCGATACCGGGCTGCGCGAGAGTGTCCGGCAAGCTGTCGCGCGCGTGCTGGCCAAGGCCGGCATCACCACCATTCTGGTCACCCACGACCAGGGCGAGGCGCTGTCCTTCGCCGATCAACTCGCGGTGATGCGGGAGGGGCGACTGGTGCAAACGGGCCGGCCAGCCGAGCTTTACTGGCGCCCTGCCGATGTCGAAACGGCTCTGTTCCTTGGCAATGCCGCCCTGTTCAAGGCCGACATCGCGGAGGGGATCGTCTCCTGCGGGCTGGGCGAGTTCGAGGCCGAGACCGGCCGCCGCCGCGGACATGGAACCATCATGCTCAGGCCGGAGCAGTTCCAACTGTCATCGGTGGGGCCTGGCCTGGAGGCGATCGTCGAGGACGTCGCCTTCCGGGGCGGGCAATATGCGGTGACGCTGCGGACAAAGCATGATGGCGCCGAAGCACGCTTCACGGCCCATGTTTCGAGCACCGAGCAGCCACAGCTCGGCAGCACCGTCTTCGTATCGGTCAAAGGCGGCCCGTTCCTGCTGCCCGACATCGTCGCGTGAAGGTCAGCGTCCGGACAGGAAGCAAACGGCGACGGCAAGCGCCGGGCACTGTCCGCCATTCGCTGCTCCGGAAAATCTGCTAGGGCCGCCCCGCCGGACAGAGCATTTCGGCCAAATCGGCCAGGAGGTCGTCGGGATGCTCCAGCCCGACCGAGAGCCGCACCAGACCGGGAGGACAATCGGACCGCTCCCCTTCGGTGCTGCGCCTGTGTTCGATCAGGCTCTCGGGCGATCCAAGCGAGGTCGAGCGGCGGAAGATCCGCGCCCGGGCACAGAGATCGATGGCCTCTGCCGCGTCGCCGAGTTCGAAGGAGAGCATGCCGCCGAAGCCGTCCCGGAATTGTCGGCAGGCCAGTTCATGCTGCGGATGCTGCGGCAACCCCGGATAATGCACCTTGCCGACGCGCGGATGCCGGGCAAGCCAGCCGGCGAGCGTCTGCGCGGTTGCCGACACGCGCTCCATCCTCAGCGCCAGGGAGCGCATGCCACGCAGCAGGAGCCAGGCCTCGAAGGGCGGCAGGATGCTGCCATGCATCTCGCGCGCGGTCAGCATCTCCCGCCACCACGCATCTTCTGCCGCCGCAACGAGCGCGCCGGCGACCACATCGCCATGGCCGTTGAGATATTTCGTCGCCGAGTGCAGCACGAGATCGGCGCCCAGCGTCAGCGGCCGGCAATGGACCGGCGTGGCCGCCGTCGCATCGACCAGCAGACGCGCACCGTGCCGATGAGCCAGCGCCGCCAAGGCGGCGAGATCCGGCACGCGCCAGAGCGGGTTGCTCGGGCATTCGGCCCAAACGAGTCGCGTGGCCGCGACACCCATGCTGCGGGCGACGCCCTCCAGATCGCATAGATCGACCCGCACCATGTCCAGGCCGAAGCGTTCGGCGAAGGCCCAGATCATCCGTCCGAACTCGTAGTAGAGGCCTGTGTCGACCAGCACCCGGTCGCCGGGCTGCAAGCTCGCCAGCACGGCCTGCGCCGCAGCCGCGCCGGCGCCGAAGGCCGCCGCCGCCGCACCCTTCTCCAACTGGCACAGAATGCTCTCGACGAGCGCGGCGCCGCTGTTGCCCGAGCGGGCGTAACCCGCCGCGATCGCGCTGCCCGGCCGGGCATGGGTCACGCCCGGATGGATCGACGGCACCAGCCCGCCAGTTGAGGGATCGGTGACATGATCGAGCTGGGCCAGGATGGTCGCGGCGTGCATGAGAACAACATTCTGAAACGGGCCCGCATTTTAGTAAGCTATTGTCGATTGTCGATCCTCGGTCCGATTGCGACGGCTAAGGATCTGTGCGAGGTTCCGGCGCCGCTTACCGTCCGTCAGAGCTTCTTATGTCTCCCGACCGCCCGAACGACCCCACTCTCGACATCGAGCGCCATGTCGCGGCGATGGAACCGCAATTGATCGCCATCCGCCGCGACATCCATGCCCATCCGGAAATCGGGTTCGAGACCGTCAGGACCGCGGAAATCGTCGCGCAGGAGCTGGAGCGGATCGGGCTCTCGCCGCGACGCGGCGTCGGGCGCACCGGCGTCGTGGCCGAGATCGCAGGCGGCGCTCCGGGCCCCTGCCTGCTGATCCGCGCCGACATGGATGCGCTGCCGATGGAGGAGCTGACGGGGCTGCCCTTCGCCAGCACCATCCCCGGGACGATGCATGCCTGCGGCCATGACATTCACACCGCCACGCTGCTCGGTGTCGGCTCTGTCCTGCAGGCCATGGCGCCCAAGCTGCGCGGCAGCGTCAGGCTGGTGTTCCAGCCGGCCGAGGAAACGGTGGAGAGCGGCGCCGCCGCGATGGTCGCGGACGGCGCTGCCGATGGTGCCGCCATCGCGCTGGCCTTCCACAACCGGCCCGAGATGCCGGTGGGGCGCTTCGGCTATGTCCGGGGGGCCTCCACGGCATCGAGCGACGAATTCGACGTGATCGTGCGTGGAAAATCGGGCCATGCGGCGCGCCCGCATTCCGCGCTCGATCCGATCGTCGCCGCTTCCGCGATGATCATGCAGCTGCAGACGGCGATTTCGCGCGTCATGGACCCGTCGCGATCTGCGGTGCTCACCGTCGGCCACATCCAGGGCGGCTCGACGCACAACATCATCCCCGACAGCTGTCTGTTCCAGGGCACGGTCCGCTGCCGCTCGCCCGAGAGCCGCGACACGATGGAAGCCAGCTTCCGGCGGATCTGCGACGGCGTCGCCGCGGCGATGGGCGTCACCTGCGAGATCGACTACAAGCGCGGGGCGCCCGCCCTGATCAACGATGACGGCGTCGTCGATGCGGTGATCCGGTCGGTGTCCGAGCAATTCGGCGCCGACAAGGTCGAGCAGCTCGAAGGGCGCTTCGGCGCCGAGGATTTCTCCTATTTCTCGGAGCGCATTCCGTCCTGCCAATTGCTGGTCGGCTCGTCGCAGCCCGGCCGCGACGACCGGGTCCACAATTCCGACTACCAGCCGGACGAGCGCAGCATCGGCCTGGGCGTCGCCGCGCTCGCCCGCACCGCTCTCGACATCCTGTCCTGATCCCGCCCGCATTCGCTACGGCACCGGAGATTCGCCATGACGATCACCCGCTCTGACTTCCTGAAGCTCGGCCTCGGCGCCGCAGCCGGCCTCGCTCTGGGCGCAGCGCCCCGTTCCGCCACGGCCAAGGAATGGAAGCTCATCCGCGTCGCCACCGAAGGCGCGTTTCCTCCCTACAACATGCACGCTCCCGACGGCCGCCTGATCGGCTTCGAGCCCGACCTCCTGCAGGAGCTGTCGACCCGCATGGGCGTCAAGTGCGAGATGATCGCGCAGGCCTGGGACGGCATGATCGCCGGGCTCACCGACGGCAAATACGACGCCATCATGGACGCCGTTTCGATCACGCCGAAGCGCGAGGAGGTCATCGCCTTCTCCCGCCCCTACGCCTCGGCCGGCTCGGGCTTCGCGATCATGAAGGAGGGCAGCATCAAGTCGCTGCCCGGAACGGGCGCGCCACGTGTCCCCTTCACGGATGAGGCCGCCGCCAAGACGGCGATCGACGAACTGGCGAAAGCGCTGACCGGCAAGACCGTCGCGGTACAGGTCGCCACGATCCAGAACGACGTCCTCAACCGCTATTTCAAGGACGTGGTGACCGTCCGCACCTATCCGTCCGGGCCGGATACCTTCCTGGACCTGAAGAGCGGCCGCGTCGATGCGGTGATGGCCTCCCAGATCAACATCCAGGCGAGCGCGAAGAAGTCGAATGGCGAGATGATCCAGTCCGGCTATCTTTTCACGGGCGGCCTCCTGGGCGTCGGATCCGCGGTCGGCCTGCGCAAGGGCGATCCGGAGCTGAAGGAGATGTTCGACAAGGCGCTGAAGTCGACCATCGACGACGGCACGCTCAAGAAGCTGGCGCTGAAGTGGTTCGAGATGGACATCACGCCCGCGAGCTGACGCGGGCGAGCCGAACGGGATGGACGACAGCCTGACATTGCTGGGCTTCGGCCCGGAGGGCTGGGGGCACGCGCTGCTGAACGGCGGGCTGATGACGCTCGCCGTATCGGCCTGCGCCTTCGCGCTCGGGCTCGGCCTCGGCACGCTCTGCGCCTGGGCGCGGATCGCGGGCTCAGCGCCCGTCCGGCGCCTCGCGCAGGGCTATGGCGTGGTGATGCGCGGCATTCCCGACCTGCTCGTCATCTACCTGTTCTATTTCGGCGGCCGGCAGATCGCCTCGGTGGTCGCCAAGCAGTTCGGGCATGTCGGCCCCGTCGAGATCAGCGGCTTCGCCGCGGGGTGCCTGGCGATCGGCCTGCTCTCCGGCGCCACGCAGGCGGAAGTCCTGCGCGGCGCCTTCCACGCCATCGCGCCCGGAACGCTCGAGGCGGCGCGCGTCACCGGCATGGGCCGCTGGACGATGTTCCGGCGCATCATCGCGCCGCTGGCCCTGCGTACCGCGCTGCCCGGCCTCGGCAACCAATGGCAGTCGGTCATCAAGGAATCCGCGCTGGTCTCGGTCACCGGGTTGGTCGAGACGTTGCGCGCCGTCACGGTGGCGGCAAACTCGACCGAATTGCCCTTCCTGTTCTTCCTCGCCGGCGGCGCGATCTATCTCGCCATCACGACGATCTCCGGGTTCCTCTTCCGCATCGCCGAATGGCGCTCCATGCGGGGGCAGGCCGCGGCGAGAACCGGGGGCTAGCGATGGATTTCGCCTTTATCGCCCAGATCTTTCCCAAGCTGCTCGCCGGCCTGCCGCTGACATTGCTGCTGGCGGTCCTGTCGTTGCTCGGCGGCGGCCTGATCGCGCTCGGGCTGTCGGGCCTGCGCGCCACCTCCTGGCTCGGGGCGCGGATCGCCGATTTCTACGTCTACATCTTCCGCGGCACGCCGCTGCTGATCCAGATCTTCCTGATCTATTACGGGCTCGCCCAGTTCTCGGCGGTGCGCCACTCGCTGCTCTGGCCGCTGCTGCGCGAACCTTATGTCTGCGCCGTCCTCGCCCTGATGCTGAACGATGCGGCCTACACTTCGGAAATCCTGCGCGGCGGTCTTCGCGCGGTGCCTTCCGGGGCGATCGAGGCGGCTCGCGTTTCCGGCATGACGCGGCTGACCATGCTGCGCCGGATCGTGCTGCCTCTCGCCTTCCGGCAGGCGCTGCCCGCCTATGGCGCGGAGATCACGAGCATGGTCAAGGCGACCTCGCTCGCCAGCGTCGTGACGCTGATGGAGATCACCGGCATCGCGCGTGCGGAGGTCTCCGAAACCTACCGCGCCATCGAGATCTTCCTGTGCGCGGCGGCGATCTATCTCGTCCTGGTGACAGTGATCGCGCGGGCGGTGGATCTGCTCGAGCAGCATCTCTCCCCCTATCGCCGACCGACCGACGCACGGAGCGTGGCATGACGCCGATCACGGTCAAGCTGACCGATATCCGAAAGAGCTTTGGCGGCCAGGAGGTGCTGCGCGGGATCGATCTCGCCGCCCGAGACGGCGACGTGATCGCCATCATCGGTGCCAGCGGCTCGGGCAAGAGCACGCTGCTGCGCTGCATCCCCCTGCTGGAGATCCCGGACCAGGGCGAGGTCAGCGTCGGCGATGCGCAGATCCGCATCAGGGATGCGGGGCATCGCTTCTCCCGTGCGGAGCGGCAGACCGTCCGCAGGCTGCGCGGCCAGCTCGGCTTCGTCTTCCAGAGCTTCAATCTCTGGCCCCATATGACGGCGCTGCAGAACGTCATGGAGGTGCCGCTCCACGTCCAAGGGCGGCCGCGCGCGGAATGCCGCGAGGAGGCTGAGGCGATGCTCGCCAAGGTCGGGCTCGCCGACAAATTCGACGCCTGGCCCGCCCATCTCTCCGGCGGCCAGCAGCAGCGCGTCGCGATTGCGCGCGCGCTTGCGATGCGGCCGCGCGCGCTGCTCTTCGACGAGCCGACCTCGGCGCTCGACCCGGAACTGGTCGGCGAGGTGCTGCGCGTCATCCGCGCGCTGGCCGAGGAAGGCCGCACGATGCTGATCGTGACCCATGAGATGACCTTCGCGCGCGAGGTCTCGAATCACGCCATCTATCTCCAGGATGGTCGCGTCGAGGAACAGGGCCCGCCCGAGCAGGTTTTCCTCGACCCGCAATCCGAGCGCTGCCGCCGCTTCGTCGGCATGCAACGCGGCGGACAATGAGGACCGGACCGTGCCCCTGACGGACGACCAGCAACCGATCGAACGGCTCAGCCTCGCCGACATGGCGATGCGGCGCCTGCGCGACGAAATCGTCCGCGGTCGCCTGGCACCCGGCGAGGTGCTGACGGAAATCGCGCTGGCGGGGCGGCTCGGCGTCGGGCGCGGGACGGTGCGCACCGCGCTGTTCGCGCTGGAGGCCGACGAGCTGGTGGTCCGGGCACCCTATTCGAACTGGCGCGTCCCCAGCCTCAACGCCCAGGTGATCTGGGAGATCTACACCTTGCGCGAGGCGATGGAGGGTCTGGCGGCCCGCATTCTCGCCGAGCGCAGCGAGGCGCAGCCCAAAAGCCTGATTGCCGCCGCCTTCGCGCGGCTGGCGCCGGCGGAAACCGGCTCGGTCGATGACCGCGTCGCGGCCGATCTCGGCTTCCACCGGGCGATTGTCGATGCGACGGGCCATCGCCACCTGATTAAGCGCTACAACGCCCTGTCGACGAAGATGGAGTGGCTCTACCGCTGGTCCGAGACGCATTGGCCCGCGCGTTTTCCGCTCGAAGCCGATCATCGCGGGCTGTTCGAGGGCGTGATGCACGGTAGCCCGGATGAGGCCGAGCGTGCCGTGCGTGCCCATATCGCGCCCAGCCTCGCCGCCGATCTGGAGGGGCAGCATGCCCTGGTTTCGGCGGGCGGCGCAGGGGCCGAAGGCGAATTCAAGAAGAGCGATCTGGCATGACGGACAAGGTGGTCGTCCTCGATGGCGGCATGGGGCGCGAGCTGAAGCGGATGGGTGCGCCCTTCCGGCAGCCGGAATGGTCGGCGCTGGCGCTGATGGAGGCGCCGGAGACCGTGCTGGCAGCGCACCGCGCCTTCATCGAGGCGGGCGCCGAAGTCATCACCACCAACAGCTATGCGGTGGTGCCGTTCCATATCGGCGAGGCGCGCTTCACGCAGGACGGCGCGAGGCTTGCCGCCCTGTCGGGCGAATTGGCGCGCCGCGCCGCGGAGGAGGAAGCGCAGCGCAGCGGCCGCAAGATCACCGTGGCCGGATCGCTGCCGCCACTGTTCGGCTCCTACCGCCCCGATCTGTTCGATCCCGCGCGGGCTCCGGCCATGCTGGCGGTGCTGGTGGATGCCCTGCTGCCATCCGTCGACCATTTCCTTGCCGAAACGCAAAGCTGCATCGCCGAGGCGCTCGCGGCTTGCGCGGCGGTGCGCCCAACCGGCAAGCCGATCTGGGTTTCCTTCACACTGCAGGACGATGGCACTGCCGGAGAGGCCCCCGCCCTCCGTTCGGGCGAAGGCGTCGCCGAGGCCGTCGCGGCGGTCCGCGCTGCCGGCGCCGCCGCCGTGCTGTTCAATTGCAGCCAGCCGGAGGTGATGGGCCCGGCTGTCGCGCTCGCGCATGACGTTCTCGGAGAGAGTGGAATCCCGATCGGCGTCTACGCCAACGCCTTCCCCGAGAAGACCGGGGAAGCTGCGGCAAATGAGGGGCTGAGCGACCTGCGCGAGGATATCGTGCCGCTTCGCTACCGCGACTTCGGGCGGGACTGGCACCGCCGCGGCGCCCGGATCATCGGCGGGTGCTGCGGCATCGGACCGGATTCCATTTGCGAGATCCACCGCGCGTTCCGCGCCGATTGAGCTTCCATGCGGTGAGCGGTGTTCCACAGCACGCGCGACGCGGGAAATTCCCTACGGCTGCGCGAATGATGGCTTTCCGACCGAATTCGCGGACAGGGGCTACGGGATCGGCTGCGTGGCCCCTGCCCCGAGCGAGCGCTGCATCATGACGCTGTCGGCCCAGCGGCCATAGCGATAGGCGACGCCCGGCAACAGGCCGACCCGGGTGAAACCGAAGCGCTCGTGCAATGCCAGCGACGTGCTGTTCTCCGCGTCGATATAGCCGATCATCTGGCGGAAGCCGGCGGCGGCGCAGGCGTCGATCAGCGCCTGCATCAGCAGCCGCCCGATGCCATGCCCGAGATGCTCGTGGTGGACGTAGATCGAGTGCTTCACCGTGAAGCGGTAGGCCGGCCGCTTGCGGAACAGCACGACATAGGCGTAGCCCACGACCTCGCCACTGCGGGTCGCCACCAGATGCGGCAGCTTGCGGTTGCGCAGGTTCTTGCGCCGGTCGCGCAGATCGTCCGGCTGCGGGGTGCCGGTATCCTCGACACCGGCCTCGATGCCGTGGCGGATATGCCGGCGATAAATCGCCAGCATGGGCTCGACATCGTCGTCGCGCGAGGGGCGGATGATGACGGGGCGGTCGGTTTCCATGAATCGTCGCGATCCTCAGCCCTGCGCCTGCTCGCTGACGACATAGGTATGGAGCCGCACCTGCCCGGCGGCATCGACCTCGCGGTAGATGCCCTGGATCTCGACCTCGAAGCCGGGGAAGGCATTGAAGCAGGCTTCGAACATCTTGAGATAATCGATCATCGGCTTGGCCCGCTCGGTCAGCCGCTCGCCCGGCACGATGGTGGCGATGCCGGGCGGGTAGACGACGAAGGGCGTCGTCGCGATCCGCCCGGCGATGGCGTCGATGGGCAGATAGTCGACATCGTTGCGCGTCAGGCAGCGCGCCGCGTCATGCGGTGACATCGCCATCTCCGGCAGGTGCTCGGGCGAGAACTGTCGGCTCTGCAGCCCGCTGACGTCATGGTCGCGGAAGAAGCGATGCATATCGCCGCAGAGATCGCGCAGCCGCACGCCGCCATAGCGGCCGGGCCGGCGCCGGTAGAATTCCGGAATCGCGTCTTCCAGCAGGGCGTTGTCGTCATGCAGCTTCTTGAAGGCGACGAGCCCGCTGATCAGCGTGCCGGCCTTGCTGGCCTCGACGCCGGGCGTGAGCAGGAAAAGCAGCGAGTTCAGATCGTTCTTCTCGGCGACGATCCGATTCTCGCGCAGGAACTGCGCGACGATCGGCGCGGGGATGCCATGCTCGGCATAGGCGCCGGTCTCGCGGTCGAAGCCGGGGGTCAGCAAGGTCAGCTTGTTGGGGTCCGTCATCGCGAAGCCCGGCTCCATCTGCGTGAAGCCGTGCCAGCTCGCATCCGCCGCGAGCTGCCAATAGGCAGGGTTGCTGGCGAGCTGGTCGGTAGAGACCATCTCCCAGGCGACGTCGTGGACAGCCCCCTCGCGCGCGGCATCGGCGATGCTGACCCGGTCCGGCACGAAGGGCTCGAAGAACCAGCGCCGCTCGGGCCGGACCTCCTTCTCCTCGAATTCGCGTCGCACGGCCCGGATCTTCTTGCGCAGCTCGATGCCGAGCCGGATCGTATCGTCCCAAAGCACCTCGCCGGAGCGGCCCTTCATCATCTGCGCACCGACATCGAGCGAGGCGAACAGCGGATAGAAGGGCGAGGTCGAGGCGTATTGCATGAAGCTCTCATTGAAGCGTCGATGCTCGACCCGACGCTTCTGGCCCTTGATGTGCCTGTCCTTGATATGGATCTGCGAGGCCTGGCTGAAGCTCGCGAGCTGCTTGTGGGTCGATTGCGTCGCGATGATGCCGGGCGACTCCGGCCCCAGCCCCGTAAGCCCCATGGCGAAGCGACCGGCATAGAGCGGGTGGAACTTCATGAAGCCGGCCCAAGCCTCGTCGAAGAGGATGTACTCGCAGAGATGCCCGATCTTATCGAGGATCATCTGCGCGCTGTGGATCGTGCCGTCATAGGTGCATTGCTCGACCACGGCGACGCGGAACGGGCGCGGCTTCTTCCAGGCATCCGGGTCCTTGACCAGCGGATTGGTGCAGATGCGCTCGCGCAGCGCCTCCTCGTCGAAGCTCTCCCAGCGCATCGGGCCGATCAGCCCCCAGGCATTGCGCACTGTGGGGATGTAGACCGGAATGCCGCCGGCGATCAGCAGCGCGCCGTGATGGGCAGCCTTGTGGTTGTTGCGGTCGAACAGGACGAGGTCGCCATCGGTGACCAGCGCGGCGAGCGCGACCTTGTTCGAGGTCGAGGTGCCGTTGAGGACGAAGTAGGTCTTCTCCGCCCCGAAGATCTGGGCCGCCTCCTTCTGCGCCTTGAGTGCCGGACCTTCGTGGGTCAGGAGGTCGCCGAGATCGAGCACGGAATTGTCGAGATCGTCGCGGAAGACCGCCTCGCCGAGATGTTCCATGAACACCCGGCCGATCGGGCTGCGGCTGTAGAACACGCCGCCATTATGGCCCGGACAGGTCCAGAGATGGTTTCCCTCTTCGGCATAGTCGACGAGGGCGCCGAAAAACGGCGTCTTCAGCGTGTCGGCATATTGCTTCAGCCGGCTGATCAGGCTCTTGGCGATGAAGGGCGGGGTCTCCTCCGAAAGGAAGATATAGCCGTCGATGAAGTCGAGCACCTCGACCGGCACGTCCTCGAAGCGCTTGCGGCGGATCAGCAGGATGATGGGGAAGTCGAGGCCGCGCCGGCGCATCAGGTTGATCAGCGCGGCCGTCTTGCCCTCCAGCCCCTTCTTGCCCCAGTCGACCACCATGCAGCCGATGGCGGCATCGGTCTGGACCGCGATCTCGGCATCTTCGAGCTTTCGCGCCTTGACGACCTCGAAGCCCGATCGCTCGATCTCCTCGACGATCTGATGGAAGCGGATCCCTTCGAGATCCTCGGCATCGAAGTTCGGCGTTGCGAACAGGAAGGTGAAGCGCCTGAAATAGTCCATACCGGCTCCGCTGAGCATGAACCCGCAGCATTGGGTGAGTTTTACGACAATTCGGCGACTGCCGCTCCGGCCGAAGCCGCGGCGGGCGGGCGCCCCGCGGGCCGGAGAACGAGTTTCCAGGATGGGCGTCTCGATGCCGACAGAACAGTTTGCCGCAGGACCGATCCGGAAGGCTAGAACCGCTTGGTCGAGAGCACGTCGAAGGTCTTGCCGATCGTCGCGACGGCCTTGTCATAATCGGCCAGCGACAGGCAGGCGATCAGGGCGTCGATGATGGCGAGCTGGGCGATGCGGCTCGTCATCGCCTCGGTGCGGAACTGGGTCTCGCGCGCCATGGTGTTGAGGACGATGTCGGCATAGGCGAGCAGCGGCGATTTGCCGAAATTGGTGATGCAGATCGTCATCGCCCCGGCTTCTCGCGCGAGCCTGGTCGCGGTGACGGTCTCGTGCGTCGAGCCCGAATGCGAGATCGTGATCGTCGCGACATCGGGGCCGGTCAGCGAGGCACTGATCGCCTGCACATGCGAATCGACCACGACCTTGGATTCGACGCCGACGCGCAGGAGCCGGTAATTGGCGTCCTCCGCGATCGGGGCGGCGCTGCCGATGCCGTAGAGCTCGACGCGGCGCGCCTTGCGGATCGCCCGCAACAGCGCGCTCCATCGCCCCCCTGTCGAGCACCTTCATGGTGTCGTGCAGCGCCTGCAGATCGCTGCGGAAGACCTTCTCGATCACCGTCCCGGTGTCGTCCGCGCGGGCGAGATCCTCGTGGATGAACTGCACCGGCTGCACGAGATCGCGCGCCAATGCGATCTTGACCTGCTGGAAGCCGCGCGCGCCGAGCTGGCGGCAGAGCGAGATCACGCTGCCCTCGCTCGCCTCCGCCCGTTCGGCCACCTCCATGACCGACATGGCGGTCAGGTCATTGCTACGAGGCCCATTCATAGGGCGAACCCATGCGATGGGCCGCGCGCATCATGGTGGCGTCCGCCCGCAGACCCAGCATCAGGCTGAACGAGGCATTCCTTCCTGGAAGGCATCACGGAGTTGGAAGGTTCTTCGTCTTTGCGTTGTATCTTAAAAAGAACATTCGTTTGACTTAACAAACGATCCTTTTGCAAGATTTGGGGAGTCCGGCGCTGGTCGCCGACGACCGTGAATTTGCAGAAGGTGACGACCATGGCCGGCACGACGGGGCACTCCAAGCACTTCGAAGCGAGCCGCCGCGCGGTGCTGAAGGTGTCGCTGCTGCTGCCGTTCATTCCCTCTGCCGCTCGCGACGCAGCGGCTCAGGGGGCGCTTCCCCAGCAGATCCCCGCCGGGACGAAGCTGGTGGCGGCCGATCAGAACGAGGCGCTGCAGACGCTGATCCGCGCCTCGGGCGTGCAGGCGAAGCTCTCGAGCAACGTAACCTATGCCAATTTCCTCGGCGGTCCGGCGATCCTCGAAGCCTTCCGGGCCGGCGCGCTCGACCTCGCCACCGTCGGCAACACGCCGCCGATCCAGGCGCATGCCGCCGGCGAGAAGATCCCGATCATCGCCGCGCGCGTCTCCTCCGAGACCGATTACTTCCTGGCCGTGCGTCCCGGCCTGAAGATCGACAGCCTGGAGGAGCTGAAGGGCAAGAGCATCGCCTATGGCGAGGGCACCGGACGCCAGCCCTTCGTGCTGAATGCGCTCAAGCTCGCCGGTCTGACGCGCAAGGACGTCAAGCTCGTGCCGCTTCGGGCTGCCGACTTCCCCGATGCGGTCAGGACCGGCCAGGTCGATGTCGCGGCGCTCAACGAGCCGCATTTCTCGCGCTATCTCGCCGACTTTGCCGATCGCGGCGCCAGCGCGTTGCCGAAGGCGCAGAACGACCGGCTGCCCAGGAGCCTGACCTATCTCTACGCCAGTCAGAAGGCGCTGGACGACCCGGCCAAGGCGGCAGCGATCCGCGAATTCGTCGCCGGCTGGATCGATGCCAGCCGCTGGTCGCACCAGAACGTCGATGCCTGGGTCGAGGCCTACTACGTCAAGCGCCAGAACCTGAAACCGGCCGATGCCCGCAAGATCGTCGAGTCGGAAGGCGAGTTCCAGTTTCCGCTGCTGGCCAGCCTGATCGCGAAGCAGCAATCGCTGATCGACGTGATCCACGAGGCCGGCGACCTGCCGAAGCGACTCGATGCGCGCGAGGAATTCGACCTGCGCTTCGACGAGATCATCGCCGCCAAGACCAACTGACACCCTGGCCGAGACGGATGGACGCCATGAGTCTCATCACCTATGCCACCGGCTTCCAGCCCAGCGCGGAAACCGAAAGGCATCCTGTCGGAACGCAAGCAGCGCGGCCGCCGCAACTGGCGCCGTCGCGCCTGCCGCGGGGCGGCATCCTGTTCGGGCCGGTTGCATTGGTCGCGATCTGGGAACTCGCCTCGAGGATCGGCTGGCTCTCGCCGAAATTCCTGGCGGCGCCGTCGACGGCCGTCCTGACCGGCATCGAGCTCCTGAGCAACGGCACGCTGGCCGACCATTTCCTCGCCTCGGCCCAGCGGGCCTATCTCGGCCTCGGCATCGGCGTCGCGCTCGGTCTTGGGATGGCGCTCGCCGCCGGTCTCAGCCGCATCGGCGAAGCCTCGCTCGACGGGCTCGTCCAGATCAAGCGGGCCGTGCCGACGCTGGCGCTGATCCCGCTCGCCATTCTCTGGCTCGGCATCGGCGAGGCGATGAAGGTCGCGCTGATCGCCTCCAGCGTGCTCGTGCCAATCTACATCAACACCCATGCTGCGCTCACGGGCATCGATATCCGCCATGTCGAGCTTGCCCGCAGCGTCGGGTTGTCCCGCGGCGCCTTCCTGCGCGAGGTCGCGCTGCCCGGCGCCCTGCCCGGCTTCTTCACCGGCCTGAGGCTCGCCGTCACCACCTGCTGGACGGCGCTCGTCGTGCTCGAGCAGATCAACACCACCGAGGGCATCGGCTATCTGATGAACCGCGCCCGCGACTACGGCCAGACCGATGTCATCGTCGTCGGCCTTGCGATCTATGCCATCCTCGGCCTCGGCTCGGATTTCGCGGTCAGGTTCTGGGAGCGCCGGGCGCTGTCCTATCGCAAGGCGCTGGCGTCATGAACGCCTCGGCCCATCCGCTCCACCTGCCGCGGGGCCCTGCGCCTGCCGCCGTCAGCCTGCGCGGCGTCACGCGCCGCTTCTCCGGCCGGACCGTGCTGAACGAGGTTTCGCTCGACTTCGCACCGGGTGAGTTCGTCGCGCTGATCGGCAAGAGCGGCTCGGGCAAGAGCACATTGCTGCGCGCCCTGGCGGGTCTCGACGACGGCGTCGACGGCGAAGGCCGGATCAGCGTGCCGCAGGATCGCTCGGTCCTGTTTCAGGACTCCCGGCTGCTGCCCTGGAAGAACGCGCTGCAGAACGTCGTCTTCGGCCTGCGCAGGTCGGATGCGGACGAGCGCGGCCGCGCCGCGCTTGCCGATGTCGGGCTCGGCGGGCGCGAGGACGCCTGGCCGAATGCGCTCTCCGGCGGCGAACAGCAGCGGGTGGCACTGGCGCGTTCTCTGGTGCGTCAGCCGCGCCTGCTGCTGGCCGACGAGCCCTTCGGCGCACTCGATGCCCTGACGCGGATCAGGATGCATGAATTGCTCTTCCGCCTGATCCGCCAGCACCGGCCGACGGTCCTGCTGGTCACGCATGATGTCGACGAGGCGATCAAGCTCGCCGACCGCGTCCTGGTCATGGAGGCCGGCCGCATCGTCGTCGACCGCCCGGTTGCCCTGGCGCATCCGCGCCTCAAAGCCCCTCATTTCGAAGCCTTGCGCGGCGATCTGCTCGCGGCGCTCGGCGTCTCCGATGCCGTCTAGTGACCCACATCCGACAGGATCGATCCGCCATGGCACGCGAACTTCACCTCAACCTCTTCATCAACGGCCGCGGCCACCACGAAACGGCCTGGCGCCACCCCGCCTCGACGACGAAGGCGTTGAGCGATCTCTCCTACTACCGGGATCTCGCTCTTGCGGCAGAGGCGGCGAAGCTCGACTCGATCTTCTTCGCCGATCAGCTCGCGCTCGGCGACGAGCTCGCCCATGCCGCGCGCGGGGAGCTGGAGCCGGTCACGCTGCTCGGGGCTCTTGCGGCGTTGACAAGCCAGATCGGGCTGATCGCCACGGCATCGACCACTTATAACGAGCCCTACAACCTCGCCCGCCAGTTCGCCTCGCTGGACCATCTCAGCGGTGGCCGGATCGGCTGGAACATCGTGACCTCCTGGGCGCCGGGCGCCGCCGTCAATTTCGGCCAGGAGGCTCAGGTCGGCATCGACCAGCGCTATGCACGCGCCCACGACTTCGTCGAGGCCGTCTCCAAGCTCTGGGACAGCTGGGCGAGGGACGCCATCGTCGACGACCGCGACAGCGGCACCTATGCCCGCCCCGATCGCGTCCGGCGCGCCGCGCATCGCGGCAGCCATTTCAGCGTGGCAGGGGCGCTCAACATCCCGCGCTCGCCGCAAGGCCGCCCGGTCTTCGTTCAGGCCGGCGCGTCGAAGGACGGCCGCGCCTTCGCCGCGCGCTATGCCGAGGCGATCTTCACCGCGCATCTCACCAAGGACAGCGCGATCGAATTCTATGCCGACATCAAGACCCAGGCGCGGGCATTGGGGCGGGGCCCGGACCAGATCGTCATCCTGCCCGGCCTCAGTGCCGCGATCGGCTCGACCGAGGCAGAGGCGAAACGGGTCTGGGAAGAGCTGAATGAGCTCTCCCATCCGAGCGTCGGGCTCGCCAGGCTGTCGAGCCGCTTCGGCGGCCATGACTTCTCGCATCTCAAGCTCGACGACGTTCTGTCGGTGGAGGATTTTCCCGATCCGTCGCAGGTCCAGGCTTCGCGCAGCCGGGCGCAGTCGATCACCGCACTCGTCGCGCGCGAGCGGCCGACATTGCGCGGCCTGCTGCACAGCCTCGCCGGCGCGCGCGGCCACTTCACCGCGACCGGGACGCCGGAGCAGATCGCGGATATCATCGAGGACTGGTTCGTGTCCGGTGCGGCCGACGGCTTCAACGTCATGCCGCCGATCCTGCCGACGCAATTCGACATCTTTGCGAGCGAGGTCGTGCCGCTGCTGCGCAGGCGCGGGCTGTTCCGAAGCGAATATGGCGACGGGACGCTGCGCGACCGGCTGGGCCTCGACCCGGTTCAGAGCCAGTTCGACCCGGCCGAGCCGGTGAAGCGCTCCGCCTGAGCGGAGCCTCCGGCGGGAAGCCCGTTTCCGTATCGCACGCTCACGCGCTGTTTTCGTTCTCCCGCAGCCCCGCGATTTGGAAGCAATCACCTCCCATCCGGTGACATAACGCCGATGCGCGCTCTTATGTGAGGTCGCGCGGAGGCGGAGCCCGAGATGATCGATCGTAGAACCCTGCTTGCGCTGGCGGCCGGCTCCGTCGCCGGGATCCGGCCGGGCCTCGCCCAGAGCATGGCGCTGCGCATCGGCTACGTGCCGGTCATCGGGGCGAGCGCCCTGTTCGTCCTCGCCGGCGACGGATCGGCGCGCGATGCCGGCCTCGAGCTCAAGCTCACCAAGTTCGATTCCGGCCCGAATGCGATCCAAGCCTTTGCGTCCGGCACGATCGATATCCTGGTCATCGGCGTCGCGCCGGTTGCGGTCGCCCGCTCCCGCGGCCTCGACGCATCCGTGATCGCAGCCGCGGCGGTCGGCGGTACGGCCTTCGTGGCCGGCCCTGCCCTCGCCAAGGCTTTTGCCGAGAACGCCGACGATCCCGCGAAGGCCTTCGCGGCGTTCCGCGCCGCAACGGGCCGCAAGGCCAAGCTCGGCACGCTTCCGCCGGGCGGCGTGCCGACGGTCGCGCTTCACCATTGGCTCTGGACAATCGGCAAGGTCGAGCGGTCCGATGTCGAGATCGTCAATATGGGCATCGAGGTCGTTCAGCAGGCGATGCTGACCGGCGCCATCGACGGCGGCACGCTGCTCGAACCCTCGGCGACGCTGGTTTCCGAACGCGATCCGCGCATCAAGCGCATCGTCAACTCCCCGGACATGTTCCCGAACATTCCCGGCGTCGTCGTTGCCGCCTCGGGCGCCCTCGTCAAAAATCGCCCGGAGGTGGCGGAACGCTTCGTCGGGCTTTTCCATCAAGCGACCGAACGGATTCGCAAGGAGCCGGCCAAGGTCGCCCCGTTCGTGCTGGCCGTGCTTGGCGGCGACCTGGTCGCGGAATCGACGATCGCCAAGGCGCTCGTCTCGCCGGCCGTGAGCTTCGTCAACGACCCCGCCCAGATCCGCAAGGCGACCGAGGCGCTGCTCGCCTATCAGGTCGAGCTCGGCGATTTCTCTCAGGCACCGGCCCTGGACGGCTTGTTCAACCAGGCTCTCTACGAGCGTGGGGTGCGATCCTCACCAACCCGCTGAACGATCCGAGACCCTGATCCTGCTCAAGCATGGCTCGCCGGGGAGGTTTCGTCCCGCTCCCGGATGAAATCCATGTTGAGCTTGAGGCCCAGGCCCGGCAGGTCCGGCACATGCATATGGCCGTCGATCGGCAGCGGCGCGCCGTCGAAGACCTGTGCGGTGATGTCCTCGAACATCAGAAGGCGCTCGAGGAAGAGCGCGTTCGGCACGGCCGCGACGAGATGCAGATGGAGATTTTCCATGGCATGGGGGGCGAATTTGACGTTCCAGGCCTGGGTCAGGGCGGCGCATTTCAGCATCTCGGTATAGCCGCCGGCCCGCGCTCCATCGACCTGCACGATGTCCGCAGCGTCGTGCATGAGCAGGTCCCTGACGCCGAACTTGGTGTATTCGTGCTCGCCCGTCGCCAGCGGGATGTCGGTGCCGCGCTTGAAGCGGGCGAGCCCGGGAATGTCGTCGGCGAAGACCGGCTCCTCGAACAGGAAGATATCGTATTCGCGAATGCGGTTGGCGAGCTGCACCGCCGTTGCCGCATCGAAGGAATTATTCGCGTCGACCATGAGGTTGATGTCGGGGCCGACCGCTTCGCGGACCTTGCGGACGCGCTCGGCATCGCGCCTGGGATTGCGGCCGCCGTCGAAGCCGACCTTGAACTTCACGGTCGTGAAGCCGCGCGCGACCATGCCCTTGATCTCGTCAACGAGCTGGTCGTCGGAATAGGAGGTCCAGCCGCCGCTGGCATAGACCGGCACCTTGGTCCGGTCCCCGCCGAGCAGCTTGTAGACGGGCAGATCGACGATCTTGCCCTTGAGATCCCAGAGCGCGATGTCGACGGCGCTGAGGGCGCAATACATCAGCCCCTTGCGGCCGACGCCGCGCAGATAGTGGAAGAATTCCTGCCAGATCGCCTCGGTTTCGAGCGGGTCGCGGCCGATCAGCCTGGGCGTCATGTTGCGGTTGATCAGCTCGCAGGTCGCCTCGCCGCCGACCTCGTGATAGGTGACGCCGATCCCCTCCAGCCCCTGATCCGTCGTGATACGGACGATCACGAAGCCGATCGTCTCGACCTTGCGCGTCGCGTCCGCGAAGCCGCCGAGGACCGGGGCGGAGACGAGGTGGACGTCGATCTTCCGAATCCTGTGACGCATCGGCTTCCCTGCGGCAACACGCGTTGACATCATTATCGATAATGATATCGATATTCATATCGACAGACCTTGTCCAGCGAGGCGCTCGCCTTGATTCCGAAGCTCAGCCGCCCGTCCGATCTGGTCTATGGCATCGTCAAACGGCGGATCATCCTGAACGAATTGACGCCGGAGACGGTCCTGACCGAGCTCGGCCTCGCCCATGAGATCGGCTGCAGTCAGGGTCCGATCCGCGAGGCGCTGCTGCGCCTGCAGGAGGATGGGCTCGTCGTCCGCTCGGGGCGACGGACGATCGTGACCCGGCTGACGGAAGAGGAAGCCGACGAGATGCTGGCGCTGCGCCGCCGCATCGAGACGCGCGGCGCGCTGAAGGCGGCGCTGCATGCCGATGGACGGGCGCTCGACGACCTGCGCGGCATCCTGGCAGCGATGATGGAAGCCGCCGCGGAGGGCGACGAGTACCGCGTCATCGAGGCGGACAAGGATTTCCACCTCGCTTTGTTCCGGCTCTCCGGCCTCGATGCCCTCGGGCAGATCCTGGCACGCTGCATCATGCACTCGAACCGCTACAAGCTCTGGGCGCCGGAGCATCGCCGCCCGCTGATCGAGACGGCGCGACGCCACGACATTCTCTACGAGCGCCTCGCTGCAGGCGATGGAAGCGGGCTCGCCGCAGCGCTCGGCTCCCATATCGATACGATCGTCATTCAAGGCGGCGACGAGGTGGCCGCGTGAGCGCCTTCGTCGATCCGCAGATGGCTCGCATCCTCGCCGGTTTCGCGGCGGCGCAGGGCGTCGATTTCAAGACCCTGCCGATCGCAGAGGCCCGCGCCTCCGCCGATGCCGGCTCCATCGCCTGGAACGAAGGCGCGCCCGACCTACCGGCGCGCGATATCGCGGTGCGGATCGACGGCACTTCGCTGCGGGGGCGGCTCTATCACCCCAAGCCCGGAACCGCCCTGCCGGTCATCGTCTACGTTCATGGCGGCGGCTGGACCTTCGGCTCGGTCGACACCCATGACGGCACGATGCGGACCCTCGCGGCGGCGTCCGGCTGCGCCGTCTTCGGCTTCGACTATCGCCTCGCGCCGGAGCATCCCTACCCGATCCCGCTGGAGGATACGCTCGGCGCCATCGCCTTCGGGCTCAGCGGCGAACTCGGCTCCGATGTCGATGCGCGGCGCTGGGCGCTTGCCGGAGACTCGGCCGGTGCGACGCTTGCGCTTGCGGCCATGATCCATCGCCGCGATGCCGGGCTTGCCCTCCCCGCCACAGCCGCCCTGTTCTATGGCTGCTACGCCCCCGACTTCGAAACCGGCAGCCATGCGCGCTTCGGCGAGGGATACATCCTGACCACGGCGAATATGCGCTGGTACTGGCGCAACTACCTCGGCGCGGCCTTCGACGCCCCTCCGGCGCTCGCCGCGCCGCTGCATGCCGACCTCCGCGGATTGCCGCCGCTTTACCTGACAGTCGGCGGGCTCGACCCGCTGGTCGACGACACCATCCGTCTGGCGGATCGCCTTGCGGCAGCGGGCGTCGCCTTCCGCCACGACCATGTACCCGGCGTCATCCATGGCTGCCTGCGCATGAGCCGCAAGCTCGCTCCGGCGCAGGCCATGATCGACGCCGGAGCCGCCTACATCACCGAACGACTATAAAAAAATTCAGGGAGTGAACGTCATGGAACGCAGGACTTTCATGAAACTCGCGGGAGCGGCCGCGCTCTCCTTCGAGGCCGCCAGACCGGCCATTGCCCAAGGCAAGGCGACGGTGCGCTGGTGGTATCATTACGACAATCCGCAGAACACGCCGGCCAGCCTCGTCGCGAAGTTCGAGGCGGAAAACCCGGACATCAAGATCCAGGCCGAACCGATCCCCTGGGGCGGCGGCACCGACTATATCAACCGCATCTTCTCGGCCCTGGTCGCCGGCAACCAGCCCGACTGCGCCATGGTGCGCCTGTCCTATCTCTCGCGCTTCTCGCAGATGAAGGCGCTGGAGCCGCTCGACGGCTTCCTGGCCAGCTGGAAAGGCCGCAGCGACATTTCCGATGACGTCTGGACAATCAACCGCTCGCCCGACGGCAAGCAGTACTACATGCCGCTGCACTACGTGGTGATCTATCTCTACTACCGGCAGGACCTGCTTCAGCAGGCCGGGCTTCAGCCGCCCAAGAGCTTCGACGACTTCCTCACAGCCGCCAAGGCGCTGACCAAGGACGGCATCTACGGCTACGGGATGCGCGGCGGCGCCGGCTGCCACGACAATTGGGGGCCGTTCGTGCTGGGCGGCGGCGCCAGCTTCGACAAGGGCGGGATGGTCACGGAGAAGGCGCTCGCGGCCAATCGCTGGTTCGTCGACCTCGCCGTGAAGCACAAGGTCGCGCCGCCCTCGGCGCCGACCGACGCCTTCCGCCAAATCGTCGATGCCTTCAAGGCCGGTCGGACCGGGATGGCGATCCACCATATCGGCTCGGTCGCGGAGATCGTCGGGGCGCTCGGCGACAAGGTCTCTGCCGTGCCGGTGCCGCGCGGGCCGGATGGCCGCGGCTGGACCTATTTCGGCGACGAGTCCAACGCCATCTTCGCAGGCAGCAAGAACAAGGAGGCGGCCTTCCGCTGGATCAGCTTCCTGTCGAGCGCCGAGAACAATGCCGAGCAGGCCAAGCTCAGCGGCCAGCTGCCGATCACCATCTCGGATGCGAAGAGCTGGACCGTGCATCCCAAGCGCTTCGTCGAGGCGAGCGACGCCTCCCTGCCGATCGCAAAGCCCCTCCCCGACCATGTGAAGACGCCGGATTTCGTCGGCCGCGTCCTGCCCACCAACCTGCAGAGGGCGCTGACCGGCGGGATGAGTCCCGACGATCTCATGAAGGCGGTCGAGCAGACCTTCCACGGCTGAGGCCGGATCGCATCGCGCGGCGCCGGGCCAAACCCGGCGCCAGCCATCGATCTACAGGGACGAGGCCATGAACAAGACGACGGCGAGCAGCGCGATGCTTCGCGCGGCGACACCCTATGGTTTCCTGCTGCCGGCACTGTTGGTGACGGCGCTGGTCATCCTGTTTCCGGTCCTGCAGACGGCCTGGTACAGCCTGCACGACTACATTCTCTACGACCCCGACAATTTCCGCTTCGTCGGTTTGCGGAATTTCGCGACCGCACTCTCGGACGAGGTCTTCTGGATCGCGCTACTGAACTCGGCGATCTGGGTCGCGGGCATCGTGTCGCTCCAGCTTCTGCTCGGGCTCGGCGCGGCTCTGCTGCTCAACCAGAGCTTCTGGTGGCGCGGCATGGCGCGCGCGCTCGTCATCATCCCCTGGGCGTTGCCGAGCGTGATCATCGGCCTGATGTGGACCTGGATCTATGATTTCAATCTCGGCGTCTTCAACGACATCCTGCTGCGCCTCGGCCTGATCTCGGCCCCGCATCCCTGGCTCGCCCAGCCCTCCACGGCGCTGGCCTGCATCATGCTGGCGCTGGTCTGGCAGGGCTTTCCGTTCTTCACCGTCACCATCCTCGCGGGTTTGCAGACCGTGCCGGGAGAACTCTACGAGGCGGCCGAGATCGACGGCGCCAGCCCCTGGCGCCAGTTCGTCCACGTCACCCTGCCCTCGATCGCCGGCATCGTGACCACGGCCGTACTGCTGCGCATTATCTGGGTCGCCAATTCGCTCGACGTCATCCTGGTGATGACTGGCGGCGGGCCGGGCTATGCCACGCATACGCTACCGCTCTACGCCTTCCTGCGCGCCTATACCGGCATGGAATTCGGCTATGCCGCCTCGCTCTCGCTGATGCTGACGGCGATCCTGCTCGGCATCGTCTGGCTCTATGTCCGCCGCCAGGCCGGGGAGATGGAGCGATGATCCGGCGCCGTTCCTTCGCCCGCAATCTGATCCAGGTCGAAATCCCCGTCCTGCTGGTGCTCGCCTTCGCGCTGGCACCGTTCGTCTGGATGCTGCTGACCTCGATCAAGCCGAATGCGGACCTCTCGCAGTTCCCGGTGCGCTACCTGCCGAGCAGCACGACCTTCGAGCACTATCAAACACTGATCCAGCGCACGAGCTTCCCGGTCAACCTGCTGAACAGCCTCGTCATCGCCTGCGGTGCCGTCGTGCTGGGGTTGGCGGCCAGCGTGCCGGCCGCCTATTCGTTCTCGCGCTTCCGGTTCCGCGGCCGGCGCATGCTGATGACCGGCTTCCTCGTCATCAACATGTTCCCGATCGTGCTGCTGATTATCCCGCTCTTCGTGCTGATGCGGACGCTCGGGCTGATCGACACCTTCATCGGCGTCATCATCGGCCATTCGACCTTCTCGATCCCGTTCTCGATCTGGATGCTGGTCAGCTATTTCAACGCGATTCCGAAAGATCTCGACGAAGCCGCGACGATCGACGGGGCCTCGCGCCTGCAGACGATCCGGCTGGTGGTGCTGCCGCTGGTGATGCCCGGCATCGTCACCACCGCGATCTACGTCTTCATCACCTCGTGGAACGAATATCTGTTCGCGATGATGCTGTCGGGCGAGACGGTCAGGCCGGTGACCGTCGCGCTGCAATTGTTCATCGGCGAATTCACGGTGCAGTGGGGCGTCCTCACCGCGGGCGGCACGATCATCGCTTTGCCCGTCACCATCCTTTTCCTTTTTGTGCAGAAGCGCCTCGTCGGCGGCCTGACGGCAGGAGCAGTCAAATCATGACCAATGCGATCGGGGTGATCTCGATGTTCTATGCGCGCCCCTTCGGGCGCGAGCATTTCCCGACCTTCCGGCGCATGAAGCAGGCCGGGGCCGATGTGGTCGAACTGCTGGTGCCGGAGCCGGGCGAGCTCGACCTTGCCGAGACGAAGGCCGCCGCCACCGATGCCGGCCTCTCGATCGTGCTGGCGGCGCGGGTGAACCTGACCCGCGATCTCGCCAGCGCCGACCCGGCCGCGCATGCAGCCGGCATCGCCTATCTCGAGCAATGCGTCGACATCGCTGCCGCGTTGGGGGCGGGTATCGTCGGCGGGCCGCTCTATGGCGCGCCGCTCGTCTTCGCCGGCCGGGCGCCGCAGCCGGTCGAGCCGGCCGAGCGCCGCCGGCGGGTCAATGCCGTCGTACGCGGGCTGACGCAGGCCGCGAAACGCGCCGCCGACAAGGGCGTCGTCCTCGGCGTCGAGCCCCTGAACCGGTTCGAGACCGACATGTGCAACACCTGCCGCCATGCGCTGGATTATGTCGAGGCCGTCGCCTCGCCTGCCGTCGGCGTGATGCTCGACACCTTCCACATGAACATGGAGGAATACGATCTCGCCGCCTCGATCCGGCTGGCGGGATCGCGGCTCGTGCATTTCCAGGCGAACGAGAACAATCGCGGCTTCGTCGGCTCGGGCCATATCGACTGGCCTGCCGTCGCCCGCGCCCTCGCGGCCTCCGGCTATCAGGGCCCGATCGTGCTGGAGCCGTTCCGGCGCGACGACGAGGCGGCAGGCGTGACGCTGGCGCAATGGCGCGCGCCCACCCGGAACGAGGATGCGGAGCTCAAGGCCAGCATCGACTATCTCAAGGCGACGCTCGCCTTCGCCGACCGGCTCGCGACGACGAAGGGAATTGCGTGATGACATCCCCCTTGCGCCTCGGCTGGATCGGTTGCGGCACCCATGCCAACGAGATGCTGCTGCCGCAGGTCACGCGGCACGACGTCGTCCTGCAGGCGATCTGCGACATCTCGCCCGACAACCTCGCCTCCACCGGCCGGCGCTACGGTGTCGCGCCCGAGAACCAACTGAGCGACTGGCACGCCCTGCTCGCCCGCTCCGACATCGACGCGGTTGGCCTCGCCATGGGGCCGCGGCAGCATCATGAGGTCGGTCTCGCCGCGATCGCGCGGGGATTGCCGCTCTTCATCGAGAAGCCGCCGGCCGCAACCTCGCGGCAAGCGCAGGAACTGGCGGATGCCGCCAAGGCCCGGGGCGTTCCGGTCGTCGTCGGTTTCATGAAGCGGTATTCCACCGCCAATCGCATCGCGGCCAATGTCATCCACACCCCGGAATTCGGGGAAACCGCGAGCTTCCTCGGCCAGTACATGACGGCGCCGACCTACTTCGCGGGGGATGTCGACTATACCGGCTTCTATCTGCATCACTGCGTGCATTATTTCGACCTGATCCCCCATCTGATGGGCGAGGTCGCGACAGTCGGCGCACGCCGGCACGAGCTGGAACCCGGCAAGCTGCTGCTCCATGTCGATTTCCGCTTCCGCAACGGCGGCATCGGCACGCTCGTCATGGGGACGCATCAGTCGCGCGGCACGCCGATGGAATGGTGGCAGGTGATGGGCGACCATCGCCGCGTCGAGGTCCGCAACCTGCATGAGGTTCGCTATTTCCGCAGCCCCCCCTTCAAGGTGTCGCGCCCCGACGCCAGCCTTGTCGACGGCGAAGATACGCTGGTCTGGGAGCCCAATTTCACCGTCGCTGCCAACGAGGACCACAAGGGCTATCACGCGATCCTCGGCGATTTCGTGCGGGCGGCGCGCGGCGAGACACTGGACTTTCCCGATGCGGCGGCGGGCGCACGGGCGCTCGCCCTCCTCGAACAGGCCATCGCTTCCGCCGAAACCGATGCGCATCGGTGATCGATGCCCGGACATGAAGGGGCAATGTCCGGGGCCGACAGCTCTCCATCGCTAGGCTCAGGGCCGAATCATTTGGCCTGAGATGCGATTCACGGTGTCCGGAAAGAGCCGTGATAGGTCATTCGTTTCTGCCTGCCAGGGGTCGATGACCGGCGCGTGGTGAGCGGTATCCCTGTCACCGGCTCACTCCCAGCTCAGCGCGCCGCCATTCTGGTATTCGATGACGCGGGTCTCGAAGAAGTTCTTCTCCTTCTTCAGGTCCATCGCCTCGCTCATCCAGGGGAACGGGTTCTCGGTCTCGCCGAAGACCGGCGGCAGGCCGAGCTGAGCGCAGCGGCGGTTGGCGATGAAGTGCATGTACTGCTCGCAGAGCGCCGCGTTCAGGCCGAGGAAGCCCCTCGGCATGGTGTCGCGGCCATAGGCGGCTTCAAGCTCGGCCGCATCGCGGATCATGCCGCTGACCTCGTCCTGGAAGGCCTTGGTCCAGAGATGCGGGTTCTCGATCTTGATCTGGTTGATCACGTCGATGCCGAAGTTCAGATGGATCGACTCGTCGCGCAGGATGTACTGGTACTGCTCGGCGATGCCGACCATCTTGTTGCGCCGGCCGAGCGACAGGATCTGCGCGAAGCCGGTGTAGAACCACATGCCCTCGAAGATCACGTAGAAGGTGATCAGGTCGCGCAGCAGCGCCTGGTCGTTTTCCGGCGTTCCCGTTTTGAAGTCCGGGTCCTCGATGTTCTGCGTATGCTTCAGCGCCCAGGCCGCCTTGTCGGTGATCGAGGGCACCTCGCGATACATGTTGAACAACTCGCCCTCGTCGAGCCCGAGGCTCTCAACGATGTACTGGAAGGTGTGGGTGTGGATCGCCTCCTCGAAGGCCTGGCGCAGCAGGTACTGCCGGCATTCCGGGTTGGTCAGGTGTCGGTAGATCGCCAGCACGATGTTGTTGGCGACGAGAGATTCGGACGCCGCGAAGAAGCCGAGATTGCGCTTGAGCATGCGCCGCTCGTCCTCGCTGAGCCCGTCCTTCGACTTCCACAGGGCGATGTCGGCTTGCATCGAGACCTCGGTCGGCATCCAGTGGTTGTTGCAGCCGGAAAGGTATTTCTCCCAGGCCCATTTGTACTTGAGCGGCAGGAGCTGGTTCACGTCGGCGCGCGCATTGATCATGCGCTTCTCGTCGACCGTGACGCGGCTGCCATTGCGATCGATCGTGCCGAGGCCGGTGGCGTCGGCGGCGGGAGGAGGGTTTGTCAGGATGGCCGGGGTCGAGGGCTTGGTGTCGGACCAGTCGAGCATGAGGTGTTCCGTTCTGAAATGAAGGGGCGTCATGCTCGGGCTTGACCCGAGCATCTCATGCCGAAGGAGGCCTTAGTGCCTTATCCTGCCGGAGATTCTCGGGTCTGCGCTTCGCTTCGCCCGAGAATGACGCGAGAGGTGGAATGACGGCGGGTTACTGGCAGGCTTCGCAGGTCGGATCGTCGATCGAGCAGGCGTTGGGGACGGCCATGCCGTTCTCCAGCGGGATATCGACGATGATCGGCGCGGCGGCCTTGGCTGCGACCGGCACGGTGGCCGAGACCGCATTGAGCTTGCCGTCCGTGCCCTTCAGCGTCGATTTCTCGACATGGGTCGCCGACAACGCCCGCAGGTAGTAGGTCGTCTTGAGGCCCAGCCGCCAGGCCAGGCGATAGGCCTCGTCGAGCTTCCGGCCCGAGGGCTGCGCCATGTAGAGGTTCAGCGACTGGCCCTGATCGATCCATTTCTGCCGGCGCGCCGCCGCCCTGATCAGCCATTCCGTCGGAATCTCGAAGGAGGTGGCATAGAGCGCCTTGAGATCGGCCGGGACGCGATCGATCCCACTGACCTTGCCGTCGTAGTATTTGAGATCCGAGACCATCACCTCGTCCCAGAGCCCCCTCGCCTTCAGGTCATGAACGAGCCCGGCATTCACCACGGTGAAGTCGCCCGACATGTTCGCCTTAACGTAGAGCTGGCTGTAGCTCGGCTCGATCGACTGCGAGACGCCGACGATGTTGGAGATCGTCGCGGTCGGCGCGATCGCCATGGTGTTGGAGTTGCGCATGCCGGTCGTGACGACCCGCTCGCGCAGGCCCTCCCAGTCCAGCGTCGAGGAGCGGTCGAGTTCGACATCGCCGTCGCGGGCGTCCGAGAGGATGTCGAGCGAGTCGATCGGCAGGATGCCCTTCGACCAGAGCGAACCCTCGAAGCTCGGATAGCGCCCGCGCTCGGCGGCGAGATCGACCGAGGCCTGGATCGCATGGAAGCTGATCACTTCCATCGACGTATCGGCGAAGGCGACGGCGCCTTCCGAGGCCGCCGGCAGACGCAGTGTCTGGAGCGCGTCCTGGAAACCCATCAGCCCCAAGCCCACCGGGCGATGGCGCAGGTTCGAGCGGCGTGCCTCGGGGATCGTGTAGAAATTGATGTCGACGACGTTGTCGAGCATGCGCATCGCGGTGGTCACGGTGCGGGCCAGGCGAGCCTGATCGAGCCCATCGGGCGTCACATGCGCCGCGAGGTTCACCGAGCCGAGATTGCAGACCGCGACCTCGTCGGCCGAGGTGTTGAGCGTGATCTCGGTGCAGAGGTTCGAGGAATGCACCACGCCGGCATGCTGCTGCGGCGAGCGCAGATTGCAGGCATCCTTGAAGGTAATCCAGGGATGGCCGGTTTCGAACAGCATGGTCAGCATGCGCCGCCAGAGGTCGAGCGCCTTCACCCGTTTGAAGACCTTGATCTGGCCAGCGGCTGCCTTCGCCTCATAAGCCTCGTAGGCCGTCTTGAATGGCTTGCCATAGAGATCGTGCAGGTCCGGAACCTCGTCCGGCGAGAACAGCGTCCAGTCGCCGCCGGCCTCGACGCGCTGCATGAACAGGTCGGGAATCCAGTTCGCCGTGTTCATGTCATGGGTGCGGCGGCGGTCGTCGCCGGTGTTCTTCCGGAGATCGAGGAACTCCTCGATATCGACATGCCAGGTCTCGAGATAGGCGCAGACCGCGCCCTTGCGCTTGCCGCCCTGATTGACGGCGATGGCCGTATCGTTCGCGACCTTCAGGAACGGCACCACGCCCTGGCTCTCGCCATTGGTGCCCTTGATATGGGCGCCGAGACCGCGCACCGGCGTCCAGTCATTGCCGAGGCCGCCCGAGTACTTGGCGAGC
The DNA here is from genome assembly GCF_014764685.1 of Allobosea spartocytisi. Taxonomy (NCBI): domain Bacteria; kingdom Pseudomonadati; phylum Pseudomonadota; class Alphaproteobacteria; order Hyphomicrobiales; family Alloboseaceae; genus Allobosea; species Allobosea spartocytisi. The sequence continues at coordinate 136,075 of NZ_JACXWY010000001.1, forward strand.
AGCGCATTGTCCTTCACCGCCTTGAAGATACCGTCGAGATCGTCAGCGACGGTGGTCAGGAAGCAGGAGGAGAGCTGCGGGCGCAGCGTCCCGGAATTGAACAGCGTGGGGGTCGAGGCCATGAAATCGAAGGATGAGAGCAGATCGTAGAATTCGATCGCCCTGCCCTCGCGATCGATCTCGCGGATGGCGAGACCCATGGCGACACGCATGAAGAAGGCCTGCGGCAGCTCGAAGCGGTTGCCCCGGACATGCAGGAAATAGCGGTCGTAAAGCGTCTGGAAGCCGAGATAGTCGAATTGCAGATCGCGCTCGGGCTTGAGTGCAGCGGCGATGCGGGCGATGTCGAAGCGGCCGAGCTCGGGGTCGATCAGCTCGTTCGCGATGCCGGTCTTGAGATAGGCATGGAAGTAGTCGGCATAAAGCACTGACATCTCTTCCTGCGTCGCCTGCTCTGCGCGGCCATGGACGAAGCTCAGTGCCTCGCGACGGAGCTTGTCCAGCAGCAGGCGCGCGGAGACCTTGGCGTAGTTCGGCTCGCTCTCGATCAGCGTGCGGGCGGCAAGGATCGGCGCCAGTGCCAATTCGTCGAGCGAGATGCCGTCATAGAGATTGCGGCGCGCCTCGGTGAGGACCGGCTCGGCCGAGACGCCGTCGAGATCGGCACAAGCCTCGCGAACCACCTTGTCGAGGCGGCCGGCGTCGAGCGGGATAAGCGTCCCGTCGGCGAGCTTCATGTGCAGCAAGGGAGCTGCGGAGGCGACAGGCTTCGTCTCGGCAACCGCCCTCGCCCGCTCGCGCGCCCGCTCCTCGCGATAGAGCACATAGGCACGGGCGACCTTGTGGTGTTCGCCGCGCATCAGGGCGAGCTCGACCTGGTCCTGCACATCCTCGATATGGAAAGTGCGGCCGGTCGCAGCCCGGCGGGTCAGCCCCGCGACGACCTGCTCTGTCATCTCCGCGACGGCTTCGTGGATGCGGCGCGAAGCGGCGGCGTTCGATCCTTCGACGGCGAGGAACGCCTTGGTCAACGCCACGGTGATCTTCGAGGGATCGAACGGCGTCACCGCGCCGTTGCGGCGAATGATCTGGTAGCCGGGCTCGCTCGCAGCGAGCTTCGACAGTGTCGGCTCTGCGGCTGACGGAGCGGCGGCAGGCCGCTCGGCTTCAATGGAAAGAGACATCGGCATCAACCCCAAATGTTGGGGGCAAAGGCCAGAGCGGTTGCGTCGAGAAGGCGCGCGGCACCATAAGGCCGCGACCTGCCAAGCGCACCACCGGGACACCCCGCCCGAGGACGTATACGAGGTCGCGGCAGGTCTCCTGGCTCACGGGTCAGCGCTCTCGTCCCGTCTTCCCAAGGCCTTGCAGCCTCAGTGACTTATCGTGGACGTGAACTCGCCGCTTACAGTTGCGGGGGCAGCGCCGGTCTCTCACCGGCTTCCCTCTTAGCTCTCGATCTTGCGATTCGAGAGACCATCGACCACCAGATCTAGTAGCTAAAGGGCATCGCCTGTCAACAGGTCGTGACGCCGCCGTCCGGCGCCTGTGAAGATCGGGGATCACCGCGCGGCCTCCGGCCTACCCTGTTCGTGCTGTTCGGCAATGACGTCGGCTCTGCCTTCGCTTCGGCGAAACCGCGTCGAGCGATGCTTCGCGCCTCAAGCGCTAGCGCCCCTTCGCCGCCCGCCATGATCGACGCACGCCCCGTTCCCGAGCTTCGCGCAATTCGCGACCGCCACGAGCTGTCTGCGATGGCTGCCGAGCCGCCCCAGCGTATCGCGATAGCGCGTCTCAGGCCGGGTCACACGGTTGCTGTCGGTCGATTTGGCGCCCGGCTGATTTTCCGAAAATATTGCGAGATAAAACCTTCCATTTGACAATGTGTCTTATAAGTACCATGATAGAAACATCGATCTAGGCCGAACGAATTGGCCCCGCGCTTTCATCGCGCACTGCTGACGAACTTCCTGCTCAAATCGAAAAATGCGCTGCACCCGCGGCGCATGAACAATAGCCTTTACAGGAGGTCAGCATGGCCAGTGGCACAGTTAAGTGGTTCAACACCGACAAGGGTTTTGGTTTCATCCAGCCGGAAGACGGCGGCCAGGACGCCTTCGTCCATATCAGCGCCGTGGAGCGTGCCGGTCTGCGCACGCTGAAGGAAGGCCAGAAGGTCTCCTATGAGCTGGTGCAGGACAAGCGCTCCGGCAAGGTGTCTGCGGACAACCTGCAGGCCGAGTGAGCTAGACGCCATCCGGCGCGTCAATCGAGATCAGCGGCGACCGCGGATGTACCGGCGCCCGTTCGATTGAGCGGCGGATAGCCACGGAGGGGTCGGGATCAACCCGGCCCTTTTTGTTTGCATCAGAAGGGAAATTCGAATGCAGGTTCTCGTTCGCGACAACAACGTCGACCAGGCGCTTCGCGTCCTCAAGAAGAAGATGCAGCGTGAAGGCGTGTTTCGCGAGATGAAGGCGCGTCGCGCCTACGAGAAGCCGTCCGAGCGGCGAACCCGCGAGAAGGCCGAAGCCATCCGCCGCGCCCGCAAGGCAGCGCGCAAGCAGGCTCAGCGCGAAGGATTGCTGCCGATGCCGAAGCGCGTGGAACGGCCGGCACGGCCCGGGCAGGCCCCCGCGCAGGCACGATAGGCGAGGATTTGGGCTTGGGCTTCAATCCGCAGGATTTTGCCGATGGCCGGGCCTGCTCGCCAGGCCGAACCGGCGAGGATCGAAGCCGAGCCCCACGCAAGGTTCTGCCCGAAGCCGTTCGATCCATGCAGGAGCGTGCTGCCGGAAAACGCCGCTGACGCCCTGGCGTCCTGCGTTCGAGAAGGAGTTTGCCGATGTCGAGCAACAGAATTCCGCCGGAAGAGGCGCAATTGCGGGCCCAGAGCAGAGCGACGCTCGCAGCGCAACGCCGCGCCGAGGCCGAAACGGCCCTGGAAGCGTTGCGGGTGGAACAGATCGCCGTCCGCGAGCGCACCGCAAAACTGCGGGCCTTGCGGCTCGCCAAGGAGGCCGCCGACGCCGAGGCCGCCGCGGCGGTGCCGCCAGCCAAGACGCGAGCCAAGCCCGCCAAGACCGTTGTTCGGCGGAGAACCGCTTCTTCCTGATCTCCAACCGGAGGATGGCGCGCGAGGCGTTGCCGTCAGTCTTGGTCAGCAACCCGGCAGCCGAACTCGGCCGCCGCTGCGGTGAACCAGGACCAGAAGCTTCCTGCCATGCTGCGTGCGACCATGATCTCGAAGACGGGTCCGTCCGGCCCGTCGGCGAGGCGCCATAGCTGCACGCCGAGATAGGCCACGCTCGTCACGGCGGTCTCGCCGACGCCGAAGGCCGAAGGATGCAGGTCGAGCATCACGCCCTTTGCCAGCAGATCGCGGGTCCTGGGGCCCTGAAGCCGGAAGGCGGCGCGCGCATCGCTCTGATCGCTGATGGCGGCATGGGTCGCGAATTCATCGAGCAATGGCTGGAAGCCGTCGCGCGAAGCCGCGCGCAGCAGCCATTGGTCCGGCCCCGCCCAGATCGCGTCATGGGCCCCGCCCGATACGATCCTCGGCATCTCCGGCAACGCGATGCCGAGCCGGCCTTCGACGGCCCGCGACAGGGCCATCGCCGCACCCGGCCGGGCGATCAGGGTCGCCAGGCCGAAACCATCCAGCAGAGTCGCAACGACGCCGGTCTCGCCCTTCGCGCCGAAGGAGCCGGGTTGCGCGATGCCCGCCCAGGCGCTGCGCGGGCGCCATGAGGTCGCGATCTCAGCCATGGAGGCAGTTTCCTTCCGGATCGACGAAGACGGGCGAGCAGATCTCGACGACGATGTCGCCATTTCGGACGGGATCGTAAGCACGCACGCGCTCGCCGATGCGACCGGCGCCGTTCCGGATCAGGCCGAGGCCGATCCAGTGGTTCAGATGCGGCGAATGGGCAACCGAGGTCATGTAGCCCTCGTCGTTCTCCATCACCGCCGCCTTGCCGATGCCGATGAAGTGGGCGCCGGCCCGCAGGCGCTGGGAGGGATCGACCGGCTTGAAGCCGACGAAGGACGGCCGGTCCCGCTCGATCAGGGCCGGCCTGCCCGCCATCAGGCGGCCGATATAGTCCTTCTTCGAAGACATCATCTTGCCGAGGCCCAGATCGCGCGCCGTGGTCTGGCCGTTGAGCTCGTTGCCGGCGACATGGCCCTTCTCGATGCGCATCACCCCGAGCGCCTCGGTGCCATAGGGCGTGATGCCGAAGGGCTGGCCGGCCTGCATCAGGGCGCGCATCATCGCATCGCCATAGGCGGCCGGAACCGCCAGCTCATAGGCCAATTCGCCCGAGAAGGAGATCCGGAACAGCCGCGCCGGAATGCCTCCGCCGACCGTCACGGCGCGCGCCGCGAGATAAGGGAAGGCCTCGTTCGAGATGTCGTGCTCGTGATCGACGACGCCGCGCAGGGTTTCGCGCGCCTTAGGTCCCGCGATGGAAGCTTGTGCCCATTGCTCGGAGACCGAGACCATCCGGACATCGAGTTCCGGCCACAGCACCTGATGGCAGAACTCCAGATGCTGCATCACCTTGCCGGCATTCGCCGTCGTGGTCGTCATCAGGAAATGATGCTCGCCCAGACGCGAGGTGGTGCCGTCATCCATGACGAAGCCGTCCTCGCGCAGCATCAGGCCGTAGCGCGCCTTGCCGGCCGGCAAGGCCTTCCAGCCATTGATGTAGACGCGCTCCAGGAATTCGGCGGCGTCCGCCCCCTGGATGTCGATCTTGCCGAGCGTCGAGACGTCGCAGAGGCCGACGCTCGCGCGCACGGCCTTGACCTCGCGGTCGACCGTCGCCTGCCAGTCGTTTTCGCCGGGGCGCGGATAATACTGCGCCCGCAGCCATGGGCCGGCCTCGACGAAGACGGCGCCCTGCTCCCGCGACCAGTCATGGGTCGGCGCCAGCCGCACCGGCCTGAATTCCTTGCCGCGATGATGGCCCGCGAGCGCGCCGATCGCCACCGGCGTGTAGGGCGGCCGGAAGGTCGTGGTGCCCGTCTGCGGGATCGTCCTGCCCGTCTGCTCGGCCATGATGGCGAGACCGGAGAGGTTCGAGGTCTTGCCCTGGTCGGTCGCCATGCCGAGCGTGGTGTAGCGCTTGAGATGCTCGACCGGCCGGAAGCCCTCGCGCGCCGCGAGCTCGACATCCCTGTCGGTGACGTCGTTCTGGTAATCGACGAAAGCCTTGCCCTTCGTTCCCTTCACCCGCCAGAGCGGCTGCAGCCCGGTCGTCTCGGGATCGGTCGCAGGCACGGGTGCCGGCGGCGCAGGCGTCAGCCCCGCATCGGCGGCAGCCTCGCGGCCGAGCCGCGCGCCGTCCTCCAGCGCCTGAGCCAGGGCGAAATGCCCGGCCGCGCTCCCCGCGACCGCGAGGCCCGCCGGCAAGGTTCCCGGCACGAAGCATTGCAGGCCGTCGTCCCAGGCCGGCTTGCCGTTCTGGTGCGAGGTCAGATGCAGCGTCGGGTTCCAGCCGTTCGAGACGGCGAGCAGGTCGCAATCGACAGCCGTCGTCGCTCCGGAGGAATCGCGGATGGTGACGCTGCTGAGGTGCCGGCCGCCGCGCGTGCCTTCGATCGCACCGCCTGCGAACAGCCTTGCACCGAGCTTGTCGGCGAGCGCCTTGCGGGCGGGTTCTGACTCGCCGCGGGCATCGACGATGGCAGCGATGCGGCCACCGGCTGCGGCGATATCGCGTGCCGTGGCCCAGCCATCGTCCCCGGCCGTGAACAGCACCGCCTCGCGGCCCGGCAATGCACCGTAGCGGTTGACGTAGGTGCGCGCCGCTCCCGCCAGCATGACGCCCGGCGTATCATTGCCGGGGAAGACGATCGGCCGTTCCAGTGCGCCTGCGGCGAGGATCGCGCGCTTGGCATGGATGCGCCAGCCGCGCTGTCGCGGCTGATGCGGCGCCGGCTCGGGCAGGTGATCGCCGACGCGCTCGACCGCGCCATAGATGCCGTGGTCGTAGAGGCCGAAGACGGTGGTGCGCGGCATGATCCGCACTTCGGGCAGGCTCTCGAGCTCGATCAGCGTCGCCGCCAGCCATTCGGCCGCCGGCTTGCCATCGATCTCGCGCCTCTCGGCCAGCAGGCGCCCGCCGAGGCGAAAATCCTCGTCGCAGAGGATGACGCGGGCGCCGCTGCGCCCCGCTGCGAGCGCGGCGGAAAGGCCGGCCGGGCCGCCGCCGATCACCAGCACGTCGCAGAAGGCGAAGGCCTTCTCGTAATGGTCGGGATCTTCTAAGCCGGCCGCGCGGCCGAGGCCCGCCGCACGGCGGATCAGGGGCTCGTAGAGCTTTTCCCAGAAGGCCGCCGGCCACATGAAGGTCTTGTAGTAGAAGCCCGCGACCAGCGCCGGCGAGAGCAATCCGTTGATCGAGAGCAGATCGAAGGCGAGCGAGGGCCAGCGGTTCTGACTGGCCGCGTCGAGCCCGTCGAACAGCTCGACCACCGTGGCGCGCGTGTTCGGCTCGCGGCGGGCCCCGGAGCGCAACTCGACCAGCGCATTCGGTTCCTCCGGGCCGGCCGAGAGGATGCCGCGCGGGCGGTGATATTTGAAGGAGCGGCCGACGAGCCGCACGCCATTCGCCAGCAGCGCGGAAGCCAGCGTATCGCCGGCAAATCCGCGATAGGACCTGCCGTCGAAGCTGAAGCTCAGCGGCCGGCTGCGATCGACAAGGCCGCCGGAGGCGAGACGGAAGGGCTGCCCGCTCATGCCGCGGCTCCCGCCTTGCGCGCCCTGGCGGCCTCGACCGAGGCGATCGCGTGGGTGCGGGTGTCGCGGGTCACGACCAGCCAGGCATGGCAGCCGGCCCCGTGATACCAGAGCTCGCGGTGGCTGCCGGCCGGATTGTCACGCAGATAGACGTACTCGGTCATCGCCGCTTCCGTCGCTGCCATCCCGTCGGGTCGCTGCGGATCGGCCGCGCCGAGATAGCTGAATTCCTGGGCGTCGCGCGCGCCGCAATGGGGGCAGGTGATGCGCATCGGGGATCCTCGGGCAGCGCGCGGTCAGTGCAGATTGGGCTGGGCGCCGGCGCCCTTTTCGTCGATCAGGCGCCCGGTCGCGAAGCGATCGAGCCGATAGGCGCTCGCGACCGGGTGCGGCTCTCCCGTCGCGATCAGATGCGCGAAGCAGAAGCCGGAGGCCGGCGTCGCCTTGAAGCCGCCATAGCACCAGCCGGAATTGAGATAGAGCCCCTCGATCGGCGTCAGGTCGATGATCGGCGAGCCGTCCATCGACATGTCCATCACGCCGCCCCAATGGCGCAGCATCCGCACCCGGCCGAGCCCCGGCCAGAGCGCCATGGCCGATTCCATCACGTCCTCGATCACCGGCAGATTGCCGCGCTGGGCGTAGGAGTTGTAGCCGTCGATGTCCCCGCCGAAGACCAGCCCGCCCTTGTCGGACTGGCTGATGTAGAAATGCCCGGCGCCGAAGGTGACGACGCCGTCGATCAGCGGCTTCAGCCCCTCCGAGACGAAGGCCTGGAGCACATGGGTCTCGATCGGCAGGCGCAGGCCCGCCATCGCCGCCACCCGTGACGAATTGCCCGCGACGGCCATGGCGATCTTCTTCGCCCGGATCGGTCCCCGCGATGTCTCGACGCCGACGGCCCGCCCGCCGGCCATGGTGATGCCGGTAACCTCGCAGTTCTGGATCATGTCGACGCCGCGGCTGTCGGCGGCGCGCGCATAGCCCCAGGCGACGGCGTCATGCCGGGCCGAGCCGCCGCGGCGCTGCAGGAGCCCGCCCCGGATCGGGAAGCGGGCGTTGTCGTAGTCGAGATAGGGCAGCATCGCCCTTACCTGCTCGCTGCCAAGCAGTTCGGCATCGACCCCGGCGAGCCGCATCGCATTGCCGCGCCGGGCGAAGGCATCCCGCTGCGCGTCGGAATGAAAGAGGTTCAGGACACCGCGCTGGCTGACCATGGCGTTGTAGTTCAGGTCCTGCTCCAGCCCTTCCCAAAGCTTCATCGAGAGCTCGTAGAAGGGCGTGTTGCCGGGCAGCAGGTAATTCGAGCGGATGATCGTGGTGTTGCGGCCGACATTGCCGGAGCCGAGATAGCCCTTCTCCAGCACCGCGACATTGGTGATGCCGTGCCGGCTGGCGAGGTAATGCGCCGTCGCCAGGCCATGCCCGCCGCCGCCGATGATGACGACGTCGTATTCGGGCCTGGGCGCGGGATCGCGCCAGGCCGGGGTCCAGCCCTTGTGACCCTGAAGGGCCTGGGTGAGCAGCGAGAAGACGGAATAGCGCATCGAGGGGTCCGGGCGGTCTTGTCATCCGGAGATTGACCGACATAGGCTCCGCGACATGCTCGATAGCGACATCCGATTGCCCGTTAGCGACGACAGCGCACCGACCCATGTCGGCTTCCTGCTGATCCCGGATTTCGCGCTGCTGCCCTATGCCTCGGCGATCGAGCCGTTGCGTGCGGCCAACCGGCTCTCCGGCCATTCGCTCTACCGCTGGAGCCACATCTCGATCGACGGAACGCCCGCCCCGGCCTCGAACGGCGTCGCCATCGCACCGGACGCCAATATCGGTGCCGAGCTTCGGCTCGACTATCTTTTCGTCTGCGCCGGAGGAAATCCGGCTCTCTTCCACCATCAGCCGACCTTCTCCTGGCTCCGGCAGCAGGCCCGGCGCGGCGTGCGGATCGGCGGCGTTTCGGGGGGGCCCTATCTGCTGGCGCGGGCCAATCTGCTGAGCGGCTACCGGTTCACCATCCACTGGGAGCACGCGGCCGCGTTCCTGGAAGAATATCCCGACCTCGACCTGCGCCGCTCGCTTTACGAAATCGACCGCGACCGGCTGACCTGCAGCGGCGGCACCGCCCCGCTCGACATGATGCATGCCGTGATCGCCCGCGAGCATGGCAGCGAGCTTGCTTTGGCCGTCAGCGAATGGTTCCTGCAAACCCAGGTCCGGGAGGGCGCAGACCCCCAGCGCATGAAGCTGCGCGAGCGGCTCGGCATCGCGCATGCTCCGCTGCTGCGGGTCATCGGCCGCATGGAGCAGACGATCGAGAACCCCGAGCCCCGCGAAGCCCTCGCCCGGCTCGCCAATGTCTCGCTGCGCCAGCTCGAGCGCCTGTTCCGGCAACATCTCGGCCGTTCTCTCGGCGAGCACTACCTGGGGCTGCGCCTCGACCGCGCGCGCGACCTGCTGCGGCAGACCAGCCTTTCCGTCCTGGAAATCGCGCTCGCCTGCGGCTTCGCCAGCGCCAGCCATTTCTCCCGCAGCTATAGCGGGCGCTTCGGCTATCCGCCGCGATCCGAGAGACTGCCGCAGCACCCCATCGCTCGACGCTGAATGTCAAGAAAGCGTCGCATGGGGTCAATTCCACGCATCGATCCACCGGAAGTCTAGGGCTTCAAAAAAAGACAGGGGATCGCGACCGATGAAACGTTTGACCGCTCTGGCGCTCGCTGTAGCCGCCACGCTCGCCGCCATGCCCGCCCTCGCGCAGGACACGCTCGCCAAGATCAAGGAGAAGGGCGTCCTCACCGTCGGCGTCAAGAACGACTACAAGCCCTGGGGCTTCCTCGATCCGTCGGGCAAGATCGTCGGCCTCGAGATCGATCTCGCGCAGGAGGTCGCGGACAAGCTCGGCGTCAAGCTCGAGATGGTCCCCGTCATCGCCGCCAACCGCATCGAGTTCCTGCGCCAGGGCCGCATCGACATGATCCTGGCGACGCTCGGCGACACGGCCGAGCGACGCAAGCAGATCGGCATGATCGAGCCGAACTATTATGCCGGCGCCACCAATGTGCTCGCGCCCAAGAGCGCCGGGCTGAAGAAGTGGGAAGACCTCAAGGGCCGCAAGGTCTGCGCCGTGCAGGGCGCCTATTACAACCGCCGGGTCTCGCAGATGTATTCCCCGGACCTCGTCGTGTTCCCCTCGGTGCCGGACGGGCTCAACGCCCTGCAGGGCAACAACTGCGTCGCCTTCCTCTTCGACGACACGCTGATCGTCTCGACGCTGTCGGGCGGCGATCCGAAATGGGCCAATTACGAGATGCCGCTGACCTCCGAGGACCCGCAGCTCTGGGCGATCGGCGTGCGCCTCGACGATCTCGACGGCGGCTTCGGCAAGCTGCTCAAAGACATGTCGGTCGAGTGGCACAAGAGCGGCAAGCTGCTCGCGCTCGAGAGCAAATGGGGCATCAAGCAGAGCCCGTACCTGATCGAGACCAACAAGAAGCTGAAGGGCGGCGCGTAACCTCGGGCGTCATTCTCGGCTTGCGCCTGAGAATCTCATGACCAGAGGGCTCTGGTTTCCGAGATGGTCGGGTCAAGCCCGACCATGACGCACCAAGGCCGCCTGAGGTTTCGGACATGATTGCCGCCTTCTTCGAGCGCCTGAACGATGTTCATGGCCTCAATTTCTCGATCTTCTACGACGCTTTCGATCGCTCCCGCTTCCTGATCGGGTTGTGGACCACGAGCTATATCTGCGTCGTGTCCATCCTGGCCTCGCTCGCGATCGGACTTGTCGGTGTCTGGGTCGCCGGCAGCCATTCGCGGCTCGGTCGGCTTCTGGTGCGGGCTTACGTCCAGTTCTTCCGCAACACGCCGCCGCTGGTGCAGCTCTCCTTCTTCTACTTCGCCGTCGGCGGCCTGCTGCCCACCGTGTCGGACGGTTTCGGCGGGCAGTCCCCCTTCGTCAGCGGCACCGGCTGGGCCATCATCGCCTTCTCGCTCTTCGCCGGAGCGTTCAACGTGGAGATCTTCCGCGCCGGGATCGAAGCGGTGCCCGAAACCATGGTCGAGGCGGCGGAATCGCTCGGCTACACGCGCTTCCAGCTCTGGCGCCAGATCGTGCTGCCGCTGGCCTTCCGCATCTGCCTGCCGGCGCTGAACAACAACCTCGTCAATCTCGTGAAGACGACCACCCTCGCCTATGCGATCGGCGTGCCGGAACTGCTCTATGCGGCGTCGCAGATCTGGTCCGAGGTCTTCAACGTCCGTGAGATGATGAACGTGCTGCTGGTGACCTATGTGCTGCTGGTCGCCGTGCTGGTCTGGGTGATGCATCGCTGGGAGAAGGCCATGCGCATTCCGGGCTACATGCCATGAAGACCGGCGCCACCGACCTCCCCGTCCTGAAACCATTCCGCGCAGCGCCGATCGCATCGAGCGGGCTCGCCGCGCCGGCGATCCTGAGCTTCGGCGTCGTCGCCAGCATCGCGCTGCTCTTCGCCGCCTCCCTGGCTGTCGCCCAGGCCACCGGCCCAGCAACACGTGACGGGGCCTTCACCATCCTGCTGCGCTGGGCGCCGCTGATCTTCCAGGGCTTCCTGTTCAATCTGCTGATCAGCTTCCTCTCGATGGCGCTGGGCACGGCGGTCGGCGTGCTGTTCGGCATCTGGCAGGTCTCGCCCTCGGCGGCTCTGCGCAAGCCGGCCTGGGCCGCGACGCAGTTCTTCCGCAACGCGCCCTGGCTCGTCCTGCTGTTCTACGCGATGTTCCTGCTGCCCTTCGAGATCAGGCTCGGCCCGTTCACCATCGCCTTTCCGGCCTGGGTCAAGGCGATCATCGGGCTCGCGCTGCCGGTCGCGGCCAATGTCTCCGAGATCGTGCGCGGCGGCATCCGCTCGATTCCCTCCGGCCAATGGGAATCGGCCGAGGCGCTCGCCTTCACCCGCCGCCAGACGATGTGGATGATCATCCTGCCGCAGGCCTTCAAGCGGATGATCCCGCCCTGGATGAACCTCTACGCCATCCTGACCATGGCCACGACACTGATCTCGGTCGTCGGCATCCAGGACGGGCTGACGGTGACGCGCGCCGCCCTCGTCGCCGAGAGCCGGCCCGATCTGATGCTGCCGATGTACCTGCTGCTTCTGCTGATGTTCTTCGCCTATTGCTATCCGATCGCCCGGCTCACCATGGCGATCGAACGCCGCTTCAACGTGAAGGGATGACCATGGCTGCCAAGCATGAACTCGGCGAGCCGGTCGTCGTGGTCGAGGGCGTCGAAAAAGCCTTCGGCGCCTTCCCGGTGCTGAAGGACGTCAGCCTGACCATCCGCCGCGGTGAGACCGTCTGCATCATCGGCCCCTCAGGCTCGGGCAAGTCGACGCTGCTGCGCTGCATCAACGCGCTGGTGCCGATCAGCAAGGGCTCGATCACGGTCGCCGGCCGGCAGGTCAACGACCCCGCGCTCGACAAGCTGGCGCTGCGCCGCGATGTCGGCATCGTCTTCCAGCAGTACAATCTCTTCCCGCACAAGAGCGCGCTGCAGAACGTGATGATGGCGCCGGTCCATGTGCTGAAGCAGGACCGCGCCGAGGTCGAGGAGCGGGCCAGGCGCCTGCTCGCCAAGGTCGGCCTCTCGCACAAGCACGACGCCTATCCGGGCGAGCTCTCGGGCGGGCAGCAGCAGCGCGTCGCCATCGCCCGCTCGCTGGCGATGAACCCGAAGGTCATGCTGTTCGACGAAGTCACCGCCGCGCTCGACCCCGAGACCAAGAAGGAGGTGCTGGTCACCATCCGCGATCTCGCGGCGGAGGGCATGACCTGCATCCTCGTCACCCATGAGATGGGCTTCGCCCGCGAGGTCGCCGACCATGTCTATTTCACCGATGGCGGCGTGATCGTCGAGCACGCGCCGCCGGCCGAATTCTTCGGTGCGCCGCGCGAGACGCGCACCCGCGCTTTCCTTGAACAGGTTCTCTAACGCGGGGCCGATATCGCATTTTGGCCAGCCGCCACAGGCCATCGACCCAGGAATGAACGGCGTCATTCGAGAGGGGTATCCATGAACATCCCGGCCTCAGATCCCAAATCCGTCACCGGCAAGCCCCTGACCATCGACGAAAATGTCGATGTCCTCGTTGTCGGCGCCGGTCCGGCCGGCCTCGAAGCCGCGATCGGGGCGGCTGCGCGCGGGTTGGGCGTGCTGCTGGTCGACGAGAACCCCGTGCCGTTCAAGACGATGGGCGATGAGGTGCCGCTGCATTTCGGGCAGGGCATGGCGGCCAGCGCCCGCAATCGCAACGCCATGATGGAGGCATTCGTGGCCTCCGAACCGCGGATCGCGGAGGCTTTCGAGGCCGGCATCGATGTCCGCCTCGGCACCGCTTGCTGGGGGCTCTACGCCAATGGCCCGGCTCTCGGCTGGATGCCCGGCCTCGTCGCGGGCCTGGCCGATGAGGAGCGCAGCTTTCTCGTCCAGGCGCGGCACGTCATCCTCGCCTGCGGCCGGCGCGACATGGGGCTCGGCTTCCCCGGCTGGGAGAAGCCGGGGGTGATGGGCGCCACCGCCGCGCTTGCTCTGGCCACGCGCTACGGCGCGCTCGGCCCGCGCAAGCTCGTCGTCCTCGGTTCGGACACGGAAGCGCTGAGCACGGCGCTCGCCTTGCGGGAGGCCGGCGCGACCATCGCGGCTGTTGTCGAGCAGGCGCCCGAGATCGTTGGCGACGCGGCGCTGCTGGCCAGCCTGCGCGAGGGCGGAACCGAGATTCTGACCCGCCATGTCGTGCGCGAGGCAGCCGGCCGCGACGGTGTCGAGGCGGCATTGCTCGCAAAGCTCGACGAGGCCGGAAAGCCTTCGGCCGAGGAACGCAGCCTCGCCTGCGACGGCATCGTGCTCGCCGTCGGCACGACCGCGGTCATCGACCTGCTCGATGCCGCCGGCTGCAAGGTCGCGTTCCAGCCCGAACGTGGAGGCTATGCGCCGGTCCTCGATGCGAACCAGCGCTCCAACATCGCGAATGTCCATGCGGTCGGCGACTGCGCCGGCATCTGGGCCGCGAAGACCCGCGACCGCGCGATCGCCGAGGCTGAAGCCGCCTGCGCCGTCGCGGCCCTCGACGCGGAGGCGATCACAGCAACAGCCTCGCAACCGCCGGCGCCGGAATACGATATCAGCGCCTATCGCCTGGCCTGGGTCCGTGCGAGCGTCGTCGAGGCCCGCGCGGAGTTTCATGTCTGCCAATGCGAGGAGGTGACGGCCCGCGAGATTCTCGAGGTCCGGCCGCCGCGTTATCTGGACTGGCAGGACGAGCGCCGCAATGACCGCTCCCTCTCGACGCTGCTCGGCGACGGCCCGCCCAATCCCGACCAGGTCAAGCGCCTGACACGCGCCGGCATGGGCCCCTGCCAGGGTCGCCGCTGCCGCGAGCAGGTCGCGGCCCTGCTGGCGCTGGGCGCCGCGCAACCACTCTCGGCGATCCCCCTTGCCGGCTACCGGGCTCCGACTCGCCCGATGCCGTTGTCCATGACGCTATCCGTCCCGGAAGCGCCCGAGCAGGCCGAGCATTGGGACACCTGGTTCGGCATGCATGCGCAGTGGCAACCGTTCTGGGAGGTGCCGGAGCGCTACACCGTCGCGGGCAATGACGCGACCGGCCCCGTCGCGAGCGAGTGAGAGCCATGATGAACGAGATCAAGGGAGCTTCGGTCGTCATCGTCGGCGGCGGCGTCACCGGCCTCTCCGCCGGCTGGTGGCTGGCGCGCGATGGCGTCGATGTGCTGGTGCTGGAGAAGGGCCTGATCGGCTGGGAGGCTTCCGGCCGCAATGGCGGCGGCTGCTCGCACCACCACTCGCCGCTCTTTGCCGAGGAGCAGCGGCTCTGGCCGATCCTGGACGAGATGCTCGGCTATCCCACGGAGTTCCGGGGCGAGCGCATCCGCCTCGCCTCCAGCGAACACCAGATGGCGCTTTACGGCCGCGCCTTGCGCAATGCCGAGCGGCAGGGCTTCCAATCCGAGGTGCTCGACGTCAGGCAGGCCAAGGAGATGGTGCCGCTGGCGGGCGACACCATCGTCGGCGGCTACCACTACAAATTCGGCGGCCATGCCAACCCGCACCGCACGCTGCAGGGCTATGCCTGGGCGATGCAGGATCATGGCGGGCGTCTCCTGCAGCACACCACCGTCACCGGCTTCCGCAGCGAAGGCGGGCGCGTGACCGCCGTCGAGACCGACCGCGGCGTCATCGGCTGCGACAGCCTCGTGCTCGCCGCCGGCCCGCAGACCGGGCGGCTCTCGGCGATGCTCGGGCAGGAGGTGCCGGTGCAGTCGGCCCGCTGCGAGATGATCGTGACCGAGCCCTTGCCGTTGATGCCGCTCGGCGGTGTCGATGGCTGCGGCCTCTACGGGCGCCAGACGCTCCGCGGCAACCTCGCCTATGGCGGCGGCCCGCATGAATGGCTCGCACTCGCCGAGCAAGGCACGCCGGCCAAGCCGACCACGCCGCTGATGCTGCATATGGGCAAGCGCCTCGCCGAGCTTCTGCCCAAGGCGGCTCATGCCCGGATCATCCGTTCCTGGGCCGGTGTCATCGAGAACACGCCCGATGGCCGCCCCGTCATCGACCGGCTGGATTCGCAGGCGAATGTCGTGGTCGCGACATTGTCGAGCGTCGGGTTCGGCCTCTCACCGGCGAGCGGCCACGCCATCCGCGATCTGGTCGTCGACGGCGAATGCGGCTTCGCCGACATTTCGAGCTTCAAGCTGTCGCGCTTCGCCGCGCTGGAGCCGAACTGGAGGGAATTGCAGGGCTGGCAGGTGACGGCGGCAGCGGAAGTTCTGGCTGCGTGAGACAGTGCTGGCCGGAGCCTCAAGCGAGTGTCGAGCAGCGATCCCCGCCGGTCGTCATGAGAGCCTGCGGTCGTGGATGTCGTCGATCCTGTCGAGAGCGGCACGATGCTCGACGAGCAGTTCCTGAAGGGGCCCCATCGCCCTGAAGGCATGCAGGTCCTGCTCTTCCTCACCCTGTTGCTGCCAGGCCAGGATAGCGGCCTCGGCCAGGGCGACCTGCTCCTCGGAAAGGCCGTCGCGGGTCGATTCGCCGCGCTCCAGCGCGAGGCGCTCACCGATCCGGCGGCGCAACTCCTGCTCATAGGCGACGATCGCTGCAAGCTCGTCCGTATAGCGAGCCATTGCGGGCCTCAATGCACCGTCGCGATGTCGTCCTCGTCGGGATCGATCAGCTTGGCCAGGCCCAGCTGGCGGACCCCATCCATGAACTCGGCGAAGGCTTCGGCATCGGTGGCGAAGCTGTCCTGCCAGACCGTCGAGCCGCCCTCGGCATCGACCAGTTCGAGCGTCCAGCCCTCGGTCCCCTCGAGGCGATAGATCTCGACCTGCACGGTGATGCCATCATGCGTGATGGTCTGCGAGAGAGGCGAGCGGATGATCCCGGGAAAGTCGGCCATTCCTCAAAATAGCGCATCGTGATCGTCAGGAAACCCCCCAGCCTTGACGATGAACAACCATCCGCGCGCATTGCAGGACCTGTGTCGCTCAAAGCCGGATCGGTGACGTCCGGCACTGGACGCGAGCCGCGAAGCTGCGGGAGAATAATCACGCGGCTCGATGAAAAAACCGGGCGCCCACGTTGCCGGCGGTGCATGATCGTATCGTGCGGAACATGATCGTTCCGATGCAGGAAGCTATGGAGCCCCCCATGCCTGAGAATGCGACGCAGCAGGATCTGGATGCCCGGATCGCCATCGCCCGGCGCAACATTGCCGAATTGACCGAGCAGGCCACCGGCGCAGCCGGCGCTGCGGTGGAGGAAACCATCGCCAACCGGATCGCCGAGCAGCAGGATCTGCTCAACGAACTCCTGAAGCGACGCGAGGCTCTCGGGTAGAGCCTGCCTGCCGGCGCCGGTCCGCAGGCGCCGGCATATTCCTCACTCCTCCTTGTCGCGCGAGGGCGCGGCCTCGTCGCTCTGCTCGAGCGGCTCGCCGGGAATCACATAGCTGCCCTTGAGCCAGCGGCCGAGGTCGATATCGGCGCAGCGCGGCGAGCAGAAAGGACGATAGCGTTCCGCTGCCGGCTTGCCGCAGATCGGGCACGGCCGTTCGGCCGGCGGCTTCTTCTCGGTTTCAGCCATATTTAAGCGTAATGCCTCCGTCGACGACGAGCTCGATGCCCGTGACATAGCGCGCCTCGTCGCTGGCAAGGAAGAGCGCGGCGTGGGCGACATCCCAGGCCTCGCCCATATGGCCCATCGGCACCTGCGCTGCACGGGCGGCCCACATCGCCTCGATATCGCCGTCGCCATAGGCCTGCGCCAGCCCGGCGGAATGCTCGACCATCGGGGTCTTCATCAGCCCGGGCAGGATGGCGTTCACCCGGATTTTCTGTGGAGCATATTGCGCCGCCGTGGTGCGGGTGAGCTGGTTGAGGCCGGCCTTGGTGGTGGAATAGCTCGCATAGGGCACGCCGGTGTGGCGGATCGAGGCGATGGAGGAGATGTTGATGATCGAGCCGCCCTCGCCGGTCTCCTCGAACTGGCGCAGCATCACCGGAATCACGTGCTTCATCGCCAGGAAGGCGCCGGTGAGGTTGACGCGGAAGACGCGCTCCCAGGTCTCCTCGGGCAGGTCGACGACGCTGCCGACCTCGGCGATGCCGACATTGTTGTCGAGGATGTCGATGCGGCCATAGCGGCCGAGCGCGCGGCCGACGAGGTCGGCGACCTGGTCCGCCCTGGTGACGTCGGCCTGCACGGCGAAGGCCTGGCCGCCCTCGTTCTGTATGATGGCAGCGGTCTCCTCGGCGGCGTCGCGGTTGATGTCGGCGCAGATCACCTTGGCGCCCTCGCGGGCGAAAACCGTCGCGGTCGCCTTGCCGTTGCCCCAGCCCGGCCCGATCGACCCGGCCCCGGCCACGATCGCGACCTTGCCCCTGAGACGTCCCGTCATCCCTGCCTCCCGAAGGGTCCGCCCTGTTGGGACGGACCGATGCGATGTTGTCGCGCGCCTTGTCAGGCTGGCGCGCTGCGTGCGGGAGGATCAGGGCAATGGAGACGGGAGGCAACCCCCGCGAGCCGCGGAGATCAGGCCGCGTTCATCCAGCCGAAGCGGATCGGGAAGCCCTCGCCGCCCAACAGGTTCACCGTCTCGTAAAGCGGCAGGCCGACCACACCGGTATAGGAGCCGACGAGCTTGATGACGAAGGAGCCGGCAATGCCCTGGATGGCGTAGCCGCCCGCCTTGCCGCGCCATTCGCCGGAGGCGAGATAATGCTCGATATCCTCGGTCGACAGACGCTTGAAGCGCAGCCGCGTCTCGACGATCCGGTCCCGAATCGCGCCCGAGGGCGTGACCAGCGCCACGCCGGTATAGACGCGGTGGGCGCGTCCCGAGAGCAGGCGCAGGCAGGCGGCGGCCTCGTCGACGATCTCGGCCTTGGGCAGGATGCGCCGGCCGACGGCGACGACGGTGTCGGCCGCGACGATGTAGCAGCCTTCGAGATCGGCGCGCGCCTTTGCGCCCTCCCGCGCGGCTTCCGCCTTCTCGCGGGCGAGGCGGCGGGCGAGATCGCGCGGACGCTCGGACTTGTGGGGCGTCTCGTCGAGATCGGCCGGCAGCAGCGCGTCGGGCTTAAGGCCGGCCTGTTCGAGCAAAGCGAGCCGCCGGGGCGAGGCCGAGGCCAGCACCAGCATCGGCCGCCAGCCAGGTTGTTTGGGCGGGGAAAAGAAACTCAAGGGCGGCTCGGCCACATTCCGGTTTGCAGGACGGTCGGATGACGGTAACGGTCGGATGTCTCAGGCTTTAGAGTATTTCGGCGCGCTAATAAATCCGAAACCCTTGCGGCGATGCGCCGGCGGGTGGGTCGTCGTTTGCGCGCCATCCGCGATCTGCACAGATAACGGGCTGGACAGCTGGTATACCAGCCATTGCCAAGCGCCTCCGGCCGCGCCACACTACGCGCCCTTCATCGATGCTCCACCGCCTCTCGGCCCTATTCTCCGGAGTTCGCCTCATGCCAACATCGCGCAAGCCATTGCGCCCCGCCGCCCCGGCGGGGGTGGAGGCGCAGGCGCTCGCCACGCGCGTCCTGGCGATGCAGGCCGAAGCCGGGCTCACCATCGCCATGCGGATGCCGATCCTGATGAAGGGCGCTCTCGGCGATTCGTCGGGCCAGCGCGAGGCGACGAAGGCCGTGGTCGAGAAAGTGTCGGCGGTGGTGGAAAGCAGCTTCGCCGCGAGCTGCGCCGCCACGATGTTCTGGTGGGGCCTGGCGCTGAACCCGCTGGCGCAGATCGATCTGAGCGAGGCCGCCGCCAAGGTGGCGAACAGCACGCTGGAGCCTTTCGCCCGCCGCACCCGCGCCAACGCGGCCCGGCTGACCGGTCGGCGTCGTTAGAGCTATCAGCCTAGCAGATACTATCCGTCAGGCGGCGCTTTCCGGCGTCTCCTCCGGCAGGGTCGCTGACGCGGCATGCTCGCGCTCGAGCTTGCGGTAACGGGCGACGCTGAGCGGGATCAGCGCGAGATAGGCGACCACCACCAGCGTCAGCACCTCGAAGGTGTAGGCGAAGAGCAGCCCCGCGACCACCACGACCGCGACGAAGATCGGCAGCACCATGTCGCGCGGGATGCGCGCGCCCAGCGTCTTGCCCGCATAGCAGGGGATGCGCGAGATCGTCAGGAAGGCGATGAAGAGGATGTAGAGCCCGACGAAGGGCGCCCCGTATTCCTGCACCGGCACGCCGATCGCCTGCAAATAGACCGGCAGCATGGCGGTGATGGCGCCGGCCGGGGCCGGCATGCCGACGAAGAAGTTCTTCTGCCAGTCGGGCCGGTTGGGATCGTCGATCATCACGTTGAAGCGCGCGAGCCTGAGCGCCATGGCGCAGGCCAGCGTCAGCACGATGATCCAGCCGAAGGATTTCAGGTCGTGCAGGACGAAGATCCACAGCACATAGCCGGTGGCGACGCCAAAATTCACGAAATCCGAGAGCGAATCGAGCTCGGCGCCGAAGCGGGAGGTGCCCTTGAGCATGCGCGCGAGACGGCCGTCGATGCCGTCGAGCGCCGCCGCGATCAGGATGCAGATCGTCGCGGTCTCGAGTTTGCCCTCGACCACGAGGCGCATCGCCGTCAGGCCGAGGCAAAGCGCCAGCAGCGTGACGAGGTTCGGCGCGATCAGCCGGAACGGGATCGATTTGAAACGCGCGCGCTTCGGCTCGAGGCGCTCGGGCTCGAAGGGAGGAAAGAGGTCGCTCATGCGAGCCGAAATACGCGGTTTTGCAGGCGGAAGCTAGGCGGGGAGATAACGGCATCAACGGCGTCATGCTCGGGCCTGACCCGAGCATCTCGAACCGACGGGGCTCTGGAGTCTCCTGATCCCTTACCGCCTGGAGATTCTCGGGTCACCCTACGGGCGCCCGAGAATGACGCGGTTCACCGCCGGTCAGATTCCGCGGAACGTCCGCAGGATGGCCTCGTTGCCGGCAAGATCGGCCAGCACGGTCTCGCCGGCGATCGCCGTCTGCCCCTCGCCGACCAGCGGCACGACATGGGCAGGCAGATAGACGTCGACGCGCGAGCCGAAGCGGATGAGGCCGAAGCGCTCGCCGGTCGCCAGCACGTCGCCTTCCTTGACGAAGGGCACGATCCGCCGCGCGATCAATCCGGCGATCTGGACGACGGCGATGGTGCCGGCCTGCGTCTCGATCGCCAGCGCGTTGCGCTCGTTGTCATCGCTCGCCTTGTCGAGCTCGGCATTCAGGAAGAGGCCGGGCGTATAGGCCATCTTCAGGAGGCGGCCGGGCACGGGGCTGCGATTCACATGGCAGTCGAAGACGTTCATGAAGATCGAGACGCGGGTCATCGGCTCGGCCGGCAGGTCGAGTTCCGGCGGCGGCAGGGCCGTGGCGATCTGGCTGACGCGGCCGTCGGCCGGCGAGATCACCAGCCCTTCGCGCTGCGGCGTGATGCGGACGGGATCGCGGAAGAAATAGCAGATCCAGACGGTGACGATCGCGCCGATCCAGCCGAAGGGCGACCAGAGATTGGCGAGGATGATGGTCGCCACCAGCCCGATCGCGATGAAGACATAGCCCTCCTTGTGGATGGGTACGATCACCTTGCGGACGGAATCGACGAGGGACATGGAGAGTTCCGCTGTTCTTGGCGGCGCGAGGCACGCGGGAATGGGCTTGCCGCAGCGCTGGGAAGCCAGCGCGGGCGCTGCGCTGATTTAGGGCCTTCCCGCCGCGAGGGAAAGAGCGGAAGGCCGCGGCGCTCCGGCGCGGCCCCCTTCATCCCCGGAAAGACGAAATGCCGGGCGGCCCG
The DNA here is from genome assembly GCF_014764685.1 of Allobosea spartocytisi. Taxonomy (NCBI): domain Bacteria; kingdom Pseudomonadati; phylum Pseudomonadota; class Alphaproteobacteria; order Hyphomicrobiales; family Alloboseaceae; genus Allobosea; species Allobosea spartocytisi. Next base: position 157,159 of record NZ_JACXWY010000001.1, read on the forward strand.
GCCTCAATGCGCGGGGTGCCAGACCTGATTGAAGCGCCGCGCCGCCTGCCAGGTCAGCCAGGCGAAGACGACGAGCAGGATGCCCTGCGCGATGGCGAAGGGCGGCTCGGAGCCGGTCGGAGCGAGCGCATGCAGCGCCGGCAGCTTGAGGAAGAGCTGAGCGACCAGGACGAACATCAGAAGATAGAAGGCGAGCACGGCCGTGATCGCATAGATCCGCCGCCACGCTCCTTCGAGCATCTTCGCGTAAAGCGCGACGCCCGCCACGACGATCAGCACCAGCGAGATCGCGCCGACGATATGCGACGGGAGGATGCCGCTGACCGGAAAGGCGAAGCCCGTCGCGCTCGTGGCAAAGGCGGTCGAGAGGAAGATTCCGGTCCAGCCGGGTTTGGTGTGGCCCTTCAACAACCCCGCCGTCACCGGGAAGCCGGCGACGATGGCGATCAGGCTCAACCAGGTATGAAAGCCAACCAGTGTCGTCGGATCGAACATGACAGCCCCCAAGCCGCTCGATGCTGCTTCCCGAGGCGCATCATGACCGAAACCGGCCCGCGACGCCACTCCGCGCCGATGTCATCGGGGCCGATCGAAAGGAGAGCCTGCCGCGCCGGACCGGCCCACGCCGTCACTGCGCCAGCGTGACCCTGACGCTCTCGCCTTCTTCCTGCGTCGCGCGTTGGAGGGTCGCCTTGGCCTCGTCGACCTCGCGCTGGCGGTTCCACATCGCCGCATAGACGCCGTCCGCCGCGAGCAGGTCGCGGTGATGGCCGCGCTCGACGATGACGCCCTTGTCGAGCACGATGATCTCGTCCGCATTGACCACCGTGGAGAGCCGGTGCGCGATGACCAGCGTGGTGCGCCCCTCGCTCACCCGGTCGAGCGCGTCCTGGATCTCCTTCTCGGTGAAGGAATCGAGCGCCGAGGTCGCCTCGTCGAGGACGAGCACCGGCGGTCCCTTCAGGATGGTGCGGGCGATGGCGACGCGCTGCTTCTCGCCGCCGGAGAGCTTGAGGCCGCGCTCGCCGACGGAGGTGGCGTACCCCTCCGGCAAGGTGCGGATGAAGCGGTCGATCTGGGCGAGGCGGGCAGCGTCCTCGACCTCCTCCATCGTCGCCTCGGGGCGGCCGTAGCGGATGTTGTATTCGATGGTGTCGTTGAACAGCACCGTGTCCTGCGGGACCATGCCGATGGCGGCGCGCAGGCTCACCTGCTGGATATCGGCGATGGGCTGGCCGTCGATGAGGATGCGGCCCTTCTGCGGCTCGTAGAAACGGAAGAGCAGCCGCGAGATCGTCGATTTGCCGGCGCCGGAGGGGCCGACGATGGCGACGGTGCGGCCGGGCGGAACCTTGAAGGAAATGCCGCGCAGGATCGGCCGCTCCGGCACATAGGCGAAATGCACGTCGTCGAAGACGACCTCGCCGGCCGGCACCTGCAACGGCAGCGCGCCCGGCTTGTCCTGGATTTCCGGATCGCGGCCGATGAGGGAGAACATCTCGGCGATGTCGAGCGTCGCCTGCTTGATCTCGCGATAGACGGTGCCCATGAAGTTCAGCGGCAGATAGAGCTGGATCAACATGGAGTTGATCAGCACGAGATCGCCGACCGTGTTTGTGCCGGCCTGGAAGCCGCGCACCGCCATCAGCATCGACAGCGTCAGCCCGACGGCGAAGATCGTGGCCTGGCCGAAATTCAGCAAGGCGAGCGAGGTGTAGGACTTGATCGAGTTGCGCTCGTAGCGCGCCATCGCCACGTCGTAGCGTGCGGTCTCACGCGCCTCGGCGCCGAAATACTTCACCGTCTCGTAGTTCAGCAGCGAGTCGATCGCCTTGGAATTGGCGTCGGTATCGGATTCGTTCATCGCCGAGCGGATGGCGATACGCCACTCGGTCGCCTTGATCGTGTAGGTCATGTAGGCGACGACCATCACGACCAGCACCGCGACATAGCGCCAGTCGAACAGCGCGAGCAGCACGGCGATGATCAGCGCGACCTCGACGATGACCGGCACGAGCTGGTTGAGGCCGAGCCGGACCATCTCCTCGATGCCGTTGCGGCCCCGTTCCAGCACGCGCGTCAGCCCGCCCGTCTTGCGCTCGAGATGGAAGCGCAGCGAGAGATAATGCAGGTGCCCGAAGGTCTGGAGCGCCAGCGTGCGCACCGCATGCATGAAGACCGGGGCGAAGATCGCGTCGCGCATCTGCACGAAGGCCGAGGAGCCGACCCGCGCCAGACCGTAGAGCACCGTCAGCGCCAGCGGCGCGCCGACGAGCCAGGGCAGCCAGTTCTCGACGCTGGAATGGGTCTGGGCCAGCGCGTCGGTGATCCATTTGAAGCTGAAGGGCACGCCCATCAGGATCAGGCGCCCGATCAGCATCAGCGCGAAGGCCGCGACGACGCGCCCTCGCAGATCGGCCCTTTCCGCCGGCCAGAGATAGGGCCAGAGCGCACGGAAGGTGGCGATGAAGCCGGAGCCCGGCTTGATGACGACGGAACGAGCGAGGCTCGGCACCGGGGACGGCGCTGCGGGCACGGACATTTTCGAGCGATTCCAGTTTATGCGGCCCATATAGGCGCAATTCCGCGTCCATGCATGCAGCTTGTTGCAAGGGGGGCATTGCGCCTGGAGGCTGTTGCGAATCGGCAGAAGCGAGGCGCCCGCGTAAACTGGCGCCCCGGAGTTGCCTTGTTCTCGTCGAACGGGGAATGTCTCCTCGCGAAAGAGCGCTCAACGCTCTCAAATGGGGAGACATGACCATGGTATTCCGCAATCTTGCAGTGATCGGGCTGGGTTTAGGGGCTGCTCTCGGCCTCGCCCAGCCGGCCGCGGCGCAGGCCACGCGGCCGCATCCGCAGATCACCATCACCAATCAGCGCACGGTGCCCTTGAGCAATTTCGCGATCGCGACGGCGGGCGACCAGCCCCGGCTCGTGGCGAAGCTCGCCAAGCCGCTGGCGCCCGGCAAGAGCGTCGCGCTCAAGCTCAACAAGCCGCAGGGCTGCAGCTATACGGTGCAGGCGCAGTTCGACGACGAAGCCACGAGCGACGCCGACATGGATCTGTGCAAGGACCGCGTGATCCGTCTGACGGAGTGACCTCCCGGGGACCGTCATTCTCGGGCGAAGCGAAGTGCAGACCCGAGAATCTCCGGACGATGAGGTTCTAGAGCCTCCTCTCGCAAGAGATGCTCGGGTCAGGCCCGAGCATGACGGCGCAGGGCGTCACGCCGTCGCGCCGGCCCTGACCAGCTTGTAGGTGATCGAATCCACCAGCGCCTGGAACGAGGCGTCGATGATGTTCGCGCTGACGCCGACCGTGGTCCAGCGCTCGCCGGTTTCGTCGCCGGATTCGATCAGCACACGGGTGACGGCGTCCGTGCCGCCCTGGAAGACGCGGACCTTGTAATCCACCAGCCTGAGGCCGCCGATCAGCGACTGGTAGCGGCCGAGATCCTTGCGCAGCGCGAGATCGAGCGCGTTGACCGGTCCGAGCACGCTTTCGGCGACCGAGATCAGCACGTCGTCGCCGACCTTCACCTTGACGATCGCCTCGGAGAAGGTGACGAGCTCGCCCAGCGCGTTGTAGCGGCGCTCGACATTGGCCGTGAAGCGCTCGATCTCGAAATAGGCCGGGAGCTCGCCCAGAATGCGCTTGGCGAGCAGGAAGAAGGAGGCGTCGGCGCCCTCGAAGGCATAGCCCTGCGCCTCCTTGTCCTTGACCTCCTGCAGTACGCGGTTGAGCCGGGGATCGTCGCGGCCGAGCGTCAGGCCGATCCGTTCCAGCTCCGCCACGAGGTTCGATTTGCCACCCTGGTCGGAAATCAGCACCTTGCGGGTGTTGCCGACGGCCTCTGGCAGGACATGCTCATAGGTGCGCGGGTCCTTGAGCACGGCGGAGGCGTGGATGCCAGCCTTGGTGGCGAAGGCCGAGGCGCCGACGAAGGGCGCGTGGCGGTTCGGCGCGCGATTCAGCATCTCATCGAGGGCGCGCGAGACATGGGCGAGATCGGCGAGCTGGCTCTCGTCGATGCCGAGCGCGAAGCGCTCGCGATAGCGCTCCTTCAGCTTCAGCGCGCCGATCAGCGTGACGAGATTGGCATTGCCGCAGCGCTCGCCCAACCCGTTCAGCGTGCCCTGGATCTGGCGCACTCCGGCCTCGACCGCCGCCAGCGAATTGGCGACGGCGCAGCCGCAATCGTCATGGGCGTGGATGCCGAGATGGTCGCCCGGCACGACCTTGGCGACCTCGCGCACGATAGCCCCGATCTCGTCGGGCAGCGTGCCGCCATTGGTGTCGCAGAGCACGACCCAACGGGCACCGGCCTCATAGGCCGCGCGGGCGCAGGCGAGCGCATAATCGGGGTTGGCCTTGTAGCCGTCGAAGAAATGCTCGCAATCGAGCATCACCTCGCGGCCAGCGGCCCTCGCCGCCTCGACGCTCTCGCGGATACCGGCAAGGTTGTCCTCCAGCGAAATCTCGAGCGCGACATGGACATGGTAGTCCCAGGCCTTGGCGACGAAGACGATGGCATCGGCCTTCGCCGCCAGCAACGCGGCGATGCCGGGATCGTTGGCGGCCGAGCGCCCTGCCCGCTTGGTCATGCCGAAGGCGGCGAATTTCGCCTGCTTCGTCGCCTTCTCCTCGAAGAAGGCGGTGTCAAGCGGGTTGGCGCCGGGATAGCCGCCCTCGACATAATCGACGCCGAGCCGGTCGAGCAGGGCCGCGACGGCGCGCTTGTCGTCGAGCGAGAAGTCGACGCCGGTGGTCTGCGCGCCGTCGCGCAGCGTCGTGTCGAAGAGATGGATGCGGCAGCGTTCGGTGATCTGGCTCATCGCCCGCGCCTCAGCTTGAAGCGAACGACGCGCGGCACGACCATGGCCAGCATGACGAGCTTGATGGCGAGCGAGAGCGAGCCGGCAGGACGGATCTTCGGGCTCATCGCTTCACCTCCCAGGTGGTCGTCGGTTCGCCGGTGGCGGGGTCCTTGCCGTCCTTGAGCGCGATACCCATGGCGGTGAGTTCGTCGCGGATGCGATCGGATTCGGCGAAGTTTTTCGTGCGGCGGGCGTCGAGACGGGCGGCGATCAGGTGCTCGACCTCCGGCGCGACGGCAACAGGTTTTGCCAACTCTGGCAGCTTGATGCCGAGCAGATCGAGGCCCGCCAGTAGCGCCGGCAGATCATCGGACTTGCGGAGCGCGTGGAGCTCGGCCAGCACACGGGCGGTGTTGAGATCGTCGGCCAGCGCGTCGAGCAGTTCGACGGAAGGCTGGGAAGCTGCCACCCCCTGTGCGGCTCCCGCCCAGTCCTGCAGCGTCTTCTCCGCCTCCTCCAGCGCCTTCACCGTCCAGTCGATCGGCTGGCGGTAATGCGTCTTCAGCATCGCGAGGCGCAGCACCTCGCCCGGCCATTTGCGGCCGCCGAAGGTTTCCGTCGCCAGCAATTCGTTGATCGTGACGAAGTTGCCGAGGGATTTCGACATCTTCTCGCCCTCGACCTGCAGGAAGCCGTTATGCATCCAGATATTGGCCATGCGCGGCGCCCCCTCCCCGCCGCCGAAGGCGCAGCAGGACTGGGCGATCTCGTTCTCGTGGTGCGGGAAGACGAGGTCGATGCCGCCGCCATGGATATCGAAGACGTTCTTCGCCGGATCGTCGCATGACAAGCCGCCACCGAAGGGCGCGAGCAGCTTCGCCATCGACATGGCCGAGCATTCGATGTGCCAGCCCGGGCGGCCGGGACGGGTGATCCCCTCCGGCGCGCCGTTCGGCCAGAGCCAGCCGGGGTCGATACCCTCGCGGCTCGGCTTCCAGAGCACGAAATCCATCGGATCGCGCTTGTAAGGGGCCACATCGACGCGCGCGCCGGCGACCATCTCGTCGAGCGAGCGGCGGGCGAGCGAACCGTATTTCGGCGCCTTCGCCAGATGCGTCACCGCGGGGACGTGGAACAGCACATGCTCTTCGGCGACATAGGCGACGCCCCGCGCGATCAGCCGATGGATGATCGCCTGCATCTCCTCGATATGCTCGGTGGCGCGCGGCTCGCTCGTCGGGCGCAGATTGCCGAGCGCGTCGACATCATGATGGAACTGCGCCGTGGTGGTCGCGGTGACCTTCGCGATCGCCTCGTTCAGCGGCAGACCGGGGAAGTCGCGCGCCGCACGGGCGTTGATCTTGTCATCGACGTCGGTGAGGTTGCGGGCATAGGTGACGTGCTCGGGCCCATAGACGTGCCGCAAAAGCCGGTAGAGCACGTCGAAGACGATGACCGGGCGGGCATTGCCGATATGGGCGTAGTCGTAGACCGTCGGGCCGCAGACATACATGCGCACGTTCTGCGGATCGACCGGAGCGAAATCCTCCTTCGTCCGCGTCAGCGTGTTGTAGAGCCTCAGGGTCGGCGACATCGGGGGCAAATCCTGGAACGAACGAAACGACAGAAGACAAGAAACAGCCTGGCCGCTGGCCGGGGCGCTTTTGTCTGTTCGTTTTCAGGACGAGGACGTGAGCAGCCGGCCAGCGAAAGCTAGCGGCAAATAATGCAAGGGCTGTTGATGGCGGCTCGCGTCATGGGGAAAAGTGATTGCCTGTCCGCGCGCTTTCCGTCAAGAGGGCGCCCGACTTGCTGCGCCGCAACATCGCCGCCGCCATTCACGCAAATTTAACCGGCCGGAACCATCCTCCCGATTCTCGGGGTCTCCCGCCCGTCGCCCTCAGGAATCTCACCCCATGCGCCGCGCCGTGGCTTTCGTCGGACTGCTCGGGATCGCCGTCGCCGGCATCTCGCTCTCGATCATGCCGATGAGCCGCCCCGCCGCCGCCCCCAGCGAACAGCGCACCTTTCTGATCCCCGCCAGCGACGGCTACGGCGTCGCCGACTGCATCTCGACCCGGTCGGAATGCGGCAAGATCGTCGCCAATGCCTGGTGCGAATCGCAGGGCTTCGGCAAGGCCGTGACCTTCGGCATCGCCGACCGTGCCGATTTCACCGGCACGGTGACCAAGCCGACCCCGGCGGCAGCCGCCGAGCAGCCGCTCAGCATCACCTGCGGCGAATAATCCCCTCGCCTACCGGATCCAGTCGCTGCATTTCGGCGCCTCGCCGGTATTGCCCCAGGGCATGATCGGCACGGTCGAGGTCGAATTCTGCGGCGAGCCGTCGATGAGCTTGTCCGAATAGACCAGATAGACCAGCACGTTGCGCTTGGCGTCGCAGCCGCGCACGATCTGCATCTTCTTCCAGATCAGCGAGCGGCGCTCGCGGAAGACGACATCGCCCTGCTCGGCCTTCTCCTTGAACTTGATCGGCCCGATCTGCCGGCAGGCCAGCGAAACCTCCGAGACCTCCTCGGCCACACCGAACATGCCCTTGACGCCGCCCTTCTCCGGCACGGTGTAGTGGCAGGCCACGCCCTCGACGAGCGGATCGTCGACGCCGTAGACGGCGAGCTTGTCGTCCGGCGTCAGCGCCTTCCAGACTGTCGATTTCTTGAAGATCAGGTCTTCCTGCGCCATGGCCGGCGCCACGAACGCCCCGGACAGAGCAACGGCCAACGCAGCCAGGATCCAACGACGAAGCAACATTCCCATTCTCCCGGCGCGTTTCGGTTCGGCGCCCGGCAGGATATGGGAAGCCCCGCGCCGGCGCACCAGAGTTCTGCAGCCGCCCGCACATCAAAGCAAAGGCGACCGATGCTACCCGAGCTGGAAAGCGAGAGATTGTTGCTGCGGCCGCGCCGGCTCGACGATCTCGATGCCATCGCCCGGATGAACGCCGACCCGCAGGTGATGCGCCATATCGCGGCGGTCGACGACCCGGCGATGGGACGGGACGGCGTCGCCGCGCGCAGCTTCACCCATGTCGCACGCGGCCTCGGCTATTGGTCGGTCTTCGCCAAGATCGATCCGGCAGATTTCACCGGCTATGTCGGGTTGATTCCCGATGGCGATGCCGTGGACGTCGCCCAGTTGAGCTATCGGTTCGACACGCGGCATTGGGGCAAGGGCTATGCCCGGGAAGCGGCCGCCTGCCTGCTGCGCCATGGCTTCGAGGCCCTTGCCCTGCCGGAGATCCTCATTACCACCCATCCGGAGAATGCGGCGTCGCTGCGGCTTGCAGCCCGGCTGGGTTTCGAGCCGGCACCGACCCGGGCCGGGTTCCTGATCGGCACGCCACCTGTGGTCGCGACCCGGCTGCGCCTCGGGCGCCCCGAGCGGCGTCAGGGCCCGGCCTCATAGCGTTTCAGCGCCTCGGTACGCCGGGCGATGACCTCCGCGCGGCAGGCCGGAAAATGCAGGACCTGCCCTTCCCGCCCGAAATCGCCATTGCCGTAGAACCTGCAGGATTTCTCCTTGAAGGCGTTCCAGGCGCGCTGCTCCTCGAGCAGGTCCTTCTTCGTGTTCGGCTCGCTCGCCCCGTAGAGCCGTTTCCAGGTCGCGTTGAGCTTGGCGTCCTCGCGCGCGACCCATTCGCCGCCGCAGGCGCCCCAGGCCGGATTGGTGCCATCCGAATCGTCGATGCAGCGCTTGTAGACCTCGTCGGCCGCTGCCGGGGATGCGAGAGCGACGAGGATCGGCAGGAAGCGTAGCCAGCGCCGCATGGTCACGCCGCCAGCGGCTTGAAGACAAGATAGGCGGCAACCAGCGCGCCGATGATGCCGAGCGAGAAGAAGACCAGCTTCAGCCGCGTCATCCTGCTGGCGAAGGCGACATCGCCAGCCTCGACGCGGGGATATCTGTCGAGAAGACGGGCCACCGCCAGATTCTCGGCCACGTCGCAAAGGCCGCCGAGGAGCCAGCCGCCGCCGCAGAGCGCCGCGACCCACCAGGGCTGCCCGCGCATCGCGAGCCCCGCGATCAGGATGGCTCCGACGATGGCGTAGACGAAGGCGAAGGCGACGTCGGCGGGCAGCACCCGGTTGCGGTAGCGCGCCCGCGTCGTCTCGCCATAGAGCCCGAAGAGCTTCTCGACATCGGCGACGTTGTAGCCGTTCCAGTCGCTTTCCAGCATGCGCGGCACGCCCTGACGGTTCGACCAGAAGCCGACGAGCCAGAACAGCACCACGACGAGAAGCGGCCCCCAGACGAAGAAGGCCAGCGGGATCGCTGTGGAATAGAGCGGCACGGGGTCGATCATGGCGTCTCGGCTCTCGCGGCGGGCGGTGTTTCGCGGCGCAGGTTATCCGGCGTCTCGCCCGCCAACAAGCTGGAGCTGCGGGCGGGCGTCAGAGCAGCTCTTCGGGTGGGGCGAGATCGAGGCGGCGCAATTCGACGCGGGTCTGCTGCGAATCGTGGCGCAGGAAATATTCGTCGAGCTGCGGCGGCGCGACGGCGGTGCCGGCCAGCATGGCATGAGCCTGACCGCGATGATGGATCTGGTGCTGGAAGAGATGCGCCAGCAGATCGTCGACGCGCTCCTCGACCTGTCCGTGCTCGCCGCGGTCCGTCGTGACGGTGGTTGCGAGCATGTCGTCGCTCAAGCCGTCGCAGAAGGCGATCAGCCGCCGGTCTGCAGCGGCCTGGGCGGGGAGGAGCTGCGCCATGTCGAAGGGCCGGAAGCGCTCGAACACCAGCCGGCCGAGGCCGCCGCGTTCGAGCGCGTCGATATAATAGAGATCGACCATCAGATTGTGGTTCAGCGTCTCGTGCAGCGAGGGAAAGAAGCTCGTCCGCTGCGCCTTGAAATCCGCATCGCTGAGTTGCGCGCAGGCCGTGAGGAGCCGCCAGTTCGCCCAGGCGTTGTTATGGGCCATCTTGCGGCAATGGGCGGCGAGCGCCCCGCGCCGGCCGAAACCCGCCTCAGTCATGCGGCAGGACCTCCTGCTCGATGGCGCCGAAGATCGAATGGCCGTCGGCGTCCTTCATCTCGATGCGGACCGTATCGCCGAAACGCAGGAAGGACGTCTTCGGTTCGCCCTGGCGGAGCGTCTCGACCATGCGCTGCTCGGCGATGCAGGCATAGCCCACCCCGCCCTCGGCCACCGGCTTGCCCGGCCCGCCATCGGCATCGCGGTTCGAGACGGTGCCGGAGCCGATGATCGTGCCGGCCGAAAGCCGGCGCGTCGCCGCCGCATGGGCGATGAGCGTGCCGAAATCGAAGGTCATGTCGGTGCCGGCATCCGGCCTGCCGAAGGGCGCGCCGTTGAGCTGGGCCAGGAGCGGACGATGCAGCTTGCCGTCGCGCCAGGCCGAGCCGAGCGCGCCGGGCGTGACGGCGACCGGCGAGAAGGAGGTGGACGGCTTTGACTGAATGAATCCAAAGCCTTTCGCCAATTCGCTCGGAATCCGATTCCGCAGGCTCACGTCGTTTGCGAGCATGACGAGGCGGATGGCGGCGAGCGCCTGCTCGCGCGTCGCGCCCATCGGCACATCGCCCGTGATCACCGCGATCTCGGCCTCGAAATCGATGCCGTCCTCCTCGCTGCGGGCGTGGATCGGCGCGCGCGGGGCGAGCGGCGCATCGCTCCCGCCTTGGTACATCAGCGGGTCGGTCCAGAAATTTTCGGGCATGGCCGCGCCCCGCGCCTTCCGGGCGAGTTCGACGTGATTCACATAGGCCGAACCGTCGAGCCACTGGAAGGCGCGCGGCAACGGCGCGGCGCAATCATGCTCGTGGAAACGGAAGGACGGCACCGAGCCGTGCTCCAGCCCCTCGGCGAGGTCGGCGAGCCGGGGCGCGAGGCGCTCCCAATCGTCCAGCGCCGCCTGCAGGGTGGCGACGACCGGAAAGGCGTCGGTCGCACGCGTCAGGTCTGCGGAAACCACGACGAGGCGGCCTTCGCGGCCATGCGAGAGGGAGGCAAGCTTCATCTCTTTTCATTCCTTCCCGGACGCGCCAATAAAGACGCAACAAGCCTTGTGAACAGGCTCTGGGAGGAGACCATATGGAACGTCGCTCGTTTTTGAAAACGGGAGCGCTCGCCGCGGCCGCAACAGCCGTCGCCGCGCCCGCGATCGCGCAGTCCCAACCCCAGGTGAAATGGCGGCTGACCTCGAGCTTTCCGAAGTCGCTCGACACCATCTTCGGCACGGCGCAGCAATTCGCGAAATACGTCTCCGACGCCACCGACGGCCAATTCGAGATCCAGGTCTTCGCGCCGGGCGAGATCGTGCCCGGATTGCAGGCGCTCGACGCCGTCTCCTCCGGCACAGTCGAATGCGCGCATTCGCCGACCTATTACTATATCGGCAAGGACCCGACGCTGGGGCTCGGCACCGGCATCCCCTTCGGCCTCAACGCCCGCCAGCAGCATAGCTGGTGGTATTTCGGCGGCGGCGAGCAGATCGTGAACGGCGTGCTCGACCGCTTCAACGCCTATTCCATCCCCTGCGGCAACTCCGGCACCCAGATGGGCGGCTTCTTCCGCAACGAGCTCAAGGGCGTCGACGATCTCAAGGGGCTGAAATTCCGCATTGGCGGCATGGGCGGTGCCGTGCTGTCCAAGCTCGGCGTGGTGCCGACGCAGATCGCGCCGGGAGACGTCTACCCGGCGCTGGAGCGCGGCTCGATCGACGCGGCCGAGTTCGTCGGCCCCTATGACGACGAGAAGCTCGGCTTCATCCGCGTCGCCAAATATTACTACTACCCCGGCTGGTGGGAGGGCGGCGCCATGCTGCATCTGATCATCGGCAAGGAGGCTTGGGCCAAGCTGCCGAAGCCCTATCAGGCCATCGTCCAGCACGCCTGCGAGGCGGCGAACAACTGGATGCTGGCGAAATACGACTATGTGAATCCGGGCGGCCTGCGCCGGCTCGTCGCGCAGGGCGCGCAATTGCGGGCCTTCCCCCTGCCGGTGATGGAAGCGGCGCTGAAGGCGGCCGAGGAATACTACGCCGAGACCGGGGCCAAGAGCCCGGACTTCAAGAAGGGCTACGATTCGATGGTCGCCTTCCGCGGCGAGAACCTGCTCTGGTGGCAGATCGCGGAGCTCTCCTACGACTCGTTCATGAACCGGCTGAAGGCGCGCTGAGGCGCGCCGGCGCCATCCCCGCCCGTCGCCCGGAACGGATCAGCCGAAGCTGGTCCGCCTCGGCGGCCGGTGCTCCATCGCCTCGCGCAGATCGGCGCCGGCACGCCTGGGGCGGCGAGCGAGAAGGCGCTTAGCCAGTTTCGCCGCCTTGCGGCGCTGTTTGGCGATCTTGCGCGGGATCTCCTGCGCAAGCGCATCGACGCCATCCAGCGCTGGCCTTTCGGCGAGATGCGCACGGACCATGCCGAGGTCGATCGCATTGCCGAGCCGCGAGCGCAGGCGCTCCGCCGCCTTGGCCTGCTGCCCGAGCCCTGCCGGGTCGGCCGGCGCGAAGAAGCTGAGCTGATAGCTCAAATCGACGATCATGCTTCGCCACTCGTGCAGATGCTCCGCGTCCATCCGGCGTGGATCGCGGCGCCCATGGCGCCGTGCCAGCCGATAGCTGCGCCGGAAGGCCCGGACCAGAAAGTCGCCCGTCTCGTCCGACACGGACCAGCGCGCCATCTCGGCCGACAGGCGCCGGAGCTCGTCGCGGACGGCGTCTCCCTGCTCGGCCAGCAGCGCCACGGCTGCATCCTGCGCGTCGTCCTCGGAGGCATGGTCGGGACAGAGCGCACTGAGCACCTTGGCGACGACCGCCGTGTCGCGGGCGATGCCGAAGCCGCGGCGCAAGTCTCCGATAGCCCCGCGAACCGCTTTCCCCTCCTCGGCCAGCTCGGCGGGAGCAAGCTTCAGCAAAGCGCGCCACGCCTTCATCAGGCGGCGGAATTCATGAATCGTCCGTCCCGGATCGCCCTCCCGGCGATCGAGCACGGCCAGGGCACGGGCCGGAAACTCACGGCAGGAGCGCAGCCAGTGCCGGGCCCATCGCCGCGTCATCGACACCCTCGCATCCGGACCGATTCTCGAGATGCTCGCCATGCTGACCTGTTTCGCGCGTTTCCCCGACGGCAACGTATCCGAGCGGCAGACCGCAATTCTACCACGCCTCCGGCTCGGATCGCCGCGCGTTCGAGGCAGGAGCCGCGTTGCTCCTTCACCGGCGCGACCGACGCGGCCACCGCCACGCGACAGCATCGTCTTTCGACTGTATGGTTGTGGCCCTCTCCTGCTGATGGCAGCCGCACCGGCTCGCCGGCCTCTCCGGAACCAGCTACACAGCCGCCCATGTCAGAGAAAACCTCGCCCTCGCTCCAGGACCAGATGCTCCGGCTGGAGCGCTTCTTGCCCTATCGCCTGAATGTCGTCGGCACGCTGGGCGGCCGCGCGCTCGGCCGGATCTATGGCGAGCATTTCGGCATCGGCATCCCGGAATGGCGCGTGGTGGCGCAGCTCGGCGAGTTCGGCAAGCTGACCTCGCGCGACATCGGCGAGCTCGCCCAGATGCACAAGACCAAGGTCTCGCGCGCCGTCACCGAGCTGGAGAAGCGCGGCCTCGTCTCGCGCGCCGAGAACCGGCAGGACCGGCGCGAATCCTTCGTGACCCTGACGCCGGCCGGCAAGCGGATCTACGACCAGATCGTGCCGCTGGCGCTCGGCTTCGAGGCGCGCTGGATCGAAGGCATCGCGCCGGAGGAAATCAAGGTGTTCGAGCGCGTGCTCTCGACCCTGACCGAGCGCGGCCGCCTGCTCGCGGGGAATTATCGCGAGGAAGACGGGTCGTAAGGGCATCCCGGCCCCGTCACACATCGCGCCGTCATCCCGGACAAGCGGCGAAGCCGCGCAGATCCGGGATCCGTGCCGGAACGCCTCCGGCAAAGGCTCAAGCATGGATCCCGAGTCTCCCTTCGGTCGCCCGGGATGACCAGCATAAAATCCAGGCCGAAAACCCTCAGAAATACCGCGCGAGATTGCGCCTGATCCGCTCCTGCGGGTTCTCGCCCGCCGGTGGATAGGCGAAAGCCTGGCCGGTGATCGTCTCATAGGCGCGGACATAGACCGCCGAGGTCTGGTCGATCAGCTCCTGCGGGATCGGCGGCAGCTCCTCCTTGTAAGGGTCGCAGCGCGCCACCACCCAGTTGCGCACGAAATCCTTGTCGAAGGATTCGGGCTTGCCGCCGGAGGCGAAGCGTTCGGGATAGCTTTCGGCGAACCAGTAGCGGCTCGAATCCGGCGTATGGATCTCGTCGGCGAGCAGGATGTTGCCGTCGGCGTCGGTGCCGAACTCGTATTTCGTGTCGGCCAGGATGAGGCCGCGCTCGCTCGCGAGCTTCTGGCCGCGGGCGAAGAGCGCGAGCGCATAGCCGGAGACGGTGTCCCATTGCTTCTGCGTCAGGAGGCCGCTCCCGACGATCTGGCCGGCCGAAAGCGGCTCGTCATGGCCGCCGTCGAAGGCCTTGCTGGTCGGGGTGATGATCGGCTCCGCCAGCGCCTCGTTGTCGCGCAAGCCGTCCGGCAGCGTCATGCCGTACATCTCGCGCCGGCCCTGCTTGTACATGGTCAGGATCGAGGTGCCGGTCGTGCCGGCGAGATAGCCGCGCACCACCATCTCGACCGGCAGGATGTCGAGGCGCCGGCCGACGACGACATTCGGGTCAGGATATTCGAGGACATGGTTCGGGCAGATATCGGCGGTCTTCTCGAACCAGTAGCGCGCCGTCTGCGTCAGCACCTGCCCCTTCAGCGGGATCGAGGCGATGGCGCGGTCGAAGGCGGAGAGCCGGTCGGTCGAGATCAGGATACGGCGTTCATCCGGGAGATCGTAATTCTCGCGGACCTTGCCGCGATAATAGTTCGGCAGCTCCGGGATGACGGCTTCGTGAAGCGGCAGGAATTCGGACATGAGCGGCGCTGGCCTCGCGACGAAAGGAGCTGCCGACGCCGCAATCGCGGCGCCAGCCCCGCGCTTCTAGTCGAAGCGCGCGTTTTCCACCACCTGTCCGGCGCCCTTCGCCGCGGATTGCTGCGCGCGCCCGGATGTGGCATGCGAAAGCCGCGTCACCTCGGCCGACTCGGCGTCGGGAGACGCGGGGGCTCCATAGTTCCGTCGCGTTTGGCGGGTGTTGTTGGCAGGAGTTTGTGGCCCGACGGCCTGCTCCGACAGTGGATGACGTGACCCGACCTGCGATGATGCTGCGACTTTCCAGACGCTTCGGCATGGCCCTGCTGGCGCTGGCGGCTTTGAGCGGGACGGCAACCGCCCAGTCACCGTCCTGCGACGCATGGCGCGCCGAGCTTCAGAGCCTCCAGGGCCGCAGCGGCGGCGATCCGCGCGCTGCGCAGGCCGCCCAGCGCGTCGGCGCGCAGCTCGGCCAGTTGAGCGGCCAGTACCGCGCCATGGGGTGCGAGCGCGGTGGCGGCTTCCTCTTTTTCGGTGGCCAGGCGCCGCCGCAATGCGGCGGCATCCGTGCGCAGATGGGCCAGTTGCAGGCGCAGTACGAGGCGCTCCAGCAAAGGGCCCAGGGCGGCGCGCTCGAGCAGCGGCGCGCCCAGCTCGCGGCCGCGATCAGCAACAATTGCGGCGCGCGCCCGCGCGGCTTCTTCGACACGATCTTCGGGCGCGACCCGGGTCCCGGCCCCGGCGGCGTCGACTCGACCATCCCCGAGCTCGACCCCGAGCAGCCGGTGATCGAGCCGGAAAAGCCGCGCCTCGGCGGCGCCCAGACCGTCTGCGTGCGCAGCTGCGACGGCTATTTCTTCCCGCTCGCCAACAATAACGGCAATGCCGACGAGATGTGCCAGGCGCTCTGCCCCGGCAGCGAGACCACGGCCTTCGGCATGAGCGCGGGCGGCGACATCCAGAACGCGGCCTCGCGCTCGACCGGCCAGCCCTATTCGTCCCTGCCGAACGCCGGCAAATACACCCGCTCCTTCGATGCGACCTGCACCTGCCGCGGCCAGGGCCAGAGCTGGTCGGAGGCGCTGAAGAACGCCGAATACCTGCTCGACAAGCGCAAGGGCGACGTCATCGTCACCGAGCAGCGCGCGGCCGAGCTCTCGCGGCCGAAACCCGATCCCAAGCGGCGCAGCGCGCCCGAAGCGGTGAAGCCGACTCCGGCCGCTCTCCCGGACGCGCCGGACGAGAAGCCGATGCCGTCGGAGAACTCCCCGACCTCCGGCACCGAATCGGCCGGCGTCGGCCCCGACATCGTCGACGAGAAGACGCTCGACAAGGGCGACGGGCTGAAGAGCGAGTCGCGCAGCGTCACCGGCGAGCGCCGCACGGTGCGCATCGTGGCGCCGAACCTCGCGCCCAATCTGAGCCCGCAACTGGTCAAGCCCTGATCCGCATTAGTTCCATGCGCGGACGACAAATCGCGCAGCCGGGTATCGTCATGCTCGGCGCTGGACGCATGGGCGAGACCGTCGCATAAAGAGCGAACCTTGCCGCCCCTTCGGGAGGCCGCCAGACCGCATTCCGGCCCGTATCCCCGCGGGTCCTGCCTTCTGACGCTCCCACCAGCTTCAGAGGGCCTTCATGTCGGACGCCAGCACGACACAGCCGCACCACCCGCACCCGATCGAGCTCAGCGACGCCCGGCGCAGGATCAAGGCGATCTTCATCGGCTCCGTCGGCAATCTCGTCGAGTGGTATGATTTCTACGCCTATACCGCCTTCGCGCTGTATTTCGCGCCGCATTTCTTCCCCTCGACCGACCCGGTGGTGCAGCAGCTCAACGCCGCGACGCTCTTTGCGGCAGGCTTCATCGTGCGCCCCGTCGGCGGCTGGCTGTTCGGCCATCTCGCGGACCGCTATGGCCGGCGCCTGTCGCTGATGCTCTCGGTGGTGATGATGTGCTTCGGCTCGCTGATCATCGCCTTTACCCCGACCTATCAGACGATCGGCTTCGCCGCGCCTGCCCTGCTCGCCCTCGCCCGCATCATCGAGGGCCTGAGCCTCGGCGGCGAATACGGGGCGAGCGCGACCTATCTCACCGAGATCGCCGACCCCGAGCATCGCGGCTTCTATTCGAGCTTCCAGTATGTGACGCTGATCGGCGGCCAGCTCACCGCCATCCTGGTGCTGCTGCTGCTCCAGAACGTCTTCCTGACGCATGAGCAGCTCGTCGCCTGGGGCTGGCGCATCCCCTTCATCATCGGGGCCGTCCTTGCCGTCACCGCCATGTTCATGCGGCGGCATATGCAGGAGACCGAGGCCTTCGAAGCCGCCAAGGGCACGATGAAGCGCGAAAGCTCGCTGCGTGGCCTGTTGAAATATCCGCGCGAGGTCGCGATCGTGGTCGGCCTCACCGCCGGCGGCACCGCCGCCTTCTACACCTTCACCACCTATATGCAGACCTTCGTGAAGCAGACGGTCGGCCTCTCCGACATCGTCACTACCTATGTCATCGCCGGCTCTCTGATCTTCGCCGCGATCCTGCAGCCCATCTATGGCGCGATCTCCGACCGGATCGGCCGCAAGCCGGTGCTGATGTTCTTCGGCATCGCCGGCACGCTGCTCACCGTGCCGATCCTGACCACGCTTTCCGGCACGAAATCCCCCTGGATCGCGTTCCTACTGATCTGCGGCGCCTGGATCTTCACCGCCGGCTACACCTCGATCAACGCGGTGGTGAAGGCCGAGCTGTTCCCGACCTCGGTGCGCGCCACCGGCGTCGCCGTGCCCTATGCGCTGACCGTCTCGATCTTCGGCGGCACGGCGCCGGCCATCGCCCTGTTCTTCAAGCAGCAGGGCCACGAGCAGTGGTTCTACTACTATCTCGCCGGCATCATCTTCCTCTCGTTCCTGGTCTACGCGCTGATGCGCGACACCAAGCACGCCTCGGCGATGCACCGGCACGAGTGAGGGGGCGGCTCTCTGCCGTCATGGTCGGGCCTGACCCGACCATCTCGGAAACCAGCGCCTATCCTGAACGAGATTCTCGGGTCCGCTGAGGCGGCCCGAGAATGACGGCGGTATATCAGGCGCTCTCGCCGGCCAGCCGCTTCAGCGCCTTCTCCCGCCCGATCAGCGGCAATAGGGCTGCCAGTTCCGGCCCATGGTCGAGGCCGGTCAGCGCCTGGCGCAGCGGCATGAACAGCCCCTTGCCCTTGGCGCCGGTGGCGGCGGAGACGGCCTGCGTCCAGCTCTTCCAGCTCGTGCCGTCGAAAGGCTCCGGCGGCAGCAGCTCGGCCGCTTTCGCCGCGAAAGCCGGATCGGCGATGACGGGCGTGATTGCCCCCGCCACGACCTGCCACCACAGCTTCGCCTCGTCGAATTTCGTCAGGTTGCCGCGCACGGCCAGCCAGAACGGCTCCCCGCCAGCGACGCCGATGGCCGCGAGCCGATCGGCGACCGCCGCGAAGGGCATCTGGTGCAGCGTGCGGGCGCTCAGCGCCTCGAGCTCGTGCTCGTCGAACTTGGCCGGGGCGCGTGAGACATGGGCGAGATCGACGAGACCGGCGAGCTCGTCGAGGCTCGCAACGGGACGCACCGCGTCGGAGGTCCCGACCAGCACGGCCAGCGCCGCGACGGCCAGCGCCTCGACGCCGGAGTCGCGCAGGCCCCGCAACGAGAGATGGCCGAGGCGCTTCGAGAGCCCCTCTCCGCTCGCCGTGGTCAGCAGGTTGTGGTGGCCGAAGACCGGCAGGCTCGCACCCAGCGCCTCGAAGATCTGCGCCTGAACCGCCGTGTTGGTGACATGATCCTCACCGCGGATGACATGGCTCACGCCGGTCTCAATATCGTCGACGACGGAGGGCAGCGTGTAGAGATAGCTGCCGTCCTCGCGCACCAGAACCGGGTCGGAGAGCGAGGCGCAGTCGACATGGGAGGGGCCGCGCACGAGGTCGTCCCACGCCACCTCGCGCGCCTCCAGCAGGAAGCGCCAATGGGGTTTACGCCCCTCCGCCTCGAAGGCCGCCTTCTGCTCGGCGGTGAGCTTCAGCGCGGCACGGTCGTAGATCGGCGGCAGGCCGCGGGCGAGCTGGCGCTTGCGGCGGCGGTCGAGCTCGTCGGGCGTCTCGTAGCAGGCATAGAGCCGGCCGGCAGCACGCAGGCGCTCCGCCACCGCGTCATAGATCGCCAGGCGTTGCGACTGCCAGATGACCTGATCGGGCACGATTCCGAGCCAGCCGAGATCCTCGGCGATGGCCTCGGCATATTCCGGTTTCGAGCGCGCGATGTCGGTGTCGTCGTAGCGCAGCAGGAAGCGGCCGTGATGGCGGCGGGCGAACAGCCAGTTGAACAGCGCCGGCCGGGCGTTTCCGATATGCAGATAGCCGGTGGGCGACGGCGCGAAGCGGACCAGAGACGTTGTCATGACGCGGCTTATGGCGCTTTTGGCCCCGGGCGACAATCGCTCGTCTGATAAGGCGCCTGCAACCTTAGGCTGTTAACCCGTTATTAGGGTTACCAAGGCATGAATCGCTCCCAGGCAGGGCAGAACGGAGCCAGACCGTACCGCTGCCGGGGAGATCAGGATGCGCCTCCGTTCCGTCACGCGCGTGGTCGGTTCCTTTGCACTTGCCGCGGGACTCGGCGCGCCGGCCTTCGCGGCCGATTATCCGGTGCTGCGCGGCTCGCAGATCGAGGACATGCCGCAGGCGCCGTCGCTCTCGGGCGGCTCCTATAATTGGTCAGGTTTCTATTTCGGTGGCTTCGGCGGCCTGTCTCAAACGCGTTTCCGCACCGACAAGGGCGTTCTGGACATCGCCAGAGGCGCATTCAACGGTGCTTCGGTCCTGAACGAACTCGACCCGGGCCAGCTCGTCCTGTCATCGGCCCGCACCGATCGTGGTTCGACCTTCGGCGCCTTCGTCGGTTATAATTTCGCATTCGGCGATGCGATCATCGGCTTCGAGGCGGAATATTCCCGCGTCGATCAGTCGACATCCGCCTCCACTCTGGAGGCGCGGCTCCTGAGTTCCGGTGCCATGGCCATCGCATCCGTCCAGGATGCCCGATTGAACGACTACTTCAATGCCCGCATTCGCCTGGGCTACGCCTATGGCATGTGGATGCCGTATTTCACCGCCGGCGCCGCGGTCGGCCGCTTCGATACCAACGTGGCCGTCGCCGCCGATTGGGCGAATAGCAGCGGAGCCAGCTACTATGGCTGGCCACGCGTGCTCGGCGGAGCGAAGAAGGATGTCTGGGGCTACGGCTACTCGGTCGGCGGCGGTCTCGAAGCCGCCTTGACTGAGAATCTCCTTGTCCGCGGCGAGTATCTGTTCAGCAGCTTCAATGACGTCGAAGGCGTGACGGTCAATGTCAACACCGCGCGCGTCGGTGCCGCCATCAAGTTCTGACGGCATCCTCCTGCCGCAACGAAAAAGGCCGGGACATCAGTCCCGGCCTTTTTCATTTTCGTCTGACGGAGAGGCGGCTTACTCCGCCGCCTCGACCTCGGGACGCGCCCGCCCGGCCCGCTCGCGCTTGACCAGCTCGGCGACGAGGAAGGCCAATTCCAGCGCCTGCTCGGCATTGAGGCGGGGATCGCAGACCGTGTGGTAGCGGTCGTTGAGATCCGCATCGGTCATACCGCGCGCACCACCGGTGCATTCGGTGACGTTCTTGCCGGTCATCTCCAGATGCAGGCCGCCGGCATGGCTGCCCTCGGCCTGATGGACGGCGAAGAAGTTCTTCACCTCGGTCATGATCAGGTCGAAGGGCCGCGTCTTGTAGCCGCTCGCCGCCTTGACCGTGTTGCCGTGCATCGGGTCGCAGGACCAGACGACGTTGCGCCCTTCCCGCTTGGTGGCACGCACCAGCGCGGGCAGGTTGTCGAAGACCTTGTCGGCGCCGAAGCGGCCGATCAGCGTCAGCCGGCCCGGCTGGTTCTGCGGATCGAGCACTTCGATCAGCTTGAGCAGACCGTCGACCGTGGTCGAGGGGCCGCATTTCAGGCCGATCGGGTTCTTGATGCCGCGGAAGAACTCGACATGGGCGTGGTCGAGCTGGCGCGTGCGGTCGCCGATCCAGACCATGTGGCCGGAGGTGTCGTACCACTCGCCGGTCGTCGAGTCGGTACGGGTCATCGCCTGCTCGTAGCCGAGCAGCAGCGCCTCGTGGCTGGTGTAGAAGTCGGTCG
Source organism: Allobosea spartocytisi (assembly GCF_014764685.1). Taxonomy (NCBI): domain Bacteria; kingdom Pseudomonadati; phylum Pseudomonadota; class Alphaproteobacteria; order Hyphomicrobiales; family Alloboseaceae; genus Allobosea; species Allobosea spartocytisi. Next base: position 178,105 of record NZ_JACXWY010000001.1, read on the forward strand.
TGCGCATCTCCGGATGGGTCTCCGGGTCGATGCCGATGGCGCGCATGAAGTCGAGCGCCTCGGTGATGCGCTCGGCCACCTCCTGGTAGCGATGCGAGGACGGACTGTCCTTGACGAAGCCGAGCATCCAGCGATGCGCGTTGTCGAGATTGGCGTAGCCGCCCGTCGCGAAGGCGCGGATCAGGTTCAGCGTCGCGGCCGACTGCCTGTAGGCCTCGAGCTGGCGGCGCGGATCGGGGATGCGCGCCTCTTCCGTGAAGGCAATGTCATTGACGATGTCGCCCTTGTAGCTGGGAAGCTCGACATCGCCGATCTTCTCGTTCGGCGCCGAGCGCGGCTTGGCGAACTGCCCGGCGATGCGCCCGACCTTCACCACCGGCGAGCCGCCGGCAAAGGTCAGCACCACCGCCATCTGCAGGAACAGCCGGAAGAAGTCGCGGATGTTGTCGGCCGAGTGCTCGGCGAAGCTCTCGGCGCAGTCACCGCCCTGAAGAAGGAAGGCCTCGCCGGCCGCGACCTTGCCCAACGCCCGTTTGAGCTTGCGCGCCTCGCCTGCAAAAACGAGCGGCGGAAAGCCGGCGAGCTGCTGCTCGACCGCCTTCAAGGCTGCCTGGTCCGGATAATCCGGAATCTGCTGGGCGGGCTTGGCCCTCCAGCTCTCTGGCGTCCACCGCTCGGACATGGGACTACGTGCTCCTGATCTTTCGAAGATCGCGCATCATCAACCTCTTCATGGCGCGAAGGGGCGGCTATACACCCAAGCTCGCGGAATGGCCATCGTCTGGCGGCAGCCCCTGCAGCGGGCTGCCCGGCCGAGCGTCACACGCGATCGAAAAGCCGATTCCCCGCAACGGGATAGCAACGCCGGTTGCCATGCTGATTCAGGCGCTTCACAGGCTGATTCAACCGTGGCCGCAGAAACTCTACTGGCAGTGCTGTCCCAGAAACGCGCCTCATCCCGAACGGAGCGAAGCGGAGATCCGGGATCCATCGTCGAGCGCTGCGCCTTTCGATGGATCCCGGGGCAGGCCCGGGATGACGGCGTGGTTTCGCGAGACGATCGATAACCCTACCCCGCGCGCGGCGTACGCATCGTCACCAGTTCCTCGGCCGCGCTGGGATGCAGCGCGACGGTGCGGTCGAAATCCGCCTTGGTCGCGCCCATCGTCACCGCGATAGCGGTTGCCTGGATAATCTCGCCGGCGTCATGGCCGAGGATGTGGACGCCCAGCATCTTGTCGGTCTTCGCGTCGACGACGAGCTTCATGTAGATGCGCTCGTGCCGGCCGGAGATCGTCGCCTTCATCGGGCGGAAATTGGACTCGAAGACACGCAATTCATGGCCGGCGGCGAGAGCCTGCTCCTCGCTGAGACCGACCGTGCCAACCTCAGGCGTGGTGAAGACGGCCGAGGCGATGATCCCGTGATCGACCGTCCAGGGCTTGTTGCCGAAAACCGTGTCGGCGAAGGCATGGCCCTCGCGGATCGCGACCGGGGTCAGGTTCACCCTATTGGTGACGTCGCCGACCGCGTGGATCGACGGCACGCTGCTGGTCGAGGCGGCGTCCACGACGACCTCGCCGAGCGGTCCGAGCTCGGCTCCGACCTTTTCCAGCCCGAGCCCCTTCGTGTTGGGACGGCGCCCGGTCGCGACCAGAACGACATCGGCCTCGATCGGTGCGCCCGTCGCGCAATGGGCGCGGCGGCTGCCGTCCGGCAGTTCTTCGATGCGCTCGACGGTACAACCGAGGCGGAAGGTGATGCCGGCCTCCTTCAGCGCGTCGCGCAGGCGGGTGCGGATGTCCTCGTCGAAGCCGCGCAGGATGTTGTCGCCCCGGTGCAGGAGCGTCACCGCGACGCCGAGCCGGGCGAAAAGGCTGGCGAATTCGAGCGCGATATAGCCGCCACCGACGACGAGCATGCGCTTCGGCAGCACCGGCAGGTGGAAGACCTCGTTCGAGGAAATGCCGAGCTCGCCGCCGGGGATCGGCGGATCGAAGGAGGGCCAGCCGCCGGTTGCAACGAGGATGTGGCGGGCGCGGACCAGTTGCCCGCTCTTCTGCAGGCGGACCTCATGCGGTCCCTCGATGACGGCCCGCTCCTCACGGATTTCGGCCTTCGCGCCCTCGAGCCCCTTGCGATAGAGCCCGGACAGGCGCGTGACCTCGTTGGCCACGGCGTCGCGCAGCGTCGGCCAGTCGAAGGACGGCTTTGCGGGAAGCGTCCAGCCGAAGCCGGCCGCGTCCTCAAAATCCTCGGTGAAGCGGCTGGCATAGACGAAGAGCTTCTTCGGCACGCAGCCGCGGATGACGCAGGTGCCGCCGATCCGGTCTTCCTCCGCGATCATCACGCGGGCGCCATGGCCCGCCGCGATGCGCGCCGCACGCGTGCCGCCGGAGCCGGCCCCGATGACGAAGAGATCGACGTCGTACTCAGCCATGGTCTTCTCCTTGTCGCGCGGCCGCGCCCGGACCGAACCAGAGGATCCCGGCTCCCAGAACGGCAATCCACCAGCCTTGCCAGGCTCCGTGCCCGACGACCGAAATCGCAAAGGCAGCGGCGAAGAGCGCGAGGCGCGGCGCCATCTCCCGCGCCGGCAGCCGGCGCAATCGCGCCAGCAGAAGCAGGCCTGCCGCAAGCAGAATGCCCGCCCCGATCGCTCCGGTCTCGACCCATGCCTGCAACGGCATGTCGTGAGGGTGCCCCACGCCCAGGAGCACCCTATGCTCCGGCGCCACCTCGGCCGCCACCGGGTGCCGGTCCATGCTGGCCGAGGTGCCGAAGCCGGCGCCGGCGATCGGCCGTACCCGCACCACCTCGCCGAAACTCTGCCAGATATCGATACGAGCCTGCCCGGTCATGACAGCGAAACGGTTCAGGATCACCGAGGGTAGCCAGTTATGGGCGGCAAGGCCGAGAACCGGCGCCATCGCCATAGTCAGGACGAGCCCGATCGCGGCGGCCGTCAGCATCAGGCGCGGCCAGTAGGCCGACGCGACCCAGCAGACGAGGCAGACCGCAACGCCGAGCCGCGCCGAAGCGCTCTCCGAGCGCAGCGCCAATGCGGCCACGGTCAGTCCGAGCAGGACTGCCAGGATCCGGTCGGAGCGGCGCGCGGCCGGCATATGCCAGAGACCATGGATCGTGGGCACGGCGAGCACCAGCGCCGTGATGGCTGGGCGATTGAAGACGAAGCTCATCAGCTTGCCGATGCCGAGCTCGGCCCGCTGCGACAGCCCGGAGGCGAGCTCGACCATGGCCAGCAGACTGGCGAGGATGATCGCGACCGCAAGCGCGCGCAGCCATGCGGGCTGCGGCCTGAACCGGCCCGAAGCCGCAATCGCGAGCGCGAAGACCGCCGGCAGCACAAGCTCCGCCCAGGCCCGCAAGGAGGCTGCCGGCCTGTGGCTCCACAGGATCGAGAGAAGGGCCCAGGCGAGGAAGGCGGCCAGCGCCAGCCCCAGCGGGGTCGCGAGCAGGCTCCGCAAGCGCGCGACGACTTCGCCCGCCCGGCCCGCCGCGACAGCAGCGGCGATGAAGGTCATGGCGCCGAGGCCGAGCATCAGCGGCGCGGAGCGATTGGCGAGCCACATCGCCAGCGGCATCAGCACCATCAGCACCGAGCCGGCCGCCACGAGACGGGTGGAGAGAAGCGAGGAAGTCGAGACGGCTTCCTGGCCGACTGGAAGGCGGGGCTGGCTCATGGGCTGCGATTACGCGATCGGGCCGATCTTCGCCAGAGGCGCGACCGCAACCCGGGCCGTCGAAACCCGGCACCATGACGCCTGCAACGAAAGACGTAGAACTTCGGCAAAGGGGCCAGCTCACCCCGGAATCATATCATCCGATTATGTAATCAGGCGTAATTGACGCCCGGCGCGGCATGGTGCCACAGGGCAAAGGCAACCCTAAAAAACTCGCGGCAAAGCCGCACAGCGGAGGAAATCCATGCTGACATCGGTCCTCAAGCGCGGCGCCCTCGCGGCCGTGGCCCTCGCGGCGCTCTCGACGGCAGCCTTCGCCCAGGTGAGCGAGCTCAAGATCATGGCTCCGGCAGCTCCCGGCGGCGGCTGGGACGGCACCGCGCGCTCGATGCAGCAGGCGCTGACCGCGGCCGGCATCGTCAAGAGCGTGCAGGTCAACAACGTCACCGGCGCCGGCGGCACCATCGGCCTCTCCCAGCTCATCGGCGCGAAGGGCGACGGCCATCAGCTGATGGTCAACGGCTTCGTCATGGTCGGCGCGATCCTGCTCAACAAGTCGCCGGTCAACCTGACGCAGGTGACGCCGATCGCCCGCCTCACCGCCGAGGCCGAGGTCATCGTCGTGCCGACGGAGTCGCCGCTCAAGAGCGCCAAGGACCTGGCCGAGCGCCTGAAGGCCGACCCGGCCAAGGTGACCTGGGCCGGCGGCTCGGCCGGCGGCACCGACCACATCCTCGCCGCGCTGTTCGCGCAGGCGGTCGGAGCGGACGCCAAGAAGATCAACTACATCCCGTTCTCGGGCGGCGGCGAGGCACTGGCGGCCATGCTCGGCGGGCGCGTCACCGCCGGCGTCTCCGGCTATGGCGAGTTCGAGGGCCAGATCAAAGCCGGCAAGCTGCGCGTGCTCGCGGTCTCGTCGGGCAAGCGCCTCGAAAACGCGCCGGACGCCCCGACCCTCAAGGAACAGGGCATCGAGCTCGAGCTGCTGAACTGGCGCTCCGTCGTCGCTCCTCCCGGCCTCTCGGCCGAGCAGACCAAGGCTCTGACCGACACGGTCGAGAAGATGGTCAAGTCGAAGGAGTGGCAGGAGATCCTCAAGGCCCGAGGCTGGGACGATTCCTTCCTGGCCGGCGCCGCCTTCGACAGCTTCCTGAAAGGCGAGATCGAGCGCGTCTCCAAGGTGATGACCGAAGTCGGGCTGGTGAAGTAAACCGACCGGCACCGTCGATATCTCGGGGGGCCGGGCAACCGGCCCCTTTCTCAACGCCAGAAGCGCCTCCAACTCTTCTCCCGTCGCCTTGTCGCCGCGCGAACCGGAGCCGCTTCGCCCGACAATGCGCGAAGGCGCCAGCCTCCACCAGGGGAACGCCATGACGAACGAGACCCGCACGCAAGGCGCCGACAAGCCGGCCCTGATCGTGGGCGTGCTGCTGCTGATCGTCGCCGCCCTGATCGGCTATGACGCCTCGCAGCAGACCATCACGTCGAATTACGGCGTCGGCCCCACCGCCATGCCCTATGTCGTGGCTGCCGGATTGACCATTCTCGGGTTGGCGCATTTCGTCGTCGCCTTCCGCGAAGGGCTGCCGAAGCCCGATGCTGCCGACGGTACGGCCCTGCTCTGGATCGCGGGCGGGCTCATCTTCCTGATCGCCTGCATCGGGCTCGGCGGCGGCTTCGTCATCGCCATCGCGGTCGTCTTCGCCTGCACGGCGCGCGGCATGGGGCGGCGGGCGCTTGCCGTCGATGCCGCGATCGGCTTCGTGCTCGGCCTCGCGATCTTCCTCGTCTTCGCCAAGGTCCTGACGCTGATTTTGCCGGCGGGACCGCTCGAACAACTCTTCCTCTGAGGCGGGCCGGATACGATGGAAACGCTGCTTTCGCTTCTCCACGGCTTCACGGTCGCGCTCGAACCCTCGAAGCTGCTGTTCTGCCTGATCGGCGTCTTTCTCGGCACCGCGGTCGGCGTGCTGCCCGGCATCGGCCCGGCGCTGACGGTCGCGCTCCTGCTGCCGGTCACCTTCAAGCTTGACCCCGCCGGCTCGCTCATCATGTTCGCCGGCATCTATTACGGCGGCATGTATGGCGGCTCGACCACCGCGATCCTGCTCAATGCGCCGGGCGAGAGCGCCTCGCTGGCAACCGCGCTCGAAGGCTCGAAGATGGCCAAGGCGGGGCGCGGCGGCCCGGCGCTGGCGACGTCCGCCATCGGCTCCTTCGTCGCCGGCCTGATCGCGACAATCGGCCTCGCCTTCCTGGCGCCGTGGCTGGTCGAGGTCGCGGTGAAATTCGGCCCCTGGGACTATTTCGCGCTGATGATCGTCGCCTTCGTCACGGTGTCGGCGACCTTCGGCGACTCGCCGCTGCGCGGGCTGACCAGCCTGTTCATCGGCATCGCGCTCGGCCTCATCGGCATCGACAAGCTGACCGGGCAGGCCCGCCTGACCTTCGGCGTGCCGGAGCTGCTCAACGGCGTCGAGGTGACCACGCTGGCCGTCGGCCTGTTCGCGGTGGGCGAGGCTTTCTACGTCGCCTCCAAGCGCTCCCACGCTCCGGAGGAGATCATCCCGATCAAGGGCTCGCTCTGGATGACCAAGGAGGACTGGAAGCGCTCCTGGGCGCCGTGGTTGCGAGGCACCGCCTTCGGCTTCCCGATCGGCGCCCTGCCCGCCGGCGGCGCGGAGGTCCCGACCTTCCTCAGCTATTCGACCGAGAAGCGGCTCTGCAAATATCCCGACGAGTTCGGCAAGGGCGCGATCGAGGGCGTCGCGGGGCCGGAAGCCGCCAACAACGCCTCCGCCGCCGGCACGCTGGTACCGCTGCTGACGCTCGGCCTGCCGACCTCGGCGACCGCCGCGATCATGCTCGCCGGCTTCCAGCAATACGGACTCAACCCCGGCCCGCTCCTTTTCGCCGAGAAGCCGGACCTGGTCTGGGGCCTGATCGCCTCGCTGTTCATCGCCAACGTCATGCTGGTGATCCTGAACCTGCCCCTGATCGGGCTCTGGGTCAGGCTGCTGGCGATCCCGCAGCCCTGGCTCTATGCCGGCATCGTCGTCTTCGCGACGATGGGCACGCTCGCGGTCAACGGCTCGCCGGTCGAGCTCGCCATGCTCTTCATCTTCGGCTTCATCGGCTATCTGATGCGCCGCTACGACTATCCGGTCGCGCCGATGGTGGTCGGGCTCATCCTCGGGCCGATGGCGGAGCAGCAATTGCGACGCGCCCTGCAGATCAGCCTCGGCGACCCGATGATCCTGCTGGAGAACCCGATCTCGGCGACGCTGCTCGGCATCGCCGCGCTCGCCCTGATCGCACCCTTCGCGATGAAGGGGCTGAACCGGTTCAAGGCCTCGGAGGACTGACCAGGCCGAGCCTGAACAGGCTCTCCCCGGTCGCGACCAGCGCTTCCGCCGCCGGTCGCGGCTGCCAGCCGAGCATGGCGATCGCCTTGGCGCCCGTCGCGGTCTTCTTCCGTCCGAGCTCAGGCGTCGCAGCCTGACGGGCCGTCGCGCTGAAGCGGGCGACGAGGCGCACCAGCCAGTTCGGCAGCACGACGGTCGAGACGCGGTCTGCGCGCTGGCCGAGCCCCGCCTTCAGCGCCTCCGCGATGGCCCGCATCGTCATGAAGTCGCCGGCCGTGGCCAGGAAGCGCTCGCCGGCGGCGGCAGGGTCGGTCATCGCGCGCAGATGCAGCTCGGCGACATCGCGCACATCGACCACGCCGAACATGAGCTGCGGCACCGCGCGGAGCTTGCCCTCGAGCATGGTCCGGATCAGCACGATCGAGGCCGAGAGATCCGGCCCGAGCAGCGGGCCGAAGATGCCGACCGGGTTGACGACGGCGAGTTCCAGCCCCTGCCCTTCGCCGTCGACGAAATCCCAGGCGGCCTTCTCGGCCAGCGTCTTCGATTTCGGATAGGCGGCGAGCCCCGGTGCGGCGGGATCGGTCCAGTCGCGCTCGTCATAGGGGCGGTCGAGCGGGCGCCCATAGCCGATCGCGGCGAAGGACGAGGTCAGGACCACGCGCTTGATACCGGCGCGATGCGCGGCGCGCAGCACGCGCAGGGTGCCCTCGCGGGCCGGCCGGATCAGCTCGTCCTCGTCGGGGGGCGCCGCCGTCAGAAGCGGCGAAGCGACATGCAGCACATGGGAGCAGCCCGCGACGGCCGCGTCCCAGCCCGCATCGGCCGTCAGATCGGCAATCGCGACCTGAAGCCGCCCGTCGAGCTCGGCCCCCGTAGCGGCCAGGGTGGCCCGCAGGCCGGCCTCGCGCGCCGGCGAGCGCAGGGTCGTGCGGACATCGTAGCCGGCCTTCAGCAGAGCGAGGATGCAATGGCCGGCGAGAAAGCCGGAGCCGCCTGTCACGAGAACGGTCTGGCGGGTCATGCCGAGGCTTTCCATCGCAGGGAGGAAGGGCGGTCAAACACGCTGCGCTTCGCAGTCATGCAGGGACATAAACCCTCCGCCATCGAAGAAAAAAGGCCGGCGGATAATCCACCGGCCTTTCCGAATTCCTTGCAGTGCGGAGCCGCACCGCACGGCTGCGTCAGAGCGTATGACCGCGCTTGCGCATCTCCTGCGAGAAGCGGTCGAACAGGTAGTTGCTGGTCTGGACGCTCCAGGGCTCGAGCTCCTTGAAAAGCGCCTGCATCGCCTCGGAGCGCAGGCTGGTGTAGCGCTTGCCGACATCCGAGTTGAAGAAGGCCGAAACCGCCTTGAGATCGGCCTCGGTCATCTTGCTGGCGAAGATCGCGGCGGCGGTCTTCGTCATCTCCTCGGCGCGCCTGTCGGCCTCCGGCTTCAGCTCGGCGACGACGGCTTCCATGTCCTTCTTCGCTTCCGGCCTCGTCGCGATGAGCTGCTTCGCGCTCTCCTCGAACTCGCGGTAGATATTGTCGATATTCTGCGTGACGCCGGTCAGAGTCATGACCTCGCGGGCCGCCTGCAGATGGCTCGGCGCCAATGCCGGCGCCTGGGCGAAGGCGGGAGCGGCGCAGATGAGCGCCAGGCCCAGAAGCGCGCTGGCGAGAGAGTGGCGGATCATACGTTCAAAACCCCTTCGTCGTTGAGGAGCCGACCGGAGCCCGGCTGCGCCTCCGGACCCGCGGCCCGATCTCGTTCGCGCGTTCCTTAGCGTGGATCGCGTCGGAATGGAATCACTCGATCCGGCCGAGCAGCTTCAGCCCCTCAGCGCCGGCCAGGATGGCCCCCGCCGCGAGGCCGATGAACAGGCCGTGCTCGACCACGCCCGGAACCGTGTTGAGAGCCTGAGCCAATAATTCCGGCTGATCGATGGCGCCGAGATGAGCGTCGAGGATGAAATGACCGCCATCGGTCAGGAGCGTGCTTCCATCCGGGCGCAGGCGCAGCTTCAGTTCTCCGGCCGCGCCGGACGCCGTGATCGCGATCGCAACCGCCCGCCGCGTCGCCTCCAGCCCGAAGGGCACGACCTCGATCGGCAGGGGAAAGCGGCCGAGCCGCGGCACGAGCTTGCCGTCATCGGCGATGACGATCATCCGTGCCGAAGCCGCCGCGACGATCTTCTCGCGCAGCAACGCCGCGCCGCCGCCCTTGATCAGGCGCAGTTGCGGATCGACCTCGTCGGCGCCGTCGACCGTCAGGTCGAGTTCGGGCGTCTCGTCGAGGGTCGACATCGGGATGTTCAGGGAGAGAGCCTGGGCCTGCGTCGCCTCCGATGTCGCGACGCAGATGATTTCGAGCCCCTCGGCGACACGCCGGCCGAGCAGGTCGACGAAATGCTTGGCGGTCGAGCCCGTCCCGAGCCCCAGCCGCATGCCGGGCCGCACCAGATCGAGCGCGCGGGCGGCGGCCTGCTTCTTCAGTTCGTCGGCGTTCATCGTCCTGCCCGGGCGTCGGTTTGAGCGAGTGGTTGATTTGAGAAGGTCAGACCCATCCGCAACGGATGACGGCGCCCTCCTGCCGCGCCGGAGCGCGAGAGTCCAGCCCTTTAAAGTCCAGCCTTGCGGCCCGCCACTGCGCTATTTCGCCTGGGGCGTGCACACCGTCTTGTCGTCGAAGACGTAGCAGATGCTCATCTCGCCGGTGCGCAGGTTGACGCGGAAGATGCCGCCCTCCTTCTCGTGCCGGGAGGGCATCAGCCCGTATTCGCCCGGCGTCTGCGGCCCCGCCCCCTCGCCGGCCGGGAAGCAGATGGTGATGCCGACGCCGCCTTCCTTGAGCTGGAACTGGCAGGCGCCGACCTCCCCGGTCGCCCTCTCGATCCGGTAGACGCGGTTGAGATCGTTCTGCGGCGCCGGCGCGAACTCGAAATTGCCGGCGAAAGCGGGGCCGGCGACAACAAGCGACAGGAAGGACCAGCGCAGGGCGCGCGCGCCGCGCAGCGGCAGCTTCTCGACCATCTTCGACATCACAAGGTTCCCTGCCGCGCCGACCTGCGGCGAATCGAGCGCAGGATAGCATCTTGCCGGGCGGATTTGAGGTGGCGTCTGGCCGGGTTGCGCCCGACGCGCTTGCCAAGCCGGAGCGAAAAACCTTTAAGCGATCGCCATGCGGCCGGATCAATCGGCCTGAGGGAAAACGCGACCATGAGCCTCGCCCCCATCGTCGTCTTCGATCTCGACGGCACCCTGGCCGAGACGGCGCCCGACATCATGCGCACGCTCAACGTCATCCTCACGCAGGAGGGCCTGCCGGCCCTGCCCTACGAGCGGGCCCGCGAACTGGTCGGCGCCGGCGCCCGCGCGCTGATCGAGCGCGGCTTCAAGGTCTCGGGTCGCCCGCTCGACGCGGAGACGCTGGAGCGCCTCTTCCAGGACTTCCTGACGATCTACGCGCAGGACGTCGCCTCCAGCAGCCATCTCTTCGACGGCGTGCTCGGCGCGATGGACGCCCTGACCGGCGAAGGCTATGCGCTCGCCGTCTGCACCAACAAGCCGATCCTGCACACGCGGCTGATCCTCGACCATTTCGGCATCACCGACCGCTTCGCCTCGGTGGCGGGGCGCGACACCTTCCCCTTCTTCAAGCCCGATCCGCGCCATCTCACCCTGACGATCGAGGCGGCGAAGGGCGATCCGAAGCGAGCCGTGATGATCGGCGATTCGCGCACCGACATCGCAACCGCCCGCGCTGCCGGCATCCCGTCGATCTGCGTGCCCTTCGGCTATACCGACGTGCCGATCGAGACGCTGGAGCCGGATTTCATCATCCAGCATTTCGACGAGCTTCCCGCCGCCGTCGCGCGCGCCCTCGATCCGGTGGCGATCGCGTCCTGAGCGCAGAACCGTCCTTGACGGCACCGGGCGCGCCGACTAGGAGAGGCCCGTCCGGGCGATTAGCTCAGCGGTAGAGCACTCCCTTCACACGGGGGGGGTGACATCAATCGCTGCATCTGGTTACCTCCGGGCCGATGGTTCACATGAACCACGGGCGATTAGCTCAGCGGTAGAGCACTGCCTTCACACGGCAGGGGTCGCAGGTTCGAACCCTGCATCGCCCACCATTTATACGGCGTCGAATTTCCGCTTGAGGCGCTCGAACTCAGCGCGCTCCGTCGCATGCTTCGCCTCAAATTTCTTAATCTCGTCTAGGCGCTTGATCGCCTGCTCGCCCCGATAGTTCGGACGGATCAGGCTTGCGTGATGGTTTGGCGCGAACTCAAAAAGCTCAGCCCACCCATCGGGAGCGGAAAAGGCCTTACCCTTATCGCTCTTAAACTCGATCCAATTCCTAGACGTATCAACCCCAGTCATCTCCCACCGATGATTGATCTGGGTAATGTGCCCCGCCAGCAGCAATACTTGCGCCTCGGTCAGCTTATAGGGCCATTCCGGGCGCCTATCGTCAGCCGCAGTCATCACTTCACCTTCCTAGCCGCAGCCAGCGCAGCCGCGACCACAAACCGCGAGACCGGGTGCCCGGCACGGTCAGCTGCTGCCTGGATCAAAGCCTTCTCGGCCTCGGTCACTCGAATATAGAGGCGGTCTGATTTGCTATTCATCGTGCGCCCATTGTGCGCACGAGATGAGCGCGCCGTCAAGCGGTCTTTCGAGGTATTTTCGCAATGGAATCAAGTTCCAACAGGTCTGCGGCTTCGCGCAGGAACTGCGGAGAATACTTTGCGTAGACGCGTTCGGTGATGCGGCTATCCGAGTGGCCCAGGAACTGCGCGATTTCTTCCATCCGGCGGCCGCCTTCGGCCATCCAGACGGCTGCCGAGTGGCGCAGAACGTGCGGCGTGACGAACGTCAGGTCCGAGCGCTTGGCGGCGGCTGCGATACCCTTCTTGACCGAGCCGACCTTCTCGCCCGCCCATTCGATCACATAGTTGCCGATGGAGCCTTTCTTTGCCTCAGCAAGAGCGGCACGAAGGCTGCGATTCATCGGGACGGTGGGGCGATTCTTGCGCCTGTTTCCGCTCTCGGTCGAAAGGTCGATCAGGCCGCGCTCGAAATCCACCCGATTCCACGTCAGATCCAAGATGGCGGACGTGCGCGCTCCTGTTGTCATGGCGATGATGACGAATCGCCGCAGATGCGGATGCTCGCACTTGGAGAGAAAAAGGTTGAACTGGTCGCGCGTCAGAAAGTCGCGCTTTGGTGCCGGCTGGCGCGGACGCTTCACATAAGGTGCTTTGGCGATCAGCCCCTTCTTGACGGACCACGAAAACACAATCCGCAGATGGCCCAGCTCGGTCCAGATCGTTCCGTCCGACCTCCCCTGCCCTCGCCTGGCGGCGATGTGCTCGTCGATGAGCGCATCTTTGACTGCCTCCGGCGGCAGGTGGAAGAAGCGCTCTTTCAGCGCCTTCTCCTCATGGCCCATCGTCACCGCGACCGGCCGGCCTTCCGCATGCTTGCGATACGCCGCCCATAACATCCCGATGGTCTGCGGGGCGGCCTGAGTCGTCGCCCGTGTCTGCGCGACCTCAAAATCGACTAGGAGGCGGTTGGCCTCCGAACGGTCAGCCGTGCCAAGCGAGCGGCGTTGTCTGCCGAGCTTTTCATCAACCCATGTGACGGCGAACTTCCCTCGGTAGAGGCACAGGCGATACTCTGGCATTCGTATTCCTCCACAGCGTCCATCGAGATGCGAAGGAGCTTGCCCCCTACCCTAAAGGCGCGAAGCCGGCCTGCGGCAATCTGGTTTCGGATATGACGCTCTGAGCACTGCCAGCGTTCTGCCAGCATGGTTGGTGTCAACGGGCGTCGATCGACGACGCGTTCTGCGCTCTCCCCCCTCATGGCGTGGCCTTTGGGGCGGGGGGAATGCAGGCTCTGACGCGCTTGGCGAACCAATCGGCGGCGAGCAATTTAGCGCCATCCAACGTTGTCTTGGCGCCCACGAACCCATCGCAGAACATCACTGCGTACGTGTCGTGCGCCTTCCAGCTCTTCCATTCGATCGAGAATTTTCCGAAGGGAGTTTCGGCCAGCACATGGTCGTAGAAGCATGACTTGCCGTTCGGAGGGGCCGGTTCAGTCCAGACGAGTTCAGGCTGCCACGCCTCTGCCTGATAAGCGGTGATGGCGGCGCGGGCGATACGCGCTGCCTTGAGCCGCCGGATTGTTTCAGGAGAGGCAGAAACCAGTTCGATGGTATCGATCTCGCCTTCGATAGCCCTCGCCACCGCCTCGACGATCTTCTCATCATGAGTCATGGGCGGTCCTTTGAGTTGGCATCCGCGAGACCGGCTTTGCTGTCCTCCAGAGCCGAAAGGGCGCGCAGGCAGGCGGCTAGGAGAGCGCGGGCGGGGGACATAGCCTCAGCAAGAACCGCTCGGTCATCGCGCCAGCCCGCCGGCCAAACGTGGCCGTAGCACGGGCCTTTTCGACCCGTGGCGCTCCACTCCCACCCCGGCAGCTTCTGCCCGATCAGAGAGACGACGGCGTCCAATGATCCGGTATAGCGGGGCAGCCAGCTAGGGTTCGGGGCGGTGTGGGTAACGATGTGCTCTGCGCTGACGGATAGCCCGGTCGAAAGGAAATCGTAGATCGCTCCGTCAATGACGCGATCAGCCCCTTCCCCTTCCTCTACGCGCGAGATGAGTGAGGAGAGGGTCATGGGGTGAAGCCCGCTAGCTTGGCGATTGCTCGAAGAAGATCTGCATCCCGGATGCGGCTGATGTGCTGGCTTAGCCGATACGAATGCTCGCTGACCCACAGCGCATCCTCGACATCGTCGAGCCCGAACAGGTGAACAGGCGCTCCTTTAGGGTGCTTCTCGCCGCGACCCGACCAGCCTACGATCCATGATCGGCTTGTCTCTCCGATGACCTCGCGAGGCACGAAGAAATGGCGCGGATCAGGGCCGCTGTGCTGGCGTAGATAAACGCGGTTGTTCACGTCGTGGATGAACACGACGCAGCCGACGTAAATGTCGCTCCGGCGGCGGACCGCTTTGCCCGGCTCCAAGCTTCCCCAACGAGGCCATGCAGGCGCCTGAGTCTCGCGGATGCCACTCATAATCACCTTCCCTCCCCATCGACGTGCTCGTACAGGTCTGGCTCCGCCTTCCCTTCAGCCATGACGCGACGGACGATCCAGATCAGGGCCTCGATAGCGAGCCAGCCAACCACGCAGTAGAAGGCCGTAGCGGGCGTGATGAGAGGTTCGTGCCAGTTCATGCCGACACCTGCTCGGTCTTCGGCGTCAGCATCGCCTTGAAGATTTCGATCGAGGTCTTGCGCTCGACTACGGGGCGGTAAGCATAGGAGTGGTCACCCTGGTACCACTCATGATTGCCCGGCTGGTCCAGTTCGTCGAGGCAAAGCATGACTTCGCCGTCATCATCCGCCTCATAGACGCGGCTGACCGTGTAAACGCGCCCCTTCACGGGCTTTTCGAAGGGATAGCTTGCATGGTAGTGGCCATCATCCACACACACGACTTTCTGTCCGACGTAGAACATCACCGCACCATGATTTCGAGGAGCTGAACGGCGCCGTAGACGCCAAGCATGAAGAGGCAGAAGCACATCACCTTCAGAGCCTGGGTTCCAATCGGGTCTGACGGCCATGCTGTGGGCTGGGGGATGTAGAGGCGATTCAAGGCGTGATCCTCCGTGCAGGAAGGGGCCTGGCGAGAGGAGCCGACGCGCGCCGCTGCGGAGGCCGCTTGTCGAAGCCTCGGGATTGCAGAGAGCCGGCGGGCGTGTGCGTCCCGGTGTGGCGATCCTGACGGCGCCGCGCCTTCGCGATGTCGGTTGCATCGCCCTTCGTCTTCAGACGGTGGCACGGACGGCAGAGCGGGCGCAGGTTGTCGTCGCTATCGTCACCGCCGATTTCCAGCGGAATATGATGGTCCAGATCGTACCCGCGCTCGTCAGTTGGCTGGAAGCACATCTGACAGGTCTTGTTGAATCGCAGCCAGATAGCGCGTCGGGCGGTGTCGGAGCGCTTACGCCGCATGGCTGGCCTCCCGGTCGTCAGCAAAGACGACGCCGTGCTGCGCGCCGAACGCGAAAATCAGCTCGATGAGGTCGGTCATCTCCTGCTTCGTCAGATCCGACGACGAGCGGCCGATATTGACGAAGCCGGTTCCGTCCAGATTGGGGACCGCCCGCAGCTCACGCTTGAGGCCATCGAGGAAGATCAGCTTCCAGTCGTCGGGCTTGAGCGTCAGGCCATGCCACGGAACTTGCCGGGCGATGTCGGTCAACATGGCCCACATGCGATCGTTCTGCGGAAGGCTGCGCTTGCTGGCCTTGAACTCGCAGCGCGTGCCGGCAGGTGCCTTCATGACCCATGAGGCGGCACGGCTGCGAGCCATCGGGCTATCGAGGATGACGAGGGCGCGAGACATCACGCCGCCTCCTTGCGCTCATAGAGCGCCGTGAGGCTCGCTACCTTCGCGTCCAGTTCGACCAGGAACTTGCCGACTTCCTCCGCAAGCTCCGCAATCATCGCGTCGTTGCGCTCTTCGCGGCAGACGAACAGGCGCATGCTGTCCGGCATCCGAGGATCGTAGCTGACGAAGTCGCACCACAGTCGGCCTGTGCAGGCCATCTGCCATTGCATCTGCGTCTCGTATTTCGCCGGGATGCTCCGGCCCAACAGCGTGTCGATGTGCGTTGCTGTGTTCGGGCATTTGATCTCGACAAGCCCGTCCTCGCCCACGAGGCCGTCAGGGCTGGCGCCGCTGTCCGAAATGGTCGGGTGGGGAACGAACCCGACCTGAGTGACTTCGGCATCTGTCAGGAACTCGTACAGCGCACGCGCTTCCGGCTCCTTTTCGGTTCCCCATGCCATGGCCGCGTTGGTGTAGCGTTCGGCCGGCGCGCCAGTCAGGCGCTCAGCGATCAGTTCGGCCATGTAGTTGGCGCGGCTGGCGCCGTAGCCGGTCTTCGTCTTGGCGACGACATCAGCGACGCGGGAGGCCGTGACCTTGCCGACGCGGATCGCCAGCCATTCGGGGCTGCCCTGAACAAGCTCATCCACGGCGCTGCTCCTTGCGCTTGAGCATCGCCACGAGGCCATCGAACTTGTCAGCCGCGATGGACTCTATGTCGTCGGCGCGGACGTAGGTCAGCACGCCGCGCTGATCCGAGTTGGTCGCCTCGATCAGCTCACGTAGGAGCATCGCCTGCTCCTCGGTGATCGTCTGGACATCGGCCGCGCCAGCCTTCCGGCCGTCATCGTCTTCCGATGCGGCCAAGCCGAGCGCCTGAACCAGCGTGTAGCGCTGGAGGTAGGTCAGCGTGCTGCCGATGGCCTGGATTGCGTTCTTGTTGCCGGTGGCGTCAGCAGGGCCGGAAAGCGTCGTTTCCTCGCTGTGGCCGTCCTTGTGGGACAGGATGCAGGTGACGTTGATCCGATCCGTCTGCGTGGTGCGGAAACGGTAGGACAAGCCGAACTCGCTGATGATCGGGTCAACAGCCTTGGCGATGGCGGCAAAGTCCGCGTATCGCTTGCCGTTGTGGCCCTCGCGGTTCTTGAGCACCGGCTGAATGCCAGCTTTGGCGTCCGCCACGGCCTCGTCGAAAGCCTTGCGGGCCTGACTAGCCTCATAGCGCTCGCGGAGGCCCATGAGCTTTTCCAGCGTCTCGACGCTTGCGCCCCTCTCGACGGCGAGGCTCAGCATGTCAACCGGTGTCATAGCGACGGCGCGGGATGGCTGCTCGGTGTGGATGGTGAGGGCTGCTTCGGTCATGTCACTTCACTCCCAGCTCAGCGCGGAGGCGCGCATGGGTGGCTTCTCGGAGACGGCGGGAAAGGTCTTTGACCGGGCGATGGTGCTTGCGGGCTCGGTCAATGGCGTTGCGGAGTTGCTCAACCTGAGGGCCAAAGACCTTGCGGGCCTTCCAAGCTCGCCAGAGGATGAGAGCGCGGCGGACGAGGGTCGTCATGACGGCAGCCTCCGCATGTCGGCAGCGATCCAGTTGAGGACGCGCAAGCAGAGCGCCTTGCGCGCTGAGCACCCAAGCTTGTTGGCAGCGACGAGAGCGTGGCGGACCGAATGCCGGGCCGTGCTCAGCAGCAGGGAGCGAGACTTCGGCGCCTCATCGGCTGTCGGCAGACTGCGAAGATCGCACTGAGCCCAGCCGATCCAGGTGTTGAAGCTTTCGAGGGCGACCGCGTTCATCACGCCACCCTCGCGAAGATCGACCGATGATCCCGAGGCGCCGTGTAGGCGTAGCTCTGGCCATCGTCGGGGAGAGAGGCGGTGTAGGCTTCCTGAAGCTTCGCCTTTCCGGCGTCAGTCAGCGCCCATGCCGAGATGTAGTCGGAGATGCAGGTCGGGACGGCCACCGCATGGTCATCCGACACCAGCCGGCGGACGCTCTCGATCTTGAATCCGCGCAGCCCGTTCGATGCCTCGATCAGCAGCGGTTCGCAGATGCAGAACGCACCGTCGATGTGGAAGTCGTCGTGGCGGAAATCGAATTCGCGGTAGGGGGTGGCCATCACTCGACCTCCACCAGTTTCCCGCCCAGAGCGCGGTAGGCCGTGTTGGGCTTCAATCCGTCCTTGCCGATGCAGCCGGTAGCGAAGCCAACGCACTTACCGTCAATGAATTCAGCAAGGCTGACCCACGCGCCGTCAATGCCGCTCGCGGTTGTGCCGGGGCCGGCAGACGCGATGACCGCATCCCGGCCCGTCGAATTGATCCGGGCGGAGTCGCCGCTGCTGCCGATCTGGGCGTAGTCGCCGCTGCTGCCGATCTGGGCGTAGTCGCCGCTGCTGCCGATCTGGGCGGAGCAGCCGCTGCTGCCGATCCGGGCGTAGTAGCCGCTGCTGCCGATCTGGGCGGAGTAGCCGGCGGCATCCGCAGTTTTGCCCCTCGTCAGATCGACGATGCGTTCAACTGCCTTGCGGATGAATTCCGGCAGCGAGAGCTCCATCTTGATCGAGATGGAAGCCGAGGCGATCTTCGTACCCTTCTCCGTCTTCTCCTCGTCGGTCGCGCCGGTCTGTTCCGTGATGGCATAGCGCGTCAGACGGCCTTCATCGTCGATGATCGGGTAGAAGTCCCAGACATGGAGAGGGGCATCCATCGAGACGGCGTGGAAGCCGTTGCGGCAGGCCTTAACGTCGCCCTTCACTTCGTAGGTCTTGCCGACCTCGAACTGAAAGCCACGGCATTTGAACTCGTGGTCGAAGCCCTTGATCGAAGTGATTGCGGCTGCCTCCTTGGCGGGGGCCTCAACCTTGTCTGCCTGCTTCTTCGCCTTGGTGGCCATTGCCGCCGTCTCCTCTGTTCGTGAGGAGATAAAAGCATGGCTTACATTTTGATGCAAGCGAAAATGTAAGGGCAGCTTTCTTTTTTATGCGCCGCCGAATTTTGCTGATTCGCGACTCGACTCTTAACGCGCCGTCTGGCTAATTAAGAACATATCAAGAACTAAGGCAGGGCTGGCTATGAGTATGGGTTGGTCTGGGGAGGTTCCGCTTGCTGATATTCCGGCGCTTCAGATCCGCTGCGAGTGCTGCGGACACATCAAGCGGATGCAGGGACGCGACCTGCGCGCCATCGCGGCAAAGGGCATTCTAACGGTGCAGCAGCTCAAGCCGAAGCTGCGATGCTCGCAGTGCGATCAGCGGGATATGTATCTGCTGCCGATCCTGAGGGCGGCGGAGTAGCAACGCCTACCGCTCAAAAAGATCAGGGAAGCGAAGCTTAATCAGAGCCTCAATCTGCCTACTAATGGCTCTGAGCTGGTACGAGATCCCAACGAGGATTCCGAGGCCAATGGCCAGCATTATTTCAGTGGTGCTCATCAGGCATCCCCGCGCAATTCTTCATCGGGGATGACCCGCCACACCTTCTTGATCTCATGGCGTCCAAATTCGAGAATGCCACGAGGATTATATTGCTCCACTGTAATCTTGCGCGAGTCGATAGCCGTCAGAAGTTTGATGAAGGATTTGCCGGGCCGACCTTCCTCGGTCGGCTTCAGCTCGATCACCACATGGTCCTCGATAGCCGGCGGCCGGTCTTCGATATAGACGCGCACCCCGTGCTTGAAGCGAGGCCACATACTCGTGTTAGTCACGCGCAGAGCGTAGACATTCTTCCGATCCAGGATGCCAATCGGCCGCTTAACGCGGTCGATGACCTGGCCGTTCATCTCGAAAGCGGCATCATCCTCGCCATCGCCGCCCATCGTGACGCCTAGCTCCTCGATATCATGAGGGCCGGTAACTCGTGGCCGCCGAAACGGCCCTTGCTCATACTCGACGTTCGACTCAACCAGCCCTGTCGAGCCAACTGCGGGTGCGGTTACGGAATTATCCGCCTCCCCCTGTTCCTTCCAATTGAGGATGGAAGGCCCGAGGAGGTTGGCGAGAGCGAAGAGGTTGTCGGTGGAGGGGTACGTTTTGCCCGTCTCCCACTGATTGACGGCCGGGTGCTTGACCTTGAGCGCGTCGGCAACCTGCTGCTGGGTCATTCCAGCCGCCTTGCGCGCCCTTCTAAGGATGGCTTTGAACTCAATTTCCATGCAGCGCATGGTAAGCGGCGCTTTCACGGCTTCAATGAAAGTATCGCTTGCATCAAAATGTAAGTTAGTCTTATATTCGTCGCCATGACGGATATCGCACTCAGAAAAGCCATCGAAGCCGCTGGAGGGCCTGTCGCTCTTAGCCGGGAACTTGGTGTCTCGTCGCAGGCCATTGCTCAATGGAAGCAAGCGCCTCCGCTTCGCGTCATCGACATCGAGCGCATCACCGGCATCTCGCGACACGATCTGAGGCCCGACGTTTTCGGCGCCAAGCCCTCTGAAGGGAGGGCGGCATGAGCGATCAAGTCGTCACCCTGATCGAACGCATCCTTCGCACCCATGCGGAGGAAGACGAGATCAAAGCCGATCGCAAAGAAATCTATGCCGAGGCCGCCTCGCACGGCTTCGACAAGTCCGCGCTCGGGCTCGCCGTTCGCACGATCCGCCAGCGTGGCAAAGCTGAGACGCCGGCCGCCGTCGAGCGTCAGACGATCGCCGATGTGTACATCGAAGCCTTCGACGCCTCGCAGATACGTGTAGGTGCGCGTGAGGAGGCAGCCTAGATGCGCCATCACCTCATCATCCATCGCTTTGTCTCCGACGATGAGCCCGCATCCACCCGGATCCAGTTCCGAAAGGAATTCGATGTCGCGCTTGCCCGCAGGATGCTCCGTGAAGGCAACACTCTCTCCCAAATCGGAGAGGCGATGGACCGGCATCCCGCAAGCGTTCGGCCGGCTCAAAAAGCTCGGCCTTGGCTATCTGATCTCCGACCCGGTTCGGGTTGGCGAGGTCAGATCGAAAGGTCAGCTCAAGCGCTCTGCGGAGAAGGGTGCCTGACATGACCATCCTCGGCTTCTTCGTTTCTGTCTCTCTGGGCGCCTGCATCGGGGTCTTCATCGCCGGCCTTCTGGCTAATGCGAAGGACGACCCGGCATGACTGCCTATCGCTTCATGCTGATCTTCGCGGCCAGCCCTGCGGCGTTCTTCGCCATCCGCCTGCTGGAGCTACGCGGATGAGCATCACCCTTCCTCGCGTGGAGTTCCCCTCCCGTTCGCTGCGCGAGTGGCGGGGCGGCCTCATCAGCCGTCCCGCCTGCCTCTTCCATGCGATCCCGCAAGTCCGCCAAGACCCTCCGCGTGATCGTGTCCAGCCTCTCCATGGCTCTCCCCCTCTGACGTTCTCAGGATCGTCAGAACGGAACCCAAGGTCATGGAAGCCTCAGCCACCCGCTTGGAAATCTCACCCAAGGGCTCGGATATGCGTTTCGTAGATATTCAGTCCCGCGTCGCGGGCGTCTTCAGCTTTGTTGCCCCTGCTCGCCCCATCAAGGAAGCGATCCCGAAGGCGGCCAAATTCCTCGGTCTCGGGGAAAGGCGTGTCAGGGCGCTTCACGCGGGCGAAGCCCGGTCCATTGGCTTGGCCGACGACGAAGCTCTCTTCGAGGCCGAAGTCAAAATCTCAGAACACATGCTCACGAAGGAAATGCAGCGCCATGCCGACAGGTTGGAATACGCGGCGCTCCGGTACGCCGCCAAGTCTCCCGATGCGTATGGCGATCGCATTGCTCGATGGCGCGATCTGGTTCGTCGAGTGCGTCGTGTCTTTGATCGAGAGATTGCGTAAATGAGCCTCGTCCCCGCTCTCGCAGAGGCTCATGCAGCCCGCATCGAGCGCCTGAAGCGCATGGGGGCATTGCCCCTGCCTCAAGCTGTCGTGATTCCTACTGGGCCAAGCCGACTGGAGACCGGTGGGGTGCCTCATCTCGCCGGCCGTCGCCGCAATGGGATGCTTTGGGAAGAGCAGGAAATCGAAATCCTGCTGAGCATGGCGGCGGATCGGTTCTCGGCTCGCGCTATCGGGACGAAGCTCCGCCGGTCTTCCAATGCGGTCATGAGCAAGGCTCGCAGTCTTGGCGTTGTCCTTTACATGCGCCCGAGCCGAGAGTTCTTTTCGCCCGCCAGGGGCGAAGAGATCACGGCGCTCTACAAGCTTGTGGTCAACCAAGAGAAAAGCAATAAGACCCGAATTCGGGGCATCATCAACATGTGCGCCGACAAGTACGGCGTTCTCCCGACCGACATTCTTGGACAGGGGCGAAGCGAGGTCGTCGTGCTCGCGCGCCAGCAGGCGATTTGGCTCGCAGCCAATGAAACCGGCCTTAGCTTGATGGAGCTGGGGCGTCAGTTCATGCGCGACCACACCACCGTGATTCACTCTATCCGCCGCGAGAATGACCGTACCGGAAAGAACGTTCGCGGCCTCGGAGGGCGCAAGCGGTGAACATCATCTCCTTCGACCGCCTTCAGAAAGCCCGGCAGCAGAAAGCGCTCCGCGACGAGCAAGCTTTTATCGAAGCCTGCGAGCGAGAACTTGAGAGCCGGCCTCAGGACATGGCCGAACTGATCGAGCGAGCCAAGGCCCGCGCTCGTGACCGGGAGCGCGGTCAATGAACTTCGCAACCCGCGCTCTGGGCCGTCTCCCGGTCGGCACAATGAACAAGACCGAGGCGTCGTATGCGGCGTTCCTCGACACGCTCGTCGCCTGCAAGGATGTGCTCTGGTGGAAGTTCGAAGCCGCAAAGCTCCGGCTGGCTGACAACACGTTCTACAGCCCTGATTTCCTGGTCCTCAAGGCAGATGGCGCCCTCGAATGCCACGAGGTGAAAGGCCACTGGGAAGACGACGCACGGGTCAAGATCAAAGTCGCGGCCTCCATCTACCCCATGCAATTCATTGCCGTGCAGGCCCTTGCCAAGAGCAAGGGCGGCGGCTGGAAAGTTGAGAGGTTCTGATGGCGAATGAAGTCATCGAAGCCGTTCTCTCGGAGCTTGAGAGCGTCGGGATAAAGGGCCGCGTCGAAGTCGGGGGAAAGCATCATTGCGTCCTCTGGTCCGCGCCGAATGGCCCGCAAGAGAAGACAGTCTGCGCCAGCACGCCAGGGGATGTTCGGGCTGTTCTCAATCAGCGTGCCTATATCCGCCGCAAGCTGCGCGAATATGGCTTGCTTGGCGCGTCTGAGCCCGAGGAGCCGGTCATTTCCGGTTCGGCCTCTGTTGCTCTGCGGGAAGGCGTGGCCCGCTGCACGTCGCTCGATATCGCCAAGGACTTCGACAAGGAGCACAAGAACGTGCTTCGGGCGATCGACCAAGTGCGCCGCGATATCGGCCCCGAATTTGATCGGCTCAATTTTGAGCCGATCTCCTACATCGACGAAAAGGGCCGCAGCTACAGGGCTTTCAGCCTGACCCGAGACGGCTTCGTCATGGTCTGTATGGGCTTCACTGGCCCGGCGGCAGCAGCCTGGAAAGCCCGCTACATCGAAGCCTTCAATGCGATGGAGGCTGAACTTGCACGGCTCTCCGTTCCTGCAAACGAGGATGTCCGGGTAGCTCAGATCAAGGGTGATCTCGACGCGCTGACGGACCTTGTCCTTTCGCTACCGGCCCCGCGACAGATCAAACGTGGCCCTTGGGTCAACCCGGTCCATGTCTTTCGCCAGCGCCGCGCAGAGCGGAGGGCGCGAGCATGAGCCGATGGTTTCGCCATTACGCCGGCATGATGCGCGACGACAAGCTCGTGCGTGCCGCGCTAAAGTCCCGCCAGACGGTCGAGCGCGTCGTTTGGGTATGGGGCGCCATTCTCGAAAGCGCTGCGGAGATCGATGATGCAGGACGATACGAGATCGACGCCGCCGAGATCGCCTACTTTCTCCGAGCGGATGAGGCTGACATTCTCAGCATTCTGGAAAGCCTGGAGGGATTGGGCCGAATTCACGCGGGTTCTGTGGCAAAGTGGGGCGACCGTCAGTTTCAATCCGACCGCTCGGCTGAGCGCCAGAAACGTTACCGTGACAAGCGAGCATCGCGGAGTGACGAAGACGCTAACCCGTCGCGTGACGGTGGGGTGACGGTCGCGTCACGTCACAGTGACGCACCAGAAGCAGAGACAGATACAGATACAGAGGAAGAAACAAAAGATGCTGCTAGCGCAGCATCTAGCGCGGGCGCGCCTGTTTTGGATTTGCAAGAGGCAGAAAGGCGCTGCTGCGAGGCTGCGGCTTCCGATCGGCTGGGGTCATTCGCCCCGATAGCGGAGTTGCTTCATCGGCAAGCCGATCTTGACCGCGACATTCTCCCGGCCTTGCGAGCGCGGCCTGCCCCCAAGAACGGTATCCAGTCGTGGCGCTACTACGCCCCGATCATCTCGGAAGCCATGGCCAAGCGCGCACCGCCAGCCTCTGCAAGCGGGCTTCCTAAGGTCTTCATCGTCAAGGACACGCCCGAATGGGCTGAGCGTGTCGCTGCGGGCCACAAGCCGGGGATGACCACCCAGCATCCCCAAACAAAGGCCGAAGGCTGGTACTTCTCCGCCACCCAAAATCCCCCGAACAGCAGGAGCAACGCAGCATGAGCACCGGCAGCATCTTCAGAGATGGTCTCCATGGCGCCTACAGCACCGCTCCCCGCAATTGGGTGGACACCTTCGCTTGCAATTGCATCGGCCCGCGCAACGGTGAACCGCGCTGCCCCTGCGCCATGCGCAACGTCACCGAGCGTGATGGCCGCTGGATCGTGCCTGAGCAGGATCTTGGGCCGGTCGTCCGCCAAAAGCCCACCACCCCGAACGCGAGGGATGAATAGATGGCCAAAGCCGGTCGAAAGCGGAAGCAGGGCGTTCAGCGTACAGCCAGCGGCCAACCCAGCCGCGCAGGAAAGGATCCACGCATGACAGCGCTCGCCCAGCACCACCGCGCCGGCCGGCTTTCCGAATGGCGAGGGACGGCAGTGGGGCGACTTCTGGAAGATACCCCGGCTCTCAACCGGGGTTGCGTCACGAAGGAGCTTCACGAGGCAGCCAATCGCTTCGCCAAGGCATACGAAGGCTGGCGCTCTGCCATGTGCTCGCGCCGCCCTCTCGCGGTCGTCACTGGCGGGATTCCTGGCGAGGAAGACCAGGAACGCACCGCTAAGCTCATCGAGCGGTACGAGGCAGCGAACCGCGTCCTTCAGCAGCAGGGTCATGCAATTCGGCAAGCGACGCACGATCTCGTCTGTGACCACCACGAGGAGAGTTGGACGCCGCCTTTCCACATGGCCTATCATTGCGTAGAGGGCCTAAAGGCTCTCGCGGATCATTATGGGCTAGATTGGCGCGCTCCCGAGCGTCAGGCCGCTTGACAGAGAATCTTGCATCTGCGCATGATATAGACCATAGCGATTTGCGCCCGGTTCAGAGATGGCCGGGCGCTTTTGCATTCTAGGGGGCTCTGGGCCTGAGCAAGGCATAGCTGGTGCAATTGGCAGAGCGCTCTGCCACTGTTCCTGGCACGTGTCCGCCAACGGCGAGGTTCGATTCCCGCCACCCCTGCCAATTCCGCCCGGAGCCCGAAAGGCTGCCGGGCTTTTTCATGCGCCGCGCCTCTGAAAATACAGTGAGAATGCAGTGGCAGGTAAATCGAACCTCAAGCCATTCGAGCCAGGCCAGTCTGGTAACCCAGCAGGGAAGCCCAAAGGCTCGCGCAATAAGCTCGGGGAGGCCTTCATCCAGGCTCTCTACGAGGACTTCACCGAGCACGGGACAAGCGTGATCGAAACTGTCCGCGCCGAAAAGCCCGATCAGTACCTCAAGGTCGTCGCCTCAATCCTCCCGAAGGAGCTGAAGGTCACAACCGAAGTCGAGTTGAACGATGAGCAGCTTGATCAGCGCATCCGTCAGCTCGCCAGCATCCTTGAACTCGCCATTGGAGGCGAAGGCGGAGTTGGCGAAGCTGCTGGCGGAGAAGCAGCGCCGTCGCGATACAACTAAGCTCCAGCGCTATCGGCCCTACGCTAAGCAACGCGAATTCCACGCGGCCGGTGCAGTCCACCGAGAGCGCCTGTTCATGGCGGGCAACCAGCTCGGCAAGACCTATTCAGGGGCGGCAGAGGCTGCGATTCACTTGACGGGGGATTATCCCGTTTGGTGGCAGGGCCGGCGTTTCGATAGGCCGGTGCGCTTCTGGGCTGGTTCTGAGACTAACGAGGTCACGCGAGACGGCGCGCAGCGCTTGCTTGTAGGGGAGCCGAAGGACGAGGCGCAGTGGGGAACAGGGCTTATCCCGAAAGCCTCGCTGCTAGATTGGACGCGGCGCCAAGGCGTCCCCGACGCGCTCGACGGCGTCATGGTCCGCCATACGACAGGCGGCATCAGCATCCTCGGGTTCAAGTCCTACGACATGGGCCGTACGAAGTGGCAGGGCGAAACGCTCGACGGTGTGTGGTTCGACGAAGAGCCTCCGTCTGACATCTATTTCGAGGGCTTGACGCGCACGAATGCCACGAACGGCATGGTCTATCTGACCTTCACGCCGCTTAAAGGCATGTCGGATGTGGTCCATCAGTTCATCCAGGATTGCGGGCTGGAATGACCAGGCACATCACCCGTATGACGATCGAGGATGCGGAGCACTACACCCCAGAGCAGCGAGCGGCCATCATCGCGAGCTACCCGGCGCATGAGCGGGACGCGCGCACGAAGGGCATCCCAACGCTCGGCAGTGGTCGCGTGTTCCCGCTCTCCGACGACGACATATCCTGCGAGGCTCCGGAGGTTCAGCGCGCGTGGGTACTGATCGGCGGCGTGGACTTTGGGTGGGACCACCCGACCGCAGCGGCGAAGCTCGCATGGGATCGCGACGCGGACGTTGTCTATGTCATCGCCAGCTATCGGAAGCGTGAGGCAACGCCGATCATTCATGCGGCCGCGCTGAAGCCGTGGGGCGTGAAGCTCCCATGGGCATGGCCTCACGACGGGTTGCAGCATGACAAGGGCTCGGGTGAGCAGCTTGCTGAGCTTTATCGCAAGCAGGGCCTGAACATGCTCCCCGAGCGCGCGACGTTCGAGGACGGCACGAACGGCGTGGAAGCAGGGGTTCTCGACATGCTCGACCGTATGCAGACCGGTCGGCTCAAGGTCGCGAAGCACCTGACAGAATGGTTCGAAGAGTTCCGGCTGTATCACCGCAAGGATGGGAAGATCGTGAAAGAACGCGACGACCTTCTATCCGCTACGCGATACGCGCTGATGATGCTTCGGTTTGCTGAGGCCGTGCGAGAGCCGAAGGAGCGCAAGCTTCGCATCGGCGGCCGGCCCGGCGGGTGGATGGCGGCATGACGACGCTTCCGCAGGTCGATACCGACGACGACAAGCGCAAGGACGCCTCAGACGAAAGTAGCGAACTCGTTCGCGAGGGCCTGAAGCTTTACGACGATTGGCGCCTGCGCGAGCTGGCCAACATCGAAGCCGGTTACGACGATCTGGAGTTTCGCGCCGGCAACCAATGGCCGATCGATGTGCTTCAGCAGCGCGTTGCCGAGGGGCGCCCTTGTCAGACCATCAACCAGATGGGCCAATACGTCCGTCAGGTGACGGGCGACATGCGGCAGATGCGCCCTGCTATCAAGGTTGTGCCGATCGACGACAACGGCGATGAAGAACGCGCCGAAGCGATGGGCGGGGTGATCCGCTATATCGAGAACAGGTCCGACGCTCCGGGCGTCTATTTCCAAGGCGCTGACAGCCAGGTCACATGCGGCATCGGCGCTTGGCGTATCACGACCGAATACGCCAGCGACACGACGTTCAATCAGGAAATCCGCATTGCTCCGATCGAGGATGCAATTGCGGTCGTCTGGGATCTCGACGCTGTTCTTCCGACCAAGGAAGACGCGATGAAATGCCTCGTCCCGTTCGACATCTCGCGGGACAAGTTCAAGGCGATGTTCCCGAAGGCGATTGCCGAGGACTTTGCCCCCACCGGGTTGCTCGGCAGCCTTGGGCATCTCGATTGGTCCACGACCGAGACAGTTCGCATTGGCGAATACTGGTACAAGAAGGCCACGAAGAAAACGCTGGCCCTGATGCCTGACGGCGCGATCGAGGATTGCACCGACGATAAGGAGCGTGCTGCCGAACTGACCGCCCTGGGCGCTCGCATTGAGAAGCGAGACGGCTTCAAGGTCTACCGCTGCCTCATCACGGCAAGGGAAGTGCTGGAAGGCCCGACCGAATGGCAGGGCTCATATATCCCGATTGTTCCGGTCATTGGCGAGGAAATCCGCATCGGGCGCCGGCTCGTTCGCCATGGCGTGGTGCGCTTCGCCAAAGACCCGCAGCGCACCTACAACTACATGTCCTCTGCCGAGACGGAGGTCATCGCGCTTCAGCCGAAGGCGCCGTTCATCGGAACGGAGAAGAATTTCGAGCAATATCAGGATATTTGGGAGTCCGCGAACCGGACGAACCATCCGTATCTGCCGTATACACCGGACCCAGCGAACGGGAACCAAGCCCCGAGCCGTGTGGCCCCTGCTGTAGCCTCGCAGGGCATCACCGAGGGCATTGCGCGCGCCGCTCGCGATATTCAGGCTGTCATCGGCATCTACAACGCTTCCCTTGGCGCTGCCTCGAACGAGACGAGCGGCAAGGCTGTCATTGCTCGTCAGCGCGAGGGCGATACGGGGACGTTCGTTTATATCGACAACTGGTCGCGAGCGATCCGCTACACCGGCAAGATCCTCGTGGACCTGATCCCGAAGATCTACGACACCGCCCGCGTGCTGCGCATCGTCGGTGAGGACGGCAAGACCGAGACGATCGAGATCAATCAGGTTGGCGGCATGGATGCCGATGGCGTCACGCCTCTGATCTGGAACGATGTCACGACCGGCGCCTATGACGTGGCCCTTCAGATGGGTCCGAGCTACACGACGAAGCGCGAGGAAGCCCGCGACGGTATGCGTGAGCTGATCCAGGCGCAGCCAGCTCTGTTCCCTGCCATTGGCGATCTATACGTCAAGGCACAGGACTGGCCCATGGCGGATGACATCGCTGATCGTCTGCGAATGCTGGCACCCCCGCAGATCCGCGCTCAAATCGAGGCGGATTCCAAGAAGCCGATGCCACAGCCGCCGCCGGACCCGGCTCAGGTACAGGCGCAGCAGACGGAAATGGCGATCAAGCAGGCAGAGGTCGAGACCAAGCAGGCGCAGGCTCGCAAGGCCGTTGCCGACGCGGACAAGGCTGAGATCGAGTTGCAGCAGATGCAGATCGCGCCGCTTGTCGATGCGATGAAGCCCGAGCCGCAGCCGCAGCCGCAGCAACCAGACCACGGCCCGACGCTAGAGAACATGGCGACCGCCATTGTCGAGCTCCAGCATGCAGTAAGCCAGATCGTGCAGGCGATCAGCCAGCCGCCACCGCAAGAGATGCCAACCGATATGCCCCCGCAGGGCATTCCGATGGATCAGCAGCCGCCCCAACCGGGCGGCTTTTTTAATGGCGGACAGCCGCCGGCATAACCCTCTTCACGCAGGCGTTCGCATGACGCGGACGCCGCGATGATGACCGCAAGCCGCTCCTCTGGGGCGGCTTTTTTCTTGGGCAACACATGATCGAGGAAAATGAAACGGTCCTCACGGATGCCGATCTCGCGCGTTCGGACGACCCGAAGAAGAATGAAGCCGAAGCCGTCACCCCCGAGGCAGCCGAGGATCAATCCGCCGAAACCGAACAGGTTGAAGGCGAGGAGACCGAGGGAGCCGAGGACGAAGGTGGCGACAAGGACGATGAAGGCGAGCGACCGCGAAAGAAATCGCGCTCCGAACGCCTGAGGTCACAGCTAGAGCGTCTCAGGGCTGAAAATGCCGCGCTCCGTTCGGGATCGGCCGCAAGCGCCGTGGCGGATGGGGAAGGTATCGACGCCGAAGTGGTCAAGCGTATCGGCAAGCCTCCGAAAGAGGAGGATTTTGCTGGCGACTACTTCGCTTATGACGCCGCTCGGCAGGCCTATGAGGTCGATAAGCGTCTCACCACCCGGCAGGTGTCTGAAGCGATTCAGCAGCGGCAGGAAGGCGAGCGCACCCGCGTTGCGGAACTGATCGAAGACTATCAGGACCACTGCGCTGAAGCCGCAAAGGCGATGCCCGACTTCTTCAAGGTCGTGCAGGACCCTGGCTTCGTCACGTCCGACCTCGTCAAGCGCTTCATTCTCGACGCCGGGGATAAAGGCCCGCTCGTCGCCTATCACCTCGCCAAGAACCCCCGCCTGACCGCCCGCATCAATGCGCTCGGTCCGATCGATGCCGCCCGCGAAATGGGCCGCATCGAGGGGATGGTGTCACCGCCCAAGGCCCGCACCGCTACGAGCGCCAAGCCGCCCGTGCAGACGCCCAAAGGCTCTGCCGCGCCGCGAAACGCCAGCAGCGACCTCGATGCATGGCTCAGCAACACCTACGGGAACCCCAAACGAAGCTGAGCCTTCTTCCAGAAGGTAGCCAGTCATGGCCAATACCATTGTCACCCCGTCGATCTTCGCGGAAGCGGCGGTGAAGATCCTCGACAACGAACTCGTGATGGCCAACAAGGTCTTCCGTGCCTACGAAGGCGAGTTCGACAAGAACGTCAACGGCTATAAGGTCGGTCAGACGATCTCGATCCGCAAGCCGACTGACTTCACGGTTCGCTCGGGCTCCACTGCGTCCACTCAGGACATTGAGGAAGGTTCGACCAGCATCACCGTCAACCAGCAGAAGGGCGTGGACTTCAAGCTGTCCTCGACCGAACTGACGCTGCAAATCGGTGATCTTGCCGAGCGCGTTATCCGCCCCGCCATGGTTCAGCTCGCGAACCAGGTCGATGTGGACGTGATGTCTCTCTACAAGGACGTTCCCAACTGGGTCGGCACTCCCGGTCAGGTCGTGAACTCGTTCGCAGACTTCGCCGTCGCCCCGACCCGGATGGACCTCACGGCTGTCCCGCTGGACAACCGCACCGCCGTCCTGTCGCCCACTGACTACTGGGCAATGGCCGGCTCGCAGACCTCGCTGTTCGTCAACGGCATCGCTCAGCCTGCCTATCGCAAGGGCTCGATCGGTGAAATCGGCGGTCTGGACACCTACCAGGCGCAGAACATCCCGACGCACACCGTGGGTCCGCTGGGTGGCACCCCGCTGGTCAACGGCGGCTCGCAGAACGTCACCTACGCCTCCGTCAAGGATACGGGTCAGCAGACCCTTATCACTGACGGCTGGACGGCTGCGGCTGCGGCTCGCGTGGTCCAGGGTGACGTATTCACGATCGCTGGCGTTTACGACGTGAACCCGGTCACCAAGGCAACCCTGCCGCATCTGAAGATGTTCGTCGTCAAGGCGGCGGCATCCTCGGATGGCTCGGGCAATGCCACGCTGACCATCTCGCCCCCGATCATCACTTCGGGTGCGTTCCAGACCGTCTCCGCTGCGCCAGCCGATAACGCTGCCCTGACGTTCAACGGCACCGCTGCGACCGGCTACGCCCAGAACCTGGCGTTCCACAAGAACGCTTTCGCTCTGGCGATGGTCCCGATGGAGCTGCCGCCCGGTGCGGTCACCCCGACGCGCAAGTCCTACAAGGGACTGAGCGTCCGCGTGATCCCGTACTATGACGGCACCAACGACGTGTCGAACTGGCGTCTCGATATCCTCTACGGGATCAAGACGGTCGATCCGCGCCTTGCGGTTCGCTTCAACGGCACGCCGTAAGGCTCTCCATCACGACAACGGGGCGGTCCTTCGGGGCCGCCCTTTTCTTTTCGGAGGACGGCAATGACCAAGGAAGAGAAGACAACCCCGACCTGGGGTTACCACGAGACAGAACAGCCCCGCATTTTCGATCTGAAGGAAGGCGAGAGCCTGCCCAAGGGCTGGGAAGACACCCCGGCGGCTTTCGAGGAAGACGGCGACGACAAGCCCAAGCGGCGCGGCCGGCCTCCCAAGACTGATATCAGCGGCGATTGAGCTATGAGCTACAGCAAGGCCGATCTCATCGAGCAGGCGCTTGCTGAGGTTTACGCGCTCGCCAGCGGCCAGACCCCGAACGCCGACGATTCCGCAAGGGTCGAAAAGCGCGTCGCCGCCACCTTGGCGGCCCTGGCCAAGACGAATGCCTATTACATCCCCGACAGCGACGACATCGACGACAGCATTTTCAATGCCCTCGTTGAGTACATGGCGCAGGTCTGCCGGACCTCGTTCAACCTGCCGCGCGACAAGCAGGCGGAGCGAGACGCCGAAAACGAGCTTCGCCGTCTCGCTCGGATGGGAACGGGGACGGGTGGCCCGCTGCGCGTTGATTGCGCCCTGATCCCGAACCGGCGGCGCTTCTATTACGGGACATCGGACTGATGCCCGGCACGCCGTTTCCTGTCCCAAAAAGCTCGACGCCGGGCTCTAGACCAGGGGAAGGCGAAGGGCGGCTCTTCAACTGCTATAGCGTGACGGAGGGCGACCGCAGCTATGTGCGCCGGACGGCTGGGCTCGCGCAGCTCGTCGCCACGGGCAAGACGGGCATTCGCGGCCTGATCGATGTCAACGGCGTGCTGTACGTCGTCTTTACCGGCTCTGTTGTCACCGTCTCGGGCTCAACCGTCACCACGCTGACGGGCTCGATCCCCGGCAGCGATGGCGTGACGCTGGCGCGCAACAATAAGGTCACGGGTGGGGCCTCCACACCCGACATCGTCGCGGTGCGCGAGAGCGGCGGGGCTTATGTCCTCACCTCCAGCGCGGTCAGCACCTACCCCGATGCTGATCTGCCCGCGACCGTCAATTCCGTCACTTTCCTTGGCGGCTTCTTCATCTTCTCGATTGCGGACGGACGGATCTTCGCGTCCGAACTCAATTCGACTGACATCAATGCGCTGAGCTTCGCCACGGCTGAGGCTCGCTCCGATGGGCTGGTTCGCGTCATCGTACGCGGGAACATCCTTTACGCCATGGGCGGCACGACAGTTGAGCCGTGGTCGAACCAGGGCCTTTCGCCATTCCCGCTTCAGCGATCCCCGACCGTGCTTCAGGTCGGTTTGCTGACCACCATGGCCGTGGCTGGCATGGAGGACACATGGGGCGGCAACGGATATTTCGTCTCGTCAGACAAGCGGGTCATGACCCTTGCGGGTTATGAGACGGCACCGGTTTCGACGCCGGATGTCGAGCGCTTCATTGCTGCCTCTACGGTCTCCACGATCGAGGTGTCAGCCTTCATCTGGAAGGGGCGCTCCTTCATCGCGATCAACAGCGATCAGGGCTCTTGGGTTCTCGATGTCGCGGCCAATTCCTGGCACGAGCGCGGGAGTACAGGGTCCGATCGCTGGCGCGCGAAGTGGTCGATCTATTCCGGTAGCCAGTGGGTGTTCGGGGATCGCTTGAGCGGCGATCTGCTGGTCATGTCGGACACTCTGACGGAGAACGGCAGCGCGCTCGGGGGCTTCATCCAGACCGGGCCGCTCAAGGATTTCCCTGCGCGTGTCGCGGCGAAGCTGAGCGCCGATTTCACCGAGGCAGTCATCACGATCTATGTGAGCTGGTCGCATGATGGCGGCAAGACGTGGTCAACCGAGCTACAGCGCTCGATCACCGACGCTGAGAAGTGGCCTCCCAGCGTCTCGAATCTCGGGCTTTCGACGCACAACGGCATCATCGCGAAATTCAGGTGGGAAGGGCCGCAGGACTTCGCGTTCATGGGCGCGGTGGCTAATCGAGTTGTGACCGGGGGCGTCTGATGGCTGACGTTGACCCCGACTCGATCCCATTCATCCCGCCGGCCGATATCGTCCTCACGAAGCCGAACGACGGCAAGCCGACGACCGCGTTTCATGACTGGATCACGTCGCTCTGGTCGTGGATGAAGGTCAATGTCACCGATCTCACCACGAAGGTCACGACGCTCACGAATTCGCTCGGGGACACAGAGGCGACGGTAGAGGAACACAGTCAGGCGCTGACGGACGGGACGGGGGCCTACGGTTCCTTCATCACGTCGATCAACACCAAGTCCAACAACGCGACGGCCAGCGGGGAGATTTATTTCGCTGCGAAATCCGCCCCGACAGGGTCGGCAGCGGCCTATGGCATCTATCTGACGGCAGGGGACTACTACACCGGCCTTGAGATGCTGGCGACGAGCGGCGGCGGTTCTGCCATCGGCCTCACCGCCAGCCAGTTCATGTTCACCGACAGCGGCACGGCGCAGCAGGTTTTCGGCTATTCGGGCGGGGTCTTCTATTTCCAGGTTCCGATCGTGATCCAGTCCGGCACGAGCGGCGCGCGGCAGGTCATCACGAACGAGAACACCAAGATCTACGACAGCAGCAACGTCCTGCGCGTCGCTATCGGCGTGAACATCTGATGGCGGTCGGTCTCAAGACATGGGACGCGGCCGGAAATCTGATCATCGACACGGCAACCCGCATGTCGCGGGTCATCGGCATGACGGGTGTTTCGGCGGGGGCAACGGGATCGATCACCGATGCCGGCTTCGCCACCGGGGCGCCTTACTGCATCGCCCTGAGGGTGAGCGCAGGAACGCCAACGGGCATCGATAACTCGCTGGTGTCGCCGATCATCTCCTTCTCGGGGACGACGATGAGCTACAACGTCGCCAGCCCGGCCGGCGATCATTTGCTGATTTACGGCGTGTACTGATGGCAACCGGCATCAAGATCTACAACGATGCCGGGACGGTCCAGATCGACGAGAGCTATGCGAACCTCGTTCTCGTAGACAAGCAGACGATCACGATCTCCACGCCGGTCACGACGGCCTATGATTATACGTGCTCGGGCGATGTCGTCGCGGTGGCGGTCAAGGTCTACCCCGAAACGTTCATCACGAAGTCAGCCCAATTCACCGGGACGGGCTGGGTCTACCGCTTCCTGTTCTTCAACAATCCCGACACCACTGGTACCTGCACCTTTACCGTCTATGCCTTCGCAAAGCCGCCCGCCGCGACTGAAACGGTCGGACTGAAGGTTCTCAATGCCTCTGGAAGCCTCGTCTTTCACTCGCAGTTCAAGCCGTTGCGCATTATCGCCGTGAACAGCAATGCCGGTGGCTACACCGGGCCTGGCGGGCGTGATCTGGCCGCCATGTTCCTCACCATGTCGCTCTACAGCGTCGTGCTCTTCCCGAGCACTGTGTACGAGTCCGACACATTGCGCATCACCGGAAACGTGATCCAGCACAGCCGCATCCAGATCGGCACGCCAGCGATTGCCGGCATCAACACGACTGGCCTCTACGCCGCTGTCGATGTGACGAACTACTAAAACCTCAAGGACATTGCCATGGGTCTTTTCTCTGGGACGAGCGCCCGGAATGCGGGCATTTGGGCGTTTAACCAGGCTCAGGACGCCGCCAACAGGGGGCAGGGCATCCTCGATACGGCGCAGGGCAATGCCTTGGGCGCCCTCGGCCAGGGTTTTGGTCAGGCGCGAACCGATCTCAACACGAACTACAACGGTGCTATCGACCGGCTAAATCCGTGGGTGACGGCCGGCACAGGCGCGCTCGGGACGTACCAGGGCTCGCTAGGCCTCGGGGGGCAGGCTGAGCGCGACGCCGCCGTCTCGCAGTTCCAGAACTCGCCGGGCTATCAATACGCGGTCGATCAAGCCTCGGACGCGACGGCCCGCAAGGCTTCCGCGCTTGGTGCTCTGGGCTCTGGCAATACGATGGCCGCCATCGCTGACCGGGCGCAGAACATGCAGAACCAGGAGTATGGCGCCTGGCAGGACCGACTGAATGGGCTGAGCACGCAGGGCATGCAGGCGGCCGGCACGCAGGCTGGCCTACAGGGCCAGCTCGGCAGCTCTCTCGCCAATCTGGGCGCGCAACAGGGCAATGCGGAGGCCGGCATCTATACCGGCATGGCAGGGCTTGGCCTGAACAACCTCTGGAACGGCACGAACACCGGCATCGGGGCGGTGACCGGCGCGCAGAAACAGGCCCGAGACAACGTCAATACAGGATTGAATTTCGGCGTGAACCTGGCCGGCTCTGGCCTGAAGCTGCTTGGGCTGGGGGCGTAGGATATGGCAGCATATTCCTTCGACGGCGCGTTCGCGAACGTCAATTCAGCGATCGGGGACATCGGCAAGCGGTTGGAAGACCGTCGAACGACGGATGCACTGCTTCAGGCCTATGACCAATCGGCAGGGCTTGGAGGCCCGATTGCCCCGCAACCGCGACCCCTAGCGAACTTGGGGGCGTCTCCTGCGAACTATTTCACGCAGACGAGGTCAGCCGAAAGCTCTGGGAACGACGCCGCTCGCAACCCCGCTTCCAGCGCCACTGGCCGCTACCAGTTTCTGGGCGGCACTTGGGCCGGATTGATGAAGTCGAACCCGGAGCTTGGGCTTACGCCGGATGGCCGCACCGACCCGCAGCAGCAGGAACGGGCCATGCGCGCCTTCACGGCGCAGAATGCTCAAGCGCTGCAAGCCAAGGGCATCCAGCCGACAGACGGCAACCTCTACATGGCGCATTTTCTCGGTGCTGGAGCGGCCCCGAACTTCATCAGTGCGGTCCAGCAAGATCCGAGCGTCCCCGCCATGTCGCTCGTCACCCCGCAGGTCGCGGCAGCGAACAAGGGGGTATTCTTCAACCCGGACGGCACCCCCAAAAGCGCTGGAGAGGTCTATCAGCGTATGACTGGCCGGTTTGGCAACGGCGCGACTGCCATTGCCCAAGTTCAGGGTGGCGATGCGCGGGCCGATGTTCCCGCGCCCGGTGCCGTGCCGACCGAAGGAACGATGCCGCAGGCTGCTGCCCCAGCAAGCCCCCAGAATACCAACGGCCAGATGATCCGGGCTCTTCTAGCCAATCCCGGTACGCGGGCCGCTGGGCTTCAGCTTTGGCAGCAGGTCGCGACCGGGAAACAGTTCGGCTTTCAGGTCGTGGGGGATCAGCTCTATCGGACCGACCCTCGCACGGGGACTGTCGAACCGGTTGGAGTGTCAAAGCCGGTCACACCTGTCACCGTCAGCGAGGGCCAGACGCTTGTTGATCCACGGACGGGGCAAGTTGTCTACCAGGGGCAGGCGAAGGAAAAGAGCCCCGTCAGCGTTCCCGAGGGCGGGACTCTCGTAAATCCGCAGACGGGCGAAGTAGTTTACCAGGGCGCTGTCGGGAACAAGGCACGTCAGGACGTGGCCACGCGGGAGCAGATCGCGAACGAACAGGGCTACCAGGGGGAAGACCGCAAGTTCTTCATCGCGAACGGGAAGCTCCCGACCGCTGGCGAGAAGACCACGGAAGGTCAAGCGAACGCAGCTCTCTATGCTGACCGGATGAAGGCCGCCGATGAGATTCTGTCGAGGCCAGAAATCTCAGAGTCTTCGCTTTCACGCACCCAGCGCACACTTGCTGGCGTCCCGGTCTATGGCAACAGTCTTGTCTCGCCACAATTCCAGATGGCGGACCAGGCACAGCGGGACTTCATCAACGCAGTGCTGCGGCGTGAGTCAGGCGCGGCCATTTCCGAATCTGAATTCGACAACGCCCGAAAGCAGTATTTCGCACAGCCCGGAGACGGCAAGGATGTGCTGGCGCAGAAGGCGAGGAACCGACAGACCGCTATCCAAGGCATTGGGAATGCGGCCGGACCTACCTACGCTAAGCGCCAGATGCAGCAGCAGCCGCAATATCGGGAAGGCCAGCGCGCCAGCAACGGCCAGCAGACAATCGTTTTCCGCAATGGACAGTGGGTGCCTGAGTAATGGCTGAGCTTCCTGCTGGCTTCCAACTTCTCGACGAGCCCGCCAGCAACACCGGCAACGGACCCCTCGTCGTCACGGTCAGGCCGAACCAGAGGCCAAGCACGACGCCCGCACCGGACGCGCTGCCCGGCGGGTTCAAGCTTCTCGATGAGCCGCCGCCTCAGGCCGCCCCTGCTCCTGAAGTGTCGATGGGCCGTTCTGCGCTGCTCGGGGCGTTGCAGGGCGCAACCTTCAACTTCGGTGATGAGATCGCCAGCGGCATCAATGCCGGCATCGACTATGTGACTGGTCAGGCTCCTGACGGTATCGGGGCGGCTTATGATCAGCGCCTTGCTTCTGCCCGGCAGCAAATGCAGGAAGCCGAAAAGGCAAACCCCGGAACATTTCTCGCCGGGCAAGTCGGCGGCGGTATCGCCACTATTCCTTTCACCCCTGTTCGGGCTGGCGTCGCTGGTGGCCTCGCGACCGGCGCGGGGTATGGCGCTCTAGCCGGCGCTGGCGGCGGGGAAGGCGTTGGGAACCGTCTCATCGGGGCCGGCGTAGGAGCTGGTGTTGGCGGCGCGGTAGGGGCGGCTGTCCCAGCAGCGATCGGTGGCGCCCAGGCACTCTATGGAAAGGCTCGCGATGCTATTGGCTCTGCCACCGGAACAGTGCGCGGTGCGCTGAACGCGGACGCCGAAGCCACCCGCCGCGTGCAAGCTGCTTTGGCCCGAGACGCCGCAATCGGCGCTCCTGCCCTTGACGAAGCCGGGCTCGCAGCGGCACAGGCGGCCGGGCAGCCTGTCCGCGTCGCTGACATTGGCGGCGAAACCACACGCGCATTGGCCCGCTCAGCGGCTAATACCTCTCCAGAAGGCAGGCAGGCGCTTCAGGGCGCCACCGGTAATCGCTTTGAGACGCAGGGCAACAGGGCTGTTGAGTTCGTCCAGCGCCTCGTGGGCACGAATGGCGATGCCGGGGCGACGAGGGAGGCGCTGAAATCAGCGGCCCGCGCGGCTAATCGATCAGCCTATGGTCGAGCCTATGCGCAGGGCTCCGCGAACGTTTGGGACGACACGCTTGCTACCATAGCGCAGGCCCCTGCGGTTCAGGCAGAAATCCGAGATGCGACGCGGCGCAGCGCGAACAAGGCAGCGGCCGAAGGGCAGAGGCCAGTTAGCAACCCGTTCATCGTCGGAGAAGATGGCGCGCTGGCCATGAAGCCAGGTGTATCGCCATCCCTTCAATTCTGGGATGTCGTGAAGCAGGGGCTAGACGACCAGATCGAGAAGCTTCAGCGTGCCGGCGGCGGCGGGGAGATGAACGACCTCATCGCGCTTCGCAACGCGCTCCGCGATCATCTCGACGAGATCGTCCCAACCTATGCAGCGGCCCGCAAAGGCGCCGCCGCAGCATTCGGCGCAGAGGATGCACTTGAAGCCGGTGGCAAGTTCGTCACGTCGAGCATGTCGAACAATGATGCACGGCGGGCCATCGCTAAAATGTCAGAGCCTGAGCGCAAGATGTTCGCGGAAGGCTTTGCATCCAGTCTCATCGAGCAGATCAACCGCACTGGCGACCGCCGCAATCTCATCAATCAGATTTGGGGTACGGCACGCGCACGAGAGCGCATCGAGATCGCGCTAGGCAAGGACAAGGCGCGAGAACTGGAAGCGTTCGTGAACGTCGAGAGCGTCATGGACATGCTGCGCACCGCTGTTTCTGGGAACAGCACGACTGCGCGCCAGCTCGCGGAGATCGGGTTGGCCGGCGGCGGTGCCACCTACAGCATGGGCTCTGGCGACCCAAAGGCTATGACCTATGGGCTTCTGCTGGCTGGCCTTAGTCGTGGGCAGCGAGCGATTGACGCTCGTGTCGCCCAGCGAGTAGCCGAGATGCTGTTGTCAACCGATCCGAGCGCGGTCCAGAAGGCCGCCCGCACGGTAGCGAAGAACAAGACGCTACTGGAATCGATCAAGGGCGCGGGGGACTATCTGACGAAGGCTATCGGCCCTGCCGCCAATGAGAATGTGGCAAAGCCGCTGGAGCTGACAGTTCGTCCATATTGGAGCCCTTCAAGCCGAGCAGCCGAACAGGATGACGGCGAACGTCGCTAGGAATACCAAGGTAAGCTTCATGGCAGCGTATTCAGCCTGACGACATAAGTTGAGCTTTCACGTCCCCAATCACAGGAGCATAGCATGAACCAGGCAGCGCAAAACGCCATCGGAAGTCTCGGACTGGGGAACCGAAGTCTCTCTCAGCCGTCCCGCGAAGCCGTTATGGCAGATGTCCAGCGCCTCACGGGTAGCCCCTCATTCAATCTGGCCCGTCATGCAACAAGCCACGTGACCCAAGCTGCCGAGATTGCGAACAGCCTTCCCGAGGACGCGGACGAAGCGGCTGCGATTCTGGCGGATGCAGCCCGCTTTCACGCGGTGATCCGCGATCGGAAGGCGTCAGCCGTTTTCGCGAACGTTCTTAGCAAGGTGGCTGAGTAGCGTATCGACATGGAAAGCGCCCGGCAAAGATTCTGTCTTTTGCACAGCAGCGAGGTAGATGCTCTTCACTTGGTCGGCTGAAAGCACGCCGGCTTTTTGAAGCTCCTCCACAAGTGCCATTGCAATGGCAGCGCCAGCCCCGAGCTTCGCGGCGCCTTCGTCGTAGTGAATCGTCATCCCAGCCTCCCGTTTCCCCGATCCTGACCGCGACGCTATCCCGAGTCGATAGCATTTCGCGCCCGACTTTCTGGCTATTCCAGCCAAGCCCCGCCTCACCAGCGGGGCTTTTCTTTTAGGAGCCGCCTCATGGCAGCAGCCTACGAATGGACCGCATCGTGCACCGATGACGAGACGTACATCCGCACACTCACGCTCCTGAAGTCGGATGGCTCTCTGTTCGAGGTGGATGATTACGCCTTCGAATACAGCCTCAAGGGATGCGGCGCCGATCTGCTCCTCGATGAGACGGGCGGCATCTCCAAGAACGCCCTGACCGCAACCCTGACGATCTCGCCCGGCGTCGATGTTCGGCTCCAGCGCGGCACCTACAACCACGGCCTGCGCAAGCGGAACTTGGCGACCGGTCAAGTTGATCAGATCGCAGACGGCACGCTCACTGTGACGGAAGGCAATTTCTGATGGCGGACAAGCTCGTCCTTAAGCAGCAGAGCGCGCTGAAGCTGCGGTTCCAGGCAGGCGCAACCGGGCCTGCCGGAACGATTGCCATCGGCACTGTCGCGACCGGAGCGGCCGGCTCAAGCGTCATCATCACGAATACCGGAACGCCAGAGAACGCCGTCCTGAATATCACCATCCCTCGGGGTGATCAGGGCTACAAGGGATGGGCTCCCATCTTGGCTGTCGTGACAGACAGCGCCCGCCGTGTGTTGCAGATTTCAGATTGGGCCGGCGGCGAAGGAACGAAGCCGGCCGCTGGGTCGTACATCGGCGCGACTGGGCTTGTTCCCGATATCGCCAGCGCGGTCGATATTCGCGGTCCTCAGGGCGTTCAAGGGCCGCCCGTCTCCGATGGTGACAAGGGCGATATCACGGTCTCCAGTTCCGGCGCGGTTTGGACAATTGACGCTGACGCTGTCACGGATGCGAAAGTCGCTACACCAGCGACGCC
Source organism: Allobosea spartocytisi (assembly GCF_014764685.1). NCBI lineage: Bacteria > Pseudomonadati > Pseudomonadota > Alphaproteobacteria > Hyphomicrobiales > Alloboseaceae > Allobosea > Allobosea spartocytisi. The sequence continues at coordinate 218,917 of NZ_JACXWY010000001.1, forward strand.
GGCAGATGGCATCGACGGGAACAAGATCCGATATCAGGACGGGATCGACAGCTTCGCTCGACCGCTTGTTGTTCGTGACCGCGAATGGATGTGGATCACCGACACGGACCAGATCACCGGAAACGGAACGTCGGATGACACGACCGGTGTCAACAATGCCATCCAGAAGGCGTGCAGCGCCGGCAAGACGCTGCTGATCCCCGACAACATTGTGATTCGGTTGACTTCGCCTGTTGTCAACTACAACAACCTGCCGCTGAAAATCAGGGGCGGCAGCGTCGAGCTGAACGAAGGCATGAACTTTGGCGGCGTCAATACGCGCGGCCCCGGCTCGTGGTTTTTCCTAGATCATTCCGGTATCGGGTTTCACCTTTCGGGGCGTGCGAACGCTCCGCCTGTCGTTGGCAACACTTTTACCATTTTCAAAGGCATCGGAACTTTCCGCACGCAACCCACGCCGGGGGCCGGGTGGGCTCCGGCCGCTCATGATTACGATTTCAAGTTCACGCAGTGTTCCGGCGATATTGACGATTTGACGCTGCTCAATCCGACAAAGGGCTTGCTCTATGAGTCCGGGCGTGCCGGCCAGCTCAACATCGGCAAAATCCGTGGCCAGCCACTGACTGAAGGGCTTGTCGTCGGGGACGCGTACGATGTCATTCGCTGCGCGGACCTGCACTTCTGGCCGTTCTGGGCGAACGAAAGCAACGTCCTAGCCTATCAGCGCGCTAACGCGACCGGGATTATCCTCAACCGCTGCGATGGTCCGATGTTTGAGCGTGTGTTCACGTTCGGGTACCACCGAACCATCGCCATAGGCCAATTCCCTGGGAGTGGCCCCGACCGACCGGCCGGCACCACCTATCACGGTAGCTTCGGAACCGTGTACGCCGATCTTGGTGGTACCGGCATCTACGTCGATACGGCTGCCTCGGCGGCGACATTCGACGTGCAGCGATTGATCGCGGCGCAGGACTCTTCCGTTACGACGAATGTCCCTAGCGTTTATATCAGCGGCAGTTACGCGCGTATTTCAATTGACCACCTCATGACCGACAACGTGTGGGGCAGCCCGGTAATTATTGACGGAGCCAATAGCGAACTGCAAATCGCCCGCGCCGAACCGCGCGTTTACAACCGGGGGGTTGGCGGCTTTCCGGCAATCGTTGCTGCGGCGTCTGGTGCCATTATTCAGGTAGACCAAGTCATGCCCAACTGGTCGGGAAGTGGGGCGCCACTCGTTGGAGAAGCCGGGGGGGGCAAAGTCACGGGGCTCAGGAGTGTCGGAGTCGGTACGATTTTGAACGGCAGCTCCGCCGCGACCATCGCGCACAGCCTCGGAATTACGCCTCGCGGCGTGAACTTCACGCTGGTAGGCGCGGGCGCTCAGACTGCGGGGTCGTTCATCCCGCGCGTGGCAGCAATGGATGCAACAAATTTCAGCGTTGACGTTGGCGTAGCGGTTGGTGCCAACCGTGATTTCTGCTGGGAGGCGTTCTTTTGAACCGGGGCGGCCACCTGATCAGTGCAGCAGCCAGCAGACCAGATCTAGATAATTCAGGGACATTTGACGCTGACGGATAAGGCTAATAATAGCCGGCCATGGGACTTTTTCGGCTCCTGCTGGCGTTTTGCGTCCTCTACTCCCACGTCTTCGGACCGGTGGCAGGGTGGAACATCGGCGTCGTGGCCGTAATCTCGTTCTTCGTGATGAGCGGGTACGTCATGACCCTCCTCATCGCCAAGCATTATCAGGGGATAGAGGCGATTCCGAGCTTCTATCTCGACCGAACAGCCCGGCTCTTTCCGCAGTATCTGCTTTACCTCGCGATCACGTTGGTGGCTGTCGGCCTGCTACCGATCACGGACAACTTCGTCCAAGATCGTTCTCCGAGCGCCGTCCTGCTGAACGCGCTGATGCTGCCGGCCGGGTTCTATATGTTTTTCCTGGAGCGGGCGCTCTATATCCCACCGGCTTGGTCGCTCGGACTGGAGCTCTCGTTCTATCTGGTCTTCCCGTTCTATCTGCTGGGGAATCTAAAGGCTCGGACCGTCGCCGTGCTCGGGTCCGTCGCGGTCTTCGCTTTGGCGGTGAGCGGTTACATTAACAGCGATTGGTTCGGCTATCGCTTGTTGCCCGGTACGTTCTTCGTCTTCATCGCTGGTGCCTGCTTGGCGCGGCCGTCGATACTTTCCGGCCGGTATCCAGTAGCTGTCGTGCTGGGCTCGCTTTTTGTCTTCTGCGCCCTTGCTGCCTTCCGTGCAGATTGGTTCGCGCTACCGTACAACAAGGAGGTGCTTTTCGGGACCATGATCGGCGTCTCAGCCGTCGCAGCCCTTCGGAACACGAAATTCTCGGCAACTGACGAGCTTTTCGGAAGCCTCTCCTATGGCGTCTTCCTCAACCACTTCGTGATCATGTGGGTGCTCGATGTTGCTCATGTCTCGCGGCTCGCTGTCCCGGCTGTATCAGTTGCCGTGGCGTTCGCCAGCTACAAGTTTGTCGAGGAGCCGGCGCTGAAACTCCGCCAGAGACTGCGGGCCTCGCGTCTCTCCGCAAGGACCGCCTAACCGCTTCAGTTCCTCAATCCCGCTGATCGCTCGCCCGAAGTCGCTCAGAGCGCCAACATCCCACTTCAGACCAACCCGCCCTTCGAGGCGGGTTTTTTATTGCCGAGGTGCCAGCATGACACGACGCATCAGCCCTGAAGGGCTCGCTCTCATCAAGCAGTGGGAGGGCTGCAAGCTCACGGCCTATAAGGACGTGGCTGGGGTCTGGACCATCGGATACGGCTCGACCGGGCCGCATGTGACGGCCGGCCTGAAGATCAGCCAGGAAGAGGCTGACCAGCTTCTGCTTGCCGACCTTGACCGCTTCGAGCGCGCTGTTGAGCGGCTGGTGAAGGTGCCTCTGACCGATGGCCAGTTCGCGGCGCTCGTATCCTTCGCATTCAATGTGGGCGAGGGAGCTAAGGGCTTCGCCGGCTCTACGCTGCTGAAGAAGCTCAATGCGGGCGACTATGCCGCTGTGCCGAAGGAACTCATGAAGTGGGTGAATGCGGGCGGCAAAAAGGTCTCCGGTCTCGTCAACCGTCGCGCTGCTGAAGCCGGCCTCTGGGCCAAAGGCTCGTTCGTCTCCTCGAATACCGTTGAGGCTAAACCTGCGAAGCCCCCCGTTCTGACGATCGATAATGCGGTCAAGGTGGCGACGCCCGCCAGCGCGATCCTCCAGAACTTCACCAGCGGTCCGGCTCAAATCATCCTCGCAGTGGCCTTCGTGATCGGCGCCGCCTTTCTGCTCTGGAAGTTTGTCCTGAAGCAGCAGGAAGCCTCGGCATGATCTCCACCCTCTGGACCCGCTTCGCCGGGTATATCGCAGCCCTCGGGGCGCTCCTGGCTCTGATCGTAGGCGCCTTCCTGAAGGGGCGCTCTGACGGAAAGGCCATCATGGCGGAGGAGCAGGAGCGCCACCGCCGCGAAGCCATCGAAGCGAAAAGGAAGCTCGACAGTGAGATCGATAATTTGGCTCCTGCTGACGTTGACGCTCGCCTGCGCCAGTGGCTGCGCAAAGACAGTCGGTAATTTCTGCGACGTGTCGAGCCCCATCAGGCCTACCGCCCGTGCCGTTGCTGCGATGTCTGATCGCGAGAAGGCGGACATCCTCAAGCACAACGAGTATGGCGAGGAACGCTGCGGATGGCACCCGTGAACATGCGCGTCAATGACGATGGGAAGTTCTTCGGTCGCGTTGTGGCGGCCTTCGCGGGAGCTGTGCCTGTCCTCCTGTTCGGCGGCGTTCTCTGGTGGTCTGACGCCCGCAATGCCGACAAGCAATCTGCCGAATCCATCACGCGCATTGAAAAGCGAATGGACGCCGTCGAGGAAGCCCAGCGCAAGCAAGCTGAGCAGGCCGCCGCTGACCGCCAAAAGCTCGCAGAGCTGAACACCACCGTCCAGAGCATGAACAAGACTACCGACCGGATCGATAGACGGTTGGAGACGCTTTACGACCGCCTCGTTGGCGGTCCTGCATCGCGGCCCTGAGCCGCAACCCTCTCGCGAACCTCGCGAGGCGCGTCTGAGCCGATCACAGCCGGCGCGCTCAATATCGAACGGAGGATCTCCCAACTCCTGATTAGCCTCCTCGGAAACTATGGTCCTTGCCGCTCAGTCCTTCGGGGCTGGGCGGTCTTTTCGTCGTTCCAATCACCCGCCAAGCTCTTTCCCAGCTACGGCCGCCAGATGCTCGGAGAAACTGCCTCGATATTCGCGTATGACCCGCATCCCATGGCGAAATGTGATCAGGTCATACGGATAGGCTCTCTTGGCCGCTTCAAACGCAGCTTCAGCGCTGGCGAAGCACTTGCAGTATGCTGCCTGCTCCTTGATCGTGGTGCCATCGGGCCACCAGACATCGACGAGCCAGACTGCGTTGAACATCGTGAAGGCGGTTCCCATCGGCCATAGATTCACGATCCGTTCTTGTTTGTCGAGTCTCACTCTCCCTGCGCCTGGATGGCTGCAGCAGCCCGAAGGAACGGGCACCACCCCTGTGTCGGATCATGCAGCCAACAATGCGTGTGGTCGAGGTCGTCGCAGTCCTCGTCAAAATCGCGGCAGCGGTGCTTATCCGACATCGCGTCGTCGGCCGTCTCGCCCGGCACCGAGGCAGGGGATGTGTCAGCGCTCATCGCGGGGCTCCAAGGCGGCGCGGCCAGCTTCGGTCAGCCGGCAGATCGAATAATTCGGCTGAAAGCCCTTCTCCGCAGGCTCGATCAGCCCCATTGCGAGCAGCTTCTTCCCGACATCGCGACGAACGCCGCCAGCATGGTAGATGGAGGTTTCCTTTCCATCCCATTTTGCAAGGGCTGCAAGCTGGGCTTTCGTCAGCTTAGCCATGGTCGTTCTCCTTGGCGGGGTTTATTTCCGGGATCGCGAACCTCAATTTGCGCAGTTTGGCGAGATGCTTTTCAACCGACGCAATTTTGCTGCCGCGCATCTCCTCGGCACGCTTCAGGGCTTCGGCTGGGTCCGTGGTCCAGTGTTTGCCGTGGTAATACGACGGGAAGCCATTTTCCTGCCTGACCACGACCATGTCGGATGAAGCGTCCTTCTCGGCATCGGCGACGATGAGGCCGGTGCTGAGTGCATACTTCGTGATGATGACCTTGATCATCTCAGCCATCGTCCCGCTCTCCTGCACGTGCTTCATGAAGGGCTAGGCGGCCGCTTTCGGTCAGGGACCAACGGCGCGGCTTCATCAGCACCTCGACGAGTCCAAACCGGCGCATACGCTGGCGGATTTTGTCTTCCTCCCGATCGGCCGGCTTTAGTCGCCAACCGATGCTGACGCGTTGGAGGAAATCACGCTCGTTCGGATCAAGTTTCATCTTGGGTCGCCTCCTTCGGCATGGCGGGGCGGGAGGGGTCTTTTGAGTGCGCATCCGCGAGGCCGGCTTTCCGGTTTTCCAGAGCCGATAGAGCGGCATCAGCGCACGCAAGCCACGGCAGACGCGCGGCTTTAGCCATCGCGTCCCAATGCGGCGCGCCAGAACCTGGCCCGCGATTTGGATGCCGCGCCTCGTAAATCTTGCGAGCAAGCGCCCAGCGCTGCTTCACATCGTGGGCGATGTTAAAGATCGGGGGCCCTCCGGCTGGGGTGTCGGGCCGCATCCGCTTGAGATGTTTCCAAATCGTGCGGCGATCCACGCCTAAAGCGACTGCGCACTCAGAGCGCGTCGCACCCAGATTGTTGGCGTAGAAGCCACGGATGCGCCCTTGAAGTTCGGATGCCTGGTCCTCTCGATTGCTAAGTTCTGGCCGGACACTAGCGGATGCCACAAAAGATCCCATTATCCCTTCCTCCCCTCGGTCGCGGGCGCTAGGGCGGCGATAGACGCGCCAACGCTGAACGGAGCGGGCTCTTCGTCAAAGCCGAGGGCCTCTCGAACTGCCTTTTCGGCGCAGTCCAGAATTTCGGCGTCTGTAACCTGCCCAAACTCATTGATGTTATCGACGAGCATCTTTGCCGCTCGCAATGCGCGCTCCACCGTGGCGGGCGCGGGATGCGCGTAGAGGGGGTGGTGCTCCAACTCTGCGAATCTGCCCTCATGCGGGTTGACCATCGCGACCCGCCATCCGCCGCCAGGGTAGCGCCATCGCCAAGCCACCGCCTCATCCCTCGGGCTGGCGTCGCTGGCGAGGGAGGCGTCTTCGCGAAGTGGACTACCCATCAGGTCATGGCGCCTCATATAGTCCACCGCCGCATCGCGGATTTTGAGGCCCGGCGGCATGTTTCGGACCAGCAAGCGGATCAACATCGCCATGTCGTCCACCCGCACCCCGCTCGCGCTCGGAGCCGGCGCTGGGGCGTCGTTGGTCGTGGTCATGGGGCGCTCCACAGGGTCAGAGGGGTGTCGTAGGCGAGCATGAGCGTGTGCCGTGGCTGCCCGTCTTGCGCGACGCCGAAGCAGTGCAGTGGCTTGCCGGCGACTGCGGCTATCCGCACGATGTCACGCCAGCGCTCTCGGAGGGACCGAGGAAGCTTCGACAGCGGTCCCCATGCCGCTATCACAATGTCGGCTTCCTGCATCATCGCGAGGAGGTGGTTGTCGTTCCCCGGCCCGATGGGATCGGAACAGGACCGAAGCTCTCGGACATCGGTGGCGCGGTAGGCGAACTTGTTGCCCTTGATTAGCCTTCCCCAACCGCGCCGCGCGCCGAACCCGATGTCCTTGCGGATCGTCGCGTCGTTTGTGGTCGCGTCAGCGGTGCTGGGATTGACGCCAAGGACGGCGACGGCCGGGCCCGGCCTGCCAAGGTCGCGGTCTAGGCGAAGTCGGAACAGGCCGCATGGAGAGATGATCGCGCTCACATCCGATCCTCCGGCGCTGGGGCAGCGGTGAGGGCGGCGGCTGCGTCTTCGCCGGCATGTAGCCAGCCGAGAAGCTTGCACAGGAACGAGTAGAGCTCACCTTTGTGCCAAAGTTCGTCCTTGACCTTCTCGCCCGCCAGGAACGCGGACCCGGTCCAAGAAGCAAGCTCCTCGCGTTTTTCTCGCCAGCCGGCCGCGTCACCAAGCGCCTGACGAGCCGCCACCACTCCGCTAGCCGGCAAGGCTTCAGGGGATGGGGAGGCGGGCGGTTCGGGAGCCGCAGCGAGCATGGCCTTCCATGCCGGGACACCTGAAACGGCGCCGTGGCCGATAGAGACCATCTGCACGCCCGCGCAGATCATCTCAGGCGTCGGCTCGACAGGCACCAGCCTCCAGCCGGCCACCGTCCCCTGCGCGGCGGGGGTTGAGTGAGGGGTGTCAGCCATTGAAAATCCTCCAATCCTTGAAGTTTTCGGGCAGAGGAATGCGCGCAGCCTTGCAGGCATCGTAGAGCGGGCCATAGCCGCATTCGCCGGCTTCGATCTCGAACGCCCCGCAAGCGTCAATGCTCTCGATCAGGCGGATAAGGGCGTGCCGCAGCTCCTTCGCCCTTGCCGCAGAAGTCGGACGCTTCTTCATAGTCCCGCCTCCCTCTGTTCCGTCCCTGGATCTTTTTTTGTGGCATCCGCGAGGGCGGCAGGGCCGTTCTCCAACGCCCACTGCGCCAGCCATTCGAAACAGCGTCGGAACTCCTGCCAATCGGAGCACATGCGAAGATCGCCGGCCGGGCATTCGAGCCCCGTCAGTTCAAGCCTGTCAGCGAAGGCGCGCCCGTTTTCGATTGCGCCCATCGGGAAGCCTGCATCGGCGCTGCCAGGCTCTGGCCGGAGCCGCGCGGATGCCAGCTCCTGAGAAAGCCTTCCCCCCCTCTCTTCGGAGGCTTTGAGGTCGGCTAGGGCTTCGGCTGCGGAAGTGAGAACAGCAGCGCTCCGGGCGCTTTCGAATAGCGCCCATCGCCGCAGCTCCGACACCAGCTCTGTGTTTCGCCCCTCAGACATCGGAGGCCTCCTTGAGAGCGGCATCGATATGCGTAAGACTCTCCGCCAAAGAGACTTCGGCTACCGTTTCATTGCGATCAGGACCGCGTGCCGAAACGGTAATGACCGTATCGCTAGGTTCGATGTCGAACTGCTCGATCAGGATGCGGAGCCATTCCCGGGCAGATTTCAGTTGCTGCCGAAGCTCAGACATCGGAGGCCTCCCCGGTGGGGGTGGCTTTGGAGAGGGCGGCTTCCAAAAGGGCCATCTGGCCAAACGGGACCAACCAGACCATTTCGCCAGAATCGTCCTGAATGCCTACTGAGCGGCCGTTGCGGGCCTTGTAAGTGCTGGACCTGCTGGCGATGACATCTTTCGCCGCCTCGACCAAATCGGGCGCAGCGGCAGCTAGGTTCGCATTGGCAAACGCCTCTCCCTTCAGAGGGTAGGGCTTGCGGATATGGCCGTGCCAGCTCGTGCTAAGGACGCGGACGCCCTCGGCACTCTCCACATAGTACGTCGTGTCTGTGCGCTTGACCCGCCAAGGCCCCTTCGTATGTCCCCGCTCACCCATGGCGCGCGCTCCTCGGGGAGCCGAGCATAGGGAGCGCTCTTTGGTGAGACTGAACCGACAGAGGCGAACACAGGCGGAACAAAGTGCCGGTAAAGGCCCCTGCTCTATCCGTGCCTACCGTTGTTTTCCAACGGGTTCTGGCGGGAAGCCTCCCTTCACACGGGAGGGGTCACAGGTTCGATCCCTGTATCGCCCACCATTTCTTCCCGGATGTCCCCGCCTCGATTGCGTACTGCCCTGCAGGACGCCGCGCGGGCGCGCGTCATCGCGCTTGGGGAGAGGCTGGATGTCTCCGGAGCCGGCAGTCTGGATCGCCCCCGGCTCCCTTGTTTTCCGCCTGTGCCGCACCACCTCGAATCAAGGATCGCGCCGCCGGGTTTTCAGCAATCTCGCGACGCCGCTCCGTTCGATCGGAGGCGCCGATGCCCGAGCAAGCCGAAGTCGGATTCCATGGGGAGCAGTCCACCCGGCGGGAGTTTCTGTTCCTGGCCACGGCCGCCTTCGGCGTCGTCGGCGCGACCGCGGCATCCTGGCCCATCATCACCTCGCTGGAACCCTCCGCCGATGTGAGGGCAGCGGGCGTGCCGGTTTCCATCGACCTTTCGCAGATCCAGCCGGGTCAGCAGATCTCGTTCTTCTGGCAAGGAAAGCCGATTTTCGTCCTGCGTCGGACCGAGCAGGCTCTCGCCGAGCTGAAGAATCCGGGCCTGCTCGCCCGGCTCGGCGACCCCGACTCCGCGGTCAACCAGCAGCCGGGCTATGCCAGGAACTGGTGCCGGTCGAGCAAGCCCGAATTCATGGTTCTGATCGCCATCTGCACGCATCTGGGCTGCATACCGCTCCCCAAGCCCGATCTGGGCGATCCCACCATGGAAGCTTCCTGGCCGGGAGGCTATTTCTGCCCTTGCCACGGCTCGAAATACGATCTGGCAGGCCGGGTGTTTCGGGGCGTTCCCGCACCGTACAACCTTCCGGTTCCACCCCATCACTACGCCACCGACACGACGCTCGTGGTCGGCGAGAATCCGGCCGGCGACGACTTCTCGCTGTCGTCGATCGAGCAGCTGTAAGGGCGCGTCTCAGCCACCCGCGTTTTCCCCGAACCGCTATCGCGAGACCCGGGCGGCACCGTCGGGCAGCGGCTGGCCGCCTTTCGCGAGACCTGCGAGCTCTTCCTCGACGCGCTGCGCGATCGGCAGGCGGAAATGGAGCGCGTCCCAGTAATTCATATCCTGCGTCGTCACGGGGGAGATGTGGGCATAGTCCACCACGGTCGCGCCGTGACGCCGGGCCAGCCCCGCAATGGCGGTCTTGCAGGCGGCGTAACGCTGCCCCTCCGCGCTGTTCTCGCGCGGGAACGCCGCGACATGCGACGGCGGCAGGACCAGCATCAGGCGGGTCGATTTCGGGTAGGCCGAGATCGTCTCTTCCAGCCAATCGAGAGCCGGGAAGCGCCAGCCTATGCTCTCCGAGATCGGAACCGGCATCCGCGGCAAGGGCGCCAGATCGAGGGGCCGGCCGCCGTTGTTCTGATAGATATGGCTGCGGGCACGGGCGAGATCGTAGCTTTCTTCCGGCGGGGTGAAGACCCCATAGCCGTCGCCGCGCAGGCGCTCGGACGCCAGGCCGAAGCGATAGGCGAGCAGCCGGCCGGCAATCTCGAGATTGGTCAGGTTCATCAGCTTGAGCCAGTCGAACCAGCGCACCTCGCGCGAGAACCAGGCTGGCACCGGCCGCGGCGTGCGCCATTTCGACGGATCGGTCGCGTCGGCCTCGCACCAGTTCGCGTCGAGCCCCCAGATCAGCCAGCGCGGCGCGGCGGTGTGCTGGCGAAACAGGCGTGCGGCCTGCATCTGCTCCCAGGGCGTGGCGGCGTTCATGGCGAGATTGACGAAGCGGGCGCCGAGATCGTGCGACAGCGCCTGCGGGTCGATCAGCCGCATGGTCGAGGTGCCGACGACCGCCGCGTCGAAGGCCCCCGAGCGCACGAGCTGCGGGTACATGTAGCGCTGGTTGATATCCATGATCGGCCGGGCCGCCTGCCCGGCATGAACGCGCATGCCGAACGGGTCGAGCACCGCGACGAAGGCGAGCAGCAACCCGGCGAAGGCGAGCGCCGCCAGCAGGAACCACCGCGACCAGACAATCCAGGCCTTCGCCATCTCGGGCTGTTGCTCCGTCATCCGACCGCCATTCCGGCCGCCGCGTTGCGCGCCTCTTCGCACAGGCAGGCCCTCCCGGACAATCCGCAAGCGATGTCGCGGGCTGGCTGCGACGCGCCGGACATGCGAGAGAAGCCGGCCATGCCTCGGGATCCTCGCCGCCGCCTGCTCCGCCCGACCGGTTGCATCGCCGCCCTGCTCGTCGCGGCGATGGCAGCACTCGCGCCCGCGCCCGCCTTGCCCGAAGAGGTCGCCCTGCCCTCCTCCGGCATCGAGGACGCGCTGTGCCGGCTGATCGACGACGCGGCGCGGACCCACTCCGTACCGGCCGCCTTCCTGACGCGGCTGATCTTCCAGGAATCGAGCTTCCGGCCCGGCGTCACCAGCCCGGCCGGCGCGCAGGGCGTGGCGCAGTTCATGCCGGGCACGGCGCGCGAGCGCGGCCTCATCGATCCCTTCGACCCCGAGCAGGCCGTGCCGAAGGCGGCGCATTTCCTGGCGGAGCTGCGCGACCGCTTCGGCAATTGGGGGCTCGCCGCCGCAGCCTATAATGGCGGGCCAAACCGGGTCGCGGGCTGGCTTGCGGCGCGCAAGGCCAAGCAGAGCCGCTTCCTGCCCTTCGAGACGGAGAATTATGTCGTCGCCGTCACCGGCACCTCCGTCGAGAACTGGGCCGAGGATGCGGAGAACACCGCCAATGGCGACGGGCGCTCGCCGCCGCCGCTCCCGGCCACGCGCGACACGCAGACGGCCTGCGCGCCGACGCTGGTCGCGATCCGCCGCGCGCGTCCGGCCCTGCCGATGATCGCGGAAGCGCCCTTCGCGCCCTGGGGCGTGCAGCTCGCCGGCAATTTCTCGAAATCAAGGGCGCTCGCTTCCTTCCAGCGGGCCGGAGCGCGCCACCGCAGCATCATCGGCGATCTGCAGCCCATGGTGATCGGCACGCGCCTGCGCAGCCGCGGGACGCGCGCCTTCTACCGTGTCCGCCTGCCGGCCGCGACACGGGCCGCGGCGACGGCGCTGTGCCGGCGCATCCAGGCCGATCGGGGCGCCTGCGTCGTGTTGAGGAGCTGATTCGCGACCTTCACCGGTGCGCGATGTTGCAGACGCGCAACGCGGCAAAGCAAAGCTAACCCGCTCTCATCGATGTGATGGCGGCGCAATTGCACGGCCCAAATGAGTCTGACAGGACATTGAGGAGACGTTGACTTTTCCGTGTCAACTTCGTGCCCAGCGCCACCGACCGCCCGAGGTTCATCCGATGCTCCGCTCCACCCGTCTGGCCGTGCTTGCCGGCCTTGGCCTGCTCGCTCTGGGCACCGCTGCCCGAGCCGAAATCGACCCGCTGACGCGTCAGCCGCTGGTCACCTATGTCGATCCGGCGAAGGCCCAGGCCACCGCCATTCCGCGTGAAATCGTCAGCTACCCGACCAAGCAGCGGCCGGGCACGATCGTGGTCGATACCAACGAGCGCCGCCTCTATTACGTGCTGCCCGACGGCAAGGCCGTGCGCTACGGCGTCGGCGTCGGCCGCCCGGGCTTCGACTGGTCGGGCGCGCACGCCATCACGCGCAAGGCCGAATGGCCTGGCTGGACGCCGCCGGCCTCCATGCTGAAGCGCCGCCCCGACCTGCCGCGCCACATGGCCGGCGGCCCGGACAACCCGCTCGGCGCCCGCGCCCTCTATCTCGGCTCGACGCTCTACCGCATCCACGGCTCGAACGAGCCGGAGACGATCGGGCAGGCCGTCTCCTCGGGCTGCATCCGCATGCTGAACGACGACGTCATCGACCTCTACGAGCGTGCCAAGGTCGGCACCCGCGTCGTCGTGGCGCGCTGAGCCGCCGATCCGCGATCACGTGAAAAGGCCGGCGGCGACGCCGGCCTTTTTCATTTGCGCAGGCGCCGCCCTCATCCCGGCCAATGGCACGCCTCCGGATGGCTGCCCCTCGGGGATGAGGTGGCCCGAGAATAGGCGCTGTGTGTAAGGGCGAGGATAAGTTTGCGGCAAGGCTCGCTTTCGGCTCTTAGCGGTCTTTGCGCTTCCGGCCCGGCCCGGTTTTTCCGGGAACAGTTTTACCGTATTCCTCCCACCAGACCGCCAGCGCGGCCATCGTCGGGCCGAGCGCCAGCGCCTTTTCCGTAATCGCGTACTCCACCCGTGGCGGCACCTCGGCGAAGACCGTGCGCGTGACGAGTCCGTCCGCCTCCAGCTCGCGCAACTGGGCCGTCAGCATGTGCTGCGTGATCCCCGCGATGGCCTTCCGCAACTCGCCGAAGCGATGCATCCGCTGATGAAGGAGCCACATGATCTCCAGCTTCCACTTCCCGGACAGCATCGCGAAGGCGCGCCGCATCTCGTCCTGCATCGTGGAGACGTCTCGGCCCATGGTCATCTTTTCCATACTAGGCGTTCGTAATTCATCCTACTTGCTGAATTTCATATAGCCATCCATTTTCGATCTATCGACAAGCGGCCGTCGCTTCCGACCGCTCCTCCTCACTCCATCAGAACGCGCCGCCGCGTGCGGCGATCGAGAACGCATGTCCGCACAATTCATCTATTGGGTCAGCACCGCGCTCCTCGCGGCGCTCTACCTCTCTTCCGCCGCCCTCTACATGATCAAGGGTGCCTGGGTCCGGGAGACCATCCTGGGTCTTGGATACCCCGCCTATCTCGTTCGGTTCATGATCGTCGTGAAGGTGCTCGCGCCGATCGCGATCCTTTCCCGGTTCAACGTCCCGCTCAGCGATCTCGCCTATGCCGGCATCCTGTTCCACCTGATCCTGTCCGGCCTCGCCCATATCGGCGTCGGCAAGCCGAAAGGCGCCGTGCCTGCGGTGGTGGGCCTCGCGCTGCTAGCAGGATCATTCCTCACCCAGAACGCCGCCCGGGAGACGCCCTCTCCCTACGGTGGCCCCATCATCGACAGCCGGCAGTGACCACGATACCGTTCCTCTCGGTCACCACGGTCTTCGCGGCGCTGTTCCTGCTCGCGCTGGTCTGTCTCTCGGTGCCGGTCTCCGTCCGGCGAGCCCGCATCGGGGTGCTCGTCGGCGAAGGCGACGACGTCCTGCTACGCCGCCTCATCCGCGCGCACGGCAACTTCGTCGAATATGCCCCCCTCGGCCTGATCGGGCTTGGGCTCGTCGAGGCGGCCGCTGCACCCCTATGGCTCGTTATCTCGATCGGCAGCGCGCTTCTCGTCGGGAGGATCGCGCATGCGATCGGGATGTGGCGCGACACCGCCGAGCTTCGAGGAATCGGCATCGCGCTGACGCATCTAAGCGTCTTGGTTCTGGCCGGGACGTTGATCGCAAAGATTGTGTCGGGATAGCTCTCGGTTGGCAAAAGCCTGAGAGATACTTGTGTCCGCTTTCGACCCTAAGCAGACATCTCGGAAAGGCATCTTGCCGTCAGTCACGTGCCTCGTGCGGACATTGAGCCCACCCAGACCGGACGCCCTGCGCTCATGGGACAAATGATCGATCCTCGATCCTACGCGACCTCTCCGAGCGCTTGGTGGAGTGCGGGCGCCACGGCTTCGCCCAAGCCTGTCACACTGTCAGAACCAGGGGACAATGGTCCGAGACTTCGGGCTCGGCGACCACGGTGAAGTCCGTCACCTCCACGTGCCCGTTGACAAGCATATAATCGGCGAATTTTCCGGCTTTCGAATAGTGAGACGTGCGGGTGCTGCCGAACCCCCGTGCGGTGACGAGATCAGCCAAACCGATGCGGCCGAGGATCTCGAACGTTTGGCTCCCAGGATCGACGTTGAAGTCTCCACAGACGACGACAGGATCGCCTGGTTCCGCGATCTGCTGAACGAGTTCCGCCAGCCGGTTGGCTTGCGCGATCCTTTCGGGAGTATCGCCCTTTCCTCCGAGGTCGCGTAAGCCATGCATGTGGGCAACGCAGATGAACCGCGCCTTCTCGAAATCGAAAACCCGGACGACATGGGCGCTTCGGGACCTCGGGTGCTCGCCATAGCCATAAGGGGAGAAGGCTTTGTGGACGAAGCCTTGCACCTGTCCTGTGATCGGCAGCGTGCGGCGCACGAATGTTGCTAGGCCCCACTGTGACGGAATGGATGTCTCTCCATCCCAGAGCATCCCTTGCGCTGCCGGGCAGAAGATGGGCGTGTGGTCCGGGAGAGCCCGCGCAACATCGCGAAACATGTTCGCTCGTTGCGGGAGAATGTGGCTTCCGTCTCGATAGGTCAGCCACTCTTTCGTGGTCTCGGGGCTGTGCACCACCTCCTGCAGGCAGAGGATGTCGGGAGATGACGCCTCCAGATAGGCGATGAGCGGCGCATGGAGCTTCCCGCCCCAGCCGTTTAGACACATGATCTTCATCTATCAGCCTTGAGCCTCGACTGTTCCATGCCGGAGGGATTGTAGCGGCGGCAATGGTTCGGGATCGATAGCCTCGCGGCAAGTTGGATCACCTTGCGGCAAAAGCCGACCTTGTCGTCTTGCCCGAAAACGGAGGCTGGCGGCGCCGGGGCGAGGCGTCCGCTCCCGACCCAGCTCGGACGTTCCTGCGGGTTCTGTTCGGCTAGCTCAGAGCAGCTTCCGCAACTCGAAAGGAGCGATAGGTGGGAAGTAGATGCAGTCGAGAGCGTCGAAAATCACATCAAACACGCTGCTAGCTTCGCGGGCGAAGGCTAGCGCCGCGTCACGCCGATCATCCCTCACCCGCGTGCCTAGCGTGCAATGAGGTTTCCATGTCCCGGGCCGGTAGTGCGGACGACATGAGGCGGGGTGGATGGCTGCGTGGATTGCCTCGTGGATGTCCCGCAAGACTGCACTGAAACGGGGCGACGCCCATAGAACCATCGGCGGCCCATCAAAGCTGCAAATGGCATCAAAGGTCAGCGTGACCGGGCGCAGGTTTTTGCTGGCTTGATCGAGCGCGTCTCGAACCTCGGCCTCTCGCACCGTTTCATCATCGTAGATGGCCAGAGTGACGTGGGGCGGGTAGCCAAGGAGGGCCATTGAGGGATGGTCCTCGAACCGCTGAACATCATTCCACAGCGCGCGAACGCTGTCCGCGCTCGGATGATCGCTCCTAAGTGAAATAGCGAACCCCATACTTCGGCTCCCCCGCCAAATTTCTCACCAATCAAAGATCCGCTTCCGACCCAGAACTGTCTCTCCTCACGCCGCCTTCGCCACCCCTAGCGCCGCCTCTCCCGCGACAGCCCCTTCTCGGCCAGAGCGGCCTCATACGCCTTCATCTTCTCCCCGGCCTGCTCGCCGAGCTCGCGCAGATAGTCCCAGGCATAGATGCCGGTGTCGTGCATGTCGTCGAAGCCGAGCCTGACCGCATAGTGCCCGACAGGCTCGACACGCAGGATCTCGACCTCGGCCTTGCCGGGAACGATGGTCTTCTGGCTGGGATGATGGCCCTGGACCTCGGCCGAAGGGCTCTCGACGCGCAGCAGCTCGGCCGGCAGCGCGAAGCTCGCGCCGTCGTCGAAGGTGACGTGGAGGGTCCGGCGGTCCTTGGCGAGGCGGATCTCGGTCGGCCAGGATGACATGATCGTGCAGTTCCTCATCGCCATGCGCGGCAGCCATGCGCTTGACCTTCAGCGCATCGATGCCAATGTCTCGCTATAGCAATGTGAAGAAGCGTCCGCATCCAGCGCGGAGCGGCGCCGCATCCGGAGTTGAGGCAGACGTGCTGCTCGACGACATGAAACCGCTGACGCGGTCGCCCCTGGTCGATCCGTTCGGCCGCACGATTTCCTATCTGCGCATCTCGGTGACGGATCGCTGCGATTTTCGCTGTGTCTATTGCATGGCCGAGAACATGCAGTTCCTGCCCCGCAAGGAATTGCTGACGCTCGAGGAGCTCGACCGGATCGCCACCGCCTTCGTCGCCCGCGGCACGCGCAAGCTCAGGCTCACCGGCGGCGAGCCGCTGGTGCGCCGCGACATCATGAGCCTGTTCCGCTCGCTCTCGCGCCATCTCACCTCGGGCGCGCTCGACGAATTGACGCTGACCACCAATGGCTCGCTGCTGCACAAATATGCCGACGAGCTCGCCGGCTACGGGGTGCGGCGCATCAACGTCTCGCTCGACACGCTCGACGCCGACAAGTTCCGCGAGATCACCCGGCGCGGCGATCTCAGCGTGGTGCTCGCCGGCATCGAGGCGGCGCGCAAGGCCGGCATGCGGGTCAAGATCAATGCGGTCGCGCTCAAGGGCGTCAATGACGACGAGATCGAAGAGCTGATGCTCTGGTCGCACGGCCTCGGCATGGACCTCACCCTGATCGAGGTGATGCCGATGGGCGAGATCGAGGCCGGGCGCATCGATCAATACCTGCCGCTCTCGGTGGTGCGCGGGCGCCTGATGGACAAGTACTCCCTCGTCGACGATCCCTACCGCACCGGCGGGCCGGCGCGCTATGTCCGCGTCAAGGAGACCGGCGGGCTCGTCGGCTTCATCACGCCGCTGACGCATAATTTCTGCGAGAGCTGCAACCGCGTGCGCCTGACCTGCACCGGCACGCTCTATATGTGCCTGGGCCAGGAGGACGCCGCCGATCTGCGCGCCGCCGTGCGCGCGTCGAAGGACGACGCCCTGCTCTTCCGCACCATGGACGAAGCGATCGCGCGCAAGCCCAAGGGCCATGATTTCGTCATCGACCGCCGCCATGCGCGCCCCGCGGTCGGCCGCCATATGAGCGTGACCGGCGGCTGAGCAGGGCACGCCCCTGCCCTTCCCTTGACCGGCCGGGCGAATGCGGTAACCGTCGTGGCCATGGCGGGTCGGTTGCGTTCGATACTCAGGACAATGATGGGTCGGCTGCGGGCGGCCGGAAGCGCGCTTTACGAAGCCGCATGCCAGACGCATGCCGCGCGACTGGCGACCATGGCGGCGCGGCTGCGGCGCGAGACGCCACTCGTCGCCATCCTCATCGCCGCGATCCTGCTCTTCTGCCTCCATCTCGGCTGGGCGACCGGTCGCAGCGTCCATGCGGTGCTCTCGCCGGCATCCCCGACCGGAATCGGCGCCACGCTCGCCGGCCTCGTTGTCGGGCTCGCCGTGATCGAGCTTGCCGCCGCCTTCGCGATCACGCTGATGACCGCCGGGCTGCAGCTCGCCTACGACACCGGCCGGCATTGCATGCTCGCGCTCCTCGTCGTCGCCAGCGCCTTTGCCCTGCTCGGGCTGGGCTGGCGGCTCTGGGAAACGAGCCCCGCCGCCATCGCCGGCGCGATCCTGCCGGCGCTGGGGGCAGCCGGGCTCGTCGTGCTGACGCTCTGGTTCGAGCGCGCCTATCTGCGGCCGGCCTATCCCGGCTTCCGTGACTTCTGGGTGGATGTCGTCGATGCCCGCCATTTCCTGATGCGGTCCGCCCATGGCGAATGAGAACGGCAGCGGCGAGCCCCATCGGCGCGAGGCCATCGCGCCGATCACGGCGCATCATCTCGCGGAATCCGTGAAGGCCGGCCATCACGGCGCCAGCGACGCGGTCGAGAACCAGCCGCCGGCCCATGCGACGATGCTGTCGCAGACCGAGCAGACGCTGGTCGCGCGGGCCCGCGAGCATTTCAACGCGATCCGGCAGGAGGCGGCAGCGAGCCTCAACGCGCTCCAGGCCGAGATCGCGAGCCGGCGCGAATTGTTCACCCAGCAGCGCTTCGAGGGCCGCGTGCGCAGCATCGAGGCTGCGATGCGCGCGATGCTGAACAAGCATGGCAGCGAGTTGGAGCAGCGCGTCTACGACGCGCTCAGGGCCAAGCGCGAATACGCCTTCTTCAATTACGAGAACAAGCGCCGCGCCGACCCCAAGCTCGACAAATGGCAGTTCATCCTGTTCTTCCTGGTCGTGCCGCTGGTGATCGAGAGCCTGCTCAACGGCAATTTCTTCGCCGAGGCCAGCGATTTCGGCCTCGTCGGCGGCGCGGCGACGGCGGTCATCATCTCGGCGCTCAACATCGCGCTCGGCTTCTTCATGGGGGTGGGGCCGGCGCGCTACTGCCAGCATGTGAAGAGCTCGCATCTGTTCTGGGCGCTGCCGGCCTATGCCGGGATGATCGCGCTGATCGTGCTGTTCAACCTCGCCGTCGGCCATTATCGGGAGATGCTGATCGCCAATCCCGATGCGCGCTCCTTCCAGGTGATGCCGCGCATGCTGGAGAACCCGTTCGCGATCTACGACCTCAAATCGGTCGCGCTCGTCATCATCGGCTGCATCGTCGCCTTCGTCTCGGCGACCAAGGGCTATTCGGCCTTCGGCAGCTATCCCGGCCATGCCGCCGCCTACAAGCGCTGGCGCCAGCGCTGGAGCGCGGTCGAGGAAGAAAGGCGCCGGCTCGATGTCGAGTTGCTGCCGGAGATGGAGGCGCTCAGGACGCAGGTCGACGGCTTCCGCGAGGAATGCCGCGACGAGCTCGGCAAGCTGCAATCCTTCAAGGCCAGGGCCGAGAAGGCGCGCGACCTCCACATCTCCCGCCTCGGGCAGCTTCGCGCCGCCAAGGACGCGGCGATGATGCAATATCGCGAGGCCAATCTGCGCGTTCGGACCGACCTGCCGCCGGCCTATTTCTCCCAATCGCTCAACCTTACCGAGATCGACCAGCCCGGCGAATTGCCGGAATACACCGCCGCGCGCCGACAGATCGAGGATTTCGAGCGGCAGCTCGGATCGATGCCGGCACTGATCGAGGCGACGCTGAAGGACCGGCTCGTGCTCCTGCGCGGCATCGACCTCGCCGGCGAGGTCGAGCAGGTCAAGCTGCGCGCGGCACAGGCCGGGCGCGAAGCCTTCGAGCGTGACGAGGCGGCGCAGAAGCAGGCGGCCGAGGAATTCGCCGCCATGCCGCGCTAGGTTTGCCGAGATGAAGACCGAGAACCTGGCGATCGTCGCCTCCCTCCTCGCCGGCGTCGCCCTCGTCGGCTTCTTCGCCGCCCCCTCCCTGCTGCGCGGGCCGCCGCGCGACCAGGAGACACTCTGCCCCAAGACCGGCCCGGTGGGGCAGACGCTGATCCTCGTCGACAAGACCGACCCGTGGAGCGAGGTCCAGGCCGGACGCCTCAAGACGCTGGTCAAGCAGATCGGCGATGAATTGCCGGCCGACCGGATGCTCTCGATCTATGTCTTCAACGACGTCTTCGAGCCCGGCTTCCCGGCGCTGATCTCGCTCTGCAATCCCGGCAAGACCGCGAGCGAGCTGATCGGCAACCCGCGCCGCGAATACGTCAAATGGGTCGAGAAGTTCGGCCGTCCGCTCGACGACGCGCTGAAGGTCCTGACCACGCCGGCAAAGGGCAACCAGTCTCCGATCGTCGAGGCGATCGGCGATGTCGTGGCCCGGCGGGAGAACCGGGTCGAGACCGGCGACCGCAAGCTCGTGCTGGTCTCCGACATGCTGCAGAATTCGGGCCAGTATACCGTCTTCGGCAATGGCGCAGGCGCGCGCGATCCCGAAAAGCTGCGGCAGCTCCTGGCGAAGGTCTGGCAGAGCTCGGGCGCCGCGAGCTGGGCGCTCAGCGTGCATCAGGTGCAGGGCCTCTACGAGCCCCAGCGCCTCGAACAGGCGGCCACGCTCTGGCAGCAGGCCTTCCGGAAGATGAACGTCGCCGTGAGCTGGGACCGGCTGTAGTCAGAGCCGGTAGGCCGTCCTGACCCCGCCCCAGTGGCGGCCGCGCACCCTGATGGGCGCGCCGATCTCGCTGAACGCTTCCAGCCCGCGGCCGAGATCCTGCAGCGAGCGCTGCACGAGGAAGGGGCGCACCGAACGGCCGAAACTGATGCCGACGCGGTCGTCATAGATGCGCCGGTTGCGGGCATAGGTCGCGTTCCAGCCCGGCTCGCCCCGGCGCGGCGGCAAGGAATGGGCGGCATTGTGGACCGGCACATAGCCGTTGCGGTCGCCGGCGACGGCGAAGGACAGGCGCGCATCGTCGGCGAGGATTTGCGCGAGAACCGGCGGGAGCACGGTTTCCAGCGCGGTCAGGCTCGGGCTCAGATACTGGCGCGGCTCGCTGTCCGCCACGGCGGTATAGCTGGCCTGGAACAGGTCGTCCTCGGTCAACAGGCCGCGATCCAGCGCGGTTTCCATCGCCGCGCCAACCTGCCGGGCAAAGTCCTGGGCGCGCTCGATCAGAGGCCGGTAGGAGCGCTCGATCTCCTCGATGGTCTGCGCCAGCGCGTCGTTGCCGGCGGCGGCCTCGGGCGCGAAGGCGATGTGGAGCCCGTTGTCGCTCACCCCCGTCATGCGGCACGGCAGCGGCGGCAGCCCCTCGATCGTAACGCTGCCGGATGCGCCCGACCAGTGACGCGCCTCCGGCGCATCGGCCAACAGGGCCCCGCCCCGGCCGAGATCGATGACCTCCCCGGCGATGTCGACGTCGCCGACCGAGAGCCAGGCGCGGCGCGCCGCCGGAAACCGGTCATGGCGGCGCCGATCGGCGAAGGCGGCGTGCCGCAGGGTCGGCTTGAACCGGCGCACCATGTTGCCGACGAGGCGGCCGCCGCGCTCGGTGGCGTGACGCACCCGCTCGCTATCCGCCACCGTCGCATGGGCGATGCGGTCGATCTCGTCGGCCTGCCTGGCCACGCCATCGACGAACAAGGCGGTCTCGCGCGCATTACGGGAGAGCTCGGCGGTCGTCGTCGCCTGCTGCTGCGAGGCATTGCCGATCAGACCTACGATCGGGTTGACCTCACGGACGATCTGGAGCGCGTCGTTGACGATCTCGGTCGAGCCCTGCGCGGCCTGCGTCAGGCGGTCGACCCGCGTGCGGATATGCTCGACCGCCTGGCTGACCTCGACCGAGAGCGACTTCACCTCATGAGCGACGACGCCGAAGCCGCGCCCGGCCTCCCCGGCACGCGCCGCCTCGATGGCCGCGTTCAATGCCAGCAGATTGGTCTGGCGCGCGATATCCGCGATCGAATCGACGATCCCGCGAATCTCCCCGGTCGCGACCGCCAGCCCGTCGAGCATGATCGTCGCCTCGC
Organism: Allobosea spartocytisi; assembly: GCF_014764685.1. NCBI lineage: Bacteria > Pseudomonadati > Pseudomonadota > Alphaproteobacteria > Hyphomicrobiales > Alloboseaceae > Allobosea > Allobosea spartocytisi. Next base: position 240,550 of record NZ_JACXWY010000001.1, read on the forward strand.
TGGCCCGCGACATGGCGGCGTCGAGCTTGCTGCGCACATTGGCAAGCGAGAGATCGACCTCCTCCGCCGCATCCGAAACCTGCTGGCTCGCGGCCGCGAGCGCCGAGGCGTTCTCATTGGCCGAAACCACCGCCAGGCGCATGCCGCCGGCGCTTGCAAGGATCGCCCGGGAATCGCGTTCGAAATCGGCCGAGAGCTGCCCGGCCTCGCCGAGTTCGCGGGTCAGCTTGCCCATCGCGGACAGGATCTCGCTCTCGATATCATCGACGGCCGCCGAAACGGTTTCGCCATCCGGCACGAAGACTGGCTTTTCGACTTCAGCGGCAGGCGCGACGGGAAGCGCGTCGTATCCGGCGATTTTACCAGCGCCGAACCAGCGCCGAATCCTGCCCGTCATGAGCCCCCCGATCTCACCCTGCGTCATGGGCAAGCTTATTGCGGGCGTCCGTTAACAAAGGCTTCTCGAAATAGCGGAGCGGCTCTGCCGGTCGCGCCATGGACCGGGTCGGCAAGCCCCTGTATGGCTTGGCTTTCCACCTCCCGGTCGAGCCAGAGCCCATGAGCCAGCAAAGCTATGACGTCATCGTCGCCGGCGTCGGCGCCATGGGGTCGGCCGCCTGCTGGCATCTCGCCCGCCGCGGCCTCAAGGTGCTCGGGCTCGAACGCTTCGACCTCGGCCATGCCATGGGCTCCTCGCACGGGCTGAGCCGGATCATCCGCGTCGCCTATTTCGAGGGCTCGCACTATGTGCCGATCGTGCGCCGGGCGCATGAGCTCTGGCGCGAGACGGGGGAGTTGGCGGGGCTGAAGCTGCTGCACATCACCGGCTCGCTCGATCTGGCGCCGGAAGGCGGCGGGCCGGTCGAATCCTCGCTGCAATCCTGCCTCGACCACGGCCTCAGCCATGAGGTGATCGACGCCGCCGAGGCGATGCGCCGCTTCCCCGGCTTCCAGCTGCCGGCCGGCCATCTCGGCCTGTGGCAGCCGGATGGCGGCTTCGTCGCCTCCGAAAAGGCGATCTACGCCCATGTCGGGCTGGCGCAGGCGCGTGGCGCCGAGATCCGCACCAACGAGCCGCTCATCGACTGGACGCCGACGGCGCAGGGCGGCGTGGTGGTGCGCACGGAGCGCGGCACCTACAGCGCCGGGCGGCTCGTCATCACCTCGGGCGGCTGGATCGCGGATGCGGTGCCGGCGCTGACCCGGAACGTCGCCACGGTGAAGCAGGCGATCGGCTGGTTCAGCACGCGCCGGCCGGAGCTGTTCCGGGAAGGCGCCTTCCCGGTCTTCATCCTGCATGTCGAGGAGGGCAGCTTCTACGGCTTCCCGCTCTACGAGCATCCCGGCTTCAAGCTCGGCGGGCCGCATTTCGGCCGCGAGCCGATGGACCCGCGCGATCAGGACCGGACACCGAGCGAGACGCAGGTCAGGCTCATCCGCGAATGCCTCGCACGCTATATCCCCGACGCTGCCGGCGAGCCGCTGACCCTGAAGGGCTGCGTCTACACCGTCTCGCCGGACGAGGACTTCATCATCGACACGGTGCCGGGCGTGCCGCAGGCCGTCTTCGCCTCAGCCTGCTCCGGCCACGGCTTCAAATTCGCCAGCGCCATCGGCGAGATCCTCGCCGATCTGTCGACGAGCGGCCATTCGCCCTTCGACCTCGTCCCCTTCTCGCTTTCCCGCTTCGACGCGTAAGCACATCCCGACAGGACAACGCCTTGGCCAGCGCAGCCGACAACCGCCGGGGCATCGCCTTCATGCTCGCGGCGGTGACGCTCTTCGTCTGTAACGACACGTTCATGAAGCTCGCGCGCGAGGTCTATCCGCCGGGACAGGCGCTGGCGTTGCGAGCCGCCTTCGCGCTGTTGATCGGCATCGCGCTGGTCTTCGCCGCCGGCGAAGGCGACCGCCTGACGATGGCGCTCAAGCCGCATGTGGTGCTGCGCGGCCTGCTGGAGGCCGGTGGCGCCCTGACCTTCAGCTGGTCGCTCGGGCTCCTCCCCCTCGCGACCATCACGACGATCAACATGGCGACTCCACTGATCATCGTGGCACTGGCCGTGGCACTGCGGATCGAGGCCGTCGGCTGGCGGCGCACGCTTGCGCTGCTCGTCGGCTTCGTCGGCGTTCTCATCGTCGTGCGGCCGGGGACCGATACCTTCAGCGCCGCGACCATCGTCGCCCTGATCAGCGTCCTGCTGACGGCTTGCCGTGACCTCACCACCCGCACGATCGGCGCGGAAGTGCCCTCGACCGTGGTGTCGCTGACCACGACGATCCTCGTCGGCCTTGTCGCCGCGGGCTACGGGCTGACGGAGATCTGGCAACCGCTCTGGCGCATCGAGCTCGTCTATCTGCTGCTGGCCGCGCTGCTGGTGACGCTGGGCACCTTCTGCATCATCTCGGCCTTCCGCCGCGCCGATGTCGGCGTGATCTCGCAGTATCGCTATGCGGCGGTCGTGCTGGCGGTCCTCAGCGGATATCTCGTCTGGGGTGATGTCCCGGACCTGATCGCCGTCCTCGGCATGTTCCTGATCGTGGCCAGCGGCCTCTACACGATGCATCGGCAGCGGGTGAAGCCGGATTCCAATCTCAAGATCGATCGCAAACAGGCGGTCGCGACCTCAGCGGATATGAAGACGGGCCCTTAGAGCAGGATGCGAAAAGTGGGAACCGGCTTTTCGCATCTTTCTCTAACTCTTTGATAAGATACGGATTATTTCCGCTCAATCCTCCAGCCGCGCGATCAGGCTGGAGGTGTCCCAGCGCCGGCCGCCGAGCTTCTGCACCTCGGCATAGAACTGGTCGACCAGCGCCGTGACCGGAAGCTGCGCGCCGTTGCGGCGGGCCTCGTCGAGCACGATGCCGAGATCCTTGCGCATCCAGTCGACGGCAAAGCCGAAGTCGAACTTGTTCTGGTTCATGGTCTTGCCGCGGTTCTCCATCTGCCAGGAGCCGGCGGCGCCCTTGGAGATCACCTCCAGCATCGTCTCGACATCCAGGCCCGCGCGCTTGGCGAAGTGGACGCCTTCCGACAGCGCCTGGACGAGGCCGGCGATGCAGATCTGGTTGACCATCTTGGTGAGCTGACCGGAACCGGCGGGGCCCATCAGCCGGCACATGCGGGCGAAGCTCGCGATGACCGGCTCGGCGCGGGCGTAAGCCTCGGGCTCGCCGCCGCACATCACCGTCAGCACGCCGTTCTCGGCACCGGCCTGGCCGCCGGAGACCGGGGCGTCGATGAAGGCGAAGCCGCCCTGCTTCGCGGCCTCGTCGAGCTCGCGCGCGACATTGGCCGAGGCGGTGGTGTGATCGACGAAGACTGCTCCCTTCTCCATGCCGGAGAAGGCGCCGTTCTCAGCCGTCGTCACCGAGCGCAAATCATCGTCATTGCCGACGCAGCAGAAGACGAACTCCTGGCCCTTTGCCGCATCGGCGGGGGTCGCGGCCGAAACACCGCCATGCTGGGCGACCCACGCTTGCGCCTTCGTCGGGTTGCGGTTGTAGACGGTGACCTCATGGCCCTTGGCCTTGAGATGGCCCGCCATGGGGTATCCCATCACGCCGAGACCGATGAACGCGACTTTGGCCATGAGCTGCTCCCGTTGTCCTTTTCCGAAGATCGTCACGCTTTAGCGCGCGGTTGCCGAGGCGGGAAGGCGGATGCGCGCCAGCCGCCCATGCGGCTTTTCCCGTTGCGGCCGGGCGGGCGGCAGCTTAGCTCAAGCTCCATGACCATTTCGAACGACGACGAACTGCAAGCGCTCAAGGAGATCGGCGCGATCGTGGCGCGTGCTCTCGCCGCCATGGGCAAGGCGCTGGAACCCGGCATGACCACCGCGGAACTCGACGCGATCGGCCGCGATGTCCTCGAACGGCAAGGCGCCCGGCCCGCTCCGGAATTCGCCTATGGCTTCCCCGGCGCCACCTGCATCAGCGTCAACGAGGAGATCGCCCATGGCATTCCCGGCGAGCGGCGCATCCTGGCCGGCGATCTCGTCAATATCGACGTCTCGGCGGAAAAGGACGGCTTCTTCGCCGATACCGGCGCGTCCTTCGCCGTGCCGCCTGTCAGGCCCAAGCTGGAGCGCCTGTGCCGCGACGGCCGGCGCGCGCTCTGGGCGGGCATCGGGCAGGTCGGCGCGGGCAAGCCGCTCGCCGGCATCGGCCAGGCGGTGGGGCGCTTCGCCGAGAAGAACGGCTATACGCTGGTGCGCAACCTGGCGAGCCATGGCTGCGGCCGCTCCCTCCATGAGGAGCCGACGGAGATCGCGACCTGGCCCGACCGGCGCGAGCGCCGGACCATGACGGACGGGCTCGTCTTCACCGTCGAGCCATTCCTGTCGCTGGGCGCCGATTGGGCGGAACAGGGCGACGGCGATCGCTGGACGCTCTACAGCGAGCCCTGCGCGCCCACCGTCCAGTACGAGCACACCGTCGTCGCGACCCCGCGCGGCGCCGTCGTCCTGACGCTGCCGGGCTGAGGACGGCTAAAAGTTCTCAACGCAGCGCCAGATGCCGGCTGAGCCTGAGCTCGATCCGATCCCAGACGCGCCGGATGATCTCGACCAGCGTCAGATAGATCAGCGCCGCATAGAGATAAATCGAGAGGTCGAAGGAGCGCGCGAAGGCGAGCCGCGTCGCGCCCATCAGGTCGAACAGCGTGACCAGCGAGGCGACGGCGCTGGACTTGATCATCACGATCAATTCGTTGCCGAGCGGGCGCAAGGCCAGGATCATCGCCTGCGGCAGGATGACGAGGCGCAAGGTCGCCCAGCGATGCAGGCCGAGCGAGGCGGCGCCCTCGAACTGACCGCGCGGAATCGACTGGATGGCGCCGCGCAGGATCTCCGCCTGATAGGCGGCCGTGTTCACCGTGAAGGTCAGGGCCGCGCAATAGAATGGATCGCGGAAGAACCACCACAGCCCGGTGTCCTGCCAGAAGAGGCGGAACTGACCGAGGCCGTAATAGACCAGGAAGAGCTGGCAGAGCAGCGGCGTGCCGCGGAAAAAGGTGGTGTAGCCGTTGACTGCCGCCTGCGCCCAGCGCGGCCCATAGAGCCGGGCGATGGCGAGGCCCAGCGCCATCACGAAACCGATCAGCACGGAGATCACCACCAGCTCGACCGTGATCCAGAGCCCGGACGCCATGCGACAGCCGTAGTTCTGCAAAACCTCGCTGCCGACGAGCCAGCCGGGGTATTCGCACCAGTTCATCGCGTCGCGCCCCCGAAGGCGGCGAAGCCGCGATTGGCGCGCCGCTCCATCCGGTCGACCACCCTGGCCGAGATCAGCGAGAAGAAGAGATAGATCAGGATCGCCGCGCCGAAGAACAGGAACGGCTCCTTGGTCACGACATTGGCGCGGGTGGTGATGAACATGATGTCCGGCAGGGTGATGACCGAGACGAGCGAGGTTTCCTTGAGCAGCACCATCCAGTTGTTGCCGAGCCCCGGCAGCGCGACTCGGATGAGCTGCGGCAGCACCACGAGGCGGAAGGCCTGCGCCTTGCTGAGGCCGAGCGCCGCGGCGGCTTCGCGCTGGCCCCTCTGGATCGAGTTCAAGGCGCCGACCCAGACCTCGCTGGAGAAGGCCGAGAGCACGACGCCCAGCGCGACCATGCCGGCGACGAAGGGCGGCATGCTGAACGAACCCGGCAGGCCCAGATACTGCCAGAGGTGCTGGAGCAGGAGCTGCACGCCGAAATAGATGATGTAGAGCGTCAACAGCTCGGGCACGCCCCGGAAGATCGTCGTGTAGAGCGTGGCCATGCCACGCAGCACGGCATTGTCGGAGCGCTTGCCGAGAGCGACGAGGAGACCCAGGGCAAGGCCGAAAGGCAGCGTCGCGAGCGCGATCGAGATGGTGATGCCGGCGCCCTGCAGAAGCGCCAGCCCCCAGCCACCATCGCCGAAGCCGAGCAGGGCGAGTTTATCGAGCATGTGGATGCCGGGGCTGGAGAACAGCAAGCCCGCCGGCCCGACCGGGCCGGCGGAAACGATTCACGAGGATCGGCTCACTCGTATTTGAACCACTTGTCCTCGAGCTTCTTGTGCGAGCCGTCGGCCATGGTCTCGGCAATCGCCTTGCTGATCATCTCCTTCAGGGCCACGTCGGATTTGCGCACCGCACCCGCGACACCGGGGCCATGGATGGCGTCGTCGCGCTTCACCTCGGCGATCTTGCGGCAGCAATCCTTGCCCTTGCCCTTGAGGAAATCGGCGAGCGCCAGCGCATCGGCGACGATGTAGTCGAGGCGGCCGTTGAGCAGGTCGAGATTGGCCTCTTCCTGCGTCGGATAGAGGCGGATGTCGGAATCCTTGTAGAACTTCTCGAGGAAGTTGGCATGGATGGTCGAGCCCTGCGCGCCGACCGACTTGCCCTTGAGGGCGGCCGGCGAGACATCGTCCGACTTGATGGTCTTCGGGCCGATCATCCAGATCGGCGTCTTGCTGTAGACCGCCGTGAAATCGACCTGCTTCTTGCGCTCGTCGGTCGCGTTCATGCCGGCAAAGATGACGTCGTACTTATTGGCCTGCAGTGCCGGGATGATGCCGTCCCAGTCCTGCACCACCCAGGTGCATTTCACCTTCATCTTCTCGCAGAGCAGGTTGCCGTAGTCGATCTCGAAGCCCTCGAGCTCCTTCTTCGCATTCAGGTTGTTGTAGGGCGGGTAGGCGCCCTCCGTACCGATGCGGATCTCCTTCCACTCCTTGGCCTGCGCCAGGGCGCCGGTGGCGCCCGCGACGGTGAGCGCTGCCGCGGCGATGAAACGAACGAAACTCTTCATGGTGCCTCCCGCAGGTTGAACGGCCGGGTGTTCCCTCTTCCCGGCCGCACCTTGTGCCTACAGATTGGGCGAAGTCTCACCGCAGCCGCAAGTGGGCAGACGCAGCTTTTCCAGGCGGCCCCGCCGAAATTTATCGCAGGGTAAACCGCTGATCCGATTGGGCAAAAAGCGCGAGGCCCGCAGGCCTGCTGCGAAAGTCGACCTCAGCGCCGGCGCGACAGGCGGTCGTCGAGCAGCGAAACGCCCCAGATCGCGATGCCCCCGAGCGCGAGCGCGGCGCCGACCCAGCCGGTCGAGGTCCAGCCATAGCCTGCGGCGATCGCCATGCCGCCGAGCCAGGGCCCGAGCGCATTGGCCGTGTTGAAGGCACTGTGGTTGAGGGCGGCGGCCAGCGTCTGCGCGTCCTCGGCCACATCCATCAATCGCGTCTGCAGCATCGCGCCGAGGCCGCCGCCGCTGCCGATCATGAAGACGACCAGCGAGACGGCCCAGATGTTGCCGGCGGCGAAGGGGAAGGCGGCGAGCCAGACCGCGCTCCAGAGCAGGAGCCCGCCGATCGAGGGCATCAATGCCCGGTCGGCAGCCCAGCCGGCGAAAAGCGTGCCGACGGTGAGGCCGACGCCGAAGACCGACAACACCACGGGAACGACGACGGGCGAGACCTGCGTCACCGCCATCAGGGTCGAGGCGACATAGGTGTAGACCGCGAAGAGGCCGCCGAAGCCGATGGCGCCGATGCCGAGCGTCAGCCAGACCTGCCGGCGCTTCAGCGCGCCGAGCTCTCGCAAGGGGCTCGCGCCCGGCTGCACGCTGTCGCGCGGCGCATAGAGGGCGACCAGGAGCACGGTCAGCAGCGCCAGCACCGCGACGATGCCAAAGCCGGTCCGCCAGCCCAGCGCCTGCCCCATCCAGCTCGCGACCGGCACGCCGAGAATCGTCGCGATGGTGAGCCCCAGCATGACCCGCGCTACGGATTGCGCCCGGCGATTGGGCGCCGAGAGCGAGGCCGCGACCAGCGCCGCCACGCCGAAATAGGCGCCGTGCGGCAGGCCGCTGAGGAACCGGAAGAACAGCATCCAATGGTAGCTCGGCGCGAGCGCGCTTAGGAGATTGCCGAGCGCGAAAAGGCCCATCAGCGCGATCAGCAGGGTGCGCCGCGGGATCCGCGCCGCCAGAACCGCGATCAGGGGCGCGCCGACGACCACGCCCAGCGCATAGATGCTGATGACATGCCCCGCCGTCGGCTCGTCGATGCCGAGCCCGGCCGCGAAATAGGGCAGCAGGCTCATCGAGGCGAATTCGGTCGTGCCGATGGCGAAACCGCCCATGGCGAGTGCGAACAGCACCAGCCCGGCCGGAGTGGCGGCCGTGACAGGCGCAGAAACATTCAGGCTGCGATCATTCGCGGCGAGAGACATAGCGAAGGCTTTCGGCAAAGGGAGCGCAGGCGCATGCTGCGCTGCAGCATCAGATAGCCATGTCTTGTGCGCTACAGCAACTGTCGAGATGGTCGAGAGCCATGACGGAGGCGCATATCGCCCGATGACGGCCCTGACGCCTCGCCAGCCGCGCCGTCCGGGCTATAAGGCTCCATCGTCATCCCGACCGCGAGAGCCTCATGCTGCCTTGGACCGTGCTCGACACCGCCGCTCTTCCCGACGGCAGCGGCACCTTGCGGCTGAAGCAGCGCGGCAGCGAGTTCTCGATCATGCTCGGCAGCAACGAGCTGATGAACAGCCGCCTCAGCGGCTCGGAGGAGGCGCTGGCGCGGCTCGTCTGCGAGCGTCTCGCGCCGCGGCCCCGCCCGTCCCTGCTCATCGGCGGGCTCGGCATGGGCTTCACCTTGCGGGCGGCGCTCGCCGCATTGCCGGGCGAGGCGACGGTCGAGGTCGCCGAGCTCATTCCCGCCGTCGCCGCCTGGGCGAAGGGGCCGATGGCGCCGGTCTTCGCGGGCTGCCTCGACGATCCGCGCGTCACGCTGACGGTCGATGACGTCATGGCGGTGATCGCGGCAGGGACAGCGCGCTATGACGGCATCCTGCTCGATGTCGACAACGGGCCGGAGGGGCTGACCGTCGCCGCCAATGACCGCCTCTACGGCGCAACCGGTCTCGGCATCGCCAAGGCGTCCTTACGGCCGGGCGGCGTGCTCGCGGTCTGGTCGTCGGGACCGGACCACGGCTTCACCCGCCGGCTGCGCGCGGCCGGCTTCGCGACCGAGGAGGTCACGGTGCGGGCGAGCCGCACCGGGCGCGGCGCGCGCCATGTGATCTGGCTCGCGACGCGCCCGGCGTAGAAGCCTTCACTCCAGGCGGCAGAGCCCGTTGCAGGGCGCGCTGGTCGCCGTCGCGATGAAGGCGCTGACGGCCTTCTCGGCAGCCGGCTTCAGGGAAGGCCGGGCGGCCTGCAGCGCGGTGACCAAAGCCGTGCGGTCCGGCGGGGCGATGCCGGCCACAATGCCCGCCGCGTTATCGGCCAGGCTGCGCGCGATCAGGGTCTGGTTGGCCTCGCGCAGCGCCGGATTGCGCAGCGCCAGAGCGACGCCGGTGATGATCTCCTGCAGGCCGAGCCGCATCTGGCGCAGCCCCTGGAAGCGGGCATCGGTCTTCTCGTCCTGCGACAGATTGGCACCGAAATTGTTGATCGCCTCCAGGGAGGCCGAGACCGCCTTCAGCAGGAAGGCATGCGAATGGGCGAGCTCGTCCTGATACTCGACCACGTTGCGGGCGGTATCCGGCGGCGTCTTGCCGGGAGCGGGCGAATACAGCGTGTAGGCCTGCAGGATCCGCGTCTGCTGCTGCACGATGTTGAGCAGAGCGGGGATGTCGGCCCCCGTATAGGGAGCCTTGCCGAGAATCGCGCTCTCGTTCCAGACATCCTCCAGCACCTTGCGGGCGACCGGATCAGAGAGCCGCGGCAGGCTCGTCTTGCCCGGCTCGACCCGCATCATGCTTTCGACGGCGGCCACGGACGCTTCGATATAGGCCGCACCATTGGCGGGCACTTCCGCACGGGCGGCGAAGCCGATCAGGCAAAGCCCGGCCACAGCGGAAAGCTGCGCCATCGAAGGTCGTTTCATCATGGTCTTCCTTTTCCAGCAGCGCGCGCTTCCGCGATCAGGCAGAGCTCGGTGAAGAGCACCTGCGCCGCGCACTGCGCCGTGTTGCTCGTGGCATCGTATTGCGGCGCGACCTCGACGACATCGGCCGCAACGATGTTTCGTCCCTTCAGCCCGCGCAGGATCGCCAGCGCCTCGCGCGGCGTCAGGCCGCCGACCTCCGGCGTGCCGGTGCCGGGCGCGAAGGCGGGATCGAGCGAATCGACGTCGAAGGAAACATAGGTAGGCCCGTCGCCGATGACGGCGAGCGCTCTGGCGATCACGGCCTCGATCCCGAGATCGTCGACTTCATTGGCGTGGATCACGGTCATGCCCGACTCATAGGAGAACTCCCAGAGATATTCGGCGCCGCCGCGGATGCCGATCTGGATCACGCGCTCGGGATCGAGCACGCCGTCGAGCACCGCCTGCCGGAAAGGGCCGCCATGGTGGAATTTCGAACCCTCATAGGGTCCCGACGTATCGCAATGGGCGTCGATATGGACCATGCCGACCGGGCGCTTGGCCCCCACGGCCTTCAGGATCGGATAGGTGATGGAATGGTCGCCGCCGACGGCAAGCGTGGAGACGCCGGCCTCGACGATGCTGCGGAAGGTCGCCTCGATGTCCTCATGGCAGCTTTCCAGCGAATAGCGCGAGCGGAAGGGCACATCGCCGATATCCGCCACCTTGACCATGCCCAGCGGCGCCGTGCCCAGCACATGGTCCATCGGCCCGATGCGCTCGACGGCCCTGACCGCGCGGGGCCCGAGCCGCGTGCCGGCCCGGTTGGTCACGCCCAGATCCATCGGCAGGCCGATGATCGCGACATCGAGGCCGCCGAGATCGGGCTTGCCCAGCGCATCCGGCCGGTACGGGGCGCCGATGAAGGTCGCGACATCGGCGAAAGGCCATTTGCGCCGGTCGCCCTGGAACTGGTCGGCAGCGACCTTGGCGAAGCGCGGATCATGGATATCGCCGCCGCCAGCCCCGGCATAGCGGGCCCTGAGCCGCCCGAGCTTGTCCTGATCCATGAGCCCCTCTCCCTTGCCGCCTGTCCGGTCCCGCCGCTCACCCGGCCGGGCGCTCGAGCATCGTGACCGTCGCGTCGTGATAGCAGGCCGAGCCGAAGGGCGTGTAGCCCAGTTTGGCGGCAACCCGCATCGATCCGAGATTTTCCGGCGCGATGATGCAGACGGTGCGCGACGCGCCGACGACGCGCCCGAACCAGTCATGGGACGCCAAGGCGGCCTCGGTCGCATAGCCCCTGCCCTGCGCCTCGCGCGTGAAGACCCAGCCCGCCTCGGGGAACGGGTCGAACCGCTCGCCGAGGCCGCGATGGGCCTGCATCAGCCCGGCCTCACCGACGAGACGGCCGCTCGCCTTCTCGACCACGGCGAAGAAGCCGTAGCCGAGCAAGGCCCAGTTGCCGGCGCTGCGCGTCAATCGCTGCCAGGCCTCCTCGCGCGACAGCGCCTTGCCGCCGATGAAGCGGACGACCTCGGGGTCCGAGCGCATGGCGTGAATGGGATCGAGATCCTCGCGGGAGGGCCGGCGCAGCAGCAATCGTTCCGTCTCGATCATCGCGCCCTTAAAGCAGCCGCGGCGCCCATGGCCAAGCCTTGAAAAACAGGGCCTCCCATGCCCTGTGCAGGCCGGACTTTAGCCGAAAGTCTCAGTCCCAACGGTTGAATCCCCTCGCGATTCATGCAGCGATTGCGTTAGAACCCCGGCGCATGTTCGGCATGTGTCGCCGTCGCGTCCACATAAGCTCGAAAAACCGAGTGCCTTCCGAGGAGATGTCCCCATGAAGCGTCGTCAGTTCATCCAGACCGCGGCAGCGGGTGCCGCGGCCACCGCCGTCGCCATGCCGGCGGTGGCGCAGTCCAATCCAGAGGTGAAGTGGCGTCTGGCCTCGTCCTTCCCGAAGTCGCTCGACACGATCTATGGCGGCGCCGAGGTCATGGCCAAGATGGTCTCCGACCTGACGGACGGAAAGTTCCAGATCCAGGTCTTTGCCGCGGGCGAGATCGTCCCGGCCCTGCAGGCGCTCGACGCGGTCAGCAACAACACCGTCGAGATGTGCCACACCGTCTCGTATTACTATGTCGGCAAGGATCCGACCTTCGCGATCGCTGCCTCGGTGCCGTTCGGCCTCAACGCCCGCCAGCAGAACGCCTGGCTGTTCCAGCATGGCGGCAACGAGCTGTTCAACGAATTCTACAAGAAGTTCAACGCCTACGGCCTGCCCTGCGGCAACACCGGCGCGCAGATGGGCGGCTGGTTCCGCAAGGAGATCAAGACGACGGCCGATCTGCAGGGCCTGAAGATGCGCATCGGCGGCATCGCCGGCTCCGTGCTGCAGAAGCTCGGCGTCGTGCCGCAGCAGCTCGGCGGCGGCGACATCTACCCGGCACTGGAAAAGGGCACCATCGACGGCGCCGAATGGGTCGGCCCCTATGACGACGAGAAGCTCGGCTTCGCCAAGGTCGCACCCTACTACTACTATCCGGGCTTCTGGGAGGGCGGGCCGACCGTCCACGCCTTCGTCAACCTGGAGAAGTGGAATTCGCTGCCGAAGACCTATCAGGCCGCGCTGACCGCCGCCTGCACCTATGCCAACACGCAAATGGCAGCGAAATACGACGTGGTGAACCCGCCGGCGCTGAAGCGCCTCGTGGCCGCCGGCACGCAGCTTCGCCCCTTCCCGCAGGACGTGATGGAAGCGAGCCTCAAGGCCTCGAACGAGCTCTACTCCGAAATCTCGGCCAAGAACCCGGACTTCAAGAAGGCGATCGAGGCGATGGCTGCCTTCCGCTCCGACCAGTATCTGTGGTGGCAGATCGCCGAACTCACCTTCGACGTCTTCCAGGTGCGCACCCGCGCCCGCTGAGCCTTCCGCCCGGGAGCCCTGCTCGCGACGTCAAAGCCCGGCTTCGGCCGGGCTTTTTCGTTTTCGTTCCGCTTCTTCCCACAGGGCGGGCGTGCCGTTACGATGATCTGCCACAACTGCGCCTTGCCGCGTCGTCATGATCGGTCGTCGCTTCGGGAATCAGCCATGCTCCGCTTCGCCACCTTCCTGCTTCTGGCTTCGCTGCCCGGCGCCGCCATGGCCCAGTCGATCGGCGAGGCCCTGCCCGGCCGGGCGCAGCCGCGCGAAGCCTTCAGCAAGGCCGCTCCGGCCCCTGCCAAGGGCGCCCGCCCCTGCCCCGAATATGGCGCGGGCTTCGTGCGGCTCGAAGGCTCGACCTTCTGCGTGCGGGTCGGCGGCGCGGTCAGGGCCGAATTCGGCAAGAGCTCGCGCAGCGGCTATGGCAGCCGCACCGACGGCATGGCCTATGTCGAAAGCCGCGGGCAGACCGCGCTCGGGCCGGTTCGCTCGGTGGTGAGCGTGCGCGGCAGCGTCGATCGCGGTCTCGATTCCGGTCCGTTCCGCTACTGAGCGGCCGCCTCGGCGCCGGCTCAGGCGACCAGCCGCGCGACCTCCCGTTGCAGCACCGGCACCAATTCGGCCTCGAACCAGGGGTTCAGCCGCAGCCAGGCATTGTTGCGCCAGGACGGGTGCGGCAGCGGCACGACACGCGGATGCACGGGCCGCGCCAGCAGCTCGCGCCAGTCTGCCACCGTCGCCGTGAGGCCACGCCCCTTCCCCTCGGCCAGATGCCAGTCCTGAGCATAGCGCCCGATGGCGAGGACGAGCTCGATGCGGGGCATCGCCGCGAAGACGCGCTCGCGCCAGGCCGGCGCGCATTCGCGCCGCGGCGGCAGGTCACCGCCCTTGGCGTCCTGCCCCGGGAAGCAATGGCCCATCGGCACGACCGCGACCCTGGCGGAATCGTAGAAGACCGTCTCGTCGATGCCGAGCCAGCGCCGTAGCCGCACGCCGGACGCATCGGTGAAGGGCCGCCCGCTGGCATGGACGCGCGTGCCCGGCGCCTGCCCGGCGATGCAGAGCCGCGCCGTCACTGATGCCTGAATGACCGGGCGCGGCTGATGCGGCAGCGGCGGCAGATAACGCGGCGCATCGCGGCAGATCCGGCAGGCCCGCAACTCGTGCAGGACCTCGTCCAGCGTCTCCTGCGCGCTCATCGGCCGGGGTGGCTCCGCGTTTCTCCGATCGGCGAAGTGGCTCCGGCTCCTTGCTTCATCGCATCGTCTTCATGCGAACCCGCTTCGTTCGATAATATGCTGGCGAGCTTCCCACGGCCGGGCGCCCGCGAAATCAGCCCGTCGCAGACCCAGTTCTCCGATTTTTTGACGAAGCCATGCGGATCGCCGGGTTCGATCCGCGCCAGACCGTTGATGCGTCCGCTCGGGCGGTTGCGGATGACGTAAAGCGCGCCGCTGGTCTCGATGGTGAAGCAATAGGTGCGGCGCTTGTCGACCGGGCCGTAATAATAGCAGACCGCGTCCTCCGTCGTGGTCCAGCAGGCATCCGTGTTCGGCACATGGCGATTATGGCCCAGCGCGCGGCCGTCCGCATGGTGATACTCGCTGAAGGGCAGGTTGCTGCCGGAATAAAGCCCCGTCACGGTATTGCCCTCGAAAGCCTGCCGGATCTGCGGGCCGGTGAGGCGCTCGGCCGCGCCGGCTGCGGCCGTGGCGGTGAGAGCCAGGACGAGGATCGCGCTCCGGACGGCCGATGCTGTCATCGCTGCGCCAGCCTCCGGCTCATCGGCGGGCCCGGCGCCCGCGAGATCAGACCGTCGCAATACCAGGGCTTGCCATTGTCGGTGTGGCCGCGCGGATTTCCGAGTTCGACCTTGGCGAGCGCATTGACCATGCCGTTGCCGCTGTTGCGCAGCACGTAGAGATCGCCGCTCATCTCGACGGTGAAGCAATGCACCGTGCGGTTTTCCGGCGGGCCGTAATAGTAGCAGACCTGATCGCGCTTGGTGATCCAGCAGGCGTCGGTGTTGGGCTGCCAGCCATTATGGCCGAGCGCGCGCCCGTCGGGCGCATGAAACTCGGTGAAGAAGCCGCCATTGGTGTAGCGGCCGGTGACGGTATTGCCCTCGAAGGCGCGCTGGATCTGCTCGCCCTTGAGGCGCTCGGCCGCATGGGCGGACGTCAGCAGTCCCGACAGGACGGCCAGAACGAAGGCCAGATACCGCATCACGCCTTCCAGCTCGGGCGAGCCGAGATGTCGCCATGCCAGCGGCGGATATGGACGAAATCCTCCGGCAGTCGAATCCGGGAGGGCTTCATGAAGTCGATGGCGATGCCGGCGGTGATGTCGGCGACCGTCAGCTCGTCGCCGCAGACGAAGGGGTTGGCAGCGAGCTGCAGCTCGAGCACCAGGAGATGGTCGTCGATCTGCTCGCGGTTGATCTCGGCCCATTCCGGAACCTGCGCCTCGAGCTCGGCCATGGAGGGATGGCTGTGGCGGAAGACGGCGGAGACGCTGCTGAACAGGCCGAGCTCGATCCTGCGGTTCCACATCTCGATCAGCGCCTGCTGCTTGGCCTCCCGGCCGAACAGCGGCGGATGCGGGTGAAGGCCCTCGATATAGCGGCAGATCGCGATGGTCTCGGCCAGCGCCGTGCCGTCGTCGAGCTGGAGGACGGGCAGGCGCTGCGCCGGGTTGATCCGCCTGAACGCCTCGGTCCTGTGCTCCTTCTTGGCGATGTCGACCGGGATGAGTTCCGGCAGCGGCACGCCCTTCTCCGCGAAGAAGATGCGGACCCGTCGCGGGTTCGGGGCGCGGCCGCCATCATAGAGCTTCATCAGATCGTCTCCGTCTCCGGCCGCACCGGATCACGGCCCGTGCCGGACGGTCAACCGTATCATAGCGCTTCTTGACGCGAGGATGGCGCCTGCTTCCTCGGCACCCTGGGTATCAGGCCCTCAGCGCGGATGGCTGCGCCGCCAGGCTTCCGGCTGCTCGAAGCGCAGGGCCCAGAGCCCGCGCCCGGCCGCGCGGGCCTGCGCTTCCTCGGCCTGATAGGCGCCGTAGGAAACCGCCTGCCCGTCGCGCACCATGGTGGCGTTGATGTCCTCGTCGCCCTGCCGGCAGCGAGCCAAGCCGCGGCCGTAACGGTCGCTCTTGCCGATCTCGCAGGTCGTCAGCCCCCGCGCCAGCAGGGCCTGCAAGGCTCGCCGCGCCTCGCGCCCGCAGGCGACGCCGCGCCCGCCGGCATCCGTGCAGCTCTGGCGGTATTCCGGTGCGTCCAGCCCTTCGAGCCGCAATTCCTCGCCGAGCAGGCGGATCGAATCGCCGTCGATCGCCTGCGCCGGGCCGGTGAGCACCCGCGCCGGCCCGAGACGGTACTGGAGGATCGCCCCCGCCAGCGCGAGAAAGCCCAGAATTCCGAGCGCGACGACGAGATCGGTCAGGCGCCCGACGCGGCGCCAGCCGAAAGGACCAGAACGAGATCGACCGAATCCGAAACGCGCCATCAGGAAGAGCTTAACGATTTGGTGTCCATGATGGCGAGCCTGCTGCGCAACCCGCGCCGCGGAACGAGGATGCGTACCCTTTGCCATGGCGGAAGTGACGGCCGAACAGGTGCAGCGCGGGCGCGGGCCGGACCCTGCCGCCGTCGCGCGCCGCAAGCTGCTCACGAGGGAGGTCAAGACCGTCCGCGAGCGGCTGACCTCCTCGTCCGGCCTCGAGCGCGCCTTCGACAACGAGCTCCTGCGCAGCTTCGCGCAATACCGGGTTTCCGGCTCCGTCGGCACGATGGTGCTCACGCTCGGCATCGCGGCCGCGGCCTGCCTGTGGCTGCCCGTCTACCTCGCCGCGTCCTGGAGCGCTTTCGTGCTGGCCAGCGCGCTCGTCATCGTCGGGCTGTCGCGCCGCTATCTCACCAAACGCCCGGAGGACATCCGCCCGGCGCGCTGGCGCCGCTGGTTCGCGCTGGCGGAAGGCTTCCACGGCCTGTGCTGGGCGGCGCTTCTCGTGCTCTTCGCGCAGATCGACGCTCCCGGCGCGAAAATCTTCGTGACCACCGCATTGCTGATCGTCAGCGCGCTGACGGTGATGCTCTCGGCCTCGATCCCGCTCGCGGTCTATGCGGGCCTGAGCCCGATCATCCTCGGCATCATGCTGTTCTTCTGGGACAAGCGCGACATCGACAGCGTCACCATGGCGCTGATGGCAGCCTCCGCGCAGCTCTTCTTCATCTTTCTCGCCAACCGCCTCTATGCCAGTTCGGTCGAGACCATCGGCTTCCGGGCCGAGAAGGATGCGCTGTTCGCGGAGCTGGAGACCGCCAACGCCAATTCGGACGAGGCGCGGCGCAAGGCCGAGGAGGCCAACCTCGCCAAATCCCGCTTCCTCGCCACGATGAGCCATGAGCTGCGCACCCCGCTCAACGCCATCCTCGGCTTTTCCGAGGTGATGAAGAACGAGATCTTCGGCGCCCATGCCAATGCCGCCTACAGGGAGTATTCGGGCGACATCCACGGCTCGGGCCAGCACCTCCTCAACCTGATCAACGAGATCCTCGACCTTTCCCGCATCGAGGCCGGCAAATACGAGCTGAACGAGGAGGCGATCTCCCTCATCGGCATCGTCGAGGATTGCCGCCACATGCTGGCGCTGCGCGCCAAGGCCAAGGGCCAGATGATCCGCGAATTCGCCGAACCCGACCTGCCGCGCGTCTGGGCCGATGAGCGGGCCATCCGGCAGGTGGTGCTCAACATCCTGTCGAACGCGATCAAGTTCACCCCGCAGGGCGGCGAGATCACCATGAAGATCGGCTGGACGGCCACCGGCGGGCAGTATGTCACGATCACCGACACCGGGCCGGGCATCCCCGAGAACGAGATCCCGATCGTGATGCAGAGCTTCGGGCGCGGCTCGCTCGCCATCAAGACGGCCGAGCAGGGCTCAGGCCTGGGCCTGCCGATCGTCAAGGGGCTGGTCGATCTGCATGGCGGCGGCTTCCTCCTCAGGTCGAAGCCGCGCGGCGGCACCGAGGTCACCATCACCCTGCCGGCCGAGCGGGTGATGGACGCCCTGCCCGCCCTGCCCGAGCCGAAGCCGAAACCGCGTGCGGCCTGAGCTCCGTCACCGGCCAAAGCTTCATCACAAAGCCATGATCGCCCGACAAGACCGCCATCCCTCCCGACGTCTCCCATCTCCGCCTCAGCACTGGATCACTGGACCATGAACGGCAAAATCCGCGTCGCGGTGCTCTATGGCGGCAAGTCGGGAGAGCATGAGGTCTCGCTCAAATCCGGGGCCTCCGTGGTGCGCCATCTCGACCGGGATCGCTTCGAGCTGATTCCGGTCAGCATCGACAAGCAGGGCCGCTGGCAGCGGCAGGATCCCAAGCGCCTGGCCGAGTGGAATGCGGAGAGCCTGCCGATCCACGCGGATGCGCCGGAAATCCGCCTCTCCGCCGATGGAACCGGCGGGCTGCAGGTCGCGGCGCTCGACGGCACCGCGGCAGATGGCGGCATCGACGTGGTGTTTCCGGTGATCCACGGCCCGCTCTGCGAGGACGGCGCGGTACAAGGCCTGCTGGAGCTTTCCGGCGCCGCCTATGTCGGCTCGGGCGTGCTCGCCTCCGCCATCGGCATGCACAAGGACATCGCCAAGCGGCTCGCCGCGCTCGCGGGGCTGCCGGTCGCGCCTTATGTGACGGTGGCCAGGCGCGAGTTCCAGCGCGATCCGGCGGCGGTCGGCACGGCGGCGCAGGCGAAGCTGACGCTGCCGGTCTTCATCAAGCCCTG
Organism: Allobosea spartocytisi; assembly: GCF_014764685.1. NCBI lineage: Bacteria > Pseudomonadati > Pseudomonadota > Alphaproteobacteria > Hyphomicrobiales > Alloboseaceae > Allobosea > Allobosea spartocytisi. The sequence continues at coordinate 259,122 of NZ_JACXWY010000001.1, forward strand.
CAATATGGGCTCCAGCGTCGGCGTCCATAAGGTGAAGCGCTGGGAGGATCTCGACGCCGCCCTCGTCGACGCCTTCCGCTACGATACGCGCGTCCTGATCGAGCAGGGCATCGACGCCCGCGAGGTCGAGGTCGCGGTGCTCGACGGCGACCCGCCCTTCGTCAGCGTGGCGAGCGAACTCAACGCCCACCCCAAGCACGAATTCTATTCCTACGAGGCCAAGTATATCGACCAGGACGGCGCGACCGTCGACCTGCCGGCGAAGCTCCAGCCGGCGCAGATGGAGCGCGTCCGGGAGCTGGCGAAAACGGCCTTCCTGGCGCTCGAATGCAGCGGGCTGGCGCGCGTCGACTTCTTCCTCGACCGGCAGAGTGGCGAATTCTACTTCAACGAGATCAACACCCTGCCCGGCTTCACCGCGATCAGCATGTACCCGAAGATGATGGAGGCTTCGGGCATGGCCTATCGCGACCTGATCACCCGGCTGATCGAGCTTGCGCTGGAGCGCCATGCCGAGCGCGCGGCGCTGAAAACGGATTACGATTCCTGATCCGGCGCCGGCCGAGCCTCGTCACGCCGCTACGGCGGCCGGCTGATCGAAGATGGCGCGGCCAATGCGCCCGGCCTCATCGATGACATTGGAAGCATCGTCGGGAGCGTTCGGCAGCAGCAGCTCCGAACGGCGCACCGGCGCGCCGCAATAGCCGAAGATGCCGTGGTCGATCTGCGTTCTCATCGCGCCAAAATAGCCATGGCGGGCATAGGTCCGCAGGTCGGCGCCGCCAATGGCGACAAGATGGATCGACAGGTGGCCCAGCTTCTTCACCACGCGGCCACCGGGCACCTCCTCGTAAGCCCAGCCATTGCTGAAGACGCGGTCGATCCAGCCTTTCAGCAAGCCGGGAAAAGACCACCAATAGACGGGATACACCAGGACGAGCGCATCGGCCCGGTCCAGGCGCGCCTGCTCGGCCAGAACGGCGGCATCTGCAGGCGCCTGCCTGAGATGGGCTGTGATGTCGCTCTCTTTGAAGCGGGGGTCGAAACCCTCGGCCGAAAGATCGGCGATCTCGCTGGAATGGCCGGTCTCGCCAATCCCATCGGCAATCCGCCTGGCCACGGCCTGCGCCAGCGATTGGGGCAAGGGATGAGAGACAACGATGAGGCTGTGCATGACCGATCTCCGAAAGCGATTGCGCATCCGCCATCGCGCTTATATACTTTTAGTAAGTTACCAATGGTATATTAAATGTCAACCTCCCTCCCACCTGCCCGCTCCGATGCGGGCCCCACCGCGATGCGGCAGCGGCTGACGCGCGACGAGCGCTACCGCCAATTGATCGACGTCGCCTGGCGCCTCGTGCGCCGAGACGGGACCGACGCGTTGAGCCTGGGCCGTCTGAGCGAAGAGGCCGGCGTGACCAAGCCTGTCGTCTACGATCATTTCGGCACGCGGGCGGGCCTCTTGGCGGCGCTTTACCGCGAATACGATCAACGCCAGACGGCGCTGATGGACGAGGCGCTCGCAAATAGCCCTCAGCTGCTCGACGCGCGCGCCGGCGTGATCGCCGCGTGCTACGTCGATTGCGTCCTCACTCAAGGGCGGGAGATTCCCGGCGTCACGGCTGCGCTTGCCGGCTCGCCGGAGCTCGACCAGCTCAAGCGCGGCTATAGCGCGATCTTCATCGGAAAGTGCCGAGCGGCGCTCCAGCCCTTCGCCGACATTCCGATCCCGGCCGCTGCGTTTTGGGGGATGCTCGGAGCAGCCGAGGCACTCTCGGGCGCTGCCGCGGCCAACGAGATTTCGCGAGAGGAAGCGCAGGCGGAACTGCTCGACGTCATTCTGACGACCGTCAGACGACACCGGACAGCGGGGGCCATCGCCACACGAGGGTGACCGGCAAGGCAGCGAGCCCTGACGGTGCGCTTCCCCCCGCTTAACTCAGCCGGCGTCAGTCCTTGCGCGCCACCTGCGCCTGTTCGAAGGTCGCCATGCCCGAATGGATCGCGGCGGCGGCCTTGACGAGGCCCGCTGCCAGCGCGGCGCCCGAGCCCTCGCCGAGGCGCATGTCGAGCGCCAGCAGCGGCACCTTGCCGAGCCGGGCCAGCACCTCGGCATGGGCGCCCTCGGTCGAGAGATGCCCGGCCAGGCAATGGTCGATGGCCGAGGGCTCGATGGCGTGCAGGATCGCGGCGGCAGCGGTGACGACATAGCCGTCGAGGATCACCGGGATGCGCTGCGAGCGCGCGGCGATGATAGCGCCACAGATCGCCGCGATCTCGCGCCCGCCGAGGCGGCGCAGCACTTCGAGCGGGTCCTTGAGATGGGCGCGGTGCAGGGCCAGGCCCTTCTCCACCGCCGCAACCTTGCGCTTGAAACCCTCATCGTCGATGCCGGTGCCGCGCCCGCACCAGCGGGCCACGTCGCCACCATAGAGCGCGGCATAGATCGCCGCCGCCGAGGTGGTGTTGCCGATGCCCATCTCGCCGAGGCAGAGCAGATCGGCGCCACCGGCCAGCGCCTCCATGCCGAACGCCATGGTCGCGACGCAGGCGCGCTCGTCGAGCGCGTCTCCTTGCGTGAAATCGCCGGTCGGCAGGTCGAGCGCGAGGTCGAAGACCTTGAAGCCGAGATCATAGGCCGCGCAGATCTGGTTGATCGCCGCGCCGCCGGCGGCGAAATTCTCCAGCATCTGGCGCGTCACCGCCTGGGGATAGGCCGAGACGCCCTGCGCCACCACGCCATGGTTGCCGGCAAAGACGCAGACCAGTGGGCGCCGCACCTCGGGCGGGGCCTTGCCCTGCCAGGCGGCGAGCCATTCGGCGATCTCCTCCATGCGGCCGAGGCTGCCGGCCGGCTTGGTGAGGTTGGCGTCGCGGGCGCGCACCGCATTCGCCGCCGCCATGTCGGGGCCGGGCATCGCGGCGATGAGCTCGCGGATATCGTCGAAGGGCAAACCGGAAGCGGACATGAGATCAAATCCATCACGCGGGAGCCGCAGCAGCGCATCGGCATGGCGGCAAGGTTGACGCTGCTGCTATAGGCTCGGCAGGTGGAAGACAATCGACGGGAGCGCGAAGCCGGCATGGCGGAAGCGGAAACCAGCGCGGAACCGATGCAGGACACCCCGCCGATCTGGCCGGGCTGGCTTGTGGCGACCGCGATCTGCATCCGCTTCTATTCGCGCCTGCCCGTGCCCCGGCTGCCGGGCGAAGGCGATCTGCACGGCATTCCCGATTTCAGGCTGGTGCCACGCGCCCTGCCCTTCGCGGCGCTGGCGATCGCGCTGCCGGCGGCGCTCGTCACCCTGATCGGGGGGCTTGCGGGCCTCAGCGGGATGGTCGTCGCGGCGCTCGCCCTGACGGCGCTGGCGCTGAGCACCGGCGCCTTCCATGAGGACGGGCTTGCCGACAGCGCCGACGGGCTGTTCGGCGGGCGTGACCGCGAGCACCGGCTGGAGATCATGAAGGACAGCCGCATCGGCTCCTATGGCGCGATGGCGCTGGGGCTGTCGCTGCTGCTGCGCGCGAGCCTGATCGCGGGGATACTCGACCATGCCGGCGCCTGGGGCACTGCGGCGGCGGTGCTCGTCGCAGCGCCGTGGTCACGCGCGGAAGGCCTGCTCCTGCTTGCGACCCAGCCTCCGGCGCGCAGCGGCGGCGCCTCGGCGGCGGTCGGCCAGCCCAGCCTCGCCACGGCGCGGATCGCGCTGGGCTTGAGCCTTATCGGGGCGACCGGAATCGCGCTTGCCGCGCATCTCCCGCTGGCCGGATTGCTGGCCGGCTTCGCGCTGGCGCATGCGGCGGCAGCGGTGTTGGCCCGGCTAGCACGCCGACTGATCGGCGGGCAGACCGGCGATATCGTCGGCGCCGTCCAGCAGCTTGCCGAGATCGCGATCTATCTCGGGCTTGCGCTCGCGCTGGGGTGGGCGGGGCGATGACCGGCGCCTCGACGCCCTGCATCAAGGTTTGCGTCATCGACCCGGCGAGCGGGCTCTGCGAGGGCTGCGGACGCAGGCTCGACGAAATCGCGCAGTGGTCGAGCCTCAGCGAGGCCGAGCGACTGGCGATCATGGCGGAATTGCCGGAGCGGCTGCGGGAGCGGGAGCCGGCGATTGAAGCTGAACGGCCGCAGTTCGTCATTGCGAGCGCAGCGAAGCAATCCAGGAGGACCGGGTGAGACGTTCAGCCCAATCCTCCTGGATTGCTTCGTCGCTTCACTCCTCGCAATGACGGGTGCGGCGCCGGGGGGAGCTATTCTGGCCCTGCCGCCACCGCCGCCAGCGCATCGCCGGTGAGCCTGTAGAAAACCTTCTTCCGCTGCGCGACTGCGCCAAGGCTCTCGTAGAAGCGCAGCAGGGCCGGATCGTCGGCGTCGGCGGTCCAGTCGAGGCGCCTGTGGCCGCGCTCCAGCGCCAGCGCCGCGAGAGCCTGCATCAGTGCGCGGCCGAGCCCTTTGCCGCGGGCGGCATCGGCAACATAGATTTCCTTCAGGAAGAAGCCGGATTTCAGCCCCGGGCCCGGATAGAGGTTGCAGGCCGAGGCGAAGCCCAGGATGGCCTCCCCCTTCACCGCGACGAGGATGTCCACGCCGGCCGGGAGAGCGGCGAGGTCGGCGCGTATCTCCGCCACCGGCGGGCACGGCACCCGGTAGTGCCCCTGCATCTCGACCATCAGCGCAGCCAGTGCCGGATGGTCGGCGGGTTGCAGCAGGCGGATCACCGGCTCGCTCATCCCCTCGCCTCGCGCCGCTTCAGTGGAGCAGGGACCAGATGAAGCGCCCGGCGACGACGAGCAGGAAGAGGCCGAAGGCCACCTCCAGCCGCCGCTTCGAGAGCCGGTGCGCCAGCCGGGCCCCGATCGGCGCCGTCCAGATCGAGGTCGGAATGAACAGGATCATGCCGAGCAGCGAGACGTAGCCGAGAGAGAACGGCGGCAGGATGTCCATCTTCGGCCAGCCGGCATAGATGAAGCCGAGCGCGCCGGGGATCGAGATCAGCACGCCGAGCCCCGATGAGGTCGCCACCGCCTGGTGGATCGGGCGGCCGTAGAAGGTCATGAACAGGCTGGAAAGCTGGCCGCCGCCGATGCCCATCAGCGAGGAGAGCACGCCGATGACGCCGCCATAAGCGACCATCAGCGGCTTGCCCGGCATCTCCTCGCCGAATTTCCAGCGATCCGCCGCGAAGAGCAGGCGGATGGCGGAGATCGTCGCGACCACGACGAAGACGATCTTGAAGAGATCGGCCGGCGCGTAGCGCGCGATATAACTGCCGACGAGGACGCCGAGCACCACCGGCACGGCCCAGACCTTGAGGATCGAGAGATCGACCAGCCCCTTGGCGCGGTGAGCGTTGAAGGAGCGGATCGAGGTCGGGATGATGACGGCGAGCGATGTGCCGACGCTGAGCGGCATCCGGACCTCCTCCGGCACGCCGATGACGCGGAAGACCTCGTAGAGCACCGGCACGATGACCGCGCCGCCGCCGACGCCGAAGACACCGGCGAGCAACCCCGTCACGGCCCCCGCCAGCACGAGCGAGACGGCGAGGAAGACGAGATCGCCGATGGGAATGCCTGCGAGCATGGAGAGGGTTCCGGTGGGCCAGCCCTTCCCCTCTCCGCGATTTCGTCAGCCGGGGCAAGGGCTTCCGGACAGCCCCGTCATGTGCTGCCCGGTGTCCTGGCCCTGGCGGCGGAGCGCTGCGCCGGGCTCAGGCGTCCAGCAAGGTGGTGAAACCGCCATAGACCATGCGCTGGCCGTCGAACGGCATAGGCATGCCGTTCATCCGCGCATCCTGCCTGATCTTGCCCCAGGCCTCGTCACGGGCGGCCTTGGTCGGCCATTCGACCCAGCCGAACACGACGGCCTCGCCGTCCTTTGCCTTCACCGCTCCCTTGAAATCCGTGACCTTGCCATCCGGCACGTCATCACCCCAGGCATCGACGACGCGACGCGCGCCGTGATCCGTGAACAGCGCGGAGAGCCCTGCCGCATAATCACGGAAATCCGCCTTGCGTTCCTGCGGCACGGCGATCAGCACGCCATCGACATAACCCGCCGCGCCGCCTTCGCCGTCATCGACGAGCGCGTCGAAGCCGCCCATGATCATGCGCTTGCCGTCAAAAGGCATCGACTGCCCCATCGACGCCATGCGCGGATCGCTCATCATCTTCGCATTGGCCGCGTCGCGCGTCTTCCGGTCGGGATACTCGAACCAGGAGAAGACCACGACCTCGTCGGGCGTCGCCTTCACGGCGCCCTTGAAGTCGGTGACCTTGCCGTCCGGCACCTCATCGCCCCAGGCCTCGACCATGCGGGTGACGCCGAACTCCTTGAAGAGCGGCAGCGCCTCCTTCGCATGCTTGCGGTAGACATCCTTGTTGGCGGCGGGAACCGCGACCACGAAACCTTCGACATAAGCCATCTGTGCATTCTCCTCTTGAATGGCGCCGGCCCATCCGGTGCCATATAGGTTGATATCAACTCAACTTCAGTATCGGTGGCACATTTGCGCCCGCCTCAACCGGAGCGGGAACCGACCGCTCGAGACGGGCGCAGCGCGGCACGCGACGGCTCGCGCGATACGCTCCTGTGTTCCATCGTCTCCTCTCCTCCGCTGGCGCCGGTTCGGCATCGGCGGCGGCGCTCCTCGCTGGCGCCGGATACGGATGAGCGAGGCTCGCCTTGACCTCAGGCGAAGAAGGCCTCCAGCTTGACCATCGAGCCCGTCCAGCCATGAGTGTGGCCGCGAACGGAGGCACCGTCGAACAGCTTCTCGTGCAACAGTGTCAGGATCGTGCCGTCGCCATCCGGCTTCAACGTAACCGTCACGCGCGAGACTCGTTCCGGCGTCGTCACCCAGGACCAGCTGAAGACGAGGCGCTCGTTCTCGACCACCTCGAGATAGCGGCCGGAGACCTCATGGCGCGTGCCATTATCCTCGAGCATGACGACCCGGTAGGCGCCGTCGACATGGGGATCGATCTCGGCCTCTTGCGCCACCACGTTTTCCGGCCCGAACCAGCGGACCAGCAATTCGGGATCGGTCCAGGCCTGGTAGACCTCCGCCGGGCTCGCATTCAGCCGGCGTTTCATCGTGAGGCTCGGTGTCACCGGCTGATGCATGCCTTCTCCCAGCCTCTCGTCAATCTCGCCCCTGGCGCCGCGCATCCAGCAGCGCGGCCAGAGCATCGAGCCGTTCGGTCCAGAACCTCTGATAGCGGGCGAGCCAGCTCATCGCTTCCTCCATCGGCCCGGCATTGAGATGGCAGGACACGGTGCGCCCCGCCTTGGTCCGCGTCAGCAACCCGGCGTCGGACAGGACGTCGAGATGCTTCATCACCGCCGGCAGCGAGACCGGAAAGGGCTTCGCCAGCTCACTGACCGACAGCCCATCCTCCTGCTCCAGCCGCGCCAGCAAGGCCCGGCGCGTCGGATCCGCCAGGGCAGAGAAGGTGCGGTCGAGCTGCGCATCCTGAAACTTAACCATTGAGTTAAGTGTAAGTCCATGACGAGGCCGCCGTCAAGATCCAGGCCGTTCGCATACGGCGCAGTGTGTGGGGAAAAGTGAAGTTTGCCGCAGTTTACGAAAGCGACCGCAATCTCACTGGTCACTGGTACGCACCCGGGATTTGTTCAACATAAAACTCCAGCGGGCCGACGAATGATCCGGAATGAGGCCGGCGGCTTATCTCAGGCGCAGAAAGTTTGGCACCTTGAAGCGCCAATGCGGCACCTAGAAGCAGATAGAATGGCACTGGGTCGCGAATGATCCGGTGCTTAATCGACCAGAATGGCCAGCGGATTCCTGCCGGCCGTTCTGATTCTGCACATCGAGATGAAGCGTCTGGGTCGTTCTGAACGCGACCTCATATCGCCCCCCCAACGTGGCAGGTTGAGTCTCGGCATGTCGGCGGATCGTTACGAGTACACGCCTGCGATTGGCCCCTTCCCGACCTTCGGAAGGTCTGCTTCCGAGCGATCCAATTCAAACATCGAACTTCGGCGTCTGCTGCCTACAGCGACATCGTCCAAATGCCATATGCCAACATCTCCTGACACTGAGCTTTGCCAGTCGGCCTGGCGGTATGTGAGCCGGGTTGGCCGGGGGCAGGCGCGACGGCGAAGGACAGAAGGCTAATCCGCCCGCCTCGCTGCTGCCCGGCTTGCCTGACGCCCCTGGCACCGCGGCGGCATCGTTCGACCGCGGGGGTAGCCGGCCGATGAATGTCGCCGGCGAAACCGCGACACCGAAGTCAGGGAGTTCGGCAGGGAACTCGGAAGGGCCAAATTCCAAGTGGAGATCGGAGATCACAAGGAGACGCATACAGCCCTTTCGTTATCGATCTGGCCGGTCGATAGGCCAACGACAATGTCGTCTCGCTCAATCTATCCCGAGAGCTTATTTTGTCGGACCGGCCATGGCTGAACTCAACGCGAAGCTTTTCAAAACTATGATCGGGCTTGGCGCTTCCGACTCTGTCGGTTCCGAACGGCTTCGGCGAGCCCCCCGCGTCGGTCGGGAGGAATTGGTTATGTCCTCGAGAACGCAGCGAACACTTGTGCAGCAAAGCGCGTCCTGTTAAACGTTTTTCTGTAAAACGTTTAACAGGACGCTATGGACGATCGACGGATCACGATCAGGGATGTCGCGGCACGCGCTGGTGTCTCGATTGCAACGGTCTCGAATGTGTTCAGCGGCAACAAGCCGGTGAACGCCGATCTGCGCGAGCGCGTGCTCAAGGCCGCGGACGAACTTGCCTATCAGGTCGATCGTGCCGCCTCGCAGCTCCGCTCCGGCCAGGCCAAGGTCGTCGGCGTGCTCGTGCCCGATCTCGACGACGTCTTCTTCACCTCGCTGGTGTCGCAGATCGAGGTGATGGCGCAGGCGGATGGCTACGACATCCTCGTCGCCAGTTCGCGCGATGATACCGGTCTTGAACAATCGCGCCTGCGCACCTTGCTGGCATGGCGCCCCTCCGGCCTGATCGTGGTGCCCTGCTCGGATGCGATGCCGCGTGGCCTCGCGGGAGAGATCGGGCGGCTTCCGATGGCCTTCGCCGACCGTGTTCCGCCCGAGGGCTCGGCCGTCGACACAGTGGCGATCGACAACCGCGAAGCCGGCGAGATTGCCGCCCGTCATCTGCTCGGCCTCGGCCACCGCGACATCGTCATTGCGGCCTCAAGCCTTGCCATCTCCCCGATCCGCGAGCGCGTTCGCGGGGCTTGCGAGCTGATCCGCAGGGCGGCGGGCGTCGAGGCGACGGTGGTCGAGCTTGGCTCTGTCGCCGAGCGGGGGGCGGAGCTGTTCCGGCACTGGCTGGAGCGGCACGCGCGGCCGAGCGCCGTCATCGCACTGACCAATGTCACGACGCTGAGCGCCCTGTCGGCGCTCGCGCGGCTCAGGATCGACGTTCCCGACCCCGTCTCGGTGATCGGCTTCGACGACTACCCCTGGATGAGCGCCCGCAAGACTGGGCTGACCGCGATCCGCCAGCCGGTCGCGGAGATCGCTGCAGCAGCCTGGCAGCGCCTGCGTGCGCGCATGGCGGGCGATGAGGCGCTGCCGCAGACCATCGTGCTGCAGACCAGCCTGCAAGTCCGCGATTCCGTGCGCGACCTGTCGCCCGGCGCCGCCGGCGAAAGGGACGCTCTCGACGCCGCGCCACGAACGGAGGAAGCGGCCGCAGCGCCCAAAGCCATTCACTGACGGACGCATAGCGTCCGCAATCACCGGGCCGACAGAGCCCGGAACGAAAGAAGTCCGGAGGAACGCGTGCAATTGCAAAGAACGGCACGGATACTGCCGCTGCTGGCGCCGGTGCATCTGCTCATCCTGAGCGTGATCGTGCTGCCGTCGCTCTATGTCGTATGGCTGAGCCTCAACACGTCGAGCTTCGGCCAGGCGCCGAGCTTCGTCGGCCTGCAGAATTACTGGCGCGTCCTGACCGATCCCGCCTTCCTCAGCGCGCTCTGGAACACCGTCGTCCTCGTCGTCGTAGCCGTGCATCTGGAGCTGGCGGTCGGCCTCGGCATGGCCCTGCTCTTCGCCAGCGGCCTGCCCTTCCGGCGCTTCCTGCTTGTCGCGGTGCTCGCGCCCTATGCGGTCAGCGAGGTCACAGCCGTCGTGATGTGGCGCTTCCTGTTCGATCCCGATGCCGGGCCGATCACGCTCGCCCTGCACGCGCTTGGCCTGCCCTCGCTCGACTGGTCGTTCGAGCCCTCGCACGCGATGATCCTGATCGGCCTTCTGACGATCTGGCTGCACCTGCCCTTCACCTTCGTCATCGTCTATGCGGCGCGGCTCGCCATCCCGGCCGAGCTCTACGAAGCCGCCCGGATCGACGGCGCGACGCGCTGGCAGGCCTTCCGCCGCGTGACTCTGCCCCTGCTCGGCCCGGCCATGCTGATCGCGCTGCTCTTCCGCTACATCTTCGCCTTCCGCCTGTTCTCGGAGGCGTGGTTGCTGACCAAGGGCGGGCCGGCCCGCTCGACCGAGGTCGTGGCGATCTACCTCTATCAGGAGGCCTTCAGCTTCAACGCGTTCGGCCCGGCCGCAGCAACCGCCTGGATTATGGTGCTGGCCTCGCTGCTGCTCGCCGGCGCCTATGTCTTCCTGCTCAGGCGCGGAGGTGTCGCCCATGCGCACTGAGCGGCTCCTGATTGGGCTGGGCAAGGCGCTCGCGGTCGTCGCGATCCTGTTCTGGTCGCTCTTCCCGATCCTGTTCATCGCCTTGTCGTCACTGAAGCCGGGGCAGGACATCTTCGCCGTGCCACCGAAATGGCTGTTCACCCCAACCTTCAAGCACTATGTCGAGCTCTGGCGCTCTTGGGGCGTGTTCTTCGAGGGGCTGCTCAACAGCCTGCTGATCACGGTCGGCGCGACGCTGCTCGCCATCATCGCCAGCGCCTGCGCCGGCTATGTCTATTCGCGCAATTCCGGCCGCTGGCTCGGCGCGAGCCTGCTCGGGCTCATCATCGTACGCCTGATCCCGCCGATCGTGGTGACGTTGCCGCTCTTCCCGATCGTGAACTGGCTGGGGCTCAGCGACACCCATCTCGTCCTGATCCTGCTCTACGCCACCTTCTTCGTCTCGCTGGGAACGGTGCTGATGCGCACCTTCATGGACCAGATCCCGCGCGAGCTGGACGAGGCGGCGTCGATAGACGGCGCCAGCCGCATGACCATTCTGCGCAAGGTCATTGCGCCGCTGGCGATGCCCGGCGTGCTCGCCGTCGCGGTCTTCGTGATCGTCTTCTCGTGGAACGAGTTCCTCTTCGCCTTCATCTTCACGGCGACGAAGGCGAAGACGGCCCCACTCGTGATCTCCGAGATGATCGGCTCCATCGACGGGGTCGACTGGGGGATTCTCTTCGCCGCCGCGACGGTGCAGCTCGTGCCCGTCCTCGTCTTCGTCGTCTTCATGAACCGCTACCTCGTGGCCGGCCTCACCGCCGGTTCGACGAAGGGATAGCCAACCAAAAAGAGGGAGGAAGAACATGTCGAACAAGCCTGAAACCAAGCTCACCCGCCGCGCCTTTGTTGCCGGCTCGGCCGGCGTCGCCGCCACGCTCGCAGTCGCTCCCGCGTTCGCCGCGGGCAAGACGCTGAACGTCCTCAGCCACAAGGTCCACCAGACTGTGCTCGGCAGCGGCGATGGCGACCTGATGGCCGGCTGGCGCAAGGCCAACGATGCCGAGATCGCCTTCACCACCTTCGACTCGAACCCGCTGCAGGACCGGCTCTTCCGCGAGGCCAGCCTGAAGGAGACCGAGTATGGCGTCGGCTATCTCATCGACAACCGGCCGACATCGCAGATCGCCGCCCTGTTCGAACCGCTCGGCCCCTATCAGGACAAGGACGCGATCGAGGATTTCGGCGATATCGCGTCCGGCCTCGTGCAGGGCATGACGGTCGACGGCAAGCTGATCGGCATCCCGGTCCGCCATGCGACGCAAGGCCTGTTCTACAACGAGGCGCTGCTGGAGGAGGCCGGCATCTCCGCCCCGCCGACGACTCTGGAAGAGCTGATCGAGCAGGCGAAGAAGACGACTTTCACTTCCAAGGCCGGCACGCCGGTGACCGGGATGGTGCTGGCGAGCGATCTCGCCGTCTTTCCCGTGATGTTCGCCCGCGCCTATGGCGGCGATTTCATTGGCCCCGATCTCAAGCTGGTGCCGAACCGCGAAGCGCTGGAGCAGGGGCTAGGCGCTCTGCGCGGCATGTTCGAAAGCGGCAGCCTGCCGCGCAGCTACGCCACGACCAAGAACGACGACCAGGTCACCTGGCTGCAGCAGGGCCGCGCCGCCTTCACCGTGCTGCCCTTCGCGCGGGGCGCGCAGCTCAACAATGCCGAGCAGAGCAAATTCCCGGGCAAGATCAAGGCGGTCCCCTTCCCCGGCTCAAAGGCGATCCAGGGCAAGATGCCGATGGCCTCGGTCGTCGAGGCCTGGGCGATGTCGATCCCGAAGAACGCGAAGGACAAGGCGCTGGCCTGGAGCTTCATCAAAGAGGTCTCCAGCAAGCGCGTGACGCTCGGCATGGCGTTGAACGGCAACGGCCCGGTGCGGGTCTCGACCTATGCCGACGAGAAGCTGAAGGCCGGCAATGCGCTCGCCGCCGTGGAAGCCAAGGTGCTGGCGACGGCGCGCGGCGCCTTCCCGCCTTTCCCGGAGGCTGCCCGCGCCCAGGCGACTTTCCTCGAGGAGGTTCAGCTCGCCGTCCTCGGCCGCAAACCGGTCAAGGACGCCGTCTCCGCCATCATCGAACGCGTCAAGCCGATGATGCCGGCCTGATCACTCTTCGACCTGCGGGGCGCACTGTTCCGCAGGCTTTCGCACACTTCGTGACACCTTGAAGGAAACTCGCCATGTCGACCGCCGCGACCCGCTTCATCGAGGAGCCGGCCCGCTCCATCCCCGTCTCCGCCGAATATGACGTCCTCGTCGTCGGCGGCGGCCCATCAGGCCTCACCGCCGCACTCGCTGCCGCCGAGGACGGCCTGCGGGTCGGGCTGATCGAGAGCCGCAGCTTCGTCGGCGGGAACATGACAATCGGCCTGCCGGTGCTCGGTTTCCTCGGCCAGAAGGGCAACCAGATCATCGACGGCCTGCCGCAGAAATTTATCGAGCGCCTGCGCCGGGAACGCCAGGGCGCGAGCGAGCATCGCCCCTGCCCGCTCCACATGGGCATCACGCTGGTCGAGCCCGAGGCGGTGAAAACGGTGGCGCTGGAGATGCTGACGGAAGCCGGCGTCGACGTGCTGTTCTACACCTTCTTCGCCGGAGCGCTGGTCGAGAACGACACGATCCGCGGCGTCATCACCGAGAGCAAGAGCGGTCGCACCGCCATTCTGGCGAAGGTCGTGATCGATTGCAGCGGCGATGCCGACGTCGCCTATAGCGCCGGCGTGCCGACCGAGAAGGGCAATGCCGAGGGCGGCATGCAGCCGCCGACATTGATGTTCTGCCTCGCCGGGGTCGATACCGATGCCTTGAGACTTTCCATCGCCAATGCCCCGCCGGCCGCGCGAACCTATCTCACCGATTTCATCCCGGCCGAGTATTTCGGCCAGAACCACCAGTTCATCGTCGTCGGCATGCGCGAGCTCATGGCCAAGGCCAAGGCCGAGCGCGGCCTCCAGATCCCGAACGAGCGCACGATCATCATCACCGGCCTGAAGAAGGGCGAGGTCTGGATCAACATGACCCGCGTCAAGGGCACGGACGGCACCGATGCCCGCAGCCTGACCAAGGGCGAGATCGAGGGCCGCGCCCAGATCGACGACATCGTCACCTATCTCGTCAATTACGTGCCGGGCTTCGAGAACGCCTATTTCACCAAGACGGCGCCCTTCCTCGGCATCCGCGAGACGCGCCGTATCCGCGGCCAATACGTAATGACGCAAGAGGACGTGCTGGCCTGCACCCATTTCGACGATGCGATCGCGGTCGCGAGCTATCCGATCGATATTCACCGCCCGTCAGACGATGGCTGCACGCTGATCTGGTGCGGCGACTGCTATGACATCCCGTATCGCTCGCTGGTGCCGCAGAAGATCGGCAACCTGCTCGTCGCCGGGCGCAGCATCTCCGCGACGCATGAGGCAATGGGCGCGATCCGCGTCATGGCGACCTGCATGGCGATGGGGGAGGCTGCCGGCCGCGCCGCCAAGATTTCCGTGCGCGGCAACCGGCCGCCGGCCGATATCGATGTCGGAGAACTGCGCCGCCAACAGCTTGAGCGTGGCGTCTATCTGCGCAACCCCGACGGCACGCGCGCCGGGCCGCCGAACCGCGCTGCGGCCTGACATGGCCGGGCATTTCATCGGCATCGATGTCGGCACCGGCAGCGTCCGGGCCGGCATCTTCGCTCCGAGTGGGCGCATGCTCGCGACCGCCAGGCGCGACATCGCGCTTTATCGCGACGGCCCCGACATCGCCGAGCAGTCGAGCGCGGATATCTGGCAGGCCGTCTGCGCCAGCGTGCGCGAGGCGTTGGCCGAGGCCAAGCTCGAGCCCGATGCCATCGCCGGTATCGGCTTCGATGCGACCTGCTCGCTGGTCGTGCTCGGGCCGGGCGGAAAACCGCTGCCGGTCGGCGCCCATGGCGATGCCGGCCGCGACATCATCGTCTGGATGGACCATCGCGCCATCGAGCAGGCCGAACGCATCAACGCGACGCGCCATCCGGTCCTCGCCTATGTCGGCGGCACGATCTCGCCGGAGATGGAAACGCCGAAACTGCTTTGGCTCAAGGAGAACCTGCCTGAGACCTATGATGCCGCCTGGCAGTTCTTCGACCTGCCGGATTTCCTGACCTGGCGCGCAACCGGCTCGCTCGCGCGCTCGACCTGCACGGTCACCTGCAAATGGACCTATCTCGCACATGAGGGGCGCTGGGACCCGAGCTATTTCCGCGGGGTCGGGCTCGACGACCTCGCCGATGACGGCTTCGCCCGGATCGGCATCGAAATCGTTCCGGGCGGCACGGCACTCGGCACCGGGCTCACCGAACAGGCCGCTGCCGAGCTCGGTCTGAAGCCCGGCACCGCCGTCGCCGCCGGACTGATCGATGCCCATGCCGGCGGTGTCGGCTCGGTCGGCGTACGCTCGCCGCACGGTTCGGCGCTGACCCGCATGGCCTATGTCTTCGGCACCTCGGCCTGCACCATGGCGAGCAGTGCCGAGCCGGTCTTTATCCCCGGCATCTGGGGCCCGTATTTCTCGGCGATGGCGCCAAGGCTCTGGCTCAGCGAGGGCGGGCAGTCGGGAGCCGGCGCGGCCATCGAGCAGCTCATCGGCTTCCACCCGGCAACGCCCGAGGCGCAACGTCTCGCCGAAGGCGAAGGGCTCTCCCTGCCCGACTGGCTCGCCGCTCAGGCGGTCCGGCATGCGGCCACGCCATCGAAAGCAGCCCTTCTCGCCGGCGAGATCATCGTCGTGCCCGACTTTCTCGGCAACCGTTCCCCCCATGCCGACCCGCAGGCGCGCGCCGTGATCGCCGGGCTCGGCATGGAACGCGACCTCGACGACCTCGTCGCGCTCTATGTCGCCGGCCTGACAGGGATCGGCTACGGCCTGCGCCAGATCATCGAAGCGAGCCGGGTCAAGGGCGCCACGATCGAGGCGATCGTGCTAAGCGGCGGCGCGGGACGCCATCCCCTGATCCGGCAATTGCTGGCCGATTGTTCCAAGTTACCACTGCTGGCGCCTGACGATGTCGACCCGGTCCTGCTCGGCTCCGCCATGCTCGCGGCCACAGCGGCGAAGACCTTCCCCAACCTTGGCGAGGCCATGACCCGGATGGCGCCGGGCGCCGCCGTCTTCACACCGGCTGGTGGCGAAATCGCTGATCTGCACGCTCGTCGCCTCGCCGCCTTCGAAACGCTGCAGGCGGCCGCCCGCACAGCCCGCGAGCTCATGCGGCCCGTGCGCCATCAAGCTCTGGAGACCTCGTCGTGACCCAAAACCTGACCGGAAAGACCGCCGCGATCACCGGCGCAGCCTCTGGGATCGGCCTCGCCTGCGCGAAAAGGCTTCTCGCGGCCGGCGCGCGCGTCGTGCTCGTCGATCGCGACGGCGAAGCCCTCGCACGGGCCTGCGCCTCGCTCGGGCCCGACGCGATCCCGCTGGTCGTCGACCTGACCGCCCCCGCCTCCGTTGCCGGCATGCTGCCGGCGATCCTCGACAAGGCCGGCCCGCTCGACATCTTCCATGCCAATGCCGGTTCCTATGTCGGCGGCCCGGTGAGCGAGGGCGATCCCGATGCCTGGGACCGGATGCTCAATCTCAACGTCAACGCGGTCTTTCGCAGCATCCATGCCGTGCTGCCGCATATGATCGAGCGCAAGACCGGAGACATTCTCGTCACCAGTTCGGTGGCCGGCGTCGTTCCGGTGATATGGGAGCCGGTCTACACCGCCTCGAAACATGCGGTTCAGGCCTTCGTCCACACGCTTCGCCGCCAGGTCATCCCGCACGGCCTGCGGGTCGGCGCCGTGTTGCCCGGGCCTGTCGTAACGGCGCTGATCGCGGACTGGCCGCAGGAGAAACTCGACGCCGAGCGCGCCCGTGGCGGCCTGATCGAGGCCGAAGAGGTGGCGGAAGCCGTGCATTTCATGCTGACCCGGCCCCGCAATGTCACGATCCGCGACCTCGTGATCCTGCCGCAAAGCACCGATCTCTAGCCGGAAACGGTCTTCGGTCGCAGCAGGCGAACAAGCACTTAAAATACAATTGTGTCATCAAACATTCATTTGTATTGTTCAAGGCAAAGCCGCTGCCCGGCGCTCGCGCCGGGATGAGACGGTCGCCCGATGAAGTGGCGAATTCCGGAGGGGACATGCAGCGTATCGTGCAGATTTCCGACACGCATCTGAGCCCGACCAAGCGGCATTTTGCCGATAATTGGGCTCCGCTGACCGAGTGGCTCGCCGCACAGGCGCCCGACCTCGTCATCCATACCGGCGACGTCACGGTCGATGGTGCGGATATCGACGAGGACATGCGCCATTGCCGCGCCCTGCTCGATACGCTGAGCGTGCCCGTGTTGAGCATCCCCGGCAATCACGATGTCGGCGAGGCCTATCACCCGCATCAGCCGGTGAACGAGGCCCGCCTCGCGCGCTGGCGCCAGCATCTCGGCGACGATTTCTGGGTCCATGACCTCAAAAATTGGCGATTGATCGGCCTCAATTCGATGCTGTTCGGCAGCGACGAGGCCGAGGAACGGCGCCAGCTCGACTGGCTCGACCGTCAGATCGCAGAGGCGCGGGGCCGCCGGCTCGGCTGGTTCCTGCACCGCCCGCTCTTTATCGAGACGCCCGATGAGGGCGACATGGGTTACTGGAGCGTGCCGCCGCGGCCGCGCGCGCATCTGCTCAACCTCATCAGCCGTCACGAGGTCGCCTTCGTCGCCAGCGGCCACCTGCACCGCGCGCATGACTTCACGATCGCCGGCACGCGCTACATCTGGGGGCCCTCATCCGGCTTCGTCGTCGGCCCCGAATTGCAGCCGGGCATGGCCGGTACGACGACGCTCGGTGCCGTCTCCTATGCGTTCGACGGACGGGATTTCTCCGCCGAGATCCACGAAATATCCGCGCTGAAGACGCTCTGGATCGACGACGTGATCCACGAGGTCTACCCGCCGCACGCCGCCTGAAACGCCTCCCCGGTCGCCAGCGGGCGCCGGGCCGAAACACGCCCAACGAAGAGCCCGCAGGGCCGCAGAAAGGCGAAGCCATGGCCAAGGTTACACTCTCCTCGATCGCCAAATCCTTTGGATCGACGAAGGTGCTGGGCGGCGTCGATCTCGATATCGCCGATGGCGAGTTCCTGACGCTGGTCGGCCCGTCCGGCTGCGGAAAGTCGACCCTGATCCGGATCATCGCCGGCCTCGAGCACCAGGATGGCGGCAGCGTCGCGATCGGTGGCAGCGGCGTCGATCATCTGCGCCCGCATGAGCGGCGCGTCGCCATGGTCTTCCAGTCCTATGCGCTCTACCCGCATATGAGCGTCGGCGCGAACATCGCCCTGCCCCTGACGATGTCGCGGCTCAAGCTCTGGCAGCGCCTGCCGCTACTGCGGCAGATCTCAGCCCAGCGCAGGACCGTGATGCGCGGCATCGAGGCCGATGTCGCGGCAGTGGCGACACAGCTCCAGCTTGACCATCTGCTCGCCCGCAAACCGGCCCAGCTTTCCGGCGGGCAGCGCCAGCGCGTCGCGCTCGGTCGCGCGATGGTGCGCAACCCCGACGTCTTCCTGATGGACGAGCCGCTCTCGAATCTCGACGCCAAGCTCCGCGTCCATATGCGGACGGAGCTGGCCGAGCTGCACAAGCGTCTCGGCGCGACCTTCATCTACGTCACGCACGATCAGGTCGAGGCGATGACGATGTCCGACCGCGTCGCCATGATGGATTCAGGCTCCGTGCTGCAACTCGGCACGCCCTCCCAGCTCTACGAGAAACCGGCCTCTCTGAAAGTCGCGCAATTCATCGGCAGCCCGGCGATCAACCTGCTGCCGGCGGCAGTCGCACAAGGCGGGCGCCTCGAACTCTTCGGCCGGCCCCTGGCGCTCGCCGTTCCACTCGCATCGGGGCAGACGGTGACGCTCGGCATCCGCTCCGAGGCGCTCTCGCTCGTCCAGGGCGAACCCGTTGGCAATGGCCGCGCCTGGTTCTCGGCCCGCCTGCGGCGCAAGGAGAATCTCGGCTCCGAATACATCCTGCATTTCGATCTCGCCGGGCGCGACGCCGCCGGCGTGACGATGCGCGCGACGCCGGCCGCAGCCGCCGGCGTGAACGAGGCCGCCGAGGTCACGCTCGGCTTCGACGAGGCTGCCGCCCATGTCTTCGCCGCCGATGGCGAGCGCATCGAGCCGCGCGGACAAGGCGCCGCAAGCGGCTCCGTCGTGCCGCTGAGGGCCTGAGCATGACGCTCGCCCTCCCCTCGACCGCCGGCTTCGCTCCCGCCACCCGCCGCAGGCTCTGGATCGAGCGTGTCACCGGGCTCGGCTTCGCCCTGCCAGCCTTCGTCCTGCTCCTGCTGACGATCCTGCTGCCGCTCGCCGTCCTGCTCTGGCTCAGCCTCACGAATTACGAGTTCGGCGGCGTCGACATGGACTGGGTCGGCCTCGCCAATTTCCAGAAAGCGCTGGCCGATCCGATCATCCGGCGCTCGCTCGTCAACACGCTGCTCTATGTCGCCATCGTCGTGCCCGGCGGCGTGTTCGGCGCCTTGCTGATCGCCGTGCTCGTGCACCGGCGCAAGCGCACGCGCTCCTTCTACGAGGTGGTCTATTTCCTGCCGGTGACCTCGACCCTGATCGCCATGGCGACGGTCTGGCAGTTCCTGCTCCATCCCTCGCTGGGGCCGGTCAACGGCCTGCTGAAATGGCTGGGTATCGGCCCGATCGCCTTCCTCAGCGAGCCCTCGACCGCGCTGGCGACGCTTGCCGTGATCGGCATCTGGCAGCTCATCGGCTTCAACATGATCCTGTTCCTGGCCGGGCTGACCGCGATCCCGCGCGATCTCTACGAGGCAGCCGATATCGATGGCTGCTCCAGCGGGATCGACCGCTTCCTGACCATCACCTGGCCGCTGCTCGGACCGACGACGATGTTCGTCCTGGTCACCACCATGATCACCGCCTTCAAGATCTTCGACACGGTGGCGGTGATGACGCGCGGCGGCCCGGTCGGGTCGACCGAGGTGCTGCTCTACAACATCTATCTCGAGGGCTTTCAGTATTTCCACACCGGCTATGCCGCGGCGCTGACCTTCATCTTCCTTGCCTTCATCCTCGTCTTCTCGGCCGTGCAGACCTTCGCCCTCGACAAGAAGGTGCACTATTGATGACCGATCTCGCGCTCCCCGACGCCCCGGTCACGCCCGCCCATTCGGTGCTGCGCCGTTTTCTCTCGCTTGTGCTGGTCCATGGCGTGCTGATCGCCGGCGCCATCTTCATGCTGGCGCCCTTCATCTGGATGCTGGTGACCTCGATCAAGCCGCCGGCCGAGATCTTCAACGCCGAGATCTCGCTCTGGCCGAAGCGGTTCTACGGCCTCGAGAATTACGGCTTCG
Source organism: Allobosea spartocytisi (assembly GCF_014764685.1). Lineage (NCBI taxonomy): Bacteria > Pseudomonadati > Pseudomonadota > Alphaproteobacteria > Hyphomicrobiales > Alloboseaceae > Allobosea > Allobosea spartocytisi. The sequence continues at coordinate 279,213 of NZ_JACXWY010000001.1, forward strand.
CCATGGAGAAGGCGCCCCTGCTGCGCTTCGCGCTGAACGGCGTCATCCTCTGCGGCGGCATCCTGATCGTCCAGCTCCTCGTCGCGATACCCTGTGCCTATGCGCTGGCGAAGCTCGATTTTCCCGGCCGCAATGCGCTCTTCGTGCTGGTCCTGCTCGGCCTGTGCATCCCCGTGCAGGTGCCGGCCATGCCGCTCTATATCGCGCTCGCCCAGCTTGGGCTGCTCAACACCTATTTCTCGATGATGGTGCCGTTCTTCCTATCGGTCTTCGCCATCTTCCTGTTCCGCCAGTTCTTCCGCAGCTTTCCCGACGACATCATCAACGCCGCCCGGCTCGACGGGATGAGCGAATTCGAGATCGTCTGGCGCATCGTCACGCCGAGCGCCTGGCCGGCCATCGCCGCCTTCTCGGTGTTCTCCGCCGTAGCGCATTGGAACGACCTCTACTGGCCATTGATCGTCATCTCCGACGCCAAGCTCGCGCCACCGCCGCTCGGGATGATGTTCTTCGCCGATGCCGAGACCGGATCGAATTACGGCGCACTGACGGCCGCCGCGACGATCCTGACCGCGCCGCTCGTCATCGCCTTCCTCGTCGCGAGGCGCCGGTTCATCGACGGCATCACCATGACCGGGGTGAAGTAGCCGGCCGCACGGCCGCGCCCCCCAAAGTTCAGGCCTGAAGCAACTGCAACCCGACAGCCCCGCTGTCCATGCCAAGGAGATCACGCATGAAACCTCTCGGCAAAGCCCTTGCCGCGGCGGCTCTGGCCCTCGTCGCCTCGACGGCCGCGAAGGCAGAGCCAGTCACGCTCGACGTGCTCTACGCCTTCCCGGCTTTCGCCAAGTTCCACGAGCCGATCGCCGCGGAATTCATGAAGAAGCACCCGGACATCAAGATCAATTTCCGGGCGCCGGCTGCGAGCTATGACGAGGGCCATCAGGCGATGCTGCGGTCTTCGGTGACCAACCAGCTGCCGGATGTCTATTATTCCGGCTTCCACCTGCTCACCGAACTCGTCGAGACCCTCGACAAGCGCAAGCAGGTCGTCGATCTCGGTCCGCTGCTGAAGGCCGAGCCGGAAGCCTGGCGCAAGGCCAATTATTCCGAAGCGCTGCTCTCGCTCGGCCAGGTCAACGGCAAGCAGGTCGGCCTCGCCTTCAACGCCTCGACGCCGCTGATGTATTTCAACGCCGATCTGGTGAAGAAGGCCGGCGGCGATCCCGACAAGATGCCCGACAACTGGGCCGACACCGTCGCGCTCGCCAGGAAGATCCGCAGCGGCGACACCGCCGGCATGGCCTACAACATCCACGACTGGCCGGATGACTGGCTCTGGCGCGGCGTGATCCTGCAGGCCGGCCATTCGATGCTCTCGGCCGATGGCAAGAAGGTCGCTTTCGGCGGCGAGACCGGCGAGAAGACGCTGTCGCTGCTGCGCAGCTTCGTCACCGAAGGCGGCATGCCGCTGATCGACTGGGACCAGTCGCGCCAGCAGTTCATCGCCGGCAAGATCGGCATCTTCTTCGACACGCCGGCTCGCCTGCGCCAGGTCACCGACCTGATCGGAGACCGCTTCACGCTGAAGACCGCGCTCTTCCCGGTCGACGACAAGGCCAACGGCAAGCTGCCGACCGGCGGCAATGCCGCGCTGATCACTGCCAAGGACCCGGCCAAGCAGAAGGCAGCCTGGGAGTTCATCAAGTTCGTCACCGGACCGGAAGCCCAGAAGATCGTCGTTGAGACCGCCGGCTACATGCCAACCAATCTACGCGCCGGCGAAGATGCCTTCCTCGGCCCGTTCTACAAGGAGAACGCCAATTTCCGCACGATCAACGGCCAGGTCTCCCGCGCCGCGCCGTGGGAAGGCTATCCGGGTGGCAACTCGGTGCGCATCTGGCGCCAGCAGCGCGAGGTCGTCGCCGGCGTGATGCGTGGCGAGATCCAGCCCAAGGCCGGCATCGAGCGCATCGTCTCCGAGACCGAAGCCCTGATGAAGTGAGCGGCCGCGCTTCGGCGCCTGCCCATCGCCGCCCGGTCTTCACTCGACCGGGCGGTTCCCCTTTTCCAGACCGCCGGACGTCTCCCCGATGATCATCGCCCAGCTCAGCGACTTCCATGCCCGCCCGCACGGCAACCCCGCCTACGGCATCGTCGAGACCAATCCGGCGATCGAGCGGGCGGTCGACGAGATTCTGAAGCTGGAGCCGCGGCCCGATTGCGTGCTGGTCACCGGAGACCTCTCCGATTGCGGCCTGCCGGAGGAATACGGCATCGTCCGCGCGGCGCTGCGGCGCCTGCCGATGCCGATCTATGTCATCCCAGGCAACCATGACCGCCGCGACACCTTCGCCGCGGAATTGCGTCCCGATCACCCCTACCTGCCGCAGGCGGGCTTCCTGCATTATGTCATCGACGATTTTCCCGTCCGGCTGATCGGTCTCGACACCGTCGTCGCTGGCGAGGATGGCGGCGAGATCTGCGCCGTGCGCGAGGCCTGGCTCGCCGAGCAACTGGCGCAGGGACAGGGCAAGCCGACGGTGATCTTCATGCACCATCCGCCCTTCCCCGTCGGCGTCGACGGCATGGACATCATGCCCTGCAAGGTCTCGTCGGGCTTCGCCGAATTGATCGCTCGCCATCCCGAGATCGAACGCGTGCTCTGCGGCCATTATCACCGGCCGATCCAGCTGCGCTTCGCCGGCACCATCGGCTATGTCGTGCCCGGCACCGCCCATCAGGTCGCGCTCGACCTGAGACCGGGCACGGAGAACAGGTTTGTGATGGAGCCGCCTGCACTCGCCCTCCATGTCTGGAAGCCCGGCCTCGGGATGGTCAGCCATCTCCAGCCGATCGGCGACTATGGACCGCGCCGGGATTTCGTGCTCGATCCCGCCTATCCCGGAAAGCCGCAAACGGTGCCTGCCCAATGACCGAACCTCGCCTTCTCGCCCTGCTCGACCAGGCCGACGCCCTCGCCCGCCGGGCCGGCGAGGTTCTCGTGCAGATGCAGGGCGCCGAGCTCGGCGTCACCCGCAAGGAGCTGAACGACGTGGTCACGGCGGCCGATCTGGCCTCCGAACGCCTGGTCATCGACGGCCTGCGCGCCCTGACGCCCGAAGCGGCGATCCTCTCGGAAGAGGCCGGCTTCAGCGGCTCGGAAGCAGCGCCGCGCTGGATCATCGACCCGCTCGACGGCACGGTGAACTACGCCTCCGGCCTGCCCTGGTTCTCCGTCACCCTGGCCTATCAAGAGCAGGGCCGCACCGTGCTCGGCCTCACCCATGCCCCGCTCGTCGGGCTTTCCGCTCGCTTCGCCGAAGGCGGCATCGCGACCGTCGATGGCCGACCGGCGCGCGTCTCGGCCACGACACGCCTCAGCGACGCCGTCGTCTCGATCTGCCTGACCTCGCATTACAGCACCGAGGACGCGAACCGGACGAGCGATGTCATCCGGCGTCTCGCCGGCCTGTGCCGCGGCGTGCGTGTCATCGTCTCCGGCGGACTGGAGATGTCGCTGGTCGCGGCCGGGTGGCTCGATGCCTTCATCGGGCTCAAGGCCGATATCGTCTCGCATGCTGCAGCGATGCCATTGGTGCGGGCGGCCGGAGGGAAGGTGACGACCGTCGACGGCGTAGACTCGCTTGACGAGGACCTGGAGAAGGTCGTCACCAATGGACTGATCCACGAGGAACTGCTGCAGGCGATCCGCAGCCCCTGAGGCGTGGCCGTCAGGCCGGCGCCGCGCTCTGCAACACGGCGGCGGCCGCCTCCTCGTCCGTGATCAGCACCGAGGCCAGCTTCCCGCGCAGCGTGGCGGCGATGACCTCAGCCTTGTTGACCCCGCCAGAGGCGAGGATCACGGTCGGTATCCGGCGCAGGGCGTCGAGCGGGAGCGCGATGGCGCGGCGATTGATCGGATGCGCAATGTCCTGCCCGCTGCGATCGATGAACTGACCGAGCATGTCACCGACCGCGCCCGCTTCCGCGAGTTCCGCAACGCGGACATCGCCCGGCAGCCCGTAGCGCACCAACAGCGAGCGCTCGCTCAGATCGCCCGCGCTGAGGATCGCGACATCGGTCGCCCTGATCCGGGCGAAGGCCGCCTCGAACACGTCCTGCGCCAGGATGGTGTCGCGCGATTGCGGGGCGCCGGCATAGATCGGCGCCGCCAGATAATGGCATTCGGCCTGCCAGAGCCGGGCGAAACGGCTGGCGATCTCGAAGGTGTTGATCTCGATCCCGTAGGTCAGCCCGCCCATCATCGAGGTCACCGCGAGTTCGCGATACTGCCCGGCGCGGATATGGCGGATGATCTCCCTCAGCGTGCCGCCCCAGCCGACGCCGACAATACCGCTCGGCTTCTCCTCGACGATTCGCGAAACGAACTCGCCGGCGGCCTTCCCGATCTGCGCTGCGATCTGATCGGGATCGGCGGGGCTCGGCACCACGATCGCGTCCTTCAGGCCGAATTCCGCTATCAGCGCGCGCTCCAGCCGGACGCAGCTCTCCAGCCGGGAATTGATGGTAATGCTGACCAGCCCGTTGCTACGCGCCTCGACCAGGAGCCGATTGACGCGCAGGCGGGTCATCTTCAGCCGATCCGCGATCTCCGCCTGGGTCAGTCCTTCCATGTAATAGAGCCAGGCGGCTCGAACTTGCGTCTGCGGTTCCTCCGGCATGGCGGTATCCTGATGCATTGCGAGCTGCCTGCGGCATGCGCGGCGGCGGTCGGCAGAGTCTTCCAGGCTGGCTTACATCGCTTTCGCACTCTGCCACAACGCAGGGAGCCCCGACGGTTTCATGCTTGACGAAAACCAATGTAAATCACAAAATACATTTGCATAAGATCCTTCGCAAAACGAGTGGCGACCGTCATGTCCCGTGCCGTCTTCCTCCACGCCGCAGGCGATGCGCGCCTCGCGCCGTTCAATCTCCGCGAGGGAGCGGCGGGCGAAACCCTGCTCGATGTCGCCGCCGTCGGGCTCTGCGGCAGCGATCTGCACTACTACAAGGATGGCGGCATCGGCTCGGCCGTGATCGCGACGCCCTTCGTCCCCGGCCATGAATTCAGCGGCTGGCTGACGGAGGATTTGCCGGATCTCGGCCTTGCGCGCGGAGCGCTGGTCGCCGTCGATCCCAACCAGGCCTGCGGGCAGTGCGAGCATTGCCGGAGCGGGCATCCCAATCTCTGCCCCGAGGTCGTCTTCATCGGGGCTCCCCCGCATGACGGGGCGATGACAGAGCGAATCTGGGTGCCGAAATCGCAGATCGTGCCGGTGCCCGAGACCTTCTCGCCGAGCGATGCGGTGATGCTTGAGCCGCTCGGCGTCGCGATCCATGCGGTCGATCTCGCCAAGCCGCGCCTGCTCGAACGCGTGGCGCTGATCGGCTGCGGCCCGATCGGCCTCCTGATCCTGCAAGTGCTCCGCACGGCCGGCGTCGGCGAGATTCTCGCCTGCGATCCGCAGCCACATCGCCGCGAGTTGGCGCTGAAGCTCGGCGCCAGCAAGGCCGGCGCTGATGTCACCGACATCGCCGAATGGACGAAGGGCGAGGGCCTGCCACTGGTGATCGAGGCGACGAACGCTCCCGAGGGTTTCCGCGATGCCATCCGCGCCGCCCGCATCGGCGGCCGTGTCGTGCTGGTCGGCATCCCCGACGGCGACAGCTACGTGATCCCGGCCGCGGAAGCCCGCAGGCGCGGGCTCAACATCAAGTTCTCGCGCCGGATGGGCCATGTCTATCCGCGCGCGATCGAATTGGTGGCGCTCGGCAAGGTCGATGTCGAGGCCGTGGTCAGCCATCGCTTCCCCCTCGCCGAGGGGCCGGCCGCCTTCCGCCGCCATGCCGCCAACGAAGCCGGCATGGTCAAAAGCATGATCTATCCCGGCCGTCTGCCCGATGAACACCGCTGAGCCGGCGCCACAGGCCGTGATGTGCACTTCACTAGCATCGATCTCGGGACGATCCGAGGCGGCATTGCTCAATGAGCTCGGCCCGCAGGTGGAGCGCCCGTTGCCGCTGCCCTTCCCCGCCCCATCTGTCGGGCGAGCAGGCCTCGCAACGGCACGCCGGTGAGGTCGGCCGCACGCTGCACTGATCGGGACCGGGTTTGACAGGAGATCGGTCGAATGCTCTTCATGTGAGCATTCGTTCAAATTGACTGTTGTCCGATGCCCCAGACAATCTCGCCTTTCGACCTCGTCATCCTCGATTGCGACGGCGTGCTCGTCGATAGCGAGGTCATCAGTTGCCGGACCCTGGTCGATATTCTCTCGCCGTTCGATCCGAGCTATGATCTGGAGACGGTCATGCGCCGCTATCTCGGACGGCCGTCTTACGCAGTCATCCAGGATTACGAGAGAATGACCGGCCGCCCGGCCTCGGTCGACTTCATGCGGAACTGGCGGGCGCAGCTCTTCGCCGCGTTCAGCAGCGAACTCCAGCCTGTCGAGGGCGTCCGCAGCGCCGTCGAAGCCTTCGGCAGCGATTACTGTGTCGCCTCGTCCAGCGACGCGGAGCGCATCGAGATCTGCCTTCGAAAGACGGATATCTGGGATCTCTTCGAGGGGCGGATCTTCAGCACGACGCGCGTGCGACACGGCAAGCCGGCCCCTGACCTGTTTCTGCTGGCGGCCAGCGAGCGCGGCGTGGCGCCCGAGCGCTGCCTGGTGATCGAGGACAGCGTCAGCGGCGTGATGGCCGCGAAATCCGCGGGGATGACGGCGTATGGCCTCGCCGCCGGCAGCCATTTCGCGATACTGGACCAGCGACAGGCGCTTCTGGCGGCGGGAGCCGACCGCCTCTTCGAATCCTGGCAAGAACTCGCACTTGCGCCGGTGGCGCACTGAGGATTCGATGGCCGACAACGACAGCAACCGCCTCGAGGACGCCGCCCGCGCCGGCTGGCTCTACTACATCGCCGGCCGCACGCAGGACGATATCGCGCAGATCCTGAACATCTCGCGCCCGGCGGCGCAACGCCTCGTCTCGCTGTGCCGCAGCGAGGGGCTGATCAGCTTCCGGATGAACCATCCGATCAGCGCCTGCATGGACCTCGCCGCAAGGCTGCGCGACCGCTTCGAGCTCTTGCATTGCGACGTCGCCCCTTCCGATGGCTCGCCGGAAACGGGCGCGGCCGGCGTCGCCGCGCTCGGCGGCGTCCTCATCGAGCGCTGGCTGCGCTCGCGCAAATCGCTGGTCATGGCACTCGGCACCGGCCGCTCGATGCGAGCCAGCATCGAGCGCGTTCCCTCGATGTCCTGCCCCTTGCACCGGCTGGTTTCGCTGGTCGGCACCATCTCGCCGGACGGGTCGGCAAGCCCCTTCGACACACTGGTCAAGCTCGCGGAAATCACCAAGGCGCAGCATTTCCCGATGCCGCTGCCACTTTATGTCTCGAGTCCCGAGGAGCGCGCCCAGCTCATCGAAATCGAGTCGATCCGGCGCATCCGCGCCATCGCCGGCGAGGCCGATCTCTGGGTCATGGGCATCAGCCAGATCGGCGAGGACGCCGTGCTCTACCGCGACGGATTCATGACCCGCGGCGAATTGCTCGAGATGGTCCGCCACGGCGCCGTCGGCGAGGTGACCGGCTGGGTCTTCGACGCCGAAGGCCGCTTTCTCGATCGCGGCACCAATCTGCGCGTGACCAGCGTGCCGCCGGAGCCGGGCAGCGCCCGCCTGCGCATCTGCATCGGCCAGGGCCCGGCCAAGGTCGCGCCGCTGCGCGCGGCGCTGAGCGGGACAATCGTCAACGGCCTCGTCACCGACGAAGACACCGCCCGCGCCCTCCTCACGGACTGACCCCTCCCTCATCGGACGGCCCATTACCCGCGCGCGGGCAAGGCCTCGCGCACGGCTGTCATCCGCCCGTCACCAACGGTTGACATAACGAGCCAGTGTGCGAGCATATGCTTCAATAAAGAGCATATGCTCACCAAAAACGACGAGGGAGGCTTTAGATGCGATCTTTCTATGGTGCGTTGGCGGGTGCAGGCGCTCTGCTGTTGGCTGGGCTCGGCTCCGCGCAGGCAGCAACGGAAATCGAGTTCTGGCACGCAATGAGCGGCGCGCTCGGCGAGCGCGTCGACGAGCTGGTCAAGAAGTTCAACGACTCGCAGAAGGACTACGTCGTCAAGGCGATCGGCAAGGGCACCTATGACGAGGTCCTGAACGGCACGATCGCGGCCTATCGTGCCAAGCGCCAGCCCGAGATCGTGCAGTCGAACGAGCGTTCCTTCCTGACGATGGTCAATTCCGGCGCCATCCTCCCGACCAGCGAATTGATGGCGCAGCAGGGCCATCCCATCGATACCGCGAAATTCATCGCGCCGGTGGTCAGCTATTACGCGATCGACGGCAAGCTTCAGGCGATGCCGTTCAACTCCTCGACGCCGATCCTGTTCTACAACCGCGACCACTTCAAAGCCGCCGGCTTCGACAAGCCCGGCGCGACCTGGCAGGAACTCGAGCCGCAGCTCGACGCGATCAAGGCCAAGGGCGTGTCGAAATGCGCGATGGTGCTTCCCGGCGACTATGAGTGGAGCTTCCTCGAGAACTACAGCGCCGTGAACGACATCCCGTATGCGACCAAGCGCAACGGCATGGACGGCCTCGACACCAGCTTCGTCTTCAACAAGGGCAAGCTCGTCGGCCAGGTCGAGCGGATGAAGCGCCTCGTCTCGACCGGTGTGATGCAGCTCGCCGGCCAGGGCATCATCCCGATCCAGCTCTTCACCTCCGGCGAATGCTCGACCATCATCGCCTCGACCGCCTCGCATGCCGCCGTCGTCGCAGCCGCGAAGTTCGACTGGAGCGCGGCCGAATTGCCTTATGAACAGGGCGTCACCCCGAAGAACAGCGTCATCGGCGGCGCCGCGCTCTGGACCCTGAAGGGCCATACGCCGGAGAAGTACAAGGCGATCGCCGCCTTCTACGATTTCCTCGCCAGGACCGACACGCAGGTCTGGTGGCATCAGGCGACGGGCTATGTCCCGGTCACGACCGCCGCCTATGACGCTGCCAAGGCTGAGGGCTACTACCAGAAGAACCCGACGCGCGAGATCGCCGTGCTCCAGTTGATGCGTGGCACGCCGAGCGACAATTCGCTCGGCTTCCGCATCGGCAACAGCAACCAGATCAACGTCGCGATCATGGAAGAGGTCTCGGCCGCCTTCCTCGGCCGGAAGCCGGTGCAGCAGGCGCTCGACGATGCGGTGTCTCGCGGCAACGAGTCGCTGCGCCGCTACGAGCAGCTCAATGCTGGCAAGAAATAAGGCGGCCGGCCTTCCGGTGGCAGCTGGCGGGGGCAGTTTGCGCCTCCGCTCGCCGCTGCGGCGCCTTCTCGTGAAGGGCGCCGGCGATGGGAAGACCGAAAGCGGGCTGAAGCGCGCGCATTTCCGCGAATGGCGCCTGCCCTTCTGGCTGCTGGCGCCGCAGCTCTTCATCCTGCTGCTGTTCTTCTTCATCCCCTCGATCAGGGCGCTGATCCAGGCCTTCCAGTTGACCGATCCTTTCGGCGCCACGACGCAATGGGTCGGCTTCCAGAATTTCGAGCGGCTGTTCCGCAGCGGCGTCTACTGGTCCTCGGCGCAGGTGACGCTGATCTTCACCCTCGCGCAGAACGTGCTGACCCTGTCGGTAGCGCTGCTGCTCGCCTTCGCCTCGAACCATATCCTGCGCGGGCGCGGCGCCTACCGCACCGTGCTGCTGCTGCCCTATGCCATCGCGCCGGCGATCGCCGGCATCATGCTCGCCTTCCTGTTCAATCCCCGTGTCGGCCCCGTCGCCCATATGCTGCAGGGGCTGGGTCTCGACTGGGACCCGAACCGCAACTCCTGGCATGCGCTGGCGCTGGTCGTGATGGCGGCTTCGTGGAAGCACATCTGCTACAACTACATCTTCCTCGTCGCAGCGCTGATGTCGGTGCCCCAGTCGATCCTCGAATCCGCCTATCTCGATGGTGCGGGGCCGATCCAGCGCTTTCTGCGCATCTCGCTGCCGATGATCGCGCCGACGCTGTTCTTCCTGATCGTCATCAACTTCGTCTACGGGCTGTTCGAGACCTTCGCCATCGTCGACGCGACCACGCGCGGCGGCCCGGCCGGCGCCACCTCGATCCTCGTCTACAAGGTTTACCAGGACGGGTTCGTCACGCTCGATCTCGGCTCGTCGGCAGCGCAATCCGTGGTGCTGATGGCGCTCGCGCTGTTCCTGACCTTCGCGCAGTTCCGCTTCGTGGAGCGCCGCGTGAACTACAGCGTCTAGGCCCGCGATGAACGAGCGCACCCCCGTCATCGATGCTCTCTGCCACCTGATCCTGCTGGTGGGCGCCGCGCTCGTCTGCCTGCCGATCTATTTCGTCTTCGTCACCGGCTCGCTCTCGCAGCAGGAGATCATGCGCGTGCCGATGTCCTGGCTGCCCGGCAGCCAGTTTCTGGCGAACATGCAGACGGTGCTGAGCAATGCCAATTTCGGCCGATTGCTGCTCAACTCCTTCATCATCGCCATCGGTATCACCGTGGGGAAGCTCGCGGTCTCGGTCATCGCGGCCTTCGCCGTCACCTATTTCCGCTTCCCCTTCCGGATGACGGCCTTCTGGCTGATCTTCATGTCGCTGATGCTGCCGATCGAGGTGCGCATCGTGCCGACCTATGAATCCGCGGCGAATGTCGCGCTGCCGCTCAACATCCTCGGCTCCTGGCTCGGCATCAAGGCGCTGGTCGATCTCGACTGGAACCTGGTCAACACCTATTCCGGCCTGATCCTGCCGCTGATTGCGTCTGCGACCGCGACCTTCCTGTTCCGCCAGTTCTTCCTCACCATCCCCGACGAGCTCTGCGAGGCCGCGCGCATCGACGGCGCCACGCCCTGGCAGTTCTTCCGACTGATCCTGCTGCCACTGTCGCGCTCGAACATCGTGGCGCTGGCGATCATCCTCTTCCTGATGGGCTGGAACCAGTATCTCTGGCCGCTGCTGCTCACCACCGAGCCGGCCATGGCCAATGCCGTGATCGGCCTGAAGAAGCTGATGCCGCAAGGCGACTCGCTGCCGACCTGGCATCTCCTGATGAATGCGGCCTTCCTGACGATGCTGCCGCCGACCCTCGTCATCCTCATCCTCCAACGCTGGTTCGTGAAGGGGCTGGTGGATAGCGGCAAATAAACCGCCCACGGGCAAGCAAGGCTTTTCGACATGCGGATCATCGGTCATCGCGGCGCGCGCAACATCTGGGCGGAGAACAGCCTGAGCGGCTTCCGCAATGTCTGCGGCTTGGGCGTTGATGCCGTCGAACTCGACGTCCACCTGTCGAACGACGGCGAGATCATGGTGATCCACGATCCGCTGCTCGACCGCACCACCGACCATAAGGGCCCGGTCGCGCATCTCTCGCGCGCCGCGCTCGCGAAGGTGATGCTCGACGACACGCTGGGCGAGACGATCCCGACCCTGCCGGAGGTGCTCGATGTCTTCGGCCCGACGGGGATCGAGCTCGAGATCGAGATGAAGATGGACGCCTACGGCAATCCTTATCCCGGCCTGCTCGACAAGGTCATCGCGCTGGTCGAGGCTCGCAAGATGGCCGCGCGCGTGGTGCTGACCTGCTTCGTTCCGGAGGTGATCGAGGAGATCCGGGCGAAGGCGCCGCATATGCGCCGGCTCGCCTCGGTCGACCGCCGCTCCTGCGAGGCCTTCGGCGGCGTCGATCACACCTTGCGGCGTTTCGTCGATCTCGGCTGCATCATCGCCGTCGAGCAATCGCTGCTGCGGCTGACCGTCGATCGCGCCGCCAGCATCGTCGGCCGCGACAAGCTTGGCGCCTGGGTGCCGAATACCGTGCGCGAGCTTGATTTCTGGCTCGGTCAACCGATCTCGCAGATCACCAGCGACCGCCCCGATCTCGCCCTGCAATTGCGCGCTGCAAGGAAGGGTTGAGCATGGCGGTGCGCCTGTCCCGCGCGACGCTCGGGCAGCTCCGCCCGGCGGTCGGTATCCCCGGCTACCGACCGGAAGAGCTGAGCCCGGGCATCGTCCATATCGGCGTCGGCAATTTCCACCGCGCGCATCAAGCAGCCTATCTCGACGAATTGTTCGAGCGTGAGCGCGACCGTGACTGGGCGGTGGTGGGCACCGGCGTGCGGGAGAGCGATGCCGCGATGGGCCGCGATCTTGCCGCGCAGGATTTCCTGACCACGGTGGTGACGCAAGAGGCCGAGCGCTCGCAGGCGCGCGTTACCGGCGCGATGATCGATTTCGTGCCGCCCGGCGACAGCGCCGCGATCATCGAGCGCCTCGTCAATCCCCGCACGCGGATCGTCTCGCTGACCGTCACCGAGGGCGGGTATTACATCGATCCGGCGACGCAAGCCTTCGATCCCGGCCATCCCGATATCGTGGCCGATGCCGCCGATCGCCTCGCTTCTCCGAAGACCGCTTTCGGCCTGATCGCCGCCGGGCTGCTGAAGCGTCGCGCCGCCGGCCTGCAGCCTTTTACGGTGATGTCCTGCGACAACCTGCCGGGCAACGGCCATGTCACGGCCGACGCCGTTACCGGTCTTGTCGATCTCATCGATCGCGTCGACACACTCTGGATTCGGGAAAACGTCGCCTTTCCCGACAGCATGGTCGACCGCATCACGCCCGCCACCTCGGAGCGCGAACGCCAGTCATTGCGCGACGATTTCGGCATCGCGGACAGCCGCCCGGTCTTCTGCGAGGGTTTCCGGCAATGGGTGCTGGAAGATCACTTCCCGGCCGGGCGCCCGCGTCTTGAGGACGTCGGTGTCCAGTTCGTCGCCGATGTCGCGCCCTTCGAACTGATGAAGATCCGCATCCTCAATGGCGGCCACGCGGCGATCGCCTATCCCGCGGGCCTGCTCGACATCCATTTCGTCCACGAGGCGATGCAGGACGCCCAGATCGCCCGCTTTCTCTCGGCCTTGCTCGACGACGAGGTCATTCCGGTCGTGCCGCCAGTCCCTGATACCGATCTGGCCGGCTACAAACGGACCATCGAGCGGCGCTTCGCCAATCCCAGGATCGGCGACACGATCCGCCGGCTCTGCCTGGACGGCTCCAACCGCCAGCCGAAATTCATCCTGCCGACGCTGCGCGATGCCTTGCGCGCGGGCACACCCATCGACGGGCTTGCGCTCGTCAGCGCTCTCTGGTGCCGCTACTGCTATGGCGAAACCGAAAGCGGGCAAGCCATTGGGCCCAATGACCCGGAGTGGTCGCGGCTCAACCAGCAGGCGCAACAAGCCAGATCCGCACCGGAAACCTGGCTGCAGATGCGAGATATCTATGGAAATCTGCCGGACGATCGGCGCTTCCGGAAGGCGTTCTGCCGGGCGCTGCAGAGAATCTGGCAGGCGGGAACACGTGCGAGCATCGATGACTATCTTGCATCGCGCAGCCCCTGATGGCCGAAGTTCAGGCGCACGCTCCAACCTCCGGTCCGAAGTCTGCATTCCGATCGAATCCGGAAGTCTGAACGCACCTGTCCCGGCGCAGCGGCAGGGGCACGGCCTCGACATGCTCCTGTGTTTCGACGCCGAAGGGACCTTCAGCCAGCGTCTCGCAGACGATTTCGGGACCGCCCGTGCGCGCGAAAGCCGCCAGCGCCTGGCGCAGCCCGTCGGCGGCAGCCTCGTTCGAACTCGGATTGATGACGAGGATGCGGATCATGGTCTTTCTCCCCGAAAGGCTGCGCCCTCGGCGGCCGGGCGTCCGTTCGATGCAGCGCTCACGCCTCCGGCGGCGGCACTGCACCGGTGCGGCTCGTGATGAGCCCATAATGCTCGATGCGGCGATGGCGGGCGAAATCGAAGATGGTCGATTTGCCGAAGGCCGTCTCATCGAGATCGCAGGCGTGCACCAGCAATTCGTCTCCCTCGGTCTTGGCCTCGGCGACGATCTCGCCATTGGGGTCGACGATCAGCGAGCCGCCGATCATGTGATGGCCGTCCTCGTCGCCGGCCTTGGCGACCGCGACCACCCAGGTGGCATTCTGATAGGCGCCGGCCTGGACGCTGAGGCGGTTGTGGAAGAGGCGCTTTTCAGGGCCCTCGGCCCCGCGCTGCGAATTCACCGATGGCGTGTTGTAGCCAATCAGCACCATCTCGACGCCCTGGAGGCCCATGACGCGATAGGTCTCGGGCCAGCGCCGGTCGTTGCAGATCGCCATGCCGAGCACGCCGCCGAGCGTGCGCCAGACGGGGAAGCCGAGATCGCCCGGCTCGAAATAGCGCTTTTCCAAGTGCTGGTGCGTGCGCTCGGGGTCGTATTCGGCGTGTCCGGGCAAATGGATCTTGCGGTATTTGCCGACGATGGCGCCGCTCTTGTCGGTGAGAATGCTGGTGTTGAAATGATGCCCGTCCGGCGTCTTCTCGGCATAGCCAAAGGAAATCGCGATGCCGTGTTCGCGCGCCCGGTCGAACAGGGCTTGCGTCGCTGGGCCGGGCATCGCGTCCTCGAACCAGATGTCGGCCTCGGCGCGGTCCTCGTGATACCAGCGCGGAAAGAAGGTCGTCAGCGCGAGCTCGGGATAGACAACCAGATCGGCGCCCTTCTCCTTGGCTTCGTCGAGCAGAGCGATCATGCGGGCGATCACGGCTTGGCGGCTGTCAGCCTTCTGGATCGGGCCCATCTGGGCGGCGGCGACGGTGAGCATGCGCATGGCGCGTCCTTTCAGTGATGGCCGCTCAGCGGGCGGCGGCGTGTTCGAGGCGGCTGACGAGCCTCACCGCCGGCCAGAGCAGCGCGAAATAGATCAGCGCGGCCAGCACGATCGGCGAGGCGTTGAAGGTGAGAGAACGGGCCATGTCGGCCGAGTAGAGCATCTCCTGCAGCGAGACGACGCTGGCGAGCGAGGTGAGCTTCACCACCTCGACCGTGTTCGAGACGAGGTCCGGCAGCACGTTGCGCAGGCCCTGCGGCAGGATGACCCAAGTGAAAGCCTGGTCCGCCCTCAGGCCGGTCGAGCGTGCCGCCTCCCACTGCCCGGCGGGGACGCTCTCAATGCCCGCGCGGATGATTTCGCCGTAATAGGCGGCGTTGTTGAGGAAGAAGGCAATCACGACCGCCGTAAGCGGCGAGATGCGCAGGCCGAGAAAAGGCAGCCCCGAATAGACGAGGATCAGCACCACGAGCGGGGGTAAGGCACGCATCAGGTCGACGAGCAGCGTCACCGAAACCCGCAGGACGCGAACCGTGGATCGGCTGGCCAACGCCACCAGCACGCCGCCGATGAGGCCCATCGGGATGACGATCAGGCAGATGAGTAGCGTGGTCTTCAAGCCCTGCAGCACCAGCGGCAGGGCCTTGCCCATAATGTCGAGATTGAAGAACTGCTGGAGGAGTACGTCCATTACTGGCGCCTCCAGGCGAAGCGGCTCTCGATCAGCCGACCGAGGCCGATGATCGGGATGAAGAGCAAGAGATAGGCGAAGGCGCCCATCAGCAGCGGCGTCGCATTGCCCGAGAAGGAGACCGCCGTCGTCGCCTGGTTGATGATCTCCGGCACGCCGATCACCGTTCCCAGTGCGGTGTTCTTGGTGATGGCGATGGTGCGGTTGGTCAACGGCGCCACGGCGAGGCGCAGCGCCTGCGGCAGGACGACGTAGAGAAGTGTCTGGGTCTCGGTCAGCCCGGTCGAGCGGGCGGCCTCGCGCTGGCCGCGTTTCACTGCGATCAGCCCGGCCCAGACGATCTCCTCGGCAAAGGCGGCCAGCACCAGCGAGAGCACGAGCCAGAGCACTGCGAAGCTCGGCAATTCGATGCCGATATTGGGCAGGCCGAAGAAGATCAGCAGCACGAGCACGAGCGGGGGCACCGCGCGGAAGAGATCCACGAAGAGCATCAGCGGCCAGGCGAACCAGCGGCCGGCCCGCCAGCGCACCATTGCGAGTGCCAGGCCGAGCAGCAGGCCCGTCACGACGACGAGTGCCGCGATCTCGATCGTCACCACCAGCCCGCTCAGGATCGCCGGCCAGCTGGCGGCGATCAGCTTGGCGTTCAGGAAGCTGTCGAGGAAGCGATCCATGGCGCTATCGGGCCACCTCGGAGACGAAGGCGCGGGTGCGCTCGTGCCGGGGCGCGCCGAAGATCTGCTCGGGCGGGCCCTGCTCGACGATGACGCCGCCATCCATGAAGACGACGCGGTCGGCCGCCTCGCGGGCGAAACGCATCTCGTGGCTGACGACGAGCATGGTCATGCCGGCGGCGCGCATGTCGCGCATCGCCTGCAGCACCGAGCCGACGAGTTCGGGGTCGAGCGCCGAGGTCGGCTCGTCGAACAGCATCAGCCCGGGCTCGAGCGCCGAGGCGCGGGCAATGGCGACACGCTGCTGCTGGCCGCCGGAGAGTTCGCCCGGGTAGGAAGCGGCCTTATGCGCGAGGCCGACGCCCTCCAGCGCGGCCATGCCGATGCGCTCCGCCTCGGCGCGGGGCTTCTTCAGAACCTTGCGCAGCGCCAGCGTGACGTTCCCCAGCGCGGTCATGTGCGGGTAGAGGTTGAAGGACTGGAAGACCATGCCCATGCGCCGGCGCAGCGCGTTGATGTCGATCCTGTCTGCCAGCACCTCCTGCCCGTCGAACCAGATCGAGCCGCCGCTGGGCTCCTCCAGGCGGTTGCAGCAGCGCAGCAGCGTGCTCTTGCCCGAGCCGGAGGGGCCGATGAGGAAGACGAGTTCGCCGGGCGAGACGGCAAGGTCGATGCCCTTCAGCACCTCGATCGTGCCGAAGCTCTTGTGCAGGCCGCGGATGTCGAGCAGCGGATGCGGCGGGCGCATGGCGCCGGTTCCGCCGGCCAACAGTTCGCTCGCCTCGCTCACTTGCAGGCGGGGGTATGGGCCGTCGCGTCGTAGCCCGGCATGTCGGGCACGCCATATCCCGGGAAGGGGGTGACGGCGGCCGAGCCCGCGGCCGGCTTGGTGCCGAACCACTTCTCGTGCAGCGCGGCCATGGTGCCGTTCGTCTTCAGGCACTCGATCGCCTGATCGAGCTCGTTGCGCAGCGATGCGGAATCCTTGCGCAGCGCGACGGCCCAGACCAGCCCGGTCGAATAGGTATAGGAGAGCTGGATCTGCGGATTGCTCTTGGCGGCCCATTGGATGACGGTGTTGCCGGCCACATTGGCGTAGGCACGGCCCGAAATCACCGCCTGGACGGCATCGGTCTGCGTGCCGAACGACTCGACCTTCCAGCCGATCTTCTCCTCCAGGCCGCGCGCCCAGCTGTCGTAGGCCGAACCCTTGTTGACCGAGATCACCTTGCCCCTCAGCTCTTCGAGCGCGGTGATCGGCGGCGCGCCCTTCTTCGTGATGAACTGGAAGTCGGTATTGAGATAACCTTCGGTGAAGAGCAGGCTTTCGGCGCGCTCCTTGCTGACCGTCACCGGCGCGACGATGAAGTCGTAGGTGCCGGCCTGCAGGGCCGGGATCAGCCCGGAAAACTGGGCGGCATCGACCGTCACCGTCTTGCCGAGCTGCTTGCCGATAGCCTCGGCCAGATCGACGTTGAAGCCCTCGATGCCGCCGGAGAGCTTGGGCATGGCGTGGGGCGCGAACGTGCCATCGACGGCGGTCTTCAATGTCGTCTGCGCCATCGCGGCGGGGGCGAGCAGCAAGGTCAGGCCGATGGTGGCGATTCTGGCGAGCATGGCGCGCTCCTGGGAACGGGAAACCGCAGGATAGTCAGCGCCGGAAAGCCGCCACAATATCAGATCTAGAAAAATCACTAGGCCCTCTATCAATCCAATTTATACTGCCTGCGATCTGCCCAGCGGAGCCGGCCGACATGCTGAATTTGCGGCAACTCGAGATCTTTCGGGAAGTCATTCGCTGCCAAACGACAGTGGCGGCGGCGCAGGGGCTGGCCTTGTCGCAGCCGGCGGTGAGCACCGCGGTCAAGCAGATGGAACGGCAGCTCGGCTTCCAGCTGTTCCAGCGGCAGGGCAACCGGCTGATCCCGACGCCGGAAGCTCTCGAGATGTATCGCGACAGCGATCCCATCTTCTCGATGGTCCAGTCCTTCTCGCGCAAGGTCGCCGCGCTGCGCGACACGCGCAGCGGCTCGCTGCGGCTTCTCGCGACGCCCCCGATCGCCAATGCGCTGGTGCCACGCGCTTTGGCGCGCTTCGCCAGCCGCCGGCCGGAGCTGCATGTCGATTTCGACGTGCGCCGTACCGATGGCGTCATCGAAGGGCTGGAGAGCGGCGCAGCCGATCTCGGGGTCTCGCTGGAGCCCTATGCGAGGCCGGGCCTGGAGGCGGAGCTGATCGGTGCCGGCCAGATGGTCTGCGCCATGACGCCCGACCATCCGCTAACCGCCAAGAGCGAGATTTCTCCTGCCATGCTCTCCGGCCACCGGATGATCGGCTTCGAGCCGGGCGCGCGGCTCGGGCTGCTGCTGCAGCGGGATTTCTTCGCCGGTGCGCGCCCGCCCTGCCCGATCGAGGTGCGCTACAGCAACACGGCCTGCTTGCTGGCCGAGGCCGGGCTCGGCGTGGCGCTGGTCGATTCCTTCACCGCGATCAGCGGCAGCCGCTACCGGCTGGAAGTGCGGCCCCTCAGACCGCGTGTCTCGGTCGAGGCCTATGCGCTCTATCAGAAGGCCCGCGCGCCCAAACGGCTCGTCCGAGCCTTCATCGACGAGCTGAAGAAGGCGGTTCGCCCCGCCTTTTTGGAGACCAGCGAAGATCGCTGAAGTCGCAGAAGCGCGCGTTGCTCGGCTGGCCCGTGAGAAGCGTCGGCTCCGGACGGCCCACGGTCACGGCCGCCAGCCAGAGGCGATCCGCTTCTGACGCAGCACCGACAGAGCGCGAATGCGCCAGGAGCGGGAGCTCATCTGATGCCGCGAACCAGACATTGCGGCGGATGGCAGCACATGCTGGTGGCATCAGAACTTGACTGCGAGCCGGGCATTAAAGGCATGATCGGTCGCGCGCGACGCGAGTTGCCCGTCATAGGACAGCCCGATTTCGGCTTCTGGCGAGAGCTTCAGCGCGAGGCCGGTGCTGACGACCAGCGCGTCGCGGGCGATCGGAGCGCCTGCGATCGAGAACGGCGCGCCGCCGGAGAAGGCCTGGAGCGACACCGGGGTGGCGTCGCCCGCCGCGTGCCGCCAGCCGAGCGTGCCGTTTATCCGCGCGACGCTGCTGCCGAGATCGAAGCTCATCTGAGCGCGCAGGCCGAGCGTGGCGAAGGCGACGGCCGTGGTCTGCGCCCTGGCGGTAAGCGCTGCGACGCCGCCTGTCTCGGTGAAGCCAGCACTACGGAGATTGACATAGGCGAGATTGACGAAAGGCTCGATGGTGGCCCGCCCGAGGTCGAAACGATAGGCGAGCTCGCCGAAAGCCTGGAGGCTGCGGGCGTCGTAGTCGGAGCGCAGCTCCTCGCCGAAGCCGGAGAATACGGCGCTGCGCCGGATGTCCAGCTCATGCCAGGCATAGGTGACCCCGCCACTCAAGCGGAAACCCAGGCGACGACTCCTCGCCACATCGGTTATGTCGAAAATCGGCTCTTCAAGCCATTCAGCTTCGCTGAGACCTATCTTCCGTCATGGCCGCGGGGACGATGAGCGCGCACCCGACGCCTGAAAGCGCGCAGGCAAGGAAGCCGAGATCGAATCGGCCGGTCAGCGACAAGGCCATCGCGAACGCGGATGGCGCGACCACATAGCCGAGGAAGATGACCAGAGTAGCGGCGGCTGACGCTTCCCGAACGAGGCTTGGCGGGCAAGCCCGCGCAATTTCAGATAGCTGAACGCCATTCCAGCTCGACACCGTCACGCCGGCGATTGCCGCGAGGACGCAGTAGGTCTGGAAAGACCACTGTGGCGTCGCAAGCGCCAATGTCAGCGAGGTTGCGCCTGACGCCAACCCGATCACGCGCAACAGCAGCCGCGGGGTTCCAAGCCTGTCCGCGAGCCACCCAAGCAGAACGCGTCCAGCAACACTGGTCGCCTGCATCAAGGCGTAGAGCGCTCCGGCTGTCTCGAGGCTGTAGCCAAGTTGCGAGACCGCATACGTCATCAGATAGGCGAACCAGATCCCCTGCCCTATCGCCAGGCAGGCACCGGCTGCAGCCAATCGGAACAAACTCGAAGACGTCGTCAGGGTCCTGATCGGCGTGACCAGGTTGGCGATCGAGAGAATAACGCCGAGTCCGAACTTCAGGCCATGCTCTCGATCGCGATCAAGCCCGTCCCGCATCGGCTGGACGCTTGCGATGATGGCGAGCACGAACACTGCCGAAGCCAGGAGCGCGATGCGCCAGCCGTAGGCTGCGGCGAGCGGCGGCAACGCAAGCCCTGCCACCACTCCTCCGAGCGGCACCCCAGCCTGCTTGATCGAGAAGATCAGGCTGCGGCGGCCATGAGGCGCAGTGCGATGCAGAACGTCATTGCCCGCGGGCGAGGATGGTCCGTAGCCCACGCCGATCAGAAGCGCGGCGACACAGGCCGTCGTCGTCCAGCTCGGCAGAAAAAGCGCCAGCCCCAGGATTCCGATCAGAAGCCCGGCTTGGAGGGCTCGCACGGAACCGAGAGCTCGCATGTAAGGCGAGCCCAACGCCAGGAAAAGGATCGAGCCGAACGTGTTGAGACTGGCGAGGTAACCCACGACCGAGTCCGACCACCCTCGCTCAGTGGCCAATATTGGAGCGATCGTCGGAGGAATCCGACTGAGAAAGGCCGTTGCCATCTGGACTGCGACCATGGTCGCGAGGGCAAGCTGCCATGAAGGAGCGGCTTCTGCCCTTGGGAGACCTGGTTTCACGCGCTCAACTCACGCCACCGCAAGCAAGCGACGCCATGGCCGTCCTGATCGTCAAGATGTGGGTCGATTTCCGCACAATCTGAGATCGCGTACTGGCAACGCGTCCTGAACCGACATCCGCTCGGAACATTGGATGGATCGGGTGGCTCGCCTTGCAGGGAGAAATTCTCGGTCACGCGAGGCCCGCCGATGCGTGGCGCAGCCGAGAGGAGAGCTTGTGTATAGGGATGGCGGGGAGCGGCAAAGACGTCAGCGGTCTTCCCGATCTCCACGATCCTGCCAAGGTACATGACGATGACGCGGTCGCAGATCGACTGCACAACAGCGAGATCGTGGCTGATGAAGAGATAGGTCAGATCGAATTCCGATTTGAGGTCTCGGAACAGGCGCAGCACGGTCGCCTGTACTGAAACGTCCAGTCCCGAGGTGGGCTCGTCGAAGATGACCAGTTCCGGCCCGAGAACGAGAATTCGAGCCAGACCGACCCGTCGCTGTTGGCCGCCGCTGATTTCATGCGGATAGAGATCGAGATGCTCGACGGGCAGTCCGACCGCCTTGACGATCTCCCTGACCTTCTCCTCCCGCTTTTCTCTCGACCAGTCGGTGTGAATGATCAGTGGCTCGTGGAGCGAGCGGCGCAGCGTCCAGCGTGGGTCGAGGGAAGCGCCCGGATCCTGATAGACATATTGAAGGCGGGCACGGATTTTGGGAGCACGCTTCTGGCCCGGCGAGGCAATCCTTTCGCCCAGCATCCGGACTTCGCCCTCGCTCGGCTCGTGGATGCCCATGAGCGTCTTGCCAAGCGTGGACTTGCCGCAGCCGGATTCACCGACAATCCCCAGAATTTCGCCGGGCTCGACCGCGAAGGAGACATCGTCCAGCGCGCGCAGGCTGCCAACCTTCCGGTTCAGGAACCCTCGGACCGGGAAGTGCCGGGCCAGATTGTCGACTTCGAGAATGGGAGGATTACCGGTCTCAGACATGCGCAGCCTCCGCCTCGGCCGACCAGGGATGATGACACGCAACGGCGTGGCCATTGGGCTCTGCAATCAGCGCCGGCCTTGTTTCGTGGCAAACGTCCGTCGCGCGGGGGCAGCGGGGATTGAAGCGGCAACCGTTGGGGGCCTTGAGCGGGCTGGGAACCCCACCGGGAATTCCGACAGGGTCGCGCCCAGGCGCGGGCAGGCTATCGAGCAGCATGCGCGTATAGGGATGGCGGGGGTCGCCGAAGAATTGTTCGCGCGGCGCGATTTCCGCGGTCTGCCCGGCATACATGACCACCACGCGGTCGCAGATTTCCCAGGCCGCGCCAAGATCATGGGTCGTGAACAAGACGGACACCCCGCGTTCGACCGCCAGCCGCCGCAGCACCCCCAGAATCTGCGCCTGGACCGTCACGTCCAGAGCGGTCGTAGGCTCGTCGGCGATGATCATTCGAGGTTGAGGAAGGAGCGCCATGGCGATCATCACCCGCTGGCGCTGGCCGCCCGATAGCTGGTGGGGATACTTGTCCAGAATGGCCTTCGGCTGCGGCAACTGAACCGCATCGAGCATGGCAATGGCGCTTGCCTCGTCTGCCTTGCGCGAACGGCCAAAACTCCCTTTTCCGTCCCTGGGAGCTTTGAAGCGCATCAGGTCGTGGATCTGGGTGCCGATCCGAAACAGAGGGTTGAAGCTCGCAAAGGGGTCTTGCGGGACGAAGGTAACAACCCGGCCGCGTAGATGCTCGGCCGCCTTGCCGCCCGAGAGCATATCGACACCGTCCAGCCGGATGTACCCGCTGTTGATCTCTGTTTGGCCTTCGGGAAGCGTCCCCAGGATCGCACGGGCCAGCGTTGACTTGCCACAGCCGGACTCGCCGACCAGTCCGACGATTTCACCAGGCTTCACGCTGAGATCGATCCGATCGAGGACCTTGGCGAGCCCTTTTTCCGTTCGGAAGCCCAGAGACAGGGCCTGAATATCGAGGAGACTGCTCATGATCAGACGCTGCGCCGCGTACGCGGATCGAGGATGTCGCGCAGGCCGTCGCCAAAGAGATTGAAGCCCAGCACCGTCAGGAAGATCGCGATGCCCGGAGCGAGTGCGTACCACCACGCTTCGGGAAGGAATTCACGGCTTTCCGCAATCATCCGCCCCCATTCAGGAGTTGGAGGCGGAGCGCCAAGCCCCAGGAAGCCCAGCGTTGCCGCGGTCAGAATCGTCGCGCCCATGCCAATCGACGTCCGAACGATGATGGGCGAAGCGATGTTCGGCAGGATGTGCAAGACGATGACGCGCCAAGGCGATGCACCGAGCGCGACGGCGGACTCCACGAAGACCTCGTTGCGCATGGATCGCGTCTCGGCATAAACCAGCCGCGCCCAGAAGGGCCAATAGGTCAAAGAAAGCGCCAGAATGACGTTCTCGATCGATGGTCCGAGCGTTTGCGCGATCGCGATGGCCAGAACGATCTGAGGCACCGCCAGGAAGATCTCGGCAATCCGCATCAGCGCGTCGCTGACCCAATTCTGGTAGTAGCCGGCGATAAGACCGATCGGTACGCCGATGACGAGCGCCGAGCCGACGGCAATCCCCGCCAGCATCAGCGTGATCCGCGCGCCGAACAGTATCCGGCTGAAGATATCGCTGCCCATCCGGTCGGTGCCGAAAAGCGCGGTAGCCGACGGCGGTTGAAGCCGGTTCGCGATATGGAAATCGAAGACATCGTTCGGAAATGGAGCCAGCAGCGGCGCAAACATTGCAGCCAGCACAAGCAGGCCCAGCAAGCTCAACCCAATGAATGCCGCTTTATCTTTGGCGAAGCGTTTCAGGAGATCCATCAGGCCGCACCTCGCGGGTCGATCGCAGCCTGCAGCATGTCCACCAGCAGATTGATCAGGACGAAGAGTGCGCCCGTGCAGAGCGTAAAGCCCATCACAGCGTTGTAGTCGGACTGCAGGATCGAGCGCACGGCGTAGGCACCCAGGCCGGGCCAATCAAAGACCGTCTCGACGACGACCGCGCCGGCCAAGAGGATGCCAAAAATCAGTCCGAGCTGCGTGACAGTTGCCGTCAACGCCATGCGAAGCACGTATTTCCAGACGATCAGGCGGCGTGGCAGTCCCATCGCCGTCTGGTAGGCGACGGACGGCGAGTTGATCACGCCGATAACGCCGTTTCGGGTAAAGCGGACGACCGTGGCCGCCGCCGGCAAAGACAGGGTCAGTGTCGGCAAGACAATGTGCCTGAATGCGGAGCCGATCATCTCGCGATCGCCTTCGATCATTGCGTCCACCAGCATGAGCCCCGTCACCGGCTCAGGCGGAAATCCCTCGATGCGTCCCGAAAGCGGCAGCCATCCGAGTTTCATCGAGAAGAGGAACTGGAACTGCATCGCCAACCAGAAGGATGCCACCGCCAGGCCGGAAACCGTCACGACCCGAAGCAGGTGGTCGATCCATGAATTCCGGTGCAGGCCGCAAAGCACGCCCAAGGGGATGCCGATAAGGCCTGCGATCAGAACGGCAAAGATCGTCAGTTCCAGCGTCGCGGGAAGACGCGATGCCAGATCGTCGACGATGGGCTGCTGGGTAAAGAGACTGGTGCCGAGATTGCCCTGCGCGATGTCGCGCAGGTAGTTCGCGAACTGAACCGGCAATGGCTTGTCGAACCCGAAGCGCTCCCGCACCTGCTGGACCTGCGCAGCGGAAGCGTTCTCCCCCGCGGCCAAGACCGCTGGGTCGACAGGGATCACCCGCGACAGCACGAATACGATCGCGAGCAGCCCCACGAGGGTTGGCACGAACCAGAGCAATCGGTTCGCCACCATTGACAGCCAGTTCATGGCAACGCCTCCGGTTGGAAGAAGTCAGGACCGCTCAGCGCTTGAGAGATGCCCAGCGAATGTCCTGGCCGTTGCTGACCGGGGAGAAGCGGATGCCCTCGACCTTGCTCGAATAGGGTCCGTACCAACGCGTGTTATAAACGAAGATGCCGGCGGCATCGTCGTTCACCATCTGGGTCATTTCTTCGTAGAGCTTGCGCCGTTCGTCCTGGTCACTGGAGACAAGGGCACGGTCGAGCCGCTTATCGAATTCGGGATTGCTGTAGTACGAGAAGGTGCGCGTGCCGTGATAGCGCGTGCCATACAGCTCCCCGACCCAGTTATTGGGGTCGACATAGTAAGTGCTCTTCCATAGCGGCACGATATCGGCCTGGGTGTCGGCCTTGCGCATCCGGCTGGACACGACGGACCAGGGCGAAACCTCGACCACGACCTCGATGCCAATCTGGCGCAGGGTGCTCTGGAACAGCGTCGCCGCCTGCTCGGATTCGCTGAAGCCGGCAAGGGCGTTGATGGTGATCGGGCGCAGCGGCTCCGTCACCTTCTTCAGCTCCTCGCGGGCCTTTTCGAGATTGTAGCTGTAACCCTTGAGGCCGGCCGGCGTGCCCCAGATGTTGTTGGGATTGGGCCCCGGATTACGCGAGACCGAATCCTTCATGATGCTCTTGATGAAGCCATCGTAGTCGAATGCGTAGGCCAGCGCGCGGCGGAAGTTCGGATTGTTCATCGGCGGCTTGGTGCAGTTCAACGCCAGGATGAACACCCGCATCGATTCCTGCTCGATGATCTGAACGTTGCTCGACTGCCGGAGTCGCTGGATCTGATCGTAGGGAAGGTAGCCATCGGCGCCCTGGAAATCGCCGCGGATCAAGCCGAGCACGCGGGTGTTCGTCTCAAGGACGGTGCGGAATTCAAGGTCGTCGAAGGGCTGGCCGGTCCACCCCGCAAAATGTTCGGCGAAGCGGCGTGCGGTGAAGCCCACGGCCGGGTCATGCCGACGAAGAGCATAGGATCCGGAGCCCGCCTCGTTGCGCGTGAGCCAGGCCTCGCCCCAGTCCCCGTCCTTCTCATTGGCCTTCACCAGCGCGCTGTTGACCACGAGGATGTCGGGCACGGTGGTCAGGAAAATCGCGGATGGGCCATTCAGGTTGAAGACGACCGTGTGAGGATCGGGCGCCTGTGTCGATCCCGGCTTGACGCTGTCGAGGTACAGGCTGGCGGGGCCCTTCTTGAGGGCGAGGATGCGCTCGATCGAATAGACGACGTCGGCAGACGTCAGCGGTTTGCCATCGTGAAACTTAGCGTTCTGCCGCAGCTTGAACGTGTAGACCTTGCCGTCATCCGAGACGGTATGGCTCTCCGCCAGCCATGGGATCATCTTGGGAGGATTGTCGACCCAGCGGTAGAGCCCGTCGTAGAGATTGAAGCGCGAAGCGGCCCGGGCGGTATCGAAAATGGTATGCGGATCGAGGTTATCGTACGGGCTGTTGTTCGCGTAGACGAACTTGCCCCCGGCCTGTGCCAGAGCTCCCTCGATCGAGAGCGATGCGAGGGCGACCGATCCTGCAACCGCTTTAAGCGCGTCTCTCCGTGTCGTCGTCATGCCGTCCCTCCATTGATGTCGTGTTTCAAGGGCTGCCGGTCACCGAGACGACCTGGCCTGTGATGAAATCCGCATAGTCGGAGGCGAGGAACATGACCGTGTAGGCGATGTCCTGCGGCGTCCCCGGCCGACGCCGCGCCGTGTTGGCAATCATGTTCTCCTGCCGCTCGGCCGAATACGACTGCCACTGCCGCTCATAGTCCGGGCTCGTGCGCTGGAACCCTGGGGCAACCGCGTTGACCGTGACCCCGAACGGCCCGAGCTCCTGCCCGAGCTGGCGCGCCAGCCCGATCTCGCCGGCCTTGGCGGAGGCATAAGCCTGAATCCCTGTCAGCGAGGTGCGCAGCCCGGCACCGCTGGCGATCAGAACGATCCGCCCCTTGCCGCGCGCCTTCATGCCGGTGCAAACCGCCTGGGAGGACAGGAAGGCGCCCGTCAAATTGACGTCGAGCACAGCGCGCCAATCGGCCTCCTCGACATCCTCAAGTGCCTTCGCGCTCTGCCCGAGAACTCCGCCGGCCACGTAGACAAGGACGTCGGGTGCGCGCCCGCTGATCCCTTCGGCCTCAGCGACCCATCGGTTGACCGCCGCCTTGTCGAGCAGATCGAGCTGCGTCGCATGCGCCGGCAGGCCGGCCATCTCCTCCTTGAGCCGATCTGCCGCGAAAACATTCGCCCCCCTCGCCGCAAATTCCTCGACGATGCCACGGCCGATGCCGCGGGCCGCTCCGGCCACCAGCACGGTCTGGTCGATGAACTCGATATTCATGCCGCGTCCTCCAGCTGACGAGGCACGATCTGCGGATACTGTTCCAGAACACGGGCATAGGCCCGCTCCAACGCCGCAACCGGATCCTCCTTGGCGGCGGCATCGGCATTCACCGCCGCGAAGAGCTCATGCTTGACGAAGAAGCGCCACTCCACAGGAAGGGCAAACAAGTGCTGCGAAAGGCGGTCCCAAACGGCGTCCGACCAAACGCGCTCGAAACTCAGCCTCTCGGGATCGAAGGTCATGCCTTCTATGCTTTCCCGCGGCGCCGATCGCAGAGCCTTGGTGGCGGCCTCATCGATGACACCATCCTTGACCACGACGCCATAGGCTCTGGCGCCGCTCTCGGTGACCTTGCCCCCGAGAAAGTCCTTCAAAACCTCATGCTCGGGACGTTCGAAAGGATCACCCCAGCCACCTGCGCCTGCCGCCGAAATCGTCAGAACGTCTCCGGGGCCGCAGCGAACCACGTCGGTGTTCCCCAGGTCTTCCGGGTCCGTCTTGCCATTGACGCGAAGGAAGCCGCAGGTCGAGCCCGGCAGTCCGCCCTCAAGTCCCCAGCAGGAGAAGCGAACGCGGTCCCGGTTACGGGCGGTCACGACCGAGTTCGGCGTGAACATCTGGAATGTCATCTGAGCCGCAAGGCCGCCACGGTAGCGACCCGGACCGCCGGAATCCGGCACGAGCTCATAGCTCCTGACGCGGATAGGCACCTCCGCCTCGGTGATCTCGACGGGCGTGTTCTTCAGGAAGGAATTCGAACCATCCTGCCCATCCTCGAACGAACTTCCGCCTCCCCCACCTGTGATCGGGTTGATCGAGGCCATGGCCAGCCGGCCCGTACGACTGTCAGTGGTGCGCACGTTCAGAATACCGCCGCCGCCCGCCGGGCCGGCGGGCAGGCGATCAGGCATCGCGCGCGAGAAAGCTCCGATGACCATGCCTTGAATGCGTGCGCAGGTCAGGCTGCGCATGCCTGTGGCCGCCGGGTAGACCGGATTGACGACCGAGCCCACCGGCAGGATGCACTGAACCGGGCGCAGAAGCCCCATGTTGAGCGCGACCGTTCGATCGAGCGAATAGACGACGTAGTTGTAGCCCACGAGCGGCAGGATATGGCGCGGCAGACCGCCCGTCGGCATGTTCAGCGCCGATTGGAGCTGCGGGTCGCTGCCCATGAAGTCGAAGATCGCTTCGTCACCCCGAACCTTGACCGACAGCTTCAACCGGCATGGAACGCCGCCGGGGCTATCCTCGTCGATGTAATCGCTGAACTCGTAATCGCCGTCCTGCATCGAGGCGAATAGCTGGCGGGCCTGCCTCTCGGCCAGATCGAGCACGCCATAGGTCGCGGCACAGACAGTCTCGACGCCGAAGCGGGCGATCGCATCGCGGATCTTGCGCTCACCGGTCTTCAGCGAGGCGATCTGGGCCTTCAGGTCGCCCCAGTTCTGATCGGGCATTCGCACGTTGCGCAACATGATGCGCAGCACGCTCTCATTCATCACCCCAGCTTCGACGAGCTTCATGGGCGGAATTCGAATCCCCTCTTGCTGCACCTCGGTGAGCGCACGGGACAGCGAAGCCGGCACCGCACCGCCCATGTCGGTGTTGTGGATATGGCCCACAGCGAAGCAGACGAGCCGATCCTCATGGAACACCGGCATCCACAGATGGACGTCGGGAGCATGGGTGCAGACGTAGCCGGAATACGGGTCGTTGGTGATGCAGATGTCGCCAGGCTTGTAGTCCGCGATGGCGTCGATTGCGCCCTTATAGTCCAGGCCGATGAACCAGGTCGCGCCCAGGTCTTTCGGGCTGGCGAAGGTTTGCCCACAAGGCGTCGTCAGTCCGCTGGTAAAATCTTCCGTCTCCTTGACGAAGGCGGAATGCGCCGTCCGCAGAAGCGTGAATGCCATGCTCTCGGCCGCAGCCTCGAAATGGCTCTTCAGGATCTGCAGCGTGACAGGATCGAGCGCCATCAGATCGCACTCCGCTTCAGGATCAGATTGCCGAAGCCATCGACATGGCCCTCGAAACCGGGCGGGGCCCAGGTCGTTGTGTCGTCTTGCAAAATCACGGCCGGCCCGGCGAAGGACGAGCCCGGCGACATGTCGTTTCGCTCGAAGACACCGGCCTCGATCGTCGATCCTTGATGAATGACCGGAACCCGCTTCCTGGGCTGCACCTGCTGCAGCTTCAGCCCCTGTTCTGCGAACTTGGGC
Source organism: Allobosea spartocytisi (assembly GCF_014764685.1). Lineage (NCBI taxonomy): Bacteria > Pseudomonadati > Pseudomonadota > Alphaproteobacteria > Hyphomicrobiales > Alloboseaceae > Allobosea > Allobosea spartocytisi. The sequence goes on from NZ_JACXWY010000001.1 coordinate 308,422, forward strand.
TTGGGTGTGATCCCTGCGATGACCACGCGGAGCGCGACGATTTGCACGTCTGCCGCATCGTCGGAGTGATCGTAGATTTCGGCGTGACGCTTATGAAAGGCCGCGGCAATGGCGGCATGGTCGCCGTCGACGATCCACGCCTCCTGCAGGGGCGTCTCGATCTCGTAGGATTGGCCACGGTACCGCATGTCGGCCGTGATCGAGAGCGTGGCCTCGCCGGCATAGCCCTGCCCTTCGAAGAGCCAGGCGCGAGCTTCTTTTGCGAGCTCGTTCATCGCCTGGCGCAAGCCGTCGAACGATCGTGGTCCAACATCGAGAAAGACCACGCGCACGAAATCCGAGCGCAGATCGGCAAGGAGGCCTCCAAGGGCGGCCAGCACACCTGGAGTTTGAGGGATGATGACTGACTGCATACCCATGGCATCGGCCAGGAGGCAGCCGAGCATGGGACCAGCGCCACCGAACGCCAGAAGCGCATAGCCGCTCGGCTCCTCGCCGACCTGCGAGAACAGCCGGCTGGTTTCGCGGTACATGTTGGCGACCGCGAGCTGGATGATTGCTTCAGCCGCGCGTTCCGAAGAGCGGTCGAGGCCTCTGGCGATTGGCTCGAGCGCCGCAAGCGCTCGGGATCGGTCGACGTTGACGGCGCCATATCCGAGCTCGCCGGCGCCGAGGACGCCGATGGTCGCGAAGGCATCGGTGATCGTCGCGCGCTCGCCACCGCGCCCATAGCAGGCCGGCCCAGGAGTGGATCCCGCGCTTTCGGGCCCGACGCGTAAAACGCCCAAAGCATCGACGGAGGCAATCGAGCCTCCGCCGGCTCCGATCGAGGACACCGATACCGTCGGAAGATAGATCGGATACTCCCCGACGAGTTCGCCTGAGCGGAAGTCGGGCATCCCGTCCTTGAGGAGCGCGACGTCGGCGCTTGTGCCACCGATGTCGAGGCTCATGACTCTGGAGAAGCCGGCCAGCTTGGCTGTGAAGCCTGCACCGATCACACCGGCAGCCGTGCCGGACAGCAGCATCTCGATGCTGCGCACCTTGCCGGCCGCGGCGGTCATGACGCCACCGTTCGACTTGGTGATCATCGGAGCGGGCACGACCCCCCGCTCGATCAGAGCATCCTCGAGGCGGCCGATGTAATGGGACACCCGAGGCTGCACCGAACCATGGATGCAGGCCGTGATGGTGCGCTCGTATTCCCGGACAATTGGCCAGATGTCGGCGGAGCAGAAAACCGGCAAGTCAGGTCGCAGGCGTTCGATCTCGGCTTTGACCAGCCGTTCATGCGCCGGGTTCTTGTAGCTGTGCAGCAAGGCGATCACGATCGCCTCGGCCCCGCTTGCTTCCAGTCGACCCAACACGGTGGCGATCGCAGCCGGATCCGGAACGACCTCTGCAACGCCATCCGCATTGATGCGCTCCGGCAGTGGAACCACGCGATCTCTCGGCACCAAGGGAGCCGGTCGGCGCGAGAACAGGTCATAAGGATCCGGGATCTTCAGGCGTGCGAGTTCCAGGACGTCGCGGAAGCCTTCAGTAACGACGAGTCCAAGCTTCGCGCCCTTGCCTTGAATGATGCTGTTCACGCCCACTGTGGAGCCATGGGTGAAGTAGCTGACCTGCGAAGGCGCGATGCCGAAGCGTTTCTCGATCTCATCCAGCCCCTGAAGGACCTCAGCCCCTGGAGCGTCCGGGCGCGACAGAACCTTGAGCGTCCGCAGATTCAGGGTCTCCTCGTCGAGCACGCTGAAATCGGTGAAGGTGCCGCCGATGTCGACGCCAATGCGATAGCCCATCCGTCAGCTCCGGCTGTTGGTGGCTGACGGGATCGGAGCGCCAAGACCGGCTTCATCAGCGCAATAGCGGCAAATCTCCTCGTGCGTCGCGAACCAGACGGAGCCCTTTGCTTTCGCCGCCCTGATCACTTCGTCGAGAATGAAAATCCGCGAGCGGTGCCCGATGATGTGCGGGTGCATCGTCAGCTGGAACAGCCCGCCTTCTTCCGCAGCGACGTCGAGCTCCCGCAGGAAGAGGTCAAGTACCATGGGCGGCCCGCTGTGAGGGCGCAGCCCCTTGAAGCGATCCATGCCGAAATAGACGGCGTCGTCCCGGATCCACTCCACCGGCAACTCCACGATCCCGGACGGCTGCCCCTCGTCGAGAAGCTCGTAGGGCTCGTCATCCGCCATCAATGAGGAATCGTAGAGCAACCCCATTTCGCGCACGATCTTCAGCGTCCACGGGCTGAAATCCCATGACGCGGTCCGCATGCCCTTCGGCTCCCGGCCAGTGAGCTTGGTCAAGGTGTCGCGGGCGCGCAGCGCCAGATCGCGCTCCGTATCGTAGTCGAGCACCGAGTTGAGCTCGTGGATCCAGCTATGGATCGCCACCTCATGTCCGGCATCCGCCACTGAACGGGCTTCCGGGTCATGCAAAAGCGCAGCGACGGCCGGCATGAAGAAGCTGGCCGGGACCGCGTGACGGGCAAGAGTAGCAAGGATACGCGGAATGCCGGAGCGATTGCCGTATTGCCCCTGACTCAGCTTCGAGTAAGAGCGCCCGCCCTCCCGGAGCTCGTTCGTCTCGTGATCGGAATCGAAGGACAGGGCGACGGCGAACTTGGCGCCATTCTTCCAAACGCCAGGCTTGAGCGACCGCCCTGCCCGGACATGGTTCACCACCTGCCGCCAGGTCTCCTCACTCCATGTCCAGGGCTTGGTGTCGGGAGGCAGCGTGACGTTCATCGGGTGCACTCAGCGATTGAACTGGAACCCATCCACCACGATGTCTTGGCCCGTGATGAAGCAGGGGTTCGAGGTTGCCAGGAAGGTGACGAGCTCTGCCACGTCATCGGGCTTGCCCATTCGCTTCAGCGCGATACCGGCATCGGCAATCGCGGGGCCGCGGGCTCGGGTCAGTGTGTTGCCGACTTCGGTCTCGATGATGCCGGGGCAGACGGCATTGATAAGGATCTCCGGGCCGAGCTCTTTGGCGAGAGCGCGGGTCATCCCGATGATCCCGGCCTTGGCAGCAGCATAAGCAAACCGGCTGACGGCGGCCGTCACACCACCAGAATGCGCATTCAGCGACGACATCGAGACGATGCGCCCAGCCCCCTGACGCTGCATGATCGGCGCGACAGCCTGGATATAGTTGAAGCAGCTCTTCAGATTGAGAGCGATCGTGTGGTCGAACTCGGCTTCAGTGATCTCGAAGATGCCCTTCGGCATCCCCTTGCCGGCATTGTTCACGAGGACGTCCACGCGGCCCCACTGCGCGACGACCTCCGAAACTATACGGCTCGCCTCTTCCTTGAAAATGACGTCCGACTGAAAAGCCAACGCACGACGACCGAGGGATCTTATCTCGTCAGCGGTGCGCTTTAGCTCGTCCGACAACAGATCAACAAGCACAACATCCAGTCCAGACCGCGCGAGAGACAGCGCGCAAGCGCGCCCGATACCTCGCGCGCCGCCCGTGACAATCGCCACGAGCGCGGCGTTGCTCGAATTCATGGCTCACCCTCTTTCAAGAGTGTTGATTTCCTCTTGATTAAGGGAGAGCCTATCGCCGGCAAATTGGTTCGCCAAGAGAGATTCGGTTCACGTCCATGAACACCGAGGTCAAGTCTGCGGCGCGCGTATTGGACCTGCTGGAATATCTTGCAGGCTGCTCCGAACCCGTGAAGCTCAAGGAGATCGTCGCGGCTCTGGGATTCCCGAAGAGCAGCGCTCATGCCCTGGCGCAGACCCTGGTCTCACGCGGCTACGCCATTCAGGACGCGACCGAGCGATACGTGCTTGTCCATGCCAGTCGCCATCAATCCGCCTCGCGCGCGCTCGAAGCCCGCCTTCTTTCGGCGGCGCACCCGATCATGGAACAGCTTCGTGACGAGACGGGCGAGACCGTGATGCTGGCGGTCTTAACCGCGAGAGGCGATTGCCGGCGCATAGCCAAATGCGTCAGCCGTCAGGCTGTACGCTACGACATCGAGCTTGACGGCCTCTCCGACTCGTACTGCTCGGCCACTGGCCGGGTCCTGCTGGCTCACTGGGATCCGGCTCTCACCGACGGATATTTTGCGCGGGCGAACCTCATCCCAAGGACACCCAAGACGGTTACCGACCCAGACGCGATCCGGGGAATGTTCGAGACGATCCGTGCGGAAGGCATCGCGGTTAGCGACGAAGAGCACGTCACCGGTTCGACGGGACTTGCCGCACCCATTTGGGGAAGAGAGGGCAAGGTGATAGCGGCGCTCAACCTTGGCGTTGTGACGCTGCGATATCACTCCCGCGCGAGCGAGCTTGCGGATCTACTCAAGGATGGCGCCAATCGCATAAGCGCACGCCTTGGCCATAAAGGTTATCCGGATCAACCGGTGCTGCCACCGTTATGAAATGTCGAACGTACCGGAGCATGTGGGATTGCGCAGCTGGCGCCCGCTAAGCAGGATCCTGAGCACGCCCATCGCCGCTGTCATCCCCGCCCACAAAAACGATCTGGCAGAAACGCCCCGAGTGCTTGAGCGGCTCGCCCTTTCCGATCACCAAGGAGTGCCCCTATGAAAGCCTATCTGACCAAGTGGATTCCGCCTCGTGCAGATTTCCTCCAGACCATAACCGATGACGAGAAGGCGCTGTTTAAGCAGCATGGCGACTGGCAAACTAAGCTGCGCGAAACCCGTCAGATCGTGGCGCACGGCCCCGTCGTCGATCCCGCCGGCCCTTATGGCGTCGCGTTGTGGGAGATCGAGGATGACGCCGACATCGCCGCGCTGACCGCTGAGGATCCGATCGTAAAGGCCGGGGTCGGCCATTACGAGCATTATTCGATGATGCAGATGCGTTCGCGCGGCTGACGCTCCGGCGAACGACTGCAACGTAAAAGCTACGTCACCATGGCTGTCGCCCTGATAACCCGGCATCGGCACTGTGCACGCACGCCGTCTAGCCGCCCGTGGCCACGATCTCGTCCTTGTTGCCCGAGCGACGGATCGGCTGAACGCATTGGCCAGCGAGAAAATGCCGACGGACTATAGCCTCAAATGCCGACAGACCCTCTGGAATGTCGAAAATTAAAATCAACGATATCAAAATCTTACAAAGGCGCGCACCGACAAACTTCGCATTTCCCACAGCAGCGCTGCACAGGCGCTGGGACGGCGAGTTCACGGCCGCAGGACGATGGCGTCCCCGATCCGGCGCATCTCGAAATCGGAGATCAGGATCTCCAGTTCGACGTGCCAGCGTCCCGGCACCGGCAGGCTGAAGGCCTCGGTCCGCCAGATGCCGTCCGGGCCGAGACGGGCGGGTCGTTCGATCGGCTCGATGCCGGCCGCGGGGTTGCTGAAGCTGAGGGTGAGTTCCCTGGCCGGGAGGGGCCCGAACTCACCGTCCATCAGCACGACCGTGACGGTGACCGGGCCCGCCCGGCCGGGCGTGACCGTGACGTCCGCCATCGCCGGCAAGGTGTGGATATGGACCGAGGCCGGCTGCGCCTGCACCATCGCCATGGCGCGCGGCGGCGGCGTGAAGCGCCAGAGCGCCACGATACCGAGGACAGCGACCAGCACCGCGAGCTCGACGGCGATGACACGCCCCATGGCGCGCCCCGCCGGGATGTCGCCGGCCTCCACGCGCCGCGTCAGCGACCAGCGATTGAAACCCGCCAAGGCGAAGGCGATCGCGGCCAGGGCGAGCTTGGCGAGAAGGACGCGCCCATAGGCCGTCGCGAGAAGCGCCGCCGGCCTCTCGACCTGCACGCAGGCGAGAACCAGCCCGCTGAGCAGCAAGGCCGCGACGATCCAGGCGATGCGGCCGGAAAACCGGCGCAGCACGCTCCTGCCGTTCTCACCGCGCAGAGCCAAGGCGAGCGGCAGCAGCGCTCCGACCCAAAGCGCGATCGCGCTCGCGTGCAGGAAGACGGCGGGGCGCATGAGCCATTGCGGCTGGGCCGCGCTGGCATGGCCGCTGCTTGCGAGAGCAAGCCCGACCAACAGGACAGATAAAAGGCCGGTGACGGCGGCGCGGACGCCGGGCTGCGACAAGCCGATGAGGGCGCACGCCAAGGCCATGGCCGCGATGAGGATTGTCCAGAGATAGCTGGTGGCCGCGGCCGCCCGCCAGACCGCCGGCTGGAAGACAGCCGCGATCGACGCACCGAGCGCGTCGAGCCCCTGCGCGCCGAGCGCGATGGGCAGGCAGACCAGGCCGAGCCCCATCATGGCGGCAGCGAAGCGGCGGGCCCCGCCGGCAAGCGGCCCGATCCAGGCCCGGCTCGCAGCCGCACCACACCCCAGGAACAGGCCGAGATAGAGCCCGAAGCGGCTGAGCCAGACCAGCGTGCGAACGCCGGAATCAGCCTGCTCGCCGAGATCCGGCGCGGCGCCGCTCGGGGCGCCGATCGAGAACACCACCGATCCTCCGACCGGATGCCCGTCCTCCGACACCACGCGCCAGCTCAGCACATGGGTGCCGCCCGGAAGCGCGGCAGGCGCCTCGATCATGACCGTCCTGTCCTTCAGAACGAAGCGCCCGAGGTTGCGGGCGGTGCCGTCCGGGCCGATCAGCCGCAGCGCCAGCGGCGAGACGGGCTCGCTGAAGACGAGCTCGATCTGCTTCGGAGCCGCCGCCAGCACGCTGCCGTCGGGCGGCGTCGCGTTGTTCAAGGCCGCATGCGCCAGCGCCCGACCCGGCGCTCCGGCGCAGGCCAGCAGGACGAGGATCGGCAGCAGGGATCGCAGGAGCCGGGTCATCATGGGCTTATCCTTGCGGCGGAGCGCCGGGCGCTCCGCCGCCGCTATCATTATTTGCCGGGGATGAGCTTCACGCCGGGAGCCGGGAATTTGTAGTCGTCCGCCGACTTGCCGGCTTCGGGGATCTCGATCCAGCGCTCGACGGCCCCGCCCTCGCATTCCTGGACGACCGGCACGTAGAGCGTGGCATCGGCCTTCAGATCCTTGGCGAGATAGCCGCGCAGGACGAATTCGTCATAGAATTCGTCAGGTAGCTTGCCGCCGCTCCAGACCACTTCCTTGACGCCCTCCGAGGTCGGCGTGCCGTAGTAGTCATAGGGCTTCGCATAGCTGCCCTTGACCGTTTCCAGCGTCCAGCCGGCTTTCGGCATCGGCTTCACCGCGATGACGCCTTCCGGGATCTGGACGCGAACCTTCGTGGTCGCCGCACCCTTGCAGCCATGCGGAACGCGCAGCACCGCCTTGTAGGTCGAGCCGACCGGGGCGGATTGGTTTTCCAGCGTGATATGAGCGAGCGCCGGCCCGGCGGCGAGCAGGCCCGCGACGGCGAGAAGATATTTCATGACATGTATCCTTGATGGTTGAGGCCGCCCTGGCGGCCGGGTTGCGGCAGGCACGCGGCTTGCCGGATCGGAAAAATCGGAAGCGACGGAGATTCGGGGGCAGCATCGCGCCAACCCTTCGGCCGGGCCGCAGCCCGCCCGGCGACGTGTCGCGCCAAAGCGTGCGCGCCGGTCGCGAAGCAGCCCGCGAGGCGAAGCAGAGGGTGGGATGGGATGACGCCCGAATCCGCGCCGTCACGGCGTCGGGTCGGGCGGAAGGCGCGTCACGACGTCCGGCGGCAGGTTGACATCAGCCGTCGCGGACGCGGGAGAGCGCCGGACGGCGGCTCAGGCGCGGACGGGAGGAGCGCGCGGATTGCCGGGCGAATGATCAGCGAGGAAACCGACGGGCCGGTCGAGCCTGCGGATGAAGGCGACCTGATCGGCCGGCCGCTGCGTGAGGAGCGCGAATGCGGGCTGGACCGGATCGGCCCCGGCGAGCATCGGGCAGCCGGCCGTGCAACAGCTCATGCCGGCATGGGCTTGCGACTTGTCGTGATCGCCACCGGCCGGAGCGTCCCCGCTCGGCAAGCAATGGGTCAGGACAAGGGTACGATCGAGCGAGAGCGCATTGGCATAGGCGCCGGCCGCAAAACCGGCGAGCAGTGCCTGGAGCACGAGCAGATAGGCCGCGAACAGCGCGACCCAGCTTCTGACCCGTGATCCATTGCGTCGGTTCAAGGCATCGACCTCCGCCCCCTCGATAGCACCGTCGCGCATGGCGTCAAACGGCCTTGCGGTCGCACCGCATCAGCCGAGCGCCTGGCTCGCGAGCGCCATGCGGCGCGGCCCGTGCGGATCGAGCGGGGCATAGGGCGCCCGGCCCAACCCCATCGAGGTGACGCTGTCGTAAATCTGCATGCCGCTGGCGACGATAAAATCGACGAAGGCCGTGTGGCTGGCAGGCGTGTCGACCCTCAGGAAGCTGCCGGCATGGTGTTCGACGAAGGGCTGGCAGACGGCGATCGCGTCCTCCTGGACAGAGGCGATCACCGGGCCGATGACGCGCTCGCGCCCGAAGCGGCGACAGAGCGCGAAGGCGACGACCTCGTCGTTGCGGACGAGCACCTGCCCCTTCGAGACCGGCAGGATGCGCCGGAACACGGCGGACCGGTCGCACCCCGTCGCCGCCCGGTCGAGGCTCAACAGGCTTTCACGGTCTTCGGCCCGCATGGCGCGAACCGTTCCTTCGACCCGGACAGGAGGCGGGCTGCCGACGGCCTGCCCCTGGCATTGCAGGATCTTCTGCTCATGGCCGTAGCCCATGGAACGGTAGAGCCGCCGGGCCGCATGCGTGGCGGTGAGGCCGAAGGCCGAACCCGGGTTCAGCTCATGCGCCCGTTCCATCAGCCAGCGGCCGGCGCCGTGCTCCTGCAGGCGTGGCGAGGTGATCAGCATGCCGACCATGGTGAAGCCGGCGCCGTAGCGCTGCCACATCACCGTCCCGACCACGCGCCCGATCTCATCGACCGCCGCGATGCCCTGCCCGAGATCGAGCAGCACGCGCCAGTCGCTATCGCGATGCGGCCAGCCGACGGCGACCGAAAGCGCGTGAAGCTGCGCGACGTCGATCTCCCCGATGTCCCGCAGGGTGATCTTGAAGGCATCGAGATGCAGTTGGGCGATCGTCTCCAAAATCGCAGCCTCCGGCACTTGCACGACCGGGCCCTCGGGCACGACGGTCGAGCACCGATCGTTTCTAACGCAATCGCGCCACAGGAAGCACCGTTCTTTGCCCGCGATTCGGCATAGATGACCGCCCCGCAGCGCAGAACAGACGCGACCGCCGCGCCGACCGCCCTACCCTGCCGGAACCATAACCACTCCGGAGCAGCGCGTGACGCCGGAAGACATCCTGACGGAGCTGATCCGCTTTCCCTCGATCGTCGGGCGCCCCAACGCGGCCATCGCCGGCTGGATCGCGGACTATCTCGCCCGTTTCGGCGTCACGGCGCAGATCCTGCCGGGCCCGGAGGGCGACCGGGCCAATCTCTTCGCCACGATCGGCCCGCGCGACGTGCCGGGACTTATTCTTTCCGGCCATATGGACGTCGTGCCGGCGGAGGAACCGCAATGGAGTTCCGACCCGTTCCTGCTGCGGGCCGAGGGCGACAAGCTGTTCGGCCGCGGCACCAGCGACATGAAGGGCTTCCTCGCCGCCGCGCTCGCGATCGTGCCTGCGCTCGCCGGCATGAAGCTGGCACGGCCGGTCCATATCGCCTTTTCCTATGACGAGGAGGCGGGCTGCCGCGGCGTGCCGCATCTCATCGCGCGGCTGCCTTCGCTCTGCGCGCTGCCGGAGGCTGCGGTCATCGGCGAGCCGAGCGGGATGAGGCCGATCCTCGCCCATAAGGGCAAGGCGGCGGCACGCGTCGAGATTCACGGCCGCTCCGGCCATTCCTCACGCCCCGAGCTCGGCCTCAACGCCATCCATGCGATGGGCGCCGTGATCGCGGCGGCCGAAAAGACCGCCTCCGCTCTGCAGGCGGGGCCTCTCGACGCGGTGTTCGAGCCGCCCTACTCCACCTTGCAGATCGGCACGGTTCGCGGTGGCGAGGCGCTCAACATCATCCCGGATCGCTGCCGGATCGAGATCGAGGCGCGCGCCATCGCCGGCGTCTCGCCTGCGGCATTGCTCGAACCGGTGCGGGCGGCTCTCGCCGGCCTCGAGGCGCGTGGATTCGCCACCGACTGGCAAGAGATCGCCAGCTATCCGGCACTGTCGCTCGCGGCGCAGGCGCCGATCGCCAGGATGCTGGCGGAGGTGACCGGCACCGAGCCTCTCCCGGCCGTCAGCTACGGCACGGAAGCCGGGCTCTATCAGGCGGCAGGCATCGACGCGATCATCTGCGGCCCCGGCGACATCGCCCGGGCCCACAGGCCCGACGAATACATCACGCGCGGCGAGCTCGCCGATTGCGCGCGGCTGCTCGAACGGCTTTGCACCGCATTCACACGGCCCGGCCGCTGACATCTCTTTCCCCGGAGACTGCCTTGACCTTCCTGTTCAACTCAACCGAGGAGCGTGCGCAGGTGTTCGCCGCGCGCTTCGCCGAGGCGCTGCCGGAGATCCGCTTCATCCGCAGCAACGAAGCCTATGATCCGGCCGAAATCCGCTATCTCATCACCTGGACCGCGCCCGACGATCTCGCCCGCTTCACCAATCTGGAGGTTCTCTTCTCCATTGGGGCCGGCATCGACCAGATGAAGACGGAAGGGCTGGCGCCCCATGTCCTGGTGGTGCGAATGGTCGAGGAAGGCATCACCAAGATGATGCAGGAATACGTCACGCTCGGCGTGCTCGCCCTGCATCGGCAATGGCCGCTCTATCTCGCCCAGCAAAAGCAGGCGCTCTGGCAGCCGCATGAACTCACCCCGGCAACGGCGCGCCGCGTCGGCGTGCTCGGCCTCGGCATGATGGGCACGGCCGTGATCGAACGCCTCAAGCCCTTCGGCTTCCCGATCTCGGGCTGGAGCCGCTCGCCGCGATCGATCGACGGCCTGCGGTGCTTCCATGGCGAGGACGGTCTCTCCGCCATGCTGGCCGAGACCGACATTCTGATCTGCCTGCTGCCGCTGACGCCGCAGACGACCGGCATCCTCGATGCCAAGCTGTTCGCGAAGCTCCCGGCAGGCGCCGGGCTCGTCCATGTCGGACGCGGCCAGCATCTCGACCATGAGGCCCTGCTCGACGCGCTCGACAGCGGCCGGCTCTCGGGCGCCGTGCTCGACGTCACCGAGCCCGAACCGCTGCCGGCCGGACATCGGTTCTGGAACCACCCCAAGGTGCTTCTGACGCCGCATATCGCCAGCAAGGTCGAGCCCGAGCCCGCGGCCAAGGCGGTGATCGAGAACATTCGCCGCCACCGCTCCGGCCTGCCGCCGCTCGGCCTCGTCGACCGCAGCCGCGGCTACTGACCCGTTTCCCTTTCCCCACCCAGCAAAAGGCAGACCCATGTCGCTCCTCGTCAAGCTCGACCTTGCCCCCACCAGCGAGCCCACCAAGCGCTCCAAATGTCCGCCGGATCGCCTGCTCGCGGGCGACCCCGACTACACGACCTGGGCGCAGGACGCGTCGCGCGACGGCACGGTGAACACCGGTGTCTGGGAGGCCACGCCCGGCACGAACCGCTCGATCAAGGGCGAGACCTTCGAATATTGCTACATCCTCGAAGGCGTGGTGGAGCTGACGGAGGAAGGCAAGGAGCCGCGCCTCTTCAAGGCCGGCGACAGCTTCGTGATGAAGCCGGGCTATGTCGGCGTCTGGAAGACGATCGAGACCGTCCGGAAGATCTACGTCGTCGTCGGCTGACTCCGGATCGCCGCACGTCCCGAGCGGCACGAAGCGGCGATCCATCTCATGGGCCCGTCTCTTCGGGCCGTCTGTTGGGCCCGCTGCTCCAGCCGCCGAAGAATCCGCCGTCCCGGTCCGCGCAAACGGGATTTCCCGTCGCGCCGGGGCGGCGTCCCAGCGTCACCTGCGGGCGCAGGGGCGCTAGGCTTCGCCGCTGCCCCGTTTTCGGAGACCGCCCTCGTGTCGCTGAGCTTCGACCCCGCCACCATCGACCTGCCGCGCGCCCATTTCATCGGCGGCGAGCGTGTGCCCGCGACGGGCGGGATCGCGCTGCACCGCCCCTCGGACGGCGTGGCCTTCGCCGATTGCCCCGTTGCGGAGGCCGATCTGGTCGACCGCGCGGTCGAGGCCGCCAAGCGCGCGCTGAAGACGAGCGGCTGGGGCATTGTGCGCCCGCGCGAACGCGTCAACGCGCTTCACCGCTGGGCCGATCTGATCGAGGCCGAAGCGGTGACGCTCGCCCGGATGGAGGCCGTGGCCTCGACCCGCCCGATCGCCGAGCTCTTGAAGTTCGACATCCCGATCACCGTCGAGCAGATCCGCTTCTTTGCCGAATTCGCCGACAAGGAAGGCGGCGACCTCGTGCCGACCGCCGCCGACAGCGTCGGCCTGATCGCAACCGAGCCCTATGGCGTGGTCGGCGCGATCACGCCATGGAACTTCCCGATCTCGATGGCCGCCTGGAAGCTCGGCCCCGCGCTCGCCGCCGGCAATGCCGTGGTGCTGAAGCCCTCCGAGATGACGCCCTTCGCGACGCTCTATCTGGCGGAGCTGTCGGTCCGCGCGGGGATGCCGGCCGGGCTGATCAACATCGTGCTCGGCGACGGGCGCACGACCGGCGCCGCCATCACCGGCCATCCCGGCATCGCCAAGGTCAGCTTCACCGGCTCGACCGGCGCGGGTGCCGCGATCATGGAGAACATCGCCCGCACCGGCATCAAGCCGATGACGCTGGAGCTCGGCGGCAAGAGCCCGCAGGTGGTCTTCGCCGATGCCGATATCGCGCTCGCCGCCGGCGCCGTGGCGCGCGGCATCCTCGCCAATGGCGGGCAGGCCTGCGTCGCGGGCTCGCGCCTCGTCGTCGAGGAGAGCGTGGCCGAGGAGGTCGTCGGGCTGATCCTCAAGCAGATGAGTGAGATCAAGCCCGGCCCGACCTGGGACGAGGCCAGCGCCTATTCGCCGATCATCTCCGAGCGCCAGATCGGCCGCATGGCCGGCATCGTCGATGCCGCCGTCGCGCGCGGCGCCCGGTGCAGGACCGGCGGCTCGCGCCTCGACCGCGAGGGCTATTTCTACGCGCCGACCCTGCTCGAAGGGCTCGAGGCGAATTCGCCGGCCATCACCGAAGAGATCTTCGGCCCGGTGCTGACGGTGCAGACCTTCCGCGACGAGGAGGAGGCGATGGCGCTCGCCGACCATCCGACCTACGGACTCTGCGCCGGGCTCTACACCCGCGACCTGTCGCGCGGCCTGCGGCTGAGCAGCCGGCTGCAGGCCGGCACCGTCTGGGTCAACCGCTATGGCCGCTCGCGCGACCACATCCTGCCGACCGGCGGCTACAAGCAGTCCGGCCTCGGCAAGGATCTCGGCCGGGAAGCCTATTGCGCGAACCGGAAATCCAAGAGCGTCCTGATTGCCGTCTGAGGAGACCATCCCGTGAAATCATACAAGATCGCCCTGATCCCGGGCGACGGCATCGGCACCGCCGTGACCGAGGCGACCTGGGAGGTGCTCGGCAAGGCGGCACGCGGCGCCGGCTTTTCGCTGGAAGGCACGAGCTTCCCCTGGTCCTGCGACTTCTACGAGAAGACCGGCCTGATGATGCCGGCCGACGGCATCGAGACGCTGCGCGGCTACGACGCGATCCTGCTCGGCGCTGTCGGCTGGCCGAAACGCGTGCCGGATTCGGTGTCGCTGCACGGGCTGCTGCTGCCGATCCGCAAGGCCTTCGTGCAATACGCCAATATCAGGCCGCACCGGCTGCTGCCGGGCGTCGAGGGGCCGTTGCGGGCGAGCGCCTTCGACATCCTCTGCATCCGCGAGAACACCGAGGGCGAGTATTCCGGCGCCGGCGGGCGGGTCCATAACGGCACCGCCGACGAGGTCGCGGTCGAGACCGCGATCTTCACCCGCAAGGGCGTCGAGCGCATCCTGCGCTTCGGCTTCGAACAGGCGCGCAAGCGCCGCGGCAAGCTCGCCTCCGTGACCAAGTCGAACGCGCAGAAATACTCGATGGTGTTCTGGGACGAGATCACCGCCCTGGTCGCGGCCGAATACCCCGATGTCGAGGTCGCGAACTACCATATCGACGCCATGGCGGCGCGGATGGTGATGGCGCCCGAGAGCCTCGACGTGGTCGTCGCCTCCAATCTCTTCGGCGACATCCTGACCGATCTCGGAGCCGCCATTCAGGGCGGGCTCGGCTATGCGGCCTCGGCCAACATCAATCCGGAGCGCAATGCGCCCTCGATGTTCGAGCCGGTGCACGGCTCCGCGCCGGACATCGCCCATCTCGGCATCGCCAACCCGATCGCGGCGATCTGGTCGGGCGCGATGATGCTGGAGCATCTCGGCGAGCCGGCTGCGGCCGCAGCCGTGATCAGCGCCATCGAAGCCGCCACCGCTCGCGGCATCGGCACGAAGCCGGGCGAGCACAAGACGAACGAGATCACCAGCGCCGTCCTCGCGGCGCTGGGCTGACAGGAGAGCACGACATGACCATCGAAGGCCTTCGCGATCCCGGCCTCGTGCGGGAAGCCTGCCTTGTCGGCGGCCAGTGGAACGGCGCGGCTTCGGGCCGCACGCTCGACGTCGTCGACCCCGCTACGCAAGCCGTGCTCGGCACGGTTCCGGATGCCGGCCAACCTGAGACTCGCGCCGCCATCGATGCCGCCGCGGCGGCCTTCGAAAGCTGGCGGGCCAAAACCCCGGCCGAGCGCGCCGCGCTGTTGGAAGCCTGGCATGCGCTGATGCTCGAGCATATCGAGGATCTGGCGCTGATCCTCACCTCCGAGCAGGGCAAGCCGCTGGCCGAATCGCGCGGCGAGATCCGCTACGGCGCCTCCTTCGTGAAATGGTTCGCGGAAGAAGCCCGCCGGATCTACGGCTCGACGATTCCCGCACCGACCGCCGACCGCCGCATCCTGGTGCTGAAGCAGCCGGTCGGCGTCTGCGGCATCGTCACGCCCTGGAACTTCCCGAACGCGATGATCACCCGCAAGGTCGCGCCGGCTCTCGCCGCCGGCTGCACCGTGGTGATCAAGCCCTCGGAGCTGACGCCCTATTCGGCGCTGGCGCTCGGCGTGCTGGCCGAGCGGGCCGGCATTCCGGCCGGCGTGATCAACATCGTCACCGGCATGCCGACCGAGATCGGCGCCGAGCTGACAGGCAATCTTGCGGTCCGCAAGATCTCCTTCACCGGCTCGACGCGCGTCGGCGCGCTGCTGATGAAGCAGGCCTCCGACAGCATCAAGCGGCTCAGCCTCGAACTGGGCGGGAACGCCCCCTTCATCGTCTTCGACGACGCCGATCTCGACATCGCCATCGACGGCGTTCTGGCCTCCAAGTTCCGCAATGGCGGCCAGACCTGCGTCTGCGCCAACCGCATCCTGGTTCAGGACGGCATCTACGACCGCTTCGCCGAGAAGCTGTCGGCCCGCGTCAATGCGATGAAGGTCGGCCCCGGCACCCAGGCGGGCATCGATATCGGCCCGATGATCAACGCCGCCGCGCTGGAGAAGATCGAGCGCCATGTCGAGGACGCGCTGTCGAAGGGCGCCAGGCGCCTCGCCAGCGCCGCCGACATGCCCAATGGCAAGCAATACGCCACGCCGACCGTGCTGGGCGAAGCGACGACCGAGATGCTGCTGGCGAGCGAGGAGACCTTCGGGCCGGTCGCGCCGCTCTTCCGCTTCCGCAGCGAGGAGGAGGCGCTCGCTATCGCCAACGGCACGCCGTTCGGGCTCGCCGCCTATTTCTTCACGCAGGACATCCGGCGCTCATGGCGCGTCGGCGAGGCGCTGGAGTTCGGCATGGTCGGCCTCAACACCGGCGCGATTTCGATGGAGGTCGCCCCCTTCGGCGGCGTCAAGCAGTCGGGCCTCGGCCGCGAGGGCTCGCAGCTCGGCATTGAAGAATATCTCGAGGTCAAGGCCTTCCATATCGGCGGGCTTTGACGGGCAGCAAGGCAAGCCACAGCAATTCCACGCCCAATTCAACCAGGTCAGCTTCGCAACGTTGACAAAACAAGGGGAACTACCGTGAAAACCATAACTTCCGCACTATTGGCGCTCACCTTGTCGGTGGCCATCGCGCCGGCCGAGGCCCAGACCACGACGCTCGCCACGGTGAAGAGCCGCGGCGACCTGATCTGCGGCGTCAGCCCCGGTCTCGCCGGCTTCGGAATTCCCGATGCGAAGGGCGAATGGGCCGGCCTCGACGTCGATCTGTGTCGCGCGATCTCGGCCGCGATCTTCAACGATCCGAAGAAGGTCAAGTTCACGCCGCTCTCCTCGAAGGACCGCTTCACCGCCCTCCAGAGCGGCGAGGTCGACGTGCTCTCGCGCACCTCGACCTGGACGATGTCGCGCGACACCACGCTCGGCCTGACCTTCGCCGGCGTGAACTATTACGATGGGCAGGCCTTCCTGGTGCAGAAGAAGCTCGGCATCGACACCGCCCGCAAGCTCGACGGCGCCTCGATCTGCCTGCAGCAGGGCACGACGACCGAACTCAACGTCGCCGACTATTTCCGCAAGAACAAGATCAAGTACGAGCCCGTCACCTTCGACAAGGGCGACGAGGCGATCAAGGCCTTCGAATCCGGCCGCTGCGATGCGTTGACCGACGATTCCTCCGCCCTTTACGCGCTGAAGCTGAAGCTGGTGAATCCGGCGGAAGCCGTCGTGCTGCCCGAGCTGATCTCGAAGGAGCCGCTCGGCCCGGTCGTGCGCAGCAGCGACCTGCAATGGTTCAACCTGGTGAAGTGGACGCTCGATGCCATGCTGAACGCCGAGGAGCTCGGCGTCACCAAGGCCAATGTCGACGAGATGCTGAAATCGGACAATCCCGAGATCCGCCGCCTGCTCGGCGCCGAGGGCAAGTTCGGCGAAGGCATCGGCCTGACCAACGACTGGGCCTACCGCATCGTCAAGCTCGTCGGGAACTACGGCGAATCCTTCGAGCGCAGCGTCGGCCAGGGCTCGGAGCTCAAGATCGCGCGCGGCAAGAACGCGCTCTGGACCGAAGGCGGCCTGCAATACGCCCCTCCGGTCCGGTGAAGAACGAGGGCGGCGGTCGAACCCGACCGCCGCCCGCAAAGGTCGGATGAGCTTTGCAGTGACGGCAAAAACGGCACGCCGCGGACCTGTCCGGGGCGTGCCGATCCTCATCCCGAAATGACGGCGGCGATCCGTCTCATGCCGAAGCTCACGGAAACGCAGGCCGTCCCGAACGCGGCACGGCGGAGACCCGGGACCAGCCGCATTTCGATGTAAAGTCGATGTGCTCGACCGGTGGGCCGATGCCCTGCGATCCATCTCCGGCCGGTGTCTGCCCGTGCGGCTCTGCGCTCACTGAATGCGGTCGAGCATCTTGTAGTAGAGGCCGACCAGCGGCAGGAACCAGGGCTTGCCGAAATGGCCCGGCACCGCCGGCCAGGACAGCCCCTTCAGCGGGTTGCGATCCGGCCGGCCGAGGATCGCGTCGGCCATGATCATGCCGAGATGGGTCGACATCTGCGCCCCGTGGCCGGAATAGCCCATTGCATACCAGACGCCATCCTCATAGCCGGCGCGCGGATAGCGATCCTTGGTCATGTCGACGAGGCCGCCCCAGCAATAGTCGATCTCGACATCGGCGAGTTGCGGGAAGATCCGGGCAAGGCTCTCCCTGAGGATGGCGCCGCTCTTGGCGTCGGAGGTCTGGTCCGACGTGGCGGAGAAGCGCGCCCGCCCGCCGAAGATCAGCCGATTGTCCGGCGCCAGGCGGAAGTAGTTGCCGATGTTGAGCGAGGTCACCGCGGTGCGATTGCCCGGCATGGTCATGGCGACCTCGGCCGCGCTCAAGGGCCGCGTCGCGATCAGGAACGAGCCGACGGCGACGATGCGCCGGCGGAACCAGGAGAAGGGACCGGCCGTATAGGCCCCGGTCGCCACCAGCACCTCCTTTGCCGAGACGCTGCCGCGCGGCGTCTCCAGCACATGCCGGCCGCCCTCCTGCCGTCGCTCCGTCACGGGCGCATGTTCATGGATGACGGCGCCGTGCCGTACCGCCGCCGTGGCGAGGCCGGCGACGAAGCGGCCCATATGCATCATCGCGCTCTTCTTGGAGAGCATCGCGCCATGGAAGGCGTCGGAGCCGATCTCGCCCTTGAGGTCGGCCCGGCTCAACATGGCGGTATCGGGATCGGCCTCGCGATGCAGCACCTCGAAATTCCGCGCGATCCCGGCGACATGCTCGGGCTTGGAGGCGAGCTTGAGCTTGCCGGCGCGCCGGAAGGCGCAGTCGATGCCCTCCTCCGCAGCGATGCGCTCGATCGTGTCGACGGAATCGTCGAAGGCGCGATAGAGGGCGACCGCGCGCTCGGTGCCCAGCGCCGATTTAGCGGCGATGAAGCTGTGGGCGAGGCCGTTGTTGAGATGGCCGCCATTGCGGCCCGAGGCGCCATAGCCGACGCTGTGCGCCTCCAGCACCACGACCTTCGCGCCGGCCATCGCGAGCTGGCGCGCGGCGGCGAGCCCGGTGAAGCCGCCGCCGATCACGGCGACGTCATAGCTGCCTTCGACCGGCCCCTCGACAGCGCCGGTGAAGGGCGCCGCCGTGTCGTGCCAATAGGATTTGAACTGCATCGGTCCCGCGCCTTCAGAGGCCGAAGACGCCCGGCAGCCCGCCGATGTCCTTGATCTCGACATAGCCGTAATAGGGGTTCGCCGGCTCGTGGCCGCGATTGACCCAGACCTTGTTCTTGATGCCGAGGTCATGCGCGGTCATCAGGTCGTAGCGGAACGAGGAGGAGACGTGGCAGACGTCCTCCGGGCCGCAACCCAGCATGTCGAACATGTATTCGAAGCCCTTCATGCGCGGCTTGTAGGATCGGGCCTGCTCGGCCGTGTAGACGGCATGGAAGGGGGCGCCGAGCCGGGCGACATTATGCGGAATCTGGTCATTCTGCGCGTTGGACAGGATGACGAGCGGGATTTCCTTCGCCACCTTGGCGAGGCCTGCCGGCACGTCCGGATGCGGGCCCCAGGTCGGCACCTGCTCGTAGATCCAGCGTGCATCCTCGGGGCGGAAGGCGACAGCATTGCGTCGGCAGGTCCGCTCCAGCGCGTTGTAGACGACTTCTTCATAGGGCTTCCAGTCGCCCAGGACCTCGTCGAGCCGGTAAGCCGAGAAATCCGTGATGAAGGTCCGCATCGCCGGCTCGTCCAGCTTTTCGCCGTAGAGCGCGCGCGCGGCCTTATCCATCGCGAAATAGATCAGCGTGCCGTGGCAGTCGAAGGTGACGAATTTGGGCCTGAAGGCGGTCATCTGCGGAAATCCCCTGTGGCGAAACGGTTGCGTCCGTCAGCGAGGATCATAGCCGGGGCCAGAACGGCGCGAGCACCGCATTGCCTGCGGCAGGAAGCACAAACTGCCGTCCGTCCATGAGACCATGGCAGAGAGTTCCGCCTGCATCATCTTGCCGGTCGACGTCGCTTCCCGATTGCCGGCGCTTCGCCACCCGTCGTGGCATTCCATGCGGTCGGCGCGCATTCCCACGGCCGAAGATATCGTGCTGGGCCGTTCCTCGGGAGCAACTGCGCCGGCACACCGCCTATCCATGATGCAGAGGATACGAAGCGAAGCATCATGGACCAGAAAACGATCGATCTCGTCGCCTTCGACGAACGCCATCTCGACGGCGCCGTTCTGCTCTCGCGCGAGGCGGGCTGGCCCCATCGGCGCGAGGATTGGGCGATGCTCCTGGCCCTCAGCCACGGTTTCGTCGCGCTCCAGGGTGATGCCGTGGTCGGCACCGCGATGCTGACGCCGTTCGGGGACGATGACGCGACCGTCAACACGGTGATCGTCGCAGCCAATATGCGTGGACGGGGCCTCGGCCGGAAGCTGATGGGAGCCGTCCTGCAAGCCTGCGGCACCCGCGAATGCCGCCTCACCGCGACCGCGGACGGCCTGCCTCTCTATGAAAAACTCGGCTTCGTCGCGACCCATGAGATCCGCCAGCATCAGGGCATACCCACGCCGCTGCCGGCTGATACGGCGAACGAAGCCATGGAGCTGGAGTGGGTCGGTGCGGAGACCTTCCCCACGATCGCCGCACTCGACCTGGAGGCGCTGGGGATGGATCGCCGTCCTTTGCTCAGGCTCCTGGCGGAGGCCGGGCGAATGGTGGTCCTGCGCGAAGCCGGCCGGATCGTCGGCTATGCCGCGCTGCGCCCGTTCGGCCGCGGCGAGGTGATCGGCCCGGTCGTCGCGAAGACCCTGAAAGAGGCGCAGAGCCTCATGAGCTTCCTGATCGCCAGCCGGCCGGGCGCCTTCCTGCGCGTCGATACCGCCGAGTGGCGGGAGCTTTCGCCATGGCTTTCCGCGCGGGGCCTCGTGGGCGTCGGCGGCGGCATCGTCATGGACCGCAACGCGACTGGCCGGCAGCCGTCCGGACCCGCCAAACCCTTCGCCCTGGCCAGCCAGGCGCTCGGATAAACTGGAGAACCGCCATGTTGAGCAATTCGCTGATCGAGCTCGATCGTGACCACTGGATCCACCCTGTCGCGTCCTATCGCGGCCATGAGAAGGCGGGCGTGCGGGTTCTGCGCTCCGCGAAGGGCGCGACGATCACCGACGCCGAAGGCCGTCAGCTCATCGACGGCTTCGCCGGGCTGTGGTGCGTCAATGCCGGCTACGGGCAGGAGAGCATCGTCGAAGCCGCGGCGAACCAGATGCGCGAGCTCGCCTATGCCACGGGATATTTCGGCCTGGGCTCCGAACCGGCGATCAGGCTCGCGGCCGAGCTCGCCGAGCGTGCGCCGGGCGACCTCAAGCGCGTCTACTTCACGCTCGGCGGCTCGGACGCGGTCGACAGCACGGTGCGCTTCATCCGCTACTACCAGCAGGCGCGCGGCAAGCCGCAGAAGGACCAGTTCATCTCGATCGAGCAGGGCTATCACGGCTCCTCGACCGTCGGCGCCGGCCTCACCGCCCTGCCCGCCTTCCATGCCGGCTTCGGCGTGCCTTATGACTGGCAGCACAAAATTCCGTCGCACTATACCTATCGCAATCCCGTCGGCTCCGATCCGGCCGCCGTCATCGCCGCCTCGCTCGCGGCACTGAAGGCCAAGGTCGACGAAGTCGGGGGAGCCGAACGCGTCGCCGCCTTCTATTGCGAGCCGATCCAGGGCTCGGGCGGCGTCCTCGTGCCGCCGCCGGGTTGGGTCAAGGCGATGCGCGACCTCTGCGCTGAGCTCGACATCCTGTTCGTCGCCGACGAGGTCATCACCGGCTTCGGCCGCACCGGCCCGCTCTTCGCCTGCGAGGACGAGGGCATCGTCCCGGACCTGATGACGACTGCCAAGGGGCTCACCTCCGGCTATGTGCCGATGGGCGCGGTGCTGATGTCGCAGAAGGTCTATGACGTGATCGCCGACGGCTCCGGCGCCGCGGCGGTCGGCCATGGCTATACCTATTCGGCCCATCCGGTCAGTGCGGCGGTGGGGCTCGAAGTGCTGCGGCTCTATGAAAACGGCCTGCTGGAGAACGGCCGCAAGGCCGGCGCGCGGCTGATGGCGGGGCTGGAGAGCCTGAGCGACCATCCGCTCGTCGGCGAGGTCCGCGGCCGCGGCATGCTGGCGGCCGTCGAGCTGGTGACCGACAAGGCGAAGAAGACGCCGCTGCCGGCCGCCTCGGCGCCAGCCCAGCGCGTCTTCGACCGCGCCTGGAACAACGGCCTCGTCATCCGGGCCTTCGGCAACGGCGTGCTGGGCTATGCGCCGCCGCTGTGCTGCACCGAGGCCGAGATCGACGCCATCGTGGAGCGGACCCGCAAGACCCTCGACGAGACGCTGGCCGACCCGGATGTGCGCGCCGCGATGGCGTGAACGCCGGCCTCCAGGGCATCGGGGAGGATGGGATCCATCCTCTCTTTTGCCCCAAGGGAAGCCGATATTCCGCAGCAGCGGCGAATTCGGAATTTTGTGCCGTCCGGTTTTCGACATTCGGTGAATCCGGCGAGCCGTCTGTGGGAGACTGGGTCGAGGCCGCCGCAGATGCGGCCGGGGAACAGGGCACGACCGCCGCGGAAGCCCGCAAGGCGGACTGAAACGATGCGGCGGCGCCGAAGCATCGGCGCCTGCGCGGCAAGCGACGCGGAGAGACGATGACGAAGAGCTTTAGCGATTTCCGCTACATGACGTTCGATGTCGTGGGCACGTTGATCGATTTCGAGGGCGGCCTCGTCGACACGCTGGCGGCCATCGCCCGCGAGGCCGGCGTCGCCTTCGACGGGGAACAGGCGCTGAACCTCTACCGCTCCGCCCGCTACATGCCGGATGTGCAGCATTTTCCGGACGATCTCGTCCGCGTCTACGGCGTGATCGCGCCGAAGCTCGGCCTGCCGGCCGGTGAGAGCCATGGCCGGCGCCTGCGCGATGCCGTGAAGGACTGGCGGCCCTTCCCCGACAGCGCCGCCGCGCTCGCCCGGCTGGCGAAACGCTACAAGCTCATCGCCATGACGAACGCCCAGCGCTGGGCCTTCGAGCATTTCGCCCGCGCGCTCGGCAATCCGTTCTACGCCGGCTTCACCGTCGATGACACCGGCACGGAAAAGCCCGATCCGCGCTTCTTCGAGCAGGTCTTCGCCTTCGTCGAGACGGATGGCGGCTCGCGCGACCAGATCCTGCACGTCGCGCAAAGCCAGTATCACGACATCGGCATCTCGCGCCGGCTCGGCCTGACCAATTGCTGGATCCAGCGCCGCCACGCCCAGCCCGGCTATGGCGGCACGATCGAGCCCGAGAACTTCACCGAGCCCGACTTCCATTTCACCTCGATGGCCGGGCTCGCCGACGCCGTCGAGTCCAGCCTGGCCGCCTGAAGACGCCGGGATCGAAGAAAAGCCGGCACCAAAACGCCGGCACCAACCGAAACAGGGGAATGACGATGACCGACAAGATCACGCCCAACTGGACGAGCGCCGACGACGTCTTCGTCGAGAACGCGATCCGCCGCGGCGCAAGCCGCCGCGATCTCCTGCAGATGCTGATGGCCGGCGGCCTGGCCGCTTCCGCCGGCAGCCTCGTACTGGCGCGCGCCACCTCCGCGCTCGCGGCGACGCCCGTCAAGGGCGGCAACCTGAAGGCGGCCGGCTGGTCCTCCTCGACCGCCGATACGCTCGACCCGGCGAAGGCCTCGCTCTCGACGGACTATGTCCGCTGCTGCGCCTTCTACAACCGCCTGACCTTCCTGGACGGGGACGGCAAGCTGCAGATGGAGCTCGCCGAGAAATTCGAGACCAAGGACGCCAAGGTCTGGACCGTCACGCTCAAGAAGGGCGTCACCTTCCATGACGGCAAGCCGCTGACCTCCGCCGACGTCATCTATTCGCTGAAGCGCCATCTCGACCCGGCCGTCGGCTCGAAATCGGCCGCGCTGGCCAAGCAGATGACCGGCTTCACGGCCGTCGACCCGCTCACCGTCGAGATCACGCTCGCGGCGCCCAATGGCGACCTGCCGACCATCCTGTCGACGCACCATTTCATGATCATCGCCGACGGCACGACGAACTTCGCCAAGGCGAACGGCACCGGCGCCTTCGTCTGCGAGAACTTCGAGCCCGGCGTGCGCTCGATCGCGGTCAGGAACAAGAACTACTTCAAGTCCGGCGGCGCGAACCTCGACTCCTTCGAGTTCTTCGCGATCACCGACGACACCGCGCGCGTCAATGCGCTGCTCTCGGGCGACATCCACCTCGCCGCGGCGATCAATCCGCGCTCGATGCGCCTGGTCGAGAGCCAGCCGAATGTCGTGCTGTCGAAGACCACGACCGGCAACTACACGAACCTCAACATGCGGCTGGACATGGCGCCTGGCGACAAGGCGGGTTTCGTCGAAGGCATGAAGTATCTGCTCAATCGCGAGCAGATCCAGAAGTCGGCGCTTCGCGGCCTCGCCGAGATCGCCAATGACCAGCCTGTTCCGCCGATGAACGTCTATCACAACAAGGACTTGAAGCCGAAGGCGTTCGATCCCGAGCGGGCCAAGTCCCTCTTCCAGAAGGCCGGCGTCCTCGGCCAGTCGATCCCGATCGTCGCCTCGGATGCCGCCGGCTCCTCGGTCGACATGGCCGTGCTCGTCCAGCAGGCCGGCAACGCGATCGGCATGAAGTTCGACATCCAGCGTGTGCCCTCGGACGGCTATTGGTCGAACTACTGGCTGAAGGCCCCGGTCCATTTCGGCAACATCAACCCGCGGCCGACGCCGGACATCCTGTTCTCGCTGCTCTATGCCTCCACGGCGCCGTGGAACGAGAGCCAGTACAAGTCGGAGAAGTTCGACAGGATGCTGCTAGAGGCGCGCGGCTCGCTCGACGAAGCCAAGCGCAAGCAGATCTATGGCGAGATGCAGGTGATGGTCGCCGACGAGGCCGGCACCGCGATCCCGGTCTACATCTCGAATGTCGACGCGATCTCGAACAAGCTGAAGGGTCTGCTCGCGAACCCGCTCGGCGGCATGATGGGCTACGCCTTCGCCGAATACGTCTGGCTCGAAGGCTAAAGCCCCGCTTCTCCCGCGGGTCGGGCGCGTGCGTCCGGCCCGCATTTCGTGTCACACTCCGCTCGGAGGTGTCAGCTGCGGGAGCGTCGATGAACCTTCACCTGTTGTCCCTGCTGGGCGGACGGCTGCTCGTCGCGCTGCTGACGCTGCTGATCGTCTCCTTCGTAGTGTTCTGCGCCACCCAGATCCTGCCCGGCGACGTGGCGGAGGTGCTGCTCGGCCAGGCCGCGACGCCCGAGGCCGTAGCGGGCTTGCGCGCGGCGATGCACCTGAACGATCCGGCGATCCTGCGCTTCTTCCGCTGGCTCGGCGGCATGCTGACGGGCGATCTCGGCATCTCTTATGCCAATAACCGGCCGATCGCGGAGCTCGTCGCCGGGCGCCTGGGCAACTCGCTCCAGCTCGCGGCGGCGACCGCGCTGTTTTCGGTGCCGATCGCGCTCGCACTCGGCATCACCTCCGCCATGCTGCGCGGCTCGGTTTACGACCGCTCGGTCACGATGGCGACGATCATGGTGATCTCGGTGCCGGAATTCATGATCGCCACCGCCGGCGTGCTGATCTTCGCTGTCTGGCTGAAATGGCTGCCGGCCCTGTCCTTCGCGCGGGACGTCCACTCCTTCGGCGAGATGCTGCGCATCTATGCGATGCCCGTCTTCACGCTGAGCTTCGTGATCTCGGCCCAGATGATCCGCATGTCGCGCGCCGCCGTCGTCGAGGCGCTCAACACGCCCTATGTCGAGATGGCGCAGCTCAAGGGCGCCTCGCGCCCGCGGGTCGTGCTGCGTCATGCGCTGCCCAACGCGCTCGGCCCCATCGTCAACGCCGTCGCGCTGTCGCTCTCCTATCTGCTCGGCGGCGTCATCATCGTCGAGACGATCTTCAACTATCCCGGCATCGCCAAGCTGATGGTCGACGCGGTGGCGACGCGGGACCTGCCGCTCATCCAGAGCTGCGCGATGATCTTCTGCGTCGTCTACCTGCTCCTGATCACGACGGCGGACGTCATCGCCATCCTGTCGAACCCGAAATTGCGCTGACCATGGCCATCGACGCAGCCAACACGACAACCGCCAGCCAGCGCCGCACCGGGTATCGGTTCAACCTCACCGGCTGGATCAGCCTGATCGTCATCCTCGCCTGGGCGCTGATCGCGATCCTTGCGCCCTATGTCACGCCCCATGGCATCAGCGACATCGTCGACACCGACTATTTCGGCCCGATGAGCCTGCAGTTTCCGCTTGGCACCGACTATCTCGGGCGCGACATGCTCTCGCGCATCCTGTTCGGCGCGCGCTACACGGTCGGCATCTCGCTGGCGGCCACGCTGATCGCCTGCAGCATCGGCGTCACGCTCGGCATGGCGGCGGCCGTGACCGGCGGCTGGTTCGATACGGCGCTGAGCCGCTTCATCGATGCGTTGAGCTCGATCCCCAGCAAGCTGTTCGCCCTCGTTGCCGTTGCCGGCGTCGGCTCCTCGATCCCCGTGCTGATGCTGATCCTCGGCATCATTTACACGCCCGGCTCCTATCGCTTCGCCCGTGCGCTCGCGGTCAACGTCAACACCGCGGATTTCGTCACGGTGGCGCGCCTTCGCGGCGAGAAACTGAGCTACCTGATCCGCGCGGAAATCCTGCCGAACATCATCGGCCCGGTGCTGGCCGATGTCGGCCTGCGTTTCGTCTTCATCGTGCTGCTCCTGTCGGGCCTGTCCTTCCTCGGGCTCGGCGTGCAGCCGCCGGAGGCCGATTGGGGTTCGCTGGTGCGCGAGAATATCGGCGGCCTGCCCTTCGGCTCGCCGGCCGTGATGGCGCCCTCCTTCGCCATCGCCAGCCTGACGATCGCGGTGAACATGCTGATCGACAACCTGCCGCAGAAGATCCGCGACCGGAGCGCCTGATGAGCCATCTCGTCGAAATCCGCGGGCTCAAGGTCGAGGCGACCACCGATGCCGGCCGCCGCGTCGAGATCATCAAGGGGGTGAGCTTCGAGATCGCGCCCGGCGAGATCGTCGCGCTGATCGGCGAGAGCGGCTCGGGCAAGACCACGATCGCGCTGACGCTGCTCGGCTACACCCGCACGGGCTGCCGCATCACCGGCGGAAGCGTCAGCGTCGACGGCCGTGACATGGCGCGCCTCTCCGAGGCCGAGCGGGCGAAGGTCCGCGGAGTCGATGTCGCTTATGTGCCGCAGAGCGCGGCCGCCGCCTTCAACCCGGCGCAGCGCATCATGGATCAGGTGATCGAGATCACCCGCATCCACCGGCTGATGCCGCGCCCCGCCGCCGAGGCCAAGGCCATCGAGCTGTTCAAGGCGCTCTCGCTGCCCGCGCCGGAGACGATCGGCTCGCGCTATCCCCACCAGGTCTCGGGCGGCCAGTTGCAGCGCCTCTCGGCCGCGATGGCGCTGATCGGCGATCCGAAGGTCGTGATCTTCGACGAGCCGACGACCGCGCTCGACGTCACCACCCAGATCGAGGTGCTGCGCGCCTTCAAGTCCGTGATGCGGCAAAGCCGGATGGCCGGCGTCTATGTCTCGCACGACCTTGCCGTCGTCGCCCAGATCGCTGACCGCATCGTCGTGCTGAAGGGCGGCCAGATCCAGGAGATCGGCACGACCGAGCAGATCCTGTCCGCGCCGAAGCATCCCTATACGCGCGAATTGCTGGCGGCCTTCTCGCCCGTCGCCCGCGTCGCAGCGCAGGCGGCCGCCACGGCAAGCCCGCCGCCGCAGCCGGTCCTCGAGCTCGACGCCATCAGTGCGGGCTACGGTCGATTGCAGCCGAACGGCAAGCCGCTGATGCTCGCGGTCGACGCCGTCAGCTTCAAGCTGGAACGGGGCCGCAATCTCGGCGTCATCGGCGAGTCCGGCTGCGGCAAGTCGACCCTCGCCCGGACCATCGCCGGCATCCTGCCGCCCTCCTCCGGCCATATCCGTTTCGACGGACGGCCGATGGCCCCGCTGGCGCGCGACCGCACGCCGGAAGAGCTGCGCAAGCTCCAGATCGTATTCCAGTCGGCCGACACCGCGCTCAACCCGGCGCAATCGATCGAGGATATCCTCGGCCGTCCCCTCGCCTTCTATCACGGCCTGCGCGGGCCGGCCCGCGACGCGCGCATCGACCGCCTGCTCGATCTCGTGCACCTGCCGCGCGCCCTGAAGCACCGGCTGCCGGGCGAGCTCTCCGGCGGGCAGAAGCAGCGCGTCAACCTGGCGCGCGCGCTCGCGGCCGACCCCGAGCTCGTGCTCTGCGACGAAATCACCTCGGCGCTCGATACGGTCGTCGCCGCGGCGATCATCGAGCTGCTGAAAGAGCTGCAGCGCGAGCTCGGCCTGTCCTATCTCTTCATCAGCCATGACCTGACGACGGTGCAGGCGATCTGCGACGAGGTCGCGGTGATGTATCGCGGCGTGAAGGTCGAGCAATTGCCGGCCGACCAGGTCGGCAAGGCCGGCGGCCACCCCTATGCGCGGCTGCTGATGTCCTCGGTGCCCAAGCTCGACCCATCCTGGCTCGACACGCTCGAGCGCGATCCGGAGCTCGTCGCCGCCTTCTCGAAGCGCTGAGCTCGCCTCAGCTCGTCGCCGTGACCGGAAACAGGCTCGTCAGCGGCATGTGCGGCTTGACGATGGGCGACTTCAGCACGACGAAGCTGAAATACTTGTCGATGCCGATATCGAGGTCGATCAGCCGCTCCATCAGCGTCTGGTACTCGATGATGCCGCTGGTCACGAATTTCACGAGATAATCGTAGCCGCCCGAGACGAGGTGGCATTCGATGACCTGGTCGAGCTTCTCGATGGCCGCCAGGAACCGCGCGAAATCGACCTGGCGGTGGTTCTTCAGCGTCACCTCGGTGAAGACCGTCAGCGTCTGGCCGAGCTTGCCGATATTGATCCGGGCGGAATAGCCGGTGATGTAGCCTTCCTGCTGCAGCTTCTTGACGCGCATCAGGCAGGGGCTCGGCGAGAGGTTCACCAGCTCCGCCAGCTCGACATTGGTGATCCGGCCGTTCTTCTGCAGCTCGTAGAGGATCTTGATGTCGATCTGATCGAGCTTCATGGGGGTCTCGTCCGCTGGCGCCGTCGCAGGATGGGTCATGGGCGGCCCGGCTCCGCCCGATCATGACGGAAGCCGGCGCTCCCGGCAATCGCACGGCAGATGCTGCCGCGCGCGAAGCCCTTGTTACCGGGACTTCGCGAAAGAAGAACGCGGAATCCGCCGGTCCGAACGGAAGGAAATGCCGCGGAACGGCGATATGCGGTGCGCGCCCCCTGTCCCGACGGGCTAGGCTTCGTCTTCGTCAAGGAGACCGTGATGCCGGCACCGCTTTTCGAGATCGAGACCAGCCCGCCCCTGCCCGAGAGCGCGGATGTCGTCGTGATCGGCGGCGGTATCGTCGGAGTCTGCACCGGCTATTATCTCGCGCGCCGCGGCATCAAGGTCGCGCTCGTCGAGAAGGGGCGCGTCGGCGCCGAACAGTCGAGCCGCAACTGGGGCTGGTGCCGGCAGCAGAATCGCGATGCGCGCGAATTGCCGATGGCGACGGAGAGCCTCGCGTTGTGGGACCGTTTCGCCGCCGAGATCGGCGAGGATCTCGGCTTCCGCCGCTGCGGCCTGCTCTATCTCAGCGACGACGAGGCCCAGATCGCCGGATGGGCGAAATGGCGCGACTTCGCGATCGGCCAGGGCGTCACCACCCACATGCTTTCCAGCGACGAGGCCTCCGCCCGAGGCGCCGCCACCGGCAAAAGCTGGAAGGGAGGCGTCTTCTCGCCGAGCGACGGCACCGCCGACCCCTCGCGCGCCGCGCCGGTGATCGCGCGCGGCATCGTCAAGGCAGGCGGCACGGTGCACCAGTTCTGCGCGGCGCGCGGGATCGAGACGAGCTGCGGGCGGGTCTCGGGCGTCGTCACCGAAAAGGGCACGATCCGCACGAGCACGGTCGTCCATGCTGGCGGCGCCTGGGCTTCCTCCTTCCTCAACCAGCTCGGAATCCGTTTCCCGCAATCATCGGTGCGGTCGTCGATCCTGTCGGTGATGCCAGGGGTGTCCGGCATTCCGGACGCCCTTCACACGACCGAGGTCTCCGTGACGCGCCGCGGCGATGGCGGCTATGCGCTCGCGATCAGCGGCGGCGCCCGCGTCGATCCGACGCCGCAGCAACTGCGCTTCGCACGCCAGTTCGTGCCGATGTTCCTGCGGCGCTGGCGCAACCTCGCCATCGGCGGCCTGCAAGGCTGGCGCGCCGGCCACGAGACCCTGGCGCGCTGGCGGCTCGACGCGCCGACGCCGATGGAGGCGAACCGCATCCTCGACCCGACGCCCGATCGCAAGCAGATCGCCGAGACCCATGCGCGAGCGCTCAAGCTGCTGCCGGCCCTGAAAGGCGTGCCGGTGCAGGCGCGCTGGGCCGGCTATATCGACTCGACTCCGGACGGAGTGCCGGCCATCGGCGAGCTCGCGGGTGTGCCCGGCTTCATCCTCGCCGCCGGCTTCAGCGGCCATGGCTTCGGCATCGGCCCGGGCGCCGGCCACCTGATCGCCGACATCGCCAGCGGCGCGAAGCCGATCGTCGATCCGGCATCCTATCGGCCGGACCGGCTGGATGGCTCGGCCTTCGGCAAGGTCGCCGAGTTCTGAGCCCCGGCGGGTGCTGGCTTGCGAGCACATAAGTCGATCTTATGGGGTCGGCATGAATTCGTCTTGTCGCTCCCGACGGACGGTACGGATGCTGCATGAACCGGTTCGGGAGACCGGGTGGATTCCAAGAAGGGGAGATGGGGAATGATCGGATTGAGAACGGTTCTGGCGGCTCTCGCCATGGTGGCGGCCGGGGCCAGCGCTCAGGCGCAGACGGTCTACAAGGTCGGCTCGACGCCGACGGGCACGCCCTTCACCTTCCTCGACGCGAAGACCAACACCATCCAGGGGATGATGGTCGACGTGATCGAGGAGATCGGCAAGGATCAGGGCTTCAAGGTCGAGATCCAGCCGATGCAGTTCTCCGCGCTGATCGCGGCGCTGACCTCGGGCAAGATCGATATCATCTCGGCCGCCATGTACGGCTCGCCCGAACGGGCAAAGGTCGTCGACTTCAGCAAGGACGTCTACGCCTATGGCGAGGGGCTCGTCGTATCGACCAAGGACGAGAAGGACTATGCCGGCTTCGATGACATGAAAGGCAAGAAGGTCGGGGCCCAGATCGGCACCCGCTACATCGATGCCCTGAAGGCCGCCGGCACGGCTGCCGAAGTCAATGCCTATGACAGCCTGCCCGACATCCTGCGCGACGTCTCGAACGGGCGCCTCGACGCCGGCATCGGCGACTACCCGATCCTGGCCTACAACCTCGCCCAGGGGCGCTTCCCGCAATTGCGGCTGGTGAAGTCGTACAAGCCGTCCGTGCCCGGGCCGATCAACATCGCTGTGAAGCAGGGCAATGCCGAATTGCTGGGCAAGATCGACGCCGGCCTCGCCGCCATCAAGAAGGATGGGCGCTTCGACGCGATCCTGAAGAAGTGGGGCCTCTGAGCGCTCCACGGATCGCATCATGAGCCACTTCCTCAGCCAGGTACCGACGTTCCTGCCGATCCTGATGCAGGGCGTCTACCTGACCATCCTGGTCACGCTCGGTGCCTTCGTGCTCGCGACGGCGCTCGGCCTGCTCTGGGCCTTCATGCGGGTGAGCGGCATCGCGCCGCTCGCCTGGACGGCGCGCACGATCATCGTCGTGGTGCGCGGCATCCCCGGCCTGGTGACGCTGTTCTACATCTATTTCGTGCTGCCGGATCTCGGCCTCTCGCTGACCGCGCTGCAGGCCGCGATCATCGGTCTCGGCATCGCCTATTCGCCCTATATGGCGGAGGTGTTCCGGGCCGGGATCGAGGCGATCGACCGCGGGCAGACGGAAGCCGCGCTCTCGATCGGCATGGGCTGGGGCCTGATGATGCGGCGCGTCGTCCTGCCCCAGGCGATCCGCGTGGCGCTGCCGCCCTATGGCAGCACCATGGTGATGCTGCTCAAGGATTCCTCGCTCGCCTCGACGATCACGGTCGCGGAGCTCTCGCTGCAGGGCAAGCTGCTGGCGTCCTCCACCTTCGAGAACACGGCGATCTTCACCTTGGTGGCGCTGATCTATCTCGCCATGAGCCTGCCATTGACGGCGTTCAACGCCTGGCTCGAACGGCGTCTGGGGGCTGGCCGATGAGCATCGTCGCGCTGCACAATGTGCGCAAATCCTTCGGGCCGCTCGAGGTGATCCACGACGTCTCCTTCTCGGTCGAGAAGGGCGAAGTGGTCTGCATCATCGGGCCGTCCGGCTCGGGCAAGTCGACGCTGCTGCGCTGCATCAACGGGCTCGAGACCTATCAGGGCGGCGAGATCGTCGTGCATGGCGAGCGGGTCGATACCAAGGCGCGCAGCATCCGGCAGGTGCGGACGCGGGTCGCCATGGTGTTCCAGCGCTTCAACCTGTTCCCGCACCGGACGGCGCTGGAGAATGTCGCGGAAGGGCCGATCTTCGTGAAGAAGGAGCCGCGCGAGCAGGCGCTCGCCCAGGCGCGGCAGCTCCTCGAAAGGGTCGGGCTCGGCGCCAAGATCGACGCCTACCCCGCCCAGCTCTCCGGCGGCCAGCAGCAGCGCGTCGCCATCGCCCGCGCGCTCGGCATGCGGCCGGATGCGATCCTGTTCGACGAACCGACCTCCGCGCTCGACCCCGAGCTCGTCGGCGAGGTGCTCGCGGTGATGCGCTCGCTCGCCGACGAAGGCATGACGATGATCGTCGTCACCCACGAAATGGGCTTCGCCCGCGAGGTGGCCGACCGCGTGCTCTTTCTCGATGGCGGCGTACTGGTCGAGCAAGGGCCGCCGAGCGAAGTGCTCAGCCGGCCCCAGAACCCGCGTACGCAGGACTTCCTGCGGCGCATCCTGCAAGCATGAGGATCGCGGCATGGCACAGGTGACCGGGCCGTTCTTCGCCGAGGGCGCCGTCGACACGCCCTATTGGTGGGATGCGGCCGAGCCCAGGGCCGCCCCCTCCACCGCGCTGCCGGCCAGCAGCGAGGTCGTGATCGTCGGGGCAGGCTTCACCGGCCTCAATGCGGCGCTGACGCTGGCGAAAGCCGGCAAGCAGGTGACGGTGCTCGACGCGGAAGCGCCGGGCTGGGGTGCCTCCTCCCGCAACGGCGGCATGCTGGGGCCGGGATGGGCGACCTTCGACACGGCCATGGCCTATGGGCCGGAAAAGGCGCGCGCCATCGTCGGAGAGAGCTTTCTCGCGCTCCAGCACGTCAAGGACGTGGTGGAGCGCGAGGCCATCGCCTGCGACCTCGCTGTGGTCGGCTATTTCCGCGGCGCCATGACGCCGCGCCTCTACGAGGCCATGGGCCGCCAGCTCGACCGCATCCGCAAGGTCATGCCCTGCGACGCCTATCTGGTGCCGCGGGCCGAGCAGCATGGCGAGATCGGCACCGATCTCTACCATGGCGGCCTCGCCATTCCCGGCTATGCCGGGCTCCATCCCGCCCGCTATGTCGCAGGCCTCGCCGAAGCGGCGCACCGCGCCGGAGCCCAGCTCTTCGGCGGCGCGCGCGTTACAGCGATCGCGCCGGACGCCGGCGGCTTCACCGTCTCCGTCGGCCGGCAGCGGATCGCGGCGAAGCAGCTTCTCGTCGCCACCAACGGCTATACGGGTTCGCTCCTGCCCTTCCTGCAGCGGCGGATCATCCCGATCCGCAGCGCGCTCATCGCCACGGCGCCGCTGCCGCCAGAGGTCATGGACAGGCTGATGCCGAAGCGGCGCATGCTGGCGGGCAGCCAGCGCGTCGTGACCTATTACAGGCCCTCGCCGGACGGCACGCGCGTGCTCTTCGGCGGCCGCGTGCTCAAGGTCAACGGCGAGAACGTGGCGCGGGCCAATGCCGGCCATCTGCGCAAGCAGATGCTGCAGGTCTTCCCGGAACTGGAGCGGACGCCTCTCACCCATTACTGGCACGGCCAGACCGGCTTCACCTTCGACAAGCTGCCGCATCTCGGCGAGCGGGAGGGCATCTTCTACGCCTGTGGCTACAACGGCACCGGCATCGCGCGGGCAAGCTGGTTCGGCCACAAGATCGCGCAGCGGATGCTCGGCAGCGTGGAAAAGCCCAGCGCCTATGAGGACCTGCCGTTCAGGAGCCGCCCGCTCTATTACGGCAAGCCCTGGTTCCTGCCGCTCGCCGTCCAGTTCTACGAGATGCTGGATCGCTGGGAACAGCGTTAAAGCATCGGACTGGACATCGGCGCTCGCGGCGGCGATGTCTGCGCCATCGCCGATGCTGGAACCACCGATGCGGGCCCGCCAACTCGAAGTCTTCTGCACGCTGATGCGCAGCGGCACCGTCACCGGCGCGGCGGCGATGCTCAACATCTCGCAGCCGGCGCTGAGCCAGATCCTGCTCCACACCGAAGACCAGCTCGGCTTCAAGCTGTTCGACCGCGTGCGCGGCCGGCTGGTGCCGACGCAGGAGGCCGAGGAGCTCTACGCCCAGGCCGAGCACATCTTCGGGGAGCTCGATGCGCTGCGGCGGCGCACCGTCGACATGCGGCACGGGCGCACCGGGCTCGTCAGGCTGGCGGCGTCCGCCCCGCCCTCGATGTCGATCGTGCCGCGCGCGCTGCTCGCCTTCCGGGAAGCGCATCCCGATATCGTCGTGCGCTCGCTCATCGCGTCGCAGGTGAGCATCATCGACATGCTGCGCAGCGGCGAGGTCTCGCTCGGCATCACCATGAACAACCTGCCGCATCAGGGAATCTTCACGGAGACGGTCGGCCATGCCGATCTGGTCTGCGTGCTGCCCGCGCAGCATCGGCTCGCGGCGCTGGACCGGATCGGCTTCGCGGATATCCAGGCGGAGACCCTGATCTCCTACCGCGCCGACACCCTGCCGGGGCGCCTGCTCGCGGTTGCGGCCGAAACGGAGGGGCTTGCCTATGCTCCCGCGATCGAGATCGACCTGTCGATCACGGCGCTGCCCTTCGTGCGCGACGGCCTCGGCCTTGCCGTCGTCGACGGGCTGCTGCCATGGGAGCAGTTCAACGGCATCGTCGCCCGGCCGTTCTCGCCGCGGATCGAGGTGCCGATCGCGATCGTGACCAGCAAGGACCGGCCGCTCTCCGCCAGCCATGAATGGATGCGCGACTGCCTCAGAGCCGCCGGCCGCGACTTCAGCCGGGCGGCGCTTGCGGGCGAGTGAGCTCGCGCGGACGCCTCAACCGTCGGCGTCCCCCAGCAACGCACCGATCGGCGCGGGCCTGACCGGGGCCTGGGCCCGCAGCCGGCCGGCTTCGCGAGCACAGCCCAGGCCTGCCCGGTCGGCCACGATCTCGGCGGCGGCGAGCTCGCAATAGCGGCCCTGGCAGCGCCCCATGCCGACACGCCCGAGCGATTTGGCGCGGTTGACCTCGCCGCCGCCGAAATCGACGGTCTCGCGCAGCTCTCCTGCCGTCACACCCTCGCAGCGGCAGATCACGGTCTCACCGGGAAGCGTGGCCGCCGCCGGCCAGGGGAAGGCCTCGGCGACGCCGCCTGCGAAGCGGGCGAAACGACGCAGCCGGCGCCTGTCGGCGACGATATCGGGCGCCGGCAGGCCGAGATCCTGCAGGCAGGCAGCGGCGGCGAGGCGCCCCGCGACCTCGGCCGCGTCGGCACCGAGAATGCGCAAGCCGTCCCCCGCGAGGTAGACCCCCGCGCTGGCCCGCCCCAACTCGTCGGCCTTCGGCAGCCATTGGCGCCAGCTCTCGTCATAGGCGAAATCGCAACCGGCGAGGTCGGCGAGCCGCGTCTCGGACCGCAGATGCCAGCCGAGGCCGACCGCGTCGCAGTCCGTGTGACGCTCCTGCCCGGCCGCGTCGCGCCAGCGGATGGCCACCGGCCCGCGCGCATCGGCCTCGATCCGGTCGAGCCGGACCCCGGCATGGTAGCGACCGGCGAGGCGCGCCCGCATCGCGAGCCCGCGCAGGACGAAAACCGGCCGCGCCACGAGACCGCCGAGACCGGCAAGCTGCCGGCGCGTCGGCGAGGTGTCGAGCACCGCCGCGACCTCGCCGCCGGCCTTCAGCAACTGCACCGCGAGCAAGGTGAGCAGCGGGCCCGAGCCTGCCAACACGATCCGGTGGCCGAGCGCCGCGCCTTGCGCCTTCAGCGCGATCTGCATCGCGCCGAGGCCGTAGACGCCGGGGTTCTCCCAGCCCGGCACCGGCATGATCCGGTCCATCGCGCCGGTCGCGAGGATCAGGCGATCATAGGCGACCCAATGGCTGCCGGCCGGCCCGAGCACGAGCAGGCGCCCATCCGCGATCGCGGCAACGGAGCTGCGCGCGTGATGGACGAGCCGGCCTGCCGCGAGCATTCCGTCGAAGGCGGCATGCAGCGCCACCGCCTTCGACGCTTCCGAACCGTAGAGAGTCTCGGGCGGGCGCGTGAAACCGGGTGGCGACCGACGGTAGATCTGGCCGCCGGCGCGCTCGGCCTCGTCGATCACGATCGGCGTGAGCCCGGCCGCGACGAGCGTCTGCGCGGCGCGGATGCCAGCTGGACCGGCGCCGACGACGACCACGCGCGGCGTTCCGCCGCCGCTCACGGCCAGTCTCCCGGAGCGTCGGTCAGCAGCCGCATACCCTCAGTGAGCGGCGTCGAGCAGGCGCGGATGCGTGGCCCCTCCTCCTGCCAGACCCAGCAATCCTGGCAGGCGCCCATCAGGCAGAAGCCGGCGCGGGTTTCCGTCCCGAATTCGGAATGGCGCAGCGCCGGCGCCACGGAAAGGATGGCGCTGAGCACCGTGTCCCCGGCAAGTGCCTGCCGTTCCGCGCCGTCGAGGACGAAGCGCATCGGCGCGCGATTCGTCTCGGCAAGCCGGACGAGGCGCCCGGCCGGATGGCCCGCCGCGCTCACTCGGCCGCCTCGGGCAAGGCAGCACCGCCCTCGGGCATTTCAGGGAAGCGCAGGCGCGCTTCCCTGAAAGCCTGCGCCACGCCCTGCGCGCCCACCTTGCCCTTCATCCGGCGGAAGATCTCCGTCTTGGCGAAGAAGCGCCAGTGGATCGGCAGGCCGGCAAGCAGCGCGGTGAGCCAGTCATAGGCTTCCGGCGTCCATTGCGCCTCGTAGCCCTCGCGCTCGGGGCCGAAATGGAAATGGCCCTCGACCGGCGAGCGTGATGCGCGGCGCGCCTGCGTCGCCGCCTCGTCGACCTCGCCTGCGCGGATGACGACGCCGTACTCGCGCTCCGCCGCCTCGGCCGAGACGTAGCCGCGCGCCACATCCGTCGCGACGCGCCAGGGCTCACGGTCGAAAGGATGGCCGCGGCCGCCGCCGCCGGCGGAGCGGATTTCGAGCACATCGCCCGGCTGGAGCACGGCGGTGTCGATATTGCCGAGCCGCCGCTCCTCCGGCTGGCCGGGATTGACGACCATGTCCGACAGGCCCGCCGCGCGGCCGCCGAGCACGCCCCAGGGGCGGAAGAAGCTGCGGTCGCGGTTGCGGGCGGTGATGCGGCTATCCGGCGCGAAGACGCGGAAGGCCATCTCGGTGGCGAGCCCGCCGCGCCAGCGCCCGGCGCCGCCGCTGTCCCTGGCCAGCCCGTATCTGACGAACTCGACCGGGGTTTCCGTCTCGGTGATCTCGATCGGCGTGTTCCTGAGATAGGCGGCATCGGCCCCCGAACCGTTGGTGCCGTCGCGATGGGGCATGCCGCCGCCGCCACCCACCACCGGGTTGACCGCGGCGATGACGGTGCGGCTGGTGCGCTCGTCGGTGGTCATCACGTTGACGATGCAGTTGTTGCCGGCGGGTGCTGCCGGCAAACGCTCCGGCACGGCCTGCGAAAAGGCCCCGAAGATCACCGAGCGCAGCCGCGCGCAGGTGAGCGAGCGCATGCCGACCGCGGCGGGGAAGACCGGGTTGAGCACGGACCCTTCCGGCGCGATGCAGGTGAAGGGGCGTGTCAGGCCGGTATTGAGCAGGATCTTCGGGTTCAGCGTGTAGAGGACGTAATAGACCCCGACCAGCAGCATCGTATGCCGGGGGTTGCCGCCGCTGGGAACGTTGAGCGACGAGGCGAGCTGCGGGTCGGAGCCGGTGAAGTCGAGCACCGCCTCGCCGCCGCGGATCGTCAGTTTGAGCTTGAGGCGGCAGGGATTGGCCTCGACCGAATCCTCGTCGGCATAGTCGGCGAACTCCCAGGTCCCGTCCGGCATGGCCCGCAGCACTTCGCGCGCCTGCGCCTCGGCATGGTCGAGCAGCGCGTCGACACCCTCGAGGAAGGCCTGTCGGCCGAACTTCTCGATCATCGCCAGCACCTTGCGCTCGCCGGTGTTGAGCGCGCCGACCAGGGCCTTGATGTCGCCGATGTTCAGGTCCGGCTTGCGGACGTTCGTCGTCATGATCCGCAGGATCTGCTCGTCGAAGACGCCTTCGTTGACGAGCTTCATCGGCGGGAAGCGGATGCCCTCCTGATGGATCTCGGTCAGGGCGCGCGACAGCGAGGCCGGCACCGCGCCGCCCATATCGGTGTTGTGGATATGGCCGCCCGTCCAGGCGACGATCTCGCCCTGGTGGAAGACCGGCTTCCAGAGATGGGTGTCGGGAGCGTGGGTCGCGACGAAGCAGGAATAGGGGTCGTTGGTGAAGGCCACGTCGCCGGGCTTGTAGTCCTCGACCATCTCGATCGCGGGCGCCCAGGAGAGGCCGGGATACCAGGTCGCGCCCAGCTCCATCGGCACGGCGAAGGTGTCGCCGCGCCGGCTGATCAGCATGACGGTGAAGTCCTCCGTCTCCTTGACGAAGGCGGAATGCGCCGTGCGGTGCAGCGTATGCGCCATATTCTCCGCCGCGGCGCGGGCGTGGTTGGCGAGGACCTGCAGCTTCATCCGGTCGAACATCGGCGTCACTCCGCGAAGGTCAGGTGCAGGTTGAGATGGCGGTCGATCCGGGCGCGGGCGCCGAGGGGGATCGCGACGGTGGTGTCCTCCTGCGCCACCACGGCCGGGCCGGTGAAGCGGCTGCCGGGCTTCAGCTCGGCGCGGCGATAGAGGCCGACCGCGCGGCGGGCGCCGCCGGTATGGACCGCGATCTCGCGTTCGGGCTCTGCTTGTTCGTCGACCTCATCCCATTCGGGGAAGGTCAGCGCCGGGCCGGCGCCGATGGCCGAGAGGCGCAGATTGACGATCTCGACGCGGCCCTGCGCATCGTCGAAATCGTAGATGCGCGCATGCGTCAGGTGGAATTCCCGCGCGATCGCTTCGGCGTCGCCGCTCTCCAGCCAGGCGGGCTGCAGCGGCACCTCGATCTCGTAGCTCTGGCCGACATAGCGCATATCGGCCGAGAGCCTGAGATCGGCCGGTCCGGCATGGCCCTGGGCGGCGAGCCAGGCGCGTCCGTCCTGCACCATCGCGGCGAAGGCCCGGTGAAGCTCCGGCAGCACACCCGGCGACAATTCGGCGAAGAGCGTACGCACGAAATCGCCGCGCAGATCGGCGACGAGGCCGCCCAATGCCGAGACGACGCCGGGGCGGCGCGGCGCGATCAGCCGGGTCATGCCGAGCTCGCGGGCGAGAAAGGCGCCGAGCATCGGGCCGCCCCCGCCGAAGGGCATCAGCGTGAAATCCTTGAGATCGACACCGGCCCGCGACGAGAGCTTCTCGACCTCGACGAACATCTCGGAGACGGCGATGTCGAGGATGGCCTGGGCGGCCTCCTCCACCGAGCGGCCGAGCGCCTCGGCGAGGCGCCCGACGGCAGCGCGAGCTAGGCCGGTATCCATGCTGAGCTGGCCATAGGCCATCTCGCTATGGCCGAGCCAGCCGCAGACCACCATCGCGTCCGTCACCGTCGCCTGGTGGCCGCCGCGGCCGTAGCAGGCGGGCCCCGGCGTCGAGCCGGCCGATTCCGGGCCGACGCGCAGCACGCCCTGCCCGTCGACCGAGGCGATGGAGCCACCGCCGATGCCGATCGAGCTGACCGAGACGGAGGGGATATAGAGCGGGAACTCGCCGATCATCTCGCCGGTGCCGTATTGCGCCTCGCCGTCGATGATCAGGGCGAAATCGGCGGAGGTTCCGCCGATATCGAGGGTCAGCACGCGCTTCTCGCCGGCCTGCCGCGCGAACCAGGCCGCGCCGATCACGCCCGAGGCCGTGCCCGACAGCAGCATGGAGACGCAGGCGCGCTTGCCCTCGGCGGCGTTCATCACGCCGCCATTGGACTTGGTGAGCAGGCAGCGCGCGGGCACGCCGCGCCCCTCCAGCCGCTCTTCCAGCGCCGAGAGATAGCCGGCGATGCGCGGATGGACATAGGCGTTGAGGATCGCCGTCGTCGTGCGCTCATATTCGCGGATGACCGGCCAGACCTCGGCCGAGGTGAAGACGAAGAGCTCGGGCGCGAGCCGCGCGATCTCGGCTTTCACCACCTCCTCCTGGGCGCCGTCGCGCCAGGCATGCAGAAAGGCGACGACGATGCCGACGGCGCCACGCGCCTTGGCCGAAGCCACCGCGGCGGCAACCGCAGCAAGATCGGGCTTGACCGTCTCGCGGCCGTCCGAGCGCATCCTGGCGGGGATGCCGAAGACACGGTCGCGAGTGATGAGCTGCTCGGGGCGGGAGCAGAACAAGGAATAGACGTCGGGCATGCGCAACCGGGCGAGCTCGATGACGTCCTCGAAACCGGCATTGGTGAAGAGCGCGAGCGGCGCGCCCTTGCGCTGGATGACCGTGTTGACGCCGACCGTGGTGCCGTGGACGAAGCGCGTCACGGCGGTGGCATCGAGCCCCTCGCGCTCGGCCAGCAGCGTGAGGCCCGTCATCAGCTCCGCGCCCGGATCGTCCGGCGTCGTCAGCACCTTGAGCGAGGCGACGCGGCCGCTGCGCGCTTCCAAGGCGCAGAAATCGATGAAGGTGCCGCCGATATCGACACCGATCTTCCAATCCGCGCCGTCGCCCACATCCGTGCCGAGCGCTGCCCCGCCTGCCATGTCCATGCCTCTCCTGTGCCGATCCGGAAGCTGGCATGGGCGACGCCGCCCCGTCCAAGAGACAAGCCGGGCAGACGCATAAGCCGGACTTATGCCCTCGACGGCAGCCGCCTTGTGCCCTGTCCATAGGCGGCGCTTATGGCCTTTGCGCCAACGCGTCTTTGACTGGAGTTCCGGGGGGCGGCAGCTTCGGCAGCTGGACGACCTGCCGCCTCGGCGCGGCGAGAGGCGGATATGGACGTGATCGTGCTCGGCGGCGGCCTGATGGGGACCGCCTCCGCCTATTTCCTGGCCCGGCGGGGCTTGCGCGTGACGCTGCTCGAGCGCGGCCGGGTGGGAACGGGAGCGACCGTCGCCTCCTTCGGCAATATCCGCCGCACCGGCCGCCATCTCACGCAACTGCCGCTGGCGCATCGCTCCCGCGCACTCTGGGGCGAGGCCGCGCGCCTGCTCGGGCGCGACGTCGAGTTCCGCGCCACCGGCCATCTGCGCCTGATCTTCGAGGAGGACGCGCTGGCGGATATGCGCGCCTATGCCGAAGCCGCGCGGCCCTGGGGGCTGGAACTGGAAGAGCTCGGCGCCAACGAGATCCGGGCACGTTTTCCCGGTCTCGGGCCTGGCGCGATCGCGGCCTCGTTCTCCCCGCAGGACGGGTCCGGCAATCCGCGGCTGATCGCGCCCGCCTTCGCCGATGCGGCACGGCGGCTCGGCGCCAGCATCGTCGAGGATTGCGCGGTCACCGACCTCAAGGCGACGGCGGCGGGCTTCCGCGTCACCACCGCCAAAGGCGTGTTCGAGGCGGATCGTCTGCTCAACACGGCCGGCGCCTGGGGCGCAGCCATCGCCGCCCGTTTCGGCGAGCCCGCGCCGCTGACGCCGCGCGGCCCGCAGATGGGCGTGACGGAACCCCTGCCCCACCGCGTCCTGCCCGTGGTCGGCATCTGGAGCCGGCAGCATGGAGCAGACGGCTATTTTCGACAGGTCGAGCGCGGCAACATCGTCTTCGGCGGCGCGGCCGAGCGCGTCGCGGTCGATCTCGAGCCCGGCCATGCCAAGGCCGACCCGGCACGCCTGCCGGCCCAGTTGCGCGCACTCGTGCGCCTGCTGCCGGCGCTCGAGAATGTCGCGGTGATCCGCACCTGGTCGGGCTGCGAGGGCTATCTCGCCGATATGCTGCCGGTGATGGGCCCTTCCGCCACCACGCCGGGCCTGTTCCACGCCTTCGGCTTCAGCGGGCACGGCTTCCAGCTCGGCCCCGGCGTCGGCGACACCATGGCCGAGCTGATCGCGACGGGCACGACCGAGATCCCCCTGCACGATTTCCGCATCGAGCGCTTCGCGGCGGCTTCCGGGACAGCGGCACAGGGCTGAACGCTGCGCTCTTCGGCACGGCGCGCCGGGCGATCCACCGCAACGCCCCGGTGGAGGCGGGCTTCCCAATCCCTGAGCGAGTATTGCACCGGTGATGGCCGCCTCAGGCCGCACGGTTCAACCGGCAATCCGAACGTCTCCGGGATCGACGCGGCAAACGGAGCCCGCGAACCCGAACAGAGCACGGCTTCACTCGCTGCCGCCATCTCGCGGTTGATTTTCGCCTCTGGTCATCGTACTGGTCTTACCAGAAATAAGAACGGTGACGTCAGGGATGGATGCTCAAGGTACCGACAGCGCGTCGGGGTTCGAGCGCGTCTTCGCCTATCTGCGGGAGCGGCTGCTCGACGGCACGCTGAAGCAGGGCGAACGGCTCATGGCCGAACGCGAACTGGCCGCGCAGCTCGGCGTGAGCCGGCCGATCGTGCGCGAAGCACTGCGCGCCCTGCACATGCTCGGCATCGTCGAGATCCGCGAACGCGTCGGCACCATCGTGAAGCGGCCGGACGCCTCGATGCTGAAGGACTTCTTCACGCTCGCGCTCGCCCAGCAGGCCGACCTCATCGACGATGTGATGGAGGCGCGCATCGCCATCGAGTGCCAGGCCGTGCGCCTGGCCTGCGAGCGCGCCACCATCGCCGATTTCGAGCGGCTGCAACGCGCGCTCGTCCGCATCGGCGAGACCATCGACGATGCCGATGCGGGTGGCGACGCCGATTTCGAGTTCCACCGAGCCATCGTGCTGGCGGCGCGTTCGCCGACGCTGGCGGTGCTGCATGAATCCATGTCGACGCTGCTGGCGCGCTCGCATCGCAGCCGCCGCGAGCTCGTCCAGCGCTTCAGCTCGATGAAGACCTACCTGATCGATGACCACAAGCGCGTCTTCGACACCATCGTCGGGCGCGATCCCGACCGCGCCGAAGTGACGCTGCGCCGCCATTTCGCGATCGGCGACGAATACCGCCGCCGCGCGGTGACCGGCGAGGGCGACCGGTCGGAGACGCGGAGCGCCTAGCGAAACCGAGGCGCCGATTTCATCAAAACAATGCCGAAAGAGCAGGTTATGGGACGGAACGAAACGGGCAGCGTCGGCTTCATCGGCCTCGGCACGATGGGGCGCGAGATGGCGCGCAATCTCATCAAGGCGGGGCATCGGGTCACCGTCTACGACGTCCTCGACGAGGCGGTCACCGTGCTGGCGGCCGAGGGCGCGAAGCCGGCTGCGAGCCCGGCCGAGGCTGCGGCGGATGCCGATATCGTCATCACCATGCTGCCGGATACGCCACAGGTCGAGGATGTCGTCTATGGCGAGGACGGCCTGCTGGCCGCGCCGCCGCGCGGGCGCCTGATCGTCGACATGAGCACGATCTCGCCTGTCGCCGTCCGCCGGATGCATGCCGATCTCAAGGCGACGGGCACCGATTTCGTCGACGCGCCGGTCTCAGGCGGCCCGATCGGTGCGAAGACCGCGACTCTGACGATCATGGCGGGCGGCGAGGCGGCGGCCTTCGCCAGGGCCGAACCGTTCTTCCGGGGCATGGGCACGACCATCACCCATGTCGGCGCACCGGGCGCCGGCCAGGCGGTCAAGCTCTGCAACCAGCTGATCTGCAGCATCAATATCCAGGCGGTCTGCGAGGCGATCGCGCTCGGCCGCGCCTGCGGCGTCGATCTGGAGCAGATGCGCTCCGTGCTGCTCGGCGGCTCGGCCGCGTCCTGGATGCTCGACAAGCTCGGCCCCGCGATGATCGCGGGCGATGCCGGGGCGGGTTTCCGCATCGACCTGATGCTGAAGGATTTGCGCCTCGTGCAGGAACAGGCGCAGGCGCTTTCGGTACCACTGCCGGGCACCGCGCTCGTCACCAGCCAGTACATCGAGGCGCGCGCCCATGGCGAAGGCGGGAACGGCAACCAGGCGCTGTTTCGCGTCTATGACCGCATGACGAACCGGGCCTGACGGCGGCGATGGGGCTCCATCTCGACTTCTCCGTCGTGCTCGAACGCTGGCCGCTCTTCCTCGACGGCGCGGCGATGACGCTGAAGCTCGCCTTCATCGCGATCCTGACCGGCGGCGCGATCGGCACCCTCTGTGCCATCGGCCGCGGCAGCAGCAACCGCTTCATCGCCGGGCTCTGCGCCGCTTACGTCGAGACGATCCGCAACACGCCGCTGCTCGTCCAGATCTTCCTGGTCTATTTCGGGCTGGCCAGCATCGGCTTCAAATTCTCGGCCTTTTCCGTCGCGGCGGCCGCGCTCGCCATCAATGTCGGCGCCTATACGGCCGAGATCATGCGGGCGGGCTTCGAGGCGATCCCGCCCGGCCAGATCGAGGCGGCGGAGGGCCTCGCCCTCTCGCGCGTCCAGATCTACTGGCACGTCATCCTGCTGCCGGCGATCGAGAAGGTCTATCCGTCGCTGACCAGCCAGTTCGTGCTGCTGATGCTGGCGTCTTCCGTCACCTCGCAGATTTCGGCGGAAGAGCTGACGGCCGTCGCCAACTACGTCCAGTCCGACACCTACCGCGCCTTCGAGACCTATATCCTCGTCGCGCTCGCCTATATCGCGCTCTCGCTCGTCCTGCGCGCCGCCTTCTGGGCGCTGGGGCAGGTGCTCTTCCCGCGCCGCCGGCGCCTCGGCACGCCGCTTTAAGGGAGCGATCACCATGGGCGGCTCCCTCAATGCGAACCATCTCCTCTTCCTCGGCCAGGGCGCGCTCTGGACCATCGGGCTGTCGATGATCGCGCTGATCGGCGGCGGGATCGTCGGCCTCCTGATCGCGCTCGCCCGGGTCTCGCCGAGCAAGGCGGTGCGGCTGCTCAGCGGCGCCTATGTCCAGCTCGTCCAGGGTACGCCGCTGCTTGTGATCATGTTCCTCGGCTATTTCGGCCTCTCCGCGCTCGGCTTCGCGATCACGCCGCTCTGGGCTGCCGGAGCCTCGCTGACGATCTATGTCGGCGCCTATTTCGGCGAGATCTGGCGCGGCTGCATCCAGGCCGTGCCGCGCCCGCAATGGGAGGCGGCCGAAGGGCTGGCGC
This sequence comes from Allobosea spartocytisi, assembly GCF_014764685.1. Classification (NCBI taxonomy): domain Bacteria; kingdom Pseudomonadati; phylum Pseudomonadota; class Alphaproteobacteria; order Hyphomicrobiales; family Alloboseaceae; genus Allobosea; species Allobosea spartocytisi. The sequence goes on from NZ_JACXWY010000001.1 coordinate 353,320, forward strand.
TCAGCCGCACCCAGCGCATGCTCAAGGTCATCCTGCCCCAGGCGATGCGCATCGCCACGCCGCCGACCGTGGGCTTCATGGTGCAGATCATCAAGAACACCTCGCTCGCCTCGGTCGTTGGCTTCGTCGAGCTCGCCCGTTCCGGCCAGATCATCAACAACTCTCTGTTCGAGCCCTTCCTGATCTACGCGATCATCGCCCTGATCTACTTCGCGCTCTGCTTCCCGATCTCGCTCCTCAGCCGGCGTCTCGAACGCCGCATGGGCGTCGGCCGCGCGAAGCTGATGCCGGCCTGACGAGATTTGAAAGCCATGAGCCAGGAACGCCCCCAGGAACACCTCATCGTCGAACGCCCCATCGTGGTGCTCGACAAGGTCCATAAGAGCTTCGGCACGCTCAAGGTGCTGGACGGCGTCAGCTTCACCGTCGAACGCGGCGAGGTCCTGGTGCTGATCGGCCGCTCCGGCTCCGGCAAGAGCACGGCACTGCGCTGCATCGACCGCTTCGAGAAGATCGATTCCGGCGAGATCCGCGTCTGCGAGCACCGCGTCGACGCCGCCGATATCGATCTTCGGGCGCTGCGGCAGGATGTCGGCATCGTCTTCCAGAGCTACAACCTGTTCCCGCACCTCACCATCGAGCAGAACATCACGCTGGCGCCGGTCTCGGTGAAGCGGATGAGGAAGGCCGAAGCACGCGAGCTCGCCAAGGCGATGCTGGCCAGGGTCGGCCTCTCCGAGAAGCTCGACGCCTATCCCGAGCAACTCTCCGGCGGCCAGCAGCAGCGCGCGGCGATCGCCCGTTCGCTCGCGATGCAGCCCAAGGTGATGCTGTTCGACGAGGTCACCTCCGCGCTCGATCCGGAGCTGACCGGCGAGGTGCTCAAGGTCATCGAACAGCTCGCCGCGGACGGCATGACCATGGTGATGGTTACCCATGAGATGGGGTTCGCGCGAGGCATCGCCGATCAGGTGGTGTTCATGCATGCGGGCAGGGTTCACGAGGCCGGAAGTGCCTCGATCCTGTCAGCTCCGGCCACGCCGGAACTCGCCCAGTTCGTCGGAACCGGGCTCTAACGACCAAAAAGAAGGGAAGGAACCAAGGATGAAACGCTCTCTCACGCTTGCCCTGTTGGCGGCGACGGCCCTGGCCTGCGCCGGCCAGGCCGCCCGCGCCGACCTGCTCGACGACATCATGAAGGCCGGCAAGATCCGCATCGCGACCGATCTCGCGATCCCGCCATCGGGCATGATCGACGGAGCCATGAAGCCGACCGGCTCGGATGTCGAGACCGCCGAGCTTCTCGCCAAGGATTGGGGCCTTCAGCTCGAATTCGTCCAGACCACGGGCGCGACCCGCATCCCCAACGTCCAGACCAACAAGGCCGACATCATCATCTCGACGCTGTCGGTCACGCCCGAGCGCGCCAAGGTCATCGACTTCTCAAAACCCTATGCCGCGCTGCAATCGGTGGTGGGCTGCCTGAAATCGGTCGAGGCCAAGAGCTGGGACGATCTGAAGGGCAAGACCATCGCCGTCTCGCGCGGCACCACGCAGGACACGACGCTGACCAACATGAAGGAGCGCGACCTCAAGCTCGCCCGCTACGAGGACGATGCGACGATGGTCACGGCGGCCGTCTCCGGCCAGGCCGATTGCGTCGCGAGCTCGGCGACGATCGTCTCGCAGATCGGCGTCAAGGCGCCGGCGCGGCCCTTCGAGCCCAAGGTCTCGATCACCAATTTCGACCTCGCCATCGGTGTGAAGAAGGGCGAGCCGAAGCTGATCGAGAAGCTCGACGCCTGGGTCGAGCAGAACCTCAAGAACGGCAAGCTCAACGCGATCTACAAGAAGTTCCACGGCACCGACCTGCCCGCGAACATGCGCGGCTGATCCCTACCGAGCCGGCGCTCGCCATGGGCGCCGGCCCTTCGCTCCAACCACCACAGGATATCCCATGCGCCTCGTCATCGGCTCCGACCATGCCGGCTGGTCCCTCAAGCAGCACGTCATCGACCACATCACATCGCTGGGCCACGAGGTCGTCGATGTCGGCTCCCACGACGACCAGCCGGTCGATTTCCCCGACATCGCCCGCGAGGTCGCCCGCAAGGTTACCTCCGGCGAGGCCGAGCGCGGCATCATGGTCTGCGGCACCGGCGTCGGCGCCTCGATCGCCGCCAACAAGATGAAGGGCATCCGGGCGGCCGTCTGCCACGACATCCATTCCGCCCATCAGAGCGTCGAGCATGACGACGTCAACGTGATGTGCATCGGCGCCAAGATCGTCGGCCCCTGGCTCGCCAGCGACCTGATCTCGTCCTATCTCGCCGCCGAATTCTCGACCGACGAGGATTTCCGCCGCCGGGTCGAGAAGCTCCACCAGATGGATGCCGAAGGCTGAGACCCGGATCCGGGAGCGAAACGATCCCGGTTTCCGGCTCCGTGAACAGCGATCCAGCGGCGCGGGCCGCCGGCATCGGCGCCTCTTTTCTTGCGGCCGGCTTGCGGCCGGCCCGTCTGCGCCGGATCCGGCCGGATCGCTCCGGGCTGAGCCCGATCGACCCGAAAAAGCCGCCGGGCTGCCACGTTTCATTCAAATACCGTTCAGCCTGATGGGCACAGCCTCGTTTACGGCGATCTTTCGCGGGAGGCTCCCATGTCACTATGGCGCATCGTTTGCGGCCTGTTTTTCGCAGCCGCTCTGCTGGGCGGCCCGCCCGCGCACGCGCAGTCGTCGGAAAAGCGAATCGCGCTGGTCATCGGCAACGGCGCCTATCCGGACGGCGCGCTGGCGACGCCCGCCAACGATGCAGGCCTGATCGCGCAGACGCTGCAGGCCGCCGGCTTCGATGTGGTCGGCGCGCGCGACCTCGACACCGCGACCCTGCGCTCCTCCCTGCGCGAGTTCCTCGACAAGGCAGCGGCATCGGGCCCCGATACCGTCGCCTTCGTCTACTATGCCGGCCACGGGCTTCAGTTCGAGGGCGAGAACTATCTCGTTCCCGTCGATGCCCGCATCGCACGCGACGCCGACGTGCCGCTCGCCGCCATCCGCCTGACCGATCTCGTCAGGCCGCTGGCGACGCTGCCGCTGAAGGCGCGGATCGTCGTACTCGATGCCGCGCGCGCCAATCCGTTCGCCCGCTCGGGCCAGCCGCTGGCGGGGGGCCTCGCGCTGATGCAGCCCGACCCCGGCTCGCTGATCGCCTTCAATGCCGCGCCCGGCACGATCGCACCCGAGGGCAAGGACTACAGCGCCTACGCCACGGCACTGTCGGAGATGATCAAGCAGGGCGGCCTGCCGCTCGACGACCTGTTCGAGCGCGTGCGCCTGCGCACCAGCGAACTGACGGGCGGCGCCGAGGTGCCCTGGCAGGCCTCGAAGGTGCAGGTGCCTTTCCTGTTCTTCGAGCGCACCAACGCCGCGCCGCTGGACCAGAACCGCTTCGTCGAGCTTCGCGACAAGCCGATCCGGGGCTTCGACGCGCGCGACGCCTATCTTGCCGCGCTGACCCGCGACACCATGCGCGGCTATCAGGACTTCCTGGCCGCCTATCCGGGCGATCCGCTGGCGAAGCGCGTACGCGCCATCCTGGCCGCCCGGCGCGAGGCCATCGTCTGGCGCGAAAGCGCCGTCGCCGACACCCCGGAGGCCTACTGGTCCTATCTCGGGCGCTATCCGCGCGGCCCTCATGCCGGCGACGCGCGGCGTCGGCTGGCCCATTTCGCCGTCGCCTACGAGCCTCCGGCGTCCTTTGCCGCGCTCTCCTATGACGTGCCTCCGCCCCCGCCCGACGAGATCGTCTATGTCGAGCGGCCGGTGGTCTATTTCGCCGATCCGGTCTACGAGCTGCCGCCACCGCCGCCGGTGCCGGTCGTCTTCCTGCCGCCGCGGCCCGTCTTCTATGTCGATCTGGCGCCACCGCCGCCGCCTGTCGCCGAGTTCGTGCTGCCGATCCCGATCTATCATCCGGTGCCGCTCTGGGTGGAACGCCCGGCCTATGTCGTCCCGCCGCCGGTCAATGTCGTCAACGTCAACATCCACAACACCGTGGTGGTGAACCCGGCCTCGCAGAGCGTGGTGGTGACGAGCCCGCAGGGCCAGTCCCTGCCTCCCCTGCCGCCCACGGTGACGGGGGGCGCCCCGGCAGCGGCACCTCCGGCAGGGGGACCGGCGCCGGCTCCCTCCTCGGGCCTCCAGCAAATGATCCAGGCGCATCCGGTCGCTTCCGCCGCGATCGCGGCAACCGCCGCCGCGCTGCCGGCCGCCGCCCTGTTGCGCGCCCGGCAACAGCAGGCGCAGCCTCCGCACGCCGCGGCGCCGGCCGCGACGGGGCCCCAGCCCGGTGCGCCGCAGGGCTCGCTCGCCACCATCGGCCAGCCACGTCCCGGCCAGCCACCCGCTGGCGGCCCCGCGCCTTCGGCCGCGGCTCCCGCCGGTGCAAAGCCTTTGCCGGCGCCGGGTGCCTTGCCCGCCGCTCCCGGCAACACGGCCCCGGCGCAGCATCTCGCCACACCGCCGCAGACGCCTCAGACGGGTCGCCCCGGCGCGCCGCCGGTTGCGACGGCCCCGCAGACCGCGCCCTCGCAGGCTCCGGCCGGCGCGAAGCCTCTGCCGGCGCCGGGTGCCTTGCCCGCCGCTCCCGGCAACACGGCCCCGGCGCAGCATCTCACCACACCGCCGCAGACGCCTCAGACGGGTCGCCCGGGCACGCCGCCGGTTGCCACGGCTCCGGCCGGTGCAAAGCCCCTGCCCGCGCCGGCCGCCCTGCCCGCCGCTCCCGGCAACACGGCCCCGGCGCAGCATCTCGCCGCACCGCCGCAGGCGCCTCAGACGGGTCGCCCGGGCACGCCGCCGCTTGCGACAGCCCCACGGACCGCGCCCCAGCCTGCCCAAATTCCGCAGCCGAATGCGGCCGACGCGGCGCAGCGTGCGGCGGCGCAGCAGGCCGAGCGCCAACGCGCTCAGCAGGCCGCCACCCTGCAGGCGCAGCAGCAACGCGCGGCGCAGGCTGCCCAGCAAAGGGCGGTGCAAGCGCAGCAGCAACAGCGTGCCGCACAGGCGCAGCAACAGCAGCGGGCCATGCAAGCCCAGCAGCAGGCTCAGCAAAGAGCCGCCGCGCAGGCCTCGCAGCTTCAGCAGCAGCGCGCGGCGCAAGCGGCTCAGCAAAGGGCGATGCAAGCTCAGCAGCAACAGCAACAGCGTGCTGCGCAGGCCGCCCAGCAGCGGGCCGCGCAAATGCAGCAGCAAGCTGCGATGCAGGCCCAGCAACGCGCCCAGATGATGGCCCGGCCGCGGGCACCGCAGCCTGCCCATGGTCCGCAGCCCCAGCACCGGCCGCCTTGCGAGCCCGGCAAGCCGCAATGCCGGTGAGGGGTACGCCGGGGTCCCGAAATCGATGCGCGGCGGCCCTCGCCGCGCAGAATCCGAGGGAACCATCAAATCTTGGTGCTCCCGACACGGAATGTCGGAAGCATCATCCGCGATACGGATCACTCCGGATAACGCATCAAAGCAGCCATTCGGGATTTCCCATCGATATCAAGGGACAAGCCGGTCGAACAGGAGCCCCCCCGCGCCGCTCGCGCCGGCAGGACGGTTGGCACGGAACCTGCCCTACGCGCTGCAACCCGTGACGTGCGAGGTGCGGCGCCCTTGCTTCGGCGAGCGACACTCCTTGCCCCGTATCGGCCACGAAACCGTATCGAGTCAGACGAGCGCATTTTCAAGCGAAGCGGACACCGGTTCGCGTGAAGAAAATGCGAGAAAACAAAGAGGTAGAGCAATTCGGCGGCGCTTGAAAACGCGGAATTCCTCTAGCCCCCAGCATCATGGGCAGTCGCAGGTTCGGGAATGAACATACTCAAGGTCGTGCAAGAGATCGTGGCTGGACAGATCAGCCGCGATCCCGCGGAGATCACTGAAAAGACCAGCCTCGAAGAGGCCGGATACGATTCTCTCGACGTGCTCGAAACGATCTTCGCAATCGAAGAGCGCTTCAAGATCCGCGTCCCCTTCGATGCCAACGACCCCAGGGTCAAGGAACTGAAGACGGTCGGAGACATCGCCCGCATCGTCGAGTCGGCCCTGGGCGAGAAAGCGCCGGCGTGACACGGAGACGCGTTGCGATCACCGGCCTCGGCGCGATTTCGCCGGCCGGACCGACCATGCCGACAACCTGGGAACGCATCGTGGCCGGGGACAGCGCCATCGGGCCGCTGATGCTGCCGCAGATGGACGAGCTTCCCTGCCCGATCGCCGCCCAGATCCATGACTTCGACCCCGACGCCCATTTCACCGCGAAGCGGCTGGGGTCACTCGACCGGATGTCCCAGTTCGCCGTCGTGGCGGCGCGCGAAGCGGTCGCCGATGCGGGGCTGGAGCCGGACGACGCGACGCTCGCCCAGGCGGATGTCGTCGTCGGCGTCAGCGTCGGCGGCATGACCACGCTGGACGACAGCTTCCAGCGCCTTTACCGCGAGCAGCGGCGTTCGGTTCACCCGCTCACGATTCCGAAGCTCATGGCCAACGCGCCGGCGAGCCAGATCTCGATGGATCTCGGCCTGCACGGCAACACCTTCGCCGTGGCGAGCGCCTGCGCATCGGGAACGCACGCCATCGGCCTGGCCTACCGCGCCGTCCTCCATGGGGATTGCGACATCGCGATCACGGGCGGCTCGGAAGCCTCGATCACGCCCGGCACGATGACCGGCTGGAGCGCGTTGCGCATTCTGTCGCGCGACACCTGCCGGCCGTTCTCGCGCAACCGCAGCGGCCTGGTGCTCGGCGAAGGCAGCGCCATCCTCGTCCTCGAGGAATGGGAGCATGCCGTCGCCCGCAAGGCACGCATCTATGCCGAGCTGGTCGGCTTCGGGGCCAATGCCGATGCCGGCGACCTGACCTCCCCCGATCAGGCGGGGGCCGAAGGGGCGATGCGGCGCGCGCTGGCGAGCGCCGGACTCGATCCGGCGGCCATCGACTACATCAACGCGCACGGCACCGGCACGCTGATCAACGACGTCGTCGAGAGCCGGGCCATCCGCGCGGTCTTTCCGAGCGAGAAGCTGCCTCCGGTCTCCTCGATCAAGGGCGTTCTTGGCCATTGCCTGGGCGCGGCCGGGGCGTTCGAGGCGCTGGCCACGGCGCTCGCGCTGCACCACCAGATCGTTCCCCCGACGGCGAATTGCTCGGAGCCCGACGCGGAATGCGGGCTCGACGTCGTCCCGGAGGGCGCGCGGCAGGCGGTGCTGCGCCATGCGCTGTCGAATTCCTTCGCCTTCGGCGGCCTCAACGCGGTGCTGGCGTTCGGCCGCAGCGCGTGAACGGCGGCGGCCGAGCCTAATCCTTCACGGGACCGCACCAGCCGGCCAGGTAACTGGCCTCCTGGCCCTTGGCCAGTTTCAACGCCTTCTTGAGCGCCTTCTCGAAATCCGCATCGACGAGCTTGCGCCCTATGCGTCTGCGCAGGAAATCCGCCCAGAGGAACTCGGAGTAAGGGGTGACGTCCTTGGCGAAGCCACCGAGGCGGCGCAATTCGCCGGCAAGGGAACGATAGGGATCGTCCTCGAGCCTCTCGATGCGCTTCGGCATCAATTCGATGCTGCGGCGGCGCCCTTCGCTGTCATAGGGGTGAGCCCAGTTCCGGTGCTCGCAGACGACCCAGAAGGCCGCCGTCGAGAGCCATGAGACATCGGCGACGATGTTGACGAAAACCTGCTTCTGACCCTCGTCGTGCAGGGCCCGGACGAGATGATGGTGATCGATGATATAGAGGCGCGCCTTGGGCCCCTTGATCGCCGGGACCATGTGGCTGCCGAGGAACCCCTCGGCGCGGCCGCCCTCCCGCTCCCTCCAACTCTGGCGCTTGGCCTCGACCTCACGGAGGCCCACCGTCATCTGCGTGGGGCGAAGATCGGCGATCGGAACGGAATGGAGGACGGGTTCCCGCAGTGACATGACCTTGCTCCAAAGCCGCCGCGGCAACATTCTCGACGGATATGCTGCAATGTCGAGAGCAAAGCCGGCCCGCCAGCCGCACTGGCACGATTCCTGATAGGGCGACGCCGGATCATTCGATGGGAACGACTGAAAGGCATGGTGCCCACTCTGCGCATCCTCATCGTCGACGCGAACCAGGTCAGGGCCGCCATCATCGAGGAAGGCCTGCGGGAAGCGGGCTACCAGCACCTGATCCGCATCGCCGCGACGACGGGACTGGTCGCCGCCATCGAGGCCCATGATCCCGACGTCGTGGTGATCGACCTCGAGGATCCCAGCCGCGACGCGCTGGCCGACATGTTCCTCGTCAGCCGGCATATCCGCCGGCCGATCACCATGTTCGTCGACCAGTCGGATTCCGCCTCGATCGAGGCCGCGGTCGAGGCCGGCGTCTCCGCCTATATCGTCGACGGGCTGAAGAAGGAGCGGATGCAGCCGATCCTGCAGACCTGCATCAGCCGCTTCAACGCCTTCCGCCGGCTGCGCGAGGAGCTCGACGAGGCCCGCTCGCAGTTGGAGGACCGCAAGACGATCGACCGCGCCAAGGCCATCGTCATGCGGCTGAAGGGCCTCTCCGAGGAAGAGGCCTACGCGCTGATGCGCCGCACCGCGATGAACGAGAAGCGCAAGCTCGTCGATATCGCCCGCTCCCTCATCACCGCCGCGGAGATGCTCAAATGACGACGCTGCACCTGCGTGTCGGCTTCATGCCGCTGGTCGATTGCGCGCTGGTCGTGCTGGCGAAGGACGAGGGCTTCGCCGAGGCCGAGGGGCTCAATCTCGAACTGGTGCGGGAGGTCTCCTGGTCGAATCTGCGCGACAAGTTGAATGTGCGCCTGTTCGACGCCGCCCATATGCTCGGCCCCGCGGCAATCGCCGCGACGCTGGGGATCGGCGGGGTGAAGGCCCCGATGGCCGTGCCGATGGCGCTCAATCGCGATGGCGCCGCGATCACGGTCTCGGTTCGGCGCTTCGAGGAATTGTCGCGCCTGGCCGAGGGCGATATGGCCGATACGGCCGTCTCGGCCCGCGCCCTCGCGGCCATGGTCGCGCGTCGCAAGGCCGCCGGGCTGCCGCCTTTGACGCTGGCCGCCGTCTTCGGCTTCTCGATGCATATCTACCTGCTTTGCGAATGGCTGGAGAAGGGCGGGCTCAGGCTCGGCGAGGATATCCGCTTCGAGGTCGTCCCTCCGCCGCAGACCGTCGAGGCCCTCGCCAGCGGACGGATCGACGGCTTCTGCGCCGGCGCGCCCTGGAATTCCGCTGCCGTGGCGGCCGGCGTCGGCGCGATGGTGCATGCCAGCGTCGACCTGCGGCGCGACTGCCACGACAAGGTCCTGGCCTGGCGCGCCGACGACGTGCACAGGCGCCCGGCCGCCGTTGCGAAGCTCGGCGCTGCGATCCTCAAGGCCAGCGCCTGGGCCTGCCGGCCCGAGAACTTCGCCCGCATGGCGCATCACCTCTCGGCTCCGGACCGGCTCGCGCTGCCCGCCCCGCTGATCGAGCGCATCCTGCATGGCGAGCTGATCCAGGGCGCCGAACGGCCGCCCAGGCTGATCGAGCGCTTCATCCGCTTCGACCAGGAGGCGCTGCGGCCCGAGCCTGATGATGCCGACTGGGTCCTGGCCGGGATGGAGCGCGCCGGCCAGATCGTCGCGACGCCGCAGATGCGGGAGATCGCCGCCGGCGTCTTCCTTCCCGCCTCTTTTGAAGGCATTCTTTCCGCAAGCAAAGTTTCGCCTAAAAAATAGGCCCCTGCGTTTCCATTGTGCGACGCAACAAGGCAATTGCGCCGGCCGTCGGCACCATCTCCATTCGCAAACTGTTGCAATTCAAGGCCGGCCCCATGGCGGAACGGTTGGCACGATCCTTGATACGTCTGCCGTGACGCGGCCAACGCTGCCCGCGCCCCCCGATCCGGAAGACACAGCAACGTCGCTGTCGAAATGCGCCTGGCAAGGCGTCTTTCGCGCGGCGTTTTTCGCGTTCGGGGCCAGCTCCAGGGCAAGCGGTTTTCAGCAACCGAGAGGCGATCGATGACGCAGAGCTCCAAGACCAGGATCGGGATGACCGCATTTGCGCCGGCAGGTGCCAGCCGCCGCCGCTTCCTGCAACTGTCCGGCACGGCCGCGCTGCTGGCGGCGGCGAAGACCGCCCTGCCGTCGGGCGCCTTCGCGCAAGGGACCGGGCCCGAAGTCAAGGGCACGCGCCTCGGCTACATCGCCCTGACCGACGCCTCGCCGCTGATCATCGCGAAGGAGAAGGGCCTCTTCGCCAAATACGGCCTGCCCGACATGGACATCGCCAAGCAGGCCTCCTGGGGTGCGACGCGCGACAACATGGCGCTCGGCTTCAAGGCGAACGGCATCGATGGGGCGCACATCCTCTCGCCCAAGCCGTATCTCTACACCACCGGCAAGGTCATGCAGAACAGCCAGCCGCTGCCGATGTACACGCTGATGCGGCTGAACGAGGACTGCCAGGGCCTGTCGGTCTCCAACGAATACAAGGAACTGCCGGTCGGAACCGATTCCTCCGCGCTGAAGGAGGCCTTCGCCAAGAAGCGCGCGGCCGGCAAGGAGGTGAAGGTCGCCATGACCTTCCCTGGCGGCACGCACGACCTGTGGATCCGCTATTGGCTCGCCGCCGGCGGCATCGACCCGGACAATGACCTCGCGACCATCGTCGTGCCGCCGGCCCAGATGGTGGCGAACATGAAGGTCGGCACCATGGACTGCTTCTGCGTCGGCGAGCCGTGGAACGAGCAGCTCGTCAACCAGGATATCGGCTTCACCGCCGCCACCACCGGCGAGATCTGGTTCAAGCATCCCGAGAAGGCGCTGGGCATGCGCGCCGACTTCGTCGACGCCAATCCCAAGGCCACGCAGGCCATCATGCTGGCCACGATGGAAGCCCAGATCTGGTGCGAGAAGATGGAGAACAAGCAGGAGATGGCCGAGATCATCGGCCGTCGCCAATGGTTCAACGTGCCGGTGCCGGACATCATCGGCCGCATCAAGGGCGACATCAATTACGGCCGCGGCAAGGTCGCCAAGGGCACGAACCTGCTGATGAAGTTCTGGGGCGAAGGCGGCTCGGTCTCCTATCCCTGGAAGAGCCTCGATACCTGGTTCGTCACCGAGAACATCCGCTGGGGCAAGTTCGAGGCGAACACTGACATCAAGGCGCTGGTCAACAAGGTCAATCGCTCCGATCTCTGGCTGGAGGCCGCCAAGACGCTCGGCGTCGCAGGCGCCCCGACCTCGGATTCGCGTGGCGTCGAGACCTTCTTCGACGGCATGAAGTTCGATCCTGCGGCGCCGATGGACTACCTCAAGGCGCTGAAGATCAAGCGGATCGCCTGACGCCATGGCCGAGCCGCTGATCATCGTCGGCAATGGCATGGCCGCGACGCGGCTGGTTGACGAGCTCAGCCAGCACGCGCTCGGGCGCTATTCCATCGCGGTGATCGGGGACGAGCCGCGCCTCGCCTATAACCGCGTCCTGCTCTCGCCGCTGCTGGCTGGCGAGATCGGCGAGCCGGAGATCGAGCTCAAGCCGGCCCCCTGGTGGCGGGCGCGCGGCATCTCGACCTTCTACGGCCGGCCGGCGCAGACCATCGACCGCGACGCGCGGAGGGTGACCCTCAGTGACGGGCTGACGCTGCCTTATGGCAAGCTCGTGCTCGCGACCGGCTCGACGCCGCTCAGGCCGCCCTTCCCCGGCAGCGACCTCGCCGGCGTCGCGACCTTCCGCGACACCGCCGATGTCGGCGCAATGCGGGCCTATGCCGAGCGCGGCGCCCGGATCGTGGTCATCGGCGGCGGGTTGCTGGGACTGGAAGCCGCCTATGGCCTTTCCCGAGCGGGCGGTGCGGTGACGCTGCTGCATCTGGTCGACCGCCTGATGGAACGCCAGCTCGACCATGAAGGCGCAGGATTGCTTGCGGCAGCGATGGCCGCGCGCGGCATCGATGTGCGACTGGGAGCAGAGACGAAAGGTTTCGTGGGCCGCGACCATGTCGAAGCTGTCGCGCTGACCGACGGCACCGAGATTCCCGCCGATCTCGTGGTCATCGCCATCGGCGTGCGCCCGAATACCGGCCTCGCGCGGGCTGCTGGCTTAAGCGTCGGGCGCGGCATCCTGGTCGATGACGGGCTCTCCACCGACGACCCCGCCATCTTCGCCATCGGCGAATGCGCGGAGCATCGCGGCCTCGCCTATGGGCTGGTCGAGCCGGCCTATGAGCAGGCCCGCGTATTGGCCGCGCGGCTCGCAGGGCGGGAGGGCGCCTATCAGGGCTCGCTGCTCGCGACCAATCTCAAGGTCTCCGGCGTCGGCGTCTTCTCCGCCGGTGAGTTCGAAGCCGGTGACGGCGCCGAGACCATCGTGCTGCGCGATCCCAGCGCCGGCATCTATCGCAAATTCGTGCTGCGAGACGGACGCCTCGCCGGCTGCGTGCTCGTCGGCGACACGCAAGGCGCGCTGTTCTATCTCGGGCTGATCCGCTCGGGCCAGGACATCAGCGCGATCCGCGCCGACCTGCCTTTCGGCGAGAGCTACTGCGTCAGGGAAGCCGCCTGATGCGCCATGACGCCCCCCTCGCCCCGGCCGCGACGCGCACGACCTGTCCCTATTGCGGGGTCGGCTGCGGCGTGCTGGCGACGCCGGACGGGCTCGGCGGAGCCGCAATCGCGGGCGATGCGGATCACCCGGCCAATCGGGGGCGGCTCTGCTCCAAGGGCTCGGCGCTCGGCGAGACGCTCGGGCTGGGCAGCCGGGTGCTCCATCCGCTGAAGCGCAATGCCGCCGGGAGCTATGACAGGATCGGCTGGGGCGAGGCGCTCGACGCCGTCGCCAACGGGCTGCGGAGCATCGCCGCATCGCACGGGCCCGAGGCGATCGCCTTCTACCTCTCCGGCCAGCTCCTGACCGAGGACTATTACGTCGCCAACAAGCTGGCGAAAGGCTTCATCGGCTCGCCCCATGTCGACACCAATTCGCGGCTGTGCATGTCCTCGACCGTCGCGGCGCAGCGTCGGGTCTTCGGCTCGGACACGGTACCCGGCGCCTATGAGGATTTCGACGGCGCCGACCTGATCGTCCTCGCCGGCTCGAACACGGCCTGGTGTCACCCGGTCCTGTTCCGGCGGATGCAGGACAATCGTCAAGGGCGCAGCGCGCGCCTCGTCGTGCTCGATCCGCGCGTCACCGCGACCGCGGAGGACGCCGACATGGTGCTGGCGCTGAGGCCGGGTTCCGACGCAGCACTCTTCGCGGGGCTGCTTGTCCATCTCGCCGGGCGCGGCCTGGTCGACCGCAGCTATGTCGCGCGCCATGTCACCGGCTTTGAGGAGACACTCGCCAATGCGTGCGAGATCGCCCCCGACATCGCTGCGGTTTCCGTCGCCACCGACCTGCCCACCGAGCAGATTGCGGCCTTCTACGAGCTCTGGGCCAGCACGCCGCATGTCGTGACGGCCTGGAGCCAGGGCGTCAACCAATCGGCGCAAGGCACGGACAAGGTCTCCGCGATCCTGAACTGTCATCTCGCGACGGGGCGGATCGGACGGCCCGGCTGCGGTCCCTTCTCGCTCACCGGTCAGCCGAATGCGATGGGCGGGCGCGAGGTCGGCGGGCTCGCCAACATGCTGGCCGCCCATATGGGTTACGCTCCCGAGGAGGTCGATCGCGTCCGCCGCTTCTGGCAGGCGCCGAACATCGCTCGCCGCGAGGGGCTGAAAGCGGTCCAGATGCTGGACGCGGTCGCTGAGCACCGAATCCGCGCGATGTGGGTGATGGCGACGAACCCCGCCGCCTCTCTCCCGGACGCCGACAAGGCCCGCGCCGCGCTCGCCGGCCTCGATCTCTTCATCGTCTCCGAGAACGTGCTTTCCAACGACACGCTCTCGGCCAAACCGCATTACATCCTGCCGGCCGCGGCCTGGGGCGAGAAGGACGGCACCGTCACCAATTCCGAGCGGCGGATCTCGCGCCAGCGCGCCTTCCTGCCGCTGCCGGGCGAGGTGAAGCCGGACTGGTGGATCGTCTGCGAGGTGGCGAAGCGTCTCGGCTTCGGCGCCGCCTTCACTTACACCGGCGCGCACCACATCTATGCCGAGCACGCGGCGCTGTCGGCCTTCGAGAACGACGGCAGGCGCGATTTCGACATCGGCGCCCATGCCGGCCTCGACAAGGCCGCCTATGACAGGCTGCGGCCGGTGCAGTGGCCGGTACCGGTGCAGCAGCGCGAGGGCACCGCGCGGCTCTTCGCCGATGGCGGCTTTTTCAGCCCCGAGCGCCGCGCGCAGATGCGCCCGCTCGCCACGCCGAAGCTCGCCTCTGAAACCGACAGCACCTTCCCGCTGCTGCTCAACACGGGCCGCGTCCGCGACCACTGGCACACGATGACCCGGACCGGGCTCAGCCCCCGGCTCAGCGCCCATATCGCCGAGCCTTCGGTTTCCGTGAATCCGGCCGACATCGCGCGTTTCGGGCTGATCGAGGGCGGCTTCGCACGGCTCGCCAGCGCCCATGGCAGCGCTGTGCTCAAGGTCGCGGCCGGTGAGGGCGTGGCCCAGGGATCGCTGTTCGCGCCGATCCATTGGTCCGGAGAAACCGCCTCCGACGCGCGCATCGGAGCGCTGGCGCAGCCGCTCTGCGACCCCTTTTCCGGCCAGCCCGAAATGAAGGCGACGCCGGTTTCGATCGCGCCGGTCGCCTATCGCTTCGAGGGCTTCGTCCTGTCGCGCGAGCCCTTCGCGCTGCCTGCGGAAAGCTGGTGGGCACGGCTCGCGGTGCAGGGCGGCGAAGGCCGCCTCTTTGCCACCGACTCAGCCATCGATGCCCTAGCGGCGCTGATGCGCGAACGCTTCGACGCTCATGAGATGACCGAGCTGATCGACCGCGACGGCGGCAGCTATCGCTGCGCCGTGCTCCGCGAAGGCCGGCTCGCGGCCGCCCTCTTCCTCGCGCCGGCGGGCCGCGCCCCGCTCTGGGACACGGTCAAAGCCGTCTTCGCCGATCCCGCCGCGACCGTGGAGAGCCGGCTCACCCTGCTGTCCGGACGCAGCCCCGGCGGGAGCGATCCCGGTCCGACCGTCTGCGCCTGCTTCGGCGTCGGCCTGAACGCCATCCGTGCCGCCTTCGAGGCCGGAGCGGCGACGGCCGAGGAGATCGGCCTGCAACTCAGGGCGGGGACCAATTGCGGTTCCTGCCTTCCCGAAATCCGCCGCATCGGGGCGCGGCCACGCGCCAGCGAGGCGGCATGACGCATGCGACGCAAGAGCTCGGTCAGAGGAGAGACTGGAACATGGGTCAGCCTGTCTTGAAGGACACGATCGCGGGCGCGACGGTGGTCACGCTTCCCGGCAAGCCGCCGGAGGTCGTGTCGCTGCCGGCCGCGACGTCGAAGCCGCTGGGGGCGAAGCTGGCGGGTTGGGCGAAGGCAGCGATGGTCAATCTGCTGCCGCCGCTGATCACGGTGGCCCTGATCCTGCTGTTCTGGCAGCTCGCCGCGCATGGACCGCAATCCTCCCTGCCGACGCCCACCAAGATCTGGGAAGAGGCGAAGGACCTGATCGTCGAACCGTTCTACTGGGCGGGCTCGCAGGATATCGGGCTGGGCTGGCGCATCCTGGTCTCGCTGCAACGCGTCGCCATCGGCTTCAGCCTGGCGGCCGTGGTCGGCGTGCTGCTCGGCGCGCTGGTCGGCCAGTCGATCTGGGCGATGCGCGGGCTCGACCCGGTCTTCCAGGTGCTGCGCACGGTGCCGCCGCTCGCCTGGCTGCCGCTCTCGCTCGCCGCCTTCCGCGACAGCCAGCCCTCGGCGATCTTCGTGATCTTCATCACCGCGATCTGGCCGATCATCATCAACACGGCCGTCGGCATCCGCAACATTCCGCAGGATTATCGCAATGTCGCGAAGGTGCTGCGGCTGAACCAGATCGAATTCTTCTTCAAGATCATGGTGCCTTCGGCCGCGCCCTACATCTTCACCGGCCTGAGGATCGGCGTCGGCCTGTCCTGGCTCGCCATTGTCGCCGCCGAAATGCTGACCGGCGGCGTCGGCATCGGCTTCTTCATCTGGGATGCGTGGAACTCCTCCCGCCTCTCCGACATCATCGTGGCGCTGGTCTATATCGGCGTGGTCGGCTTCCTGCTGGACCGCCTCGTCGCCCTTCTCGGCCATGTCGTCACCCGCGGCACCGCGACCCATTGAGGGCTTGAACGATGAGCTATCTCAAGATCGACCACGTCGACAAAAGCTTCCAGCGCGGCGCCGCCACAACGGAGGTGCTCAAGGACATCAGCCTCGTCATCGACAAGGGCGAGTTCGTCTCGATCATCGGCCATTCCGGCTGCGGCAAGTCGACCCTGCTCAACATCGTCGCGGGGCTGACCCCGGCGACGAGCGGCGGCATCCTGCTCGAGGGCAAGGAGGTCAACGCGCCCGGCCCGGACCGCGCCGTGGTCTTTCAGAACCATTCGCTGCTGCCCTGGCTCACCGTCTACGACAATGTCGCGCTCGCCGTGAACAAGGTCTTCGGCAGCTCCAAGAGCAGGGCCGAGCGGCATGGCTGGATCATGCACAATCTCGACCTCGTCCAGATGGCCCATGCCAAGGACAAGCGGCCGGCCGAGATCTCCGGCGGCATGAAGCAGCGCGTCGGCATCGCGCGGGGGCTCGCCATGGAGCCGAAGATCCTGCTGCTCGACGAGCCCTTCGGCGCGCTCGACGCGCTGACGCGGGCGCATCTGCAGGATTCGGTGATGCAGATCCATGCCGCGCTCGGCAACACCATGATCATGATCACCCACGACGTCGACGAGGCCGTGCTGCTCTCCGACCGGATCGTGATGATGTCGAACGGCCCCTCCGCCCGCATCGGCGAAGTGCTCGACGTGCGGCTTGCCCGCCCGCGCAAGCGGCTGGAGCTGGTCTCTGACCGCACCTACATCGGCGCGCGCGAGGCGGTGCTGAAATTCCTCTACGAACGCCACCGCTTCGTCGAGGCGGCGTGACGACGCCGGCCATGAGCGACGATTTCACCCCCGATCAGAAGCGCTATCTCGAAGGCTTCACCAGCGGCATGCAATCGGCCCGGGCCGCGCGCGGGCTCGCGCCGCTCGGCGGAGCAGGTGGCGGAACGCCTCCCGCCGGGCCCGACCGAGAACATCTGGAAGCGCAGGAGCGCGCGGTCGCCGCCGGCGGCAAGCTCGTTCCGCAGGAGAAGTGGAAACAGGCCGAGCACCCTTTCGACGCCTATGCCCGCTTCAAGGCACAGGCCGCCACCGGCGCATTTCCCAAGCCCGAGGATGATTTCCGCTGGCGCTATCACGGCCTGTTCTATGTGGCGCCGGCGCAGAACAGCTATATGTGCCGCCTGCGCATTCCCAACGGCATCCTGAACGCCTGGCAATTCGAGGGCGTGGCGGATCTCGCCGAGCGCTGCGGCGGGGGATATAGCCATGTCACCACGCGGGCCAATCTCCAGATCCGCGAGATTTCGGGCGAGAATGCGCCGTCGCTGCTGGAAGGGCTCGCCGATCTCGGCCTGACCGCCAAGGGCTCGGGCGCCGACAACATCCGCAACGTCACGGGCTCGGCGACGGCCGGCATCGACCCGCTCGAACTCCTCGACACGCGCCCGCATGCCCGCGCCTGGCATCACCACATCCTCAACGACCGCTCGCTCTACGGCCTGCCGCGCAAGTTCAACGTCGCCTTCGACGGCGCCGGCTCGATCGCGACGCTGGAGGACACCAACGATATCGGCTTCCAGGCCATCGACGTGCTGGAAGGCGCCTCCTGCGACGGGCAACCGGTCGAGCCGGGCATCTGGTACCGCCTCGCGCTCGGCGGCATCACCGGCCACAAGGATCTCGCCCGCGACACCGGCGTGATTGTCGCGCCTTCCGACGCGATTGCCGTGGCGGATGCCATCGTGCGCGTCTTCATCGCCCATGGCGACCGGACGGACCGCAACAAGGCCCGGCTCAAATATGTGCTCGATGCCTGGGGCTTCGAGACCTTCCTCACCGCCGTCGAGGAGAAGCTCGGGCGCCGGCTGCTCCGGCTCGACGGCGCCTTCGTCGCGCCGCGCCCCGTCTATGACCGTCTCGCCCATATCGGCGTGCATGCGCAGGCTCAGGCCGGCCTGAACTGGATCGGCGTCGCCTTGCCGGTGGGCAAGCTCACCGTGCCGCAGATGCGCGTCATCGCGGCGATCGCGCGCCAATGCGGCGACGGCGATATCCGCCTCACCGTCTGGCAGAACCTCCTGATCTCCGGCGTGCCCGACGCGAAGATCGAGGACGCGCTCGCGAATTTGCAAGCCGCCGGCCTCTCGGCCGAGACCTCCATCCTGCGCGCCGGGCTGATTGCCTGCACGGGCGCGACCGGCTGCAAATTCGCCGGCGCGCACACCAAGGAGGACGCGCTCGCCATCGCCGCCCATTGCGAGCCGCGCATCGCGCTCGACCAGGCGGTCAACATCCACCTGACCGGCTGCCACAACTCCTGCGCCCAGCACTATATCGGCGATATCGGCCTGATCGGGCAGAAGGTGCCGGTCGGGGACGAGGGCGACACCGTCCCCGGCTACAATGTCCTCGTCGGCGGCGGCTATGGCGTGGAAGGCGGCATCGGCCGCGAATTGCTGACGCATGTGAAGGCCGAGGAGGCCCCTGCCATCGTCGAAGCGATCCTGCGGAGCTGGCAGTCGCATCGGGCGGCGCCCGACGAAAGCTTCGTCGCCTTCGCGCGGCGCCACGAGATCGCGGCCCTGAGGGCACTGGTCACCGAGGCGGGAGAAGCGGCATGACCGTGCAGACGCCGACTCCGCTCGCGCAGATCGTCCCCGAGAGCGCGCCCTTTAGCGAGGAGCAGCGCTCCTGGCTCAACGGCTTCTTCGCCGGGCTGCTCTCGCTCGACAATGCCGGCGTCACCGCCCTGTCGCCGGCACAGAACGCCGCGATGATGGAGCAGGCCGAGGATGACGGAGCGCCCTGGCACGACCCGTCCATGCCGATGACGGAGCGCCTGCAGCTCGCCGAGGGCAAGCCCCTGCCCCGCCGGCTGTATGCTGCGATGGCCCAGCAGGATTGCGGGCAATGCGGCTATGTCTGCGAGACCTATTCCGCCGCCATCGCTTCGGGCGCGGAAGGGCGGCTCAATCTCTGCGCGCCGGGCGGCAAGGAGACGCTGCGGCAGGTCAAGGCGCTGATGGAGGAGCCCGGCGCCTCGGCCCCGGCCGCCCCCATCGAGGCCGCACCGGCAGCGGAATTGGGACCGAAAGGTCGCTGCCGCGAGAATCCGGCGCTCGCGACCTTTCTCTCGCGCCGCAAGCTCAATGGCGCGGGCTCCGAGAAGGAAACCTGGCATGTCGAGTTCGACCTCTCCGAAAGCGGGCTCGACTATGTCGTCGGCGACGCTTTCGGCATCGTCGCGCGGAACGATCCCCGCCTCGTCGATGCGGTGATCGCGCTTCTGGGCGCGCGGCCGGACGCAGAGATCGGCGGCAAGCCCCTGCGCGACAGGCTCATGGAAGATTGCGCGCTCGGACCGGCGCCTGATGCGCTGTTCCAGCTCATCTCCTATGTCACCGGCGGGGAAGCCCGCGCCAAGGCGAGGCGCCTTGCCGCCGGGGAGGATCCCGACGGCGATATCGACCGGCTCGACGTGCTCGGCACGCTGCACAAATTCTCGCAGGCGCGGCTTTCAGCGGAGGCCTTCGTCGAGGCGCTCGATCCGCTGCAGCCGCGGCTCTATTCGATCTCCTCCTCGCACAACGCCACGCCGGGCCGCATCACGCTGACCGTCGATACCGTGCGCTACAAGATCGGCACGCGCCCGCGCTGGGGCGTGGCCTCGACCTTCCTCGCCGAACGCGTCGAGCCCGGCGACAAGGTGCCGGTCTATGTCCAGCGCGCCCATGGCTTCGGGCTGCCCGCCGATCCGGCGACGCCAATCATCATGTGCGGTCCGGGCACGGGCGTTGCACCCTTCCGCGCCTTCCTGCACGACCGGCAGGCGACCAAGGCACCGGGCCGCAACTGGCTGTTCTTCGGCCATCAGCGGCGTGCCTGCGACTTCTTCTACGAGGACGAATTGCAGGCGATGAAGGAGGCCGGCATCCTCACCAACCTGACGCTCGCCTGGTCGCGCGATGCGGGCGAGAAGGTCTATGTCCAGGACCGCATGCGCGAGCGCGGCGGCGAAGTCTGGGCCTGGCTCGAACAGGGCGCGCATTTCTACGTCTGCGGCGACGCCAAGCGCATGGCCAAGGATGTCGAGCGCGCTCTGGTCGATGTCGTCGCGGAGCATGGCGGGCGCTCCAGCGAGGAGGCGATCGCCTATGTCGCGTCCTTGCGGAAGGCGGGGCGCTATCAGGCCGACGTCTATTAGGGCATGCCGATTTTGCGCGGAACCACGCCGTCATCCCGGGCCTGACCCGGGATCCATGCCTGACCCTTTTCGATCAAGGCTCCGGCATGGATCCCGTGCTTCCGCGACAACGCAGCAAGCTCTACGGATGTCCCGCGATCAGGCCTTCAGATGGAAGGTCACCAGCACGGTAATCTCGGCGCCCTCCGGCAAGGTCGCGGCGACGCGCAGGAAGTTGCCGAAATGGGCAAGCCGCTGGAAGGTCACCGCGTCCTTCGCCGCCGGCAGATCGAACTCCGAGCCCTCGGGACACCAGTGAATCCCGTCAGCGGAAATCTCGACCCGGGCCTTCGGGAGGGCTCCCTTCGGCTCCTTCAGCGCCCGGACGAAGACGATCGCTTCCTTCGCCCAGCCGGCCTCATAAGGCTCGGTGGCGCTGGCGCCGGTCCAGCTTTCGTTGCGGGCAACGACGGCGGTCAGGTTCTCGGGCAGCATCAGAAATCCCCCGACAGGCAGACGGAGTCGAGATAGGCGAAGGCGCGCTTGTCGGTGTCCGTCTCGGCGAAGAAGGCGAGGTTCAGCATGCACCACAGGTTCTTCATCGCCGGGATGCGGATGCAGTCGAACCCGTCCATGGCGAAGACGCGGTCGTTGACCTGAAAGCGCGTCGCCTGCATCGCGGCGAGGTCGAAGTCGAAGCACAGATAGTGCCAGTTCACCTTGGTCGGAATCTCGTTGTAGCAGAGCCTTTGCTCGCCGCCGGGCAGGTCCTCCCAGTCCTCGGGAGCGAGATGGTAATGCGTGATCGTCTTGCCGGCGGTGCCGATCGGCTTGATCGGCGTCGTCTTTCGTTTGAACTGCCATTTCTGCAGGTGCTGGCCGTCCTGCGCGTTGAGGAAGCGCAGATGCGGCATGACGCGATCTCCCGGCCCTGAGGCGTCGCCGATCTGGAGATCGTAGAGAAAGCCGAAGGAGCGGATATCGGTCTCCGACAGGGCGAGCTCCGTCGCCTCCGGCTTGAAGGTAAAATAGGCCTCCAGCCGGATCGGCCCGGCCTTGCGGAAGGTCAGCCGCTTGATCGCGACATTCTGCGCGCCCTTTTTCGGGCGGGTGGCGATCTTCAAGGCATAGGAGCCGTCGACGCCGCCATGCGAGCCGAAATCCCAGTTCGGCAAGGTCGAGAGCATGGCGTGGCTGTGCTGGGCATAGCCCGGCAGCATCGCGTCCAGCGTGTCCTCGTAATTGCCGACGAGCTGCGTCCAGCCGCACATGCCGCGGTCGAAATCATCGAGGCAGATGATGCGCGGCAGCGGGTCGAAGCGGCTTAAGCTTGGGTCGCTCTCGCGCAGGGCGCGTCTGAAGTCGTCGAGCCGGGAATCTGACGGGGTCATGGCGATCAGCCTTTCACCGCGCCGGCGGTGAGGCCGGCGACGAGGTGTTTCTGCATGAGGATGACGAAGGCGAGCACCGGCACGAGCTGCACGGTGGACGCAGCGAAGAGCACGCCCCATTCGACGCCCTCGACGGCGCCGATCATCTCGGAGATCACCAGCGGCGCCGTCTTGGCCTTGGTCGTCGTGAAGATGAAGGCGAAGAGGAACTCGTTCCAGGCGTAGACGATGACGAAGACCGAGACCGCCAGCATGCCCTGCGCCGCCATCGGCAGGATGACCCGCATGATGATCTGGAACTGCGAGGCGCCGTCCATCATCGCGGCCTCGTCCAGCTCGCGCGGGATCTGGTCGATGAAGGTGCGCATCACCACCGTGCCCAGCGAGACGAAGAAGGTGGCGTAGAGCACGATCAGCACGACATGCGTGTCGTTGAGCCCGAGCCAGTTCACCACCGGGAAGAGCGGCAGCGTGATCACGATCGGGGGAATGAGGCGGATGAAGATCAGGAAGAACGCCGAGGCCTGCAATCCGCGCGAGGCGAAGCGCGAATAGGCGAAGCCGGCGAGCAGCGAGACGCCGACCGCGAGCACGGTCGCACCCACGGTGACGAGAAAGCTGTTCCACAGGCCGAAGAAGAAGTCGCCCCAGCGGCTCCACAGCGCCTGGTAGTTCGCCAGCGTCGGCGCGAAGGAAAAGGCGCCCGTTGGCGAGAAGATGTCGCGGTCGGCCTTGAAGGACGACATCGCGATCAGGCCGATCGGCACGAGCGACCAGGCGACGACCGCCAGCACGCCCAAAAATTTCAGGAAATGGCGAAGCAGCTTAGGCACGCGCGAACATCTCCCGGTAGAGCCGGCGCAGATAGAACAGCGCGAGCAGGAGCGAGGCGAGCACGAGCAACCAGCCGGTGGCCGCGGCCGGGCCGAAGGCGTTGTAGCGGAAGGCCTCGAGATAGAGATAGACCGCCATCACCTCGGTCGAGCGTGCGGGTCCGCCGCCGGTCATCAGCCAGACCTCGGAAAACAGGCGGAAGGCGAAGATGTAGCGGAACAGCGCCGCGATCAGCAGCGCCGGCATCAAGAGCGGCAGCGTCACGCGGCGAAAGCTGGTCCAGGCCGAGGCGCCGTCAATGGACGCCGCCTCGTAGAGGTCGCTGGGGATCGAAAGCCGTGCGGCATAGAGGATGATGAAGCTGAACGGCAGATGCAGCCAGATCGAAAGCAGGCTGACCATGGCGAGGCCGTGGCTCGGGTTCACCGCCCATTCGATCGGCGGCAGCCCGATCGTGGCGAGCAACCGGCTCATCATCCCGACATCGGGCTCGAACAAATAGCGCCACATCACCACCGCCGAGACTTCGCTGACGGCATAGGGCGCGAGCACGATGGCGAGCAGGAGCGCGCGAAACGGCACGCCCGAGGCGAAGAACAGCGCCATGCCGAGCCCGATCAGCAACTCCACATGCACGACGATCGCGACGACGATGACGGTATTGAGCAGCGCCTTCCAGAAATACGGATCGGCCAGCACCTTGGCGTAGTTGGCGAGGCCGACGAATGTCGCCTGCTGGCCGAAGGAGGACTGGTTGAGGCTCAGCCAGAAGACATAGATCGCCGGCAGGAAGATGATGCCGCCGATCATGAGCTGGACCGGCGTGACCAGCGCGATGGCGGAAAGGGGCGTGCGGCTGGTCATCAAGCGATCCTGAAGCGCTTCAGCGCCTCGCGGTCGATCTCGATGCCGAGGCCCGGCGCCTGCGGAATGGCGAGCTTGCCGTCGACCAGTTGCGAGCCCTCGCCGACGAGCGGGCGCGTGAAGGCATCGCGCAGTGGGTTCTCGTAGACCATGCATTCGAAGGTGCGGAAGGTTTCCGCCGCCGCCGCCAATTGCAGGCTCGCGGCAACGCAGATCGCGCCTGACCAGCCGACATGCGGCGCATAGGCCGTATTGAAGGTCGCCGCGAGCTCGGCGATGCGCCAGGTCTCGGTGATGCCGCCCGAGCGCGTCACGTCCGGCTGGATCAGCCCGAGCGAGCGGTCCTGCAACGAGATCAGCGCCTCAGACGCGACATAGTCACTCTCGCCGGCCGCCAGGCGGATCGGCAGGTGCTGCGCTAGACGGCGATAGCCCTCGCGGTCATGCGGAGCGATCGGCTCCTCGAAGAAGCCGTAGCCGAGATCGGCGAGCGCGCGGCCGACGATCAGCGCATCATCGACATCATAGGCCCAGTTGGCGTCGACATAGAGGGCGATGTCGTCGCCGGCGAGCCTACGGATCAGTTTCGCGCGGGCGATGGCGTCCCTGAGCGGATGGCCGAGCTTGACCTTGATCTCGCGGAAACCGGCTTTCAGCACGGCCACTACCTCGGCCTCGACCGTCGCATCATCGAGCCAGTTGATCGAGGAGGCGTAGGCCGCGACCTCCTTGCGCCCCATGCCGCCGAGCAATCGGTGAATCGGCTCGCCCGCCTGCTTTCCGGCGATGTCCCAGAGCGCGATGTCGATCGCGGCGATCGCCTCGACGATCTGGCCGCCGGGCCGGCCTGACAAGGCAGCGCGCATCGCCTTCCAGAGCGCGCGCCGGTCGGCGGCGTCGCGCCCGATCAGGCGCGGAACCAGCGCCTCCTCGATGAAGCGCGCATAGCCCGCGGCGCCGCGCCGGCAGAGCCCCTCCCCGAAGCCGACCGTGCCGTCCTCGGTCTCGACCTCGACGACGACGATCTCGATCGCCGGGTAGTCACCCTGCGATGTCCGCTGGACCTTGGGCAGGGTCGCCCGCAGCGGATGCACGGCGATCTTCGATATCCGGCTGGCCGGCATGGGCTCGCGCCCTCCCTGAAGGACATCATCTTATCTGATAGGTTGAACAGTTGCCAAGGAACGCGGCATCTGTCAATGATCGCCGCCGGAGGAATTTGATGAGCGACACCGCCCGTTCCGTGCTGGATGAGGACGACCTTTTCGCCGGAGGCGATGTCGTGCCGATGCGTCTCGGCGATGCCGTGATCCAGCGCATCACGCAGGCGATTCATGACGGGCGGCTCAAGCCGGGCGATTTCCTGCCCTCGGAAGCGCGCATCGCCGCCTCCTTCGGCGTCAGCAAGCCGATCGCCCGCGAGGCCATCCGCCAGCTCGCGGCGATGGGCGTCGTCCATATCCAGCAGGGCAAGCCGACGCGGGTGCAGGCGCTCGATGCCGCCCCGCTCGACCGCTTCTACCGCTTCGCCGTGCGCGGCCGCGCCAATGGCCTGACCGAGGCGGTGGAGCTGCGCCGCATCCTGGAGCCGCCGATCGCGGCGCACAGCGCCGAGCGCCGCACCGCCGAGGATATCGAGAAGCTCGACCTCATCCTCGCCCGGATGGAAGATGCGCTTGGCAACGTGCCGCGCTGGATCGAGGCCGATCTCGATTTCCATGAGGCCGTCGCCGCCTCCTCGGGCAACCGCCT
This sequence comes from Allobosea spartocytisi, assembly GCF_014764685.1. Classification (NCBI taxonomy): domain Bacteria; kingdom Pseudomonadati; phylum Pseudomonadota; class Alphaproteobacteria; order Hyphomicrobiales; family Alloboseaceae; genus Allobosea; species Allobosea spartocytisi. Next base: position 378,551 of record NZ_JACXWY010000001.1, read on the forward strand.
GCTGGATTTCCAGATCCGGGGCCTGCGGCCGGTGATCCGCGAGGTGATGGAGATCTTCAATTCGCGCGAGGCGCGTGGCCCCGCCGACTGGCAGCGCACCTTCGATCGGCATGTCCGCGTCGTCGACGCGATCCGGGCCGGCGATCCGGCCGCGGCCTTTGCCGCCATGAACAAGCATTTCGAAGCGGCCGAAGCCGCCATCGCGGAACTCGCGAACCACAGGGAGGATCACCATGAGCCAGAGGGCGACGCTCGACCGTAGGCAGTTCGGGGCCGGCATCCTGGGTTTGAGCTTCGCCGGGCTCGGCGGCGCGGCTCGGGCGCAGAGCAATCCGTTCAACGTCTTCACCCATCGCGTCATGCAGACGGTCGCGACCGGCGCGCAGGGCGGCGACATCACCAAGGACTGGGCGCAGAAGAACGGCGTCACCGTCCAGTGGACGACCTTCGACACCGGCCCGCTGCAGGAGCGGCTGTTTCGCGAGGCGAGCCTGGGCGAGAGCTCGGTCGATGTCGGCTTCGTGGTCAATACCCAGGTCGTGCCGCGCGCCGCGACTTTGTTCGAGCCGCTCGACGACTACCTCAGGAAGGACCCGGTCGAGGACCCCGCCGACATCTTTCCCGGCCTGATGCAAGGCATGAAGGTCAGCGGCAAGCAGCTCGCCATCCCCTTCCGCCACGCCTCCTCCGGCCTGCACTACAATGAGGAGATCCTGGCCGAGAAAGGCTTCTCCAAGCCCCCGGCGACGATCGAGGAGATGATCGAGATCGCCAAGGCCTGCAGCTATCGCCGCAGCGACGGCACCCAAGTCGTGGGCTTGTGCACGCCGGGCGTGACCTATCCCAACGTGATCGACCTCGCCCGCGCCTGGGATGGCGACTTCATCACGCCCGATTTCAAATGCGTCGCCGACCAGCCGCCGATGCTGAATGCGATCCGCACCTTGCGCGAGCTTTTCCAGATCAACGCCTTCCCGCGCAGCTTCGCGACGCTCTCGCCCGAGGATGTCAATGTCTGGATGCAGCAGGGCCGCGCCGCGATGAGCCTGCAGAGCATGGGCCGCAACCGCATCTACAACGACCCGCAGAAATCCAAATTCCCCGGCAAGATCAAGACGATCGCCGTACCGGCCTCGAAGACGCTCGCCGGCAAATACGATGCCGCCCCGGCCAAGGTCGAGTTCTGGGGGATGGTCATTCCGAAGAACGCCAAGCGCAAGGACCTCGCCTGGAGCTTCATCAAGGCGATGACCTCGAAGGAGGCGACATTGAAGGCCGCGCTCAACGGCAACGGCCCGGTGCGCGCCTCGACCTATGCCGACCAGAGCTTCGCCGGGACCGTGCCCTATGCCGCCGAGGAATTGAAGGTCTTGAAGGTCGCACGCGTGCCCCTGCCGGCCTTCGACGAGGCGGCCCGCGCCGGCGACTTCTTCAAGGAGGAGGCGGAAGCCGCCGTGCTCGGCATGAAGACGCCCGAGGAGGCGATGGCCTCGCTGGTCAAGCGCGTGCAGCCGCTGCTGCCGGCCTGATCGATCGACAAAAGCGGCGCGACGACAGCGTCGAAACAACATCCCGGAGGACCATCGATGACGCTCCGCATTTCACGCCGCCGGTTCGGCGCCCTCGCCGGTGCGACCGCTACGGCGGCGCTTCTTCCCAAAGGCGCCCTCGCCCAGACCAGGACGCTGACCGCGCTCGGCCACCGCGTCCACCAGACGGCGGCGACCACCGGCCCCGGCGGCGATGCCACCGAGGGCTTTCGCAAGGCGAATGGCGCCGAGGTCAATTGGGTGACCTTTGGCGATGTCAATGCCGTGCATGAGCGGCTGCTGCGCGAGGCTTCGCTGTCGGAGACCTCGATCGATGTCGCCTATCTCGTCAATGGCCGCGCGGTTCCGCGCAATCTCCAGCTCTTCGAGCCGCTTGACGCGCTGATGAAGCAGGCGCCGATCGAAGCCTTCGACGATGTCGCGCCCGGCCTGATCGCGCCGCTCAAGGTCGGCGATGCCTTGCACGGCATCCCGGTGCGTCATGCAACCAATGCCCTGATCTACAACGAGGCGCTGCTGGAAGAGCGTGGCGTCACCAAATTGCCGACGAGCTTCGAGGAGCTGACGGAGCTCGCCCGCAAGCTCACCTTCAAGCGCGAGGACGGCACGCAGGTCTACGGCCTCGCCTTCACGGCCGTCTTCGCCTCGAACTTCCTGACGCTCGCCCGCTGCCTCGGCGGCGACTACATGACGACCGACGGCAAGATCGTCGCGGCCGAGCCGCCGATGGTGAAGACGCTCACGCTCCTCGCCGATTTCTACAAGGCCGGCGTGCTGCCGCGGAACTTCGCGACAGTGAACAACGAGGAGATCACCACCTGGATGCAGCAGGGCCGGGCCGCGATGACGATCAACCCCTTCGCCCGGCTCGTCACCTATAACGACCCGTCCAAGGGCAAATATGGCGGGCGCTTCAAGTCGTTGCTGCCGCCGATGGCGGCCGATCTCGCCGGCAAGGTCGCCTTCGCGCCGACGGTCGAGTTCTGGTCGCTGATGATCCCGAAGAACGCCAAGCAGAAGCCATTGAGCTGGGAGTTCATCCGTGCGCTCTCCTCCAAGGCCGGTACGACGGCGATGGCGCTCAACGGCAACGGCCCCGTCCGCATCTCGGCCTATGCCGACGAGAAACTGAAGGCGGCGATGCCCTATGCCGCCGACGAGGCCGCCGCGCTCAAGGCTTCGCGCATCCATCTGCCGGCCTTCGACGAGCAGGCGCGCGCGCACGACATCTTCGTCGAGGAGACGCAGGCTGCCGTGCTCGGCCGCAAGCCCGCACAGCAGGCGATGGACGACGCGACCGCGCGCGTGAAGCCGCTGCTCGGCTGATGGCGGGGCCGCTTTCGGGGCGCGTCGCGCTGGTCACCGGCGCGGCGCGGGGGATCGGGCTGGCCATCGCGACCGCTCTCGCGGGCGCGGGCGCCTTCCTCGTCATCCATGACCGCGACGAGGAGGCCGAGGCGGTCGCGCGCCGGCTCGGTGGCGAGGACGGTCGGGCAACGCCACTGATCGCGGATCTGGCACGGCCCGGCGCCGTCGACGGCATGGCCGCCGCGCTCGCGCGGCTAGCGCTGGCACCCGACATCCTCGTCCTCTGCGCCTCGGCCGAGATTCGCCAGACGCTCGACACCTTGAGCGACGAGGCGCTCGCCGTGCAGAGCGAGGTCAATCTGCATGCGACGGCGCGGCTCCTGAAAGCCTTCCTGCCCGGTATGCAGGCCCGCGGCTTCGGCCGCGTCATCGCGATCGGCTCCGTGCAGGAGGCGCGTGCCAATGCCGACTGCCTCTACTACGCCGCCACCAAGGCCGCGCAGACCAGCATGATCCTCACCCTGGCCCGCACCACGCAGGCACAGGACATCACCTTCAACCTCATCCAGCCCGGCGCCGTACGCACCGACCGCAACCGCGCGATCCTCGCGCAGCCGGGCCGGGAAGAGCTGGCTCTCGCGCGTATCCCGCTGGGCCGGATCGGCAGCCCCGAGGACTGCGCGGGCATCGCGCTGCTGCTCTGCTCACCGGAGGGCGCCTATATCAACGGCGCCGAGATCCCGGTGGATGGCGGCATGCGACTCTGACGGTTGACGTCGCGCCTGCCGCAGGCGGAGAATTCGCGGGTGGCCGGCGATCGCCTTGCCTGAGTGCGAAGGATCGGGGAACCCGCCGCGAGAAAAGCCCTGCTTCCCTAAGCATTGCCGTTCGGAACCGCCTGCCCGGCAGCAGGGAGCAGGCCTCGCCATGGCTACGGGATTTGCTGCAACGGCCCTACAAAATTTGATGGCGCTTCCAAACTTTGCAGGTACCCCACGCTGTCCCAAACTTAAAAACTTATATATGACAATGATGTAAGGTTTGGCACACCGCTTGCGCTATGCGCACGGTTCCGGAGCGCATACGCATGCAGTGGCAGGCCATCATTGATTTCGACGGCACGATCTCGCGCCGTGATACGACCGACAGTGTCCTTCAGCGCTTCGCCGCGCCGGGCTGGGAAGAGATCGAGGCAGAGTGGACCGCGGGCCATATCGGCTCGCGGGAGTGCATGGCACGGCAGGTCGCCCTGCTGCGCGTCTCGCCCGACGTGTTCGACACCTTCGTCGAAAGCCTCGAGATCGACTGGGCCTTCGCCGCTTTCGTCCATCTCTGCCAGCATCACGGCATCCCCGTCACCGTCGTTTCCGACGGGCTGGACCGGACGATCCGCCGGATCATGCGCAAGGCCGGTCTCGGCGACCTGACGATCATCGCCAACCATCTGGAATCGATCGGCGGCGATCGCTGGCGGCTGGATTCGCCGCATGCCGACCCGTCCGGCGGCTGCGCGAGCGGCACCTGCAAATGCCGGGTCGCGAGCAATCTCAGCCGGCCACTGACCCTGCTCGTCGGGGATGGGCGCTCGGATTTCTGCGTGGCGGCCCAGGCCGACATGGTCTTCGCCAAGAACAGCCTGGTTTCGCATTGCCGCGAGAACGGCATCGCCCACAGGCCCTTTACCGTCTTCTCTGAGGCCATCAGCCTGCTGGAGGGCGTCCTCGCCGGCACCGTCGTGCCCGAGGAACATACAGAACTCAAGGACAAGATCGATGGATGACGGATTCCCCCGGCTCGCCACCGCCGATGCGGTGCAAGCGGCATCGCGCGCCAGCCTCGCGGCGGAAGAAGCGCGCCTGCTCGCGCTCGAGGCGGAGTATTGCTCGCATGGCGACACCGTCCACTACACGCAGTTCCCCAAGATCTTCTCGGGCTGCGAGGGTTCCTTCATGCTCGATGCGGCGGGCAACCGCTTCCTCGACCTGCAGATGTGGTATTCGGCGGTCAATTTCGGCTACGCCAATCCGCGCCTCAACAACGCGCTGAAGCGCCAGATCGACACGCTGCCGCAGGTCGCGAGCCAGTATCTCCACCGCGAGAAGATCGAGCTCGCAGCGATGATCGCCAAGGACGCGGAAGCCAAGTTCGGCGCCAAGGGCCGGGTTCACTTCAATGTCGGCGGCGCGCAGGCGGTCGAGGATTCGCTCAAGCTCGTGCGCAACGCCTCCAACGGCAAGAGCCTGATGTTCGCCTTCGAGGGCGGCTATCACGGCCGCACGCTCGGCGCCTCCGCCATCACCTCGTCCTACCGCTATCGCCGCCGCTTCGGCCATTTCGGCGAGCGCGCCCACTTCATCCCCTTCCCCTATCATTTCCGGGGCCCGAAGGGCATGAGCAAGGAGGAGTATGGCGAGCACTGCGTGCAGCAGTTCGCGCGACTCTTCGAGAGCGAGTACAATGGCGTATGGGACCCCAAGGTCGGCCAGGCCGAATACGCCGCCTTCTATGTCGAGCCGCTGCAGGGCACGGGCGGTTACGTCATCCCGCCGCCGAACTTCTTCACCGGTCTGAAGAAGGTGCTCGACGACCATGGCATCCTGATGGTCGTCGACGAGATCCAGATGGGCTTCTACCGGACCGGCAAGCTCTGGTCGATCGAGCATTTCGGCGTGACGCCGGACGTGATCGTCTTCGGCAAGGCCGTGACCAACGGGCTGAACCCGCTTTCGGGCGTCTGGGCCAAGGAAGCGCTGATCAACCCGACCATCTTCCCGCCCGGCTCGACCCACTCCACCTTCAACGCCAACCCGCTCGGCACCGCCGTCGCGCTCGAGGCGATGAAGATGATGGAGGAGGAAGACTACGAGACCATGGTCATGGCCAAGGGCGCGTATTTCCTCGACGGCCTCAAGGATCTTCAGAAGCGCCACAAGATCGTCGGCGAGGTCGACGGCCTCGGCATGGCGCTGCGCATCGAGATCTGCGAGCCGCACGACAGCTACACGCCCTCCAAGCGCCTGGTCGACCTGATGTGCGACGAGGGCATGAAGGCCGATCTCGAGATCGCTGGGAAGCGCTACGGCCTCGTCCTCGATATCGGCGGCTACTACAAGAACGTGATCACCCTCGCGCCCGCACTGACCATGAGCTACGCCGAGATCGATCTGGCGATTGCGCTGCTAGACCAGCTCTTCACCCGCGTCGCAACGGCCTGAACGCCGCAGAGGCCACCTTGCGATTGCGCGTGATCGATCTCGACGCAGGCGTGGCGGCTCAGGAGCCGCTGCGCCGGCGCATCGATGCGGGGGCCGCAACCCGCATCGATGCTGCCGACCTTGCCTGCCGCCTGCGGATCGTGGCGAGCCGGGACGCGCTGCAAAGCCTCGCTTCCCGGCTCGCACCCGATGCCGGCAGCGGGCGGGAGATCACGGTGACCTTTTACGGGTCCGGGGACTTTCACCACTTGACCGCCAGCCTCGTCTCTGGCGTCGAGGAGGACGTGACCATCGTCCATTTCGATAACCATCCCGACTGGGTGCGTTTCCCCGCCACGGTCAATTGCGGCGCCTGGGTCAACCGGGCGCTGGAGCTGCCGCATGTGCGCAAGGTCGTGACAATCGGCCCCTGCAGCGACGACCTCGTTCGGCCCGAGCTGCAATTCGCCAATCTCGCTGCCGTCCGCGATGGGCGGATCGCGCTCTATCCCTGGCGCCACCAGCCGTCGCGCGTCTGGGGACGTTACGGGCGGACGGCGTGCTACCGGCAGGAAGGCGGCCATCTCCACTGGCGCAATCTCGCCGAGGAGAATTGGTCGGACTTCCTCGACGAGCTCGTCGAGGCGATCCCGACCCGCGCCATCTGGCTGACCATCGACAAGGATGTGCTCGGCCCCGAAGACGCCTTCACCAACTGGGACCAGGGTGAGATGCCGCTGACGCATCTGCTGCGCGCAGTCCAGCGCCTGGCCTCCGCGCGCGCGATCCGCGGCATCGATGTCTGCGGCGACTGGTCGAAGCCGCGCTTCACCGATCCGTTCCGCGCGACGCTCGCCTATTTCGATCACCCCAAAGGCCTGAAGCCGGAGCCCGGAACGCTCGACCGCAATGCGCGCGTCAATGCGGCCCTGATCGACTGCTTCGAGACGGTGCTGTCATGACGCCCTGGATCATCTTCTGGTTCGTGCTCTCGGTGGCCTGCGACGTCGCGGGCCAGCTCTGCTTCAAGATCGGCGCCGACAGGCTGCCGCAAGGCGCCGATTTCCGGACCACCGCCGTGGCGGCGCTTCGCTGCGGCTGGGTCACCGCCGGCCTTGCCACCTATGTCGCCGAGTTCTTCATCTGGCTGCGCATCCTGGCGGAGGTGCCGCTTTCGATCGCCTTCCCGATCGCCAGCGCCAACTTCCTCGCCATCGCGCTCGCCAGCGCCGTGCTTCTCGGCGAGCGTGTCGGCCGCCGGCAATGGCTCGGCGCCTTCCTCATCACCTGCGGCGTCATCGTCGTCGCCCAAACCGCCTGAGACCGCGCCCGTGACCATTCAGGACCATAGCCTGCGCTACGCCGGCAACCGCACCGGGTTCCTGCTCATCCACGGGCTGGGCGGAACCCCCGTCGAGCTCAGGCTGGTGGCGCGGGCGATCCATCGCTCGGGCTACACCGTGAATTGCCCGCAGCTCGCCGGCCATTGCGGCACGGAGGCCGACCTGCTCGCCACGAGCTGGCGCGACTGGGTGGCGAGCGTGCTCGCCGAACTCGACCGCATGAAAGAATCCTGCGACCGCATCATCGTCGGCGGGCTCTCGATGGGCGCGGTGATGGCGATGCATATCGCGGCCGAGCGCCCCGCGGACGTCGCCGGCCTCGCGCTCTATGCGCCGACGCTCTGGTATGACGGCTGGTCGATCCCGCGCTATGCCTTCCTGCTCAAATGGCTGATCAACACGCCAATGGGTCGGCGCTACAGCTTCGCTGAACGCGAGCCCTACGGCATCAAGGATCCGCGAACCCGCCAGGTGATCATGGGCGCGATGAGCAGCGGCGACAGCACGCAGGCGGGGCTGCTGACGACCCCTTCCCGCGCCTTGCAGCAGATGTGGCAGCTCATCGCGCTGACGCGCCGCCAGATGCCCTCGATCCGCTGCCCGGCCCTGCTCGTCCATCCCCGCGAGGACGACATCGCGAGCCTCTCCAACGCCTTCCATATCCAGCGCCGCCTTGGCGGCCTCGTCGATGCGGTCGTCCTCGACGACAGCTACCATCTCGTCACCATCGACCAGCAGCGCGACATCGTCGTGGAGCGCTCGGTCGCACTCGCGGCCCGGCTCGAAGCCGCCCACGAGGCCGAAAACAAGACGGTGCTCCTGCGCGCCGTCGCGGCCCCATGACCGGCCTGACCGGCCAGATCGCAGGCAGCATCGCAGAGGTCGAGAGCGCGGCCTGGGACGCCTGCCTGCCGCATGAGGCCGAGTGCCATGCCTATTATGCCGCCTGCGAGACGGCCGCGGCGGTCTCGGCCGTCGGCATCCGCAGCCTTGCCGTCACCGTCTCGGATGCGCAGGGTGTCGTCGCGGTCGCGCCGTTCTTCCGCCTCGACTACCGTCTGGACACGCCGCTCCAGGGGCCGCTGCGTGCGCTCGGCGAGGCCGTTTTCCGCCGACTGCCCGGGCTGATGACGCTGCGGGTGCTCTGCGTCGGCTCGCCCTATGCCGAACGCTGCCATGTCGGCTTCGCCCCTCGCCTCGACGATGCAGCCCGCCAGCAGGCCTGCCGCGTCATGGTCGAGACGCTCGCCGCCAGCGCCGCGACCGAGCGCGCGCATATCGTGGCCTGGAAGGATCTCGCCCCCGCTGAGGACGCCCTGCTCGGCCCGTTTCTCGGCGTGCAGGGCTTCGCGGAGCTCGGCAGCCTGCCGATAGCGGTGCTCGACCTGCCCTTCGCCGACGAGGCCGGCTACCTCGCCTCGCTCTCGGGGTCGACGCGCAAGGACATCCGCCGCAAGCTCGCCAAGGCGGATCAGGTCCGCATCGAGTTCCGCGGCGACATCGCCGGCCTCGAAGCCGAGATCGACGCGCTCTACGAATCGACCCGGCAACAGAGCGGCCTCGACTATGGCGACCTCGAAGTGCTGCCGCCCGGCTATTTCAGCGGCCTGTCGCAGGCGCTCGGCGCGCGGGTCGTCTTCGCGCTCTACTGGATCGGCGCGGAACTCGCCGCCTTCAACCTGCTGCTGGTCGAGGCCGACCGCGTGATCGACAAGTTCCTGGGCATGCGCTACCCGCTCGGCCGCGAGCACAATCTCTACGCCGTGAGCTGGATGGCGAATGTGCGCTTCTGCCTGGAGCGGCGCATCAAGCTGCTGCAGAGCGGGCAGACGGCCTATGCCGCGAAGCTGCGCTTCGGCAGCCGGCTGGTGCCGTCCACCATCCGCTTCCGGCATCGCGCCGCGCCGCTGCAATGGGCCATGCGCAAGCTCAGCCCGCATCTTTCCTTCGCGCGCTTCGACCCCGATCTCGCGGCCATGGCCAGAAGGAGCGCCGCATGAGCGCCGTCGCCCCGACCCTACAGCCGTCCCGCTGGCGCCAGATCGCGATCTGGACGGCCTTCATCGTGCTCGATACCGGCACGCAGCTCGCCTTCAAATGGGGCGCGGACGGACTCGGCGACATGGATTTCGGCCTCGCCATGATCGCGAAGGCGATCTCCCTGCCGGGTGTCTGGCTCGCCTGCATAGGCTATATCGGCACCTTCGTCGTCTGGATGGCGATCCTGCGCGACATGCCGCTGAGCCGGGCCTTCCCGATGACCGGCCTCGCTTATGTCACGGTTCCGCTGTTCGCTTGGCTCGCGTTCGGCGAGCGCATCGACCTCACCCGCAGCATCGGCATCGCGCTGATCCTGGCCGGCGTGGTCGCCCTCGGAGAGAAGAATGACGATGCCGATTCCTAAGCTGTCACATGCCCTGCTGATTGCCGCGGCACTGATGTCGCTGCCAGCCCGGGCCGACAGCACCGGCGAGGTCATCGGACGTTGGCGCGACTCGGATGGCGTGTCGGAGATCGCGATCAGCCGCTGCGGCCCGGCCCTATGCGGCAAGATCGTCTGGCTGAAGCAGCCTCACGTCGACCGCTTTAATCCCGATCCGAAGCTGCGCGAGCGCCCACTGCTCGGGCTGCAGGTCCTCAGCGACTTCAAGCCGGACGCGTCCGGCGTCCTGACCGGGACCGGCTACAATCCGGAAGACGGCAAGAGCTATCGCACGACCCTTTCGCCGAAAGGGCCGGATACCCTGGAGATCCGCGGCTGCGTGCTCGGCGGCCTCGTCTGCGACGACGATCTCTGGACGCGGCAGCGATGAAGCGGCGGTTCCGCCACACGCAGCGGGACCGTCTGCCGTCGGGGTCGCCGGGCGTCCGACAGGGCGCTGAAACGGCGACCTGTCTGTTTGTTTTCGCGTTCGATTTTTCCGGGAAGCGGATTCAATCCTTCGGTCCGGCGCGGTAGGGAGGCGAAGCCGTGCGCTTCCGCATGACGACCTTGCGACTGCGGCTCGTGATCGGGTTCATGCTGGTCAGCGTGCCGGCGATGCTGGCGTCCGCCTATGTCGCCGCCTGGCTCCTTTCCAGCGCCTTCGAGGACAATGTCGAGCAGTGGCTGGGGGAGACGTCGCGCTTCTTCAGGCTCGAGGTCGAGGAAGCCTCGCAGGAGGCGCAGCGCGTCGCGGCGGTGATCGGCCAGCGCATCGAGAGCAATGCCGACATCGACGTCCGCTCGTCATCGACCTTCGACGCGGAATCGGCCCTGCTGAACTCGGTCGGCTACGATGTGATCGCCGTCTATGACGACCAGCGGACGATTCGCTACACCTCGCAGCCCTTTCAGCCCATCACGCTCCTTCCGACGGACGAGAAGCAGGGCATTTTCAAGATGACGGCGAATGGCCAGCGCCGGATCATGGCAGGCGCGGTCCAGACGATCTCCGTGAAAGGGCAGACGCTGCACGTGCTGGTCGGCTCCTGGCTCGACGAAGCCTATCTCGGCAGCATCAAGGTGGTGACGTCCCTGAACGTCCGGCTCTTCGCCGATTTCGGGCCCCGGCTCGAACCCGTGCTGGAAACCCATCCCGACAGCGTCAGCCCGGTCCCCCAGGAGATCAGGCGCCAGCTCGCATCGGGGCAGGAGGCGGTGTTCGATCCCTCGGCCGATGGGGGCACCTACCGGGCCGTCTATATCGGCTTCCAAGGGATCGACGGCGAATTGGCGGCGGTGGCTTTCGTCGGCCTGCGCAGCGAGGCGGGGCTGTTCGAGCAGCTCGGGCGCGAAAGCCTCTTTCTCGGCATCTTCCTGTTCGGGAGCCTCCTTTCCGTCGCCGTCGGCATCGTGATGTCGGACATCCTGGTGCGTCCGCTGCGCGCGCTCACCCGCGGCGTGCGGGCCATCGCCGCGGGCGATTATCGCCAGCGCGTATCGGAGACGGGAGGGCGCGAACTCGTCCAGCTCGCGGCCGGCTTCAACAGCATGGCCGAACAGCTCGGCGCGCTGCGCGACCTCGAAACCGAGCTCCGGCGCCGGGACCGGCTGTCGGTGCTGGGTCAGGCGGCCATGGTCATCGCGCATGAGGTCCGCAACCCGCTCGGCATCATCAAGACCTCGACCGAGGTCGTCCGCAACCGCGCGAAGCTCGCCGGCTCCGAGGACAAGATGCTCGGCTACGTCATCGACGAGGTCCGCCGGATCGAAACGCTGGTGCGCGACTTTCTCGAATTCGCGCATCCCAAGCCGCCGATGACGAGCGAATTGCGGATGCGGTCGATCATCGATCGCGTCGCCGCGATTGCCGGGCCGGAGCTGGCGCGGCACAAGATTTCCGTCGCGGTCACCGACGAGAGCGGCGATGCCACGGTCCGCGGCGACCCGGACCAGCTGCATCAGGCCTGTCTCAACCTCGTGCTCAATGCCATCGACGCCATGCCCAATGGAGGCACGATCCATGCGGACGTCACCGCCCAGGGCGACACCGTCTCGCTGACGATCCGCGACGAGGGCGCGGGCGTGCCGGCGGAGATGCGCGACGAGATCTTCAACCCATTCTTCACGACAAAGACGAAAGGTACCGGGCTTGGCCTTGCCAAGGTCCAGACTGTCGCCGAAGCCCATGGCGGCCAGGCCACCTGCGCGAGCGAGCCAGGCCGGGGCGCCGCCTTCAGCATCACCTTGCCGCGCTGGCGATCAAAGGAAGCGCCATGAGCCACGCTGTTCTGATTGTCGACGACGAGGCGCGGCTCGCCGACGTGCTCGCGGCAGCCCTCGAAGACCTCGGCTATCGCACGACCGCGGTGGACAACGCCCGCGCCGCGCTGCAGGAGCTGGAACAGGCCCGCTTCGATCTGGTCCTGACCGATCTGCGGCTCCCGGTGATGGACGGGCGCGAGCTGCTGCAGGAGGTTCGCAAGCACTGGCCCGAGATCCCCGTCGTGATCATCACCGCCTTCGCGACCGTGCGCGACGCCGTCGATCTCGTGAAGGAAGGCGCCTTCGACTATATCGCCAAGCCCTTCGAGATGGACGAGGTCGCCGCCACCGTCCGGCGGGCGCTGCGGCTGTCCGACGTCGTGCGCGACAACGACCGTTTGCGCAGCGAGCTGGAGGGACGCTACAGCTTCGAGACGCTGATCGGCTCGAGCGCGCCCTTCCGGCGGGTGATCGAGCAGGTCACCGAGGTCTGCGAGACGCGCGCGACCGTGATGCTGAGCGGCGAGAGCGGCACGGGCAAGGAGGTCGTCGCCCGCGCGATCCATTTCAACAGTCCCCGGCGCAACAAGCCCTTCGTCGCCGTGAACTGCGCGGCGATCCCCGAGACGCTGCTGGAAAGCGAGCTTTTCGGCCATGTGAAAGGCGCCTTCACGGGGGCGCTGTCCAACCGCATCGGCCGCTTCGCTGCGGCAGATGGCGGCACCCTCTTCCTCGACGAGATCGGCGACATGCCGGTGGCCGTGCAGGCGAAGCTGCTGCGTGCCGTCCAGGAGCGCAGCTTCGAGCCTATCGGCGCCAACCGGAGCCAGACGGTCGATGTCCGCCTCATCGCCGCCACGCACAAGGATATGCGCCAAGCCGTCGCGGAAGGCCGTTTCCGCGAGGATCTGTTCTACCGGCTCAACGTTTTTCCCATCGCCCTGCCCGCCCTGCGCGATCGCCGGGAGGATATTCCGACGCTCGCCACGCATTTTCTCGGCCAGTTGAGCGAAGCCATGGGAAAGCGAGTCATCGGCTTCACGCCCGCCGCGATTTCGGCTATGTCCGACCATGAGTGGCCCGGCAACATCCGGGAACTGCATAACTGCGTGGAGCGTGCCATCATCGTCGCGAAGTCACCCACGATCGATGTTCACGACCTGCCGCGCGACCTCTTTGAATCGTCGCCACGCCGTGGCGATTCTGGCAGCATCCCCGGCGATCTTGATGCCGAGCTCGAACGCATCGAGCGCGACTTCATCCTCGCTGCTCTGCGCCGCACCGGCGGCGTGCAGGTCCAGGCCGCGCGGCTGCTCGGCGTTGCGGAACGCAGCCTGTGGCACCGCATCAAGAAACTCGGAATCAAACTCAGCCGGAGCGCCAGCGAATGACGCGGACGACCTGCGTATCCAAGGGCCGCGGCAAGCGAGTGCCTCTTGTCCAAAACCGCGGAGCATGGCTCTCGCTGCTCACGCTGTCCTGCGGCCTTTCCGCCGCCCGGGCCGCCGACACGACGCCGGCCCTGACCGACCCGACCCCCGCCAAGGGCTGGATCATCACGATCGGCGGCTCGCTGCAATACGAGCCCGATTTCGAGGGCTCGAAATGGCGCCGCTTCTCGCCCATGCCGTCGCTGAGCTGGCGCCGTGTCGGGGAGGCCGAAGGCTTCAGCGCGCCCGATGACGGGCTCGACTTCGCCCTGTACGACACCGACCGGCTCAAGGTCGGCGTGGTCGGCGACTACAAGTCAGGCCGCTATTCCGGCGCGGACCGGAAACTTTTCGGCCTGCGCGACGTGCCCTGGACGATCGAGGCCGGCGTCTTTGCCGAATTCTGGCCCGTCCTGGATCGCTTCCGCTTGCGCGCCGAGGTGAAGCAGGGCTTTCACGGCCATCACGGCGTCGTCGCGGATCTCTCCGCCGACTGGGTCGAGCGCTTCGGCAGCTTCACCTTCTCGGCGGGCCCGCGCTTCAGCATGGGCAGTAAGAGCTACATGACGCGCAATTTCGGGATCACGCCCGGAGAAGCGGCGCTGAGCGGCATCTACAGGCCCTATCGCCCGGACTCCGGCGCGAAATCGGCGGGCGTGGCCACGGCCCTCACCTATGACTGGTCCGAAAACTGGGCGACGACGGTCTACGCGCGCTACGACCGGCTCCTGGACGAAGCGGCGGGCTCCCCTCTCGTGCGGGTCAATGGCAGCCGGGACCAGTTCACCTTCGGCACGACGCTGAGCTATTCGTTCCAGGTCGGCGGTTAACCGGATCCTGATCGAGCGGGCCTACCGCCCAAGCGGGCGCCATATCGATCAGGCCGCAGCAGCCGTCTCGTGGCGCGAGACATGCGCGGTGGCGGCACGCAGATCGGCGAGCCCGGCGCCGGCTGCGACGCAATGCTCGGCGAGATGGCGGCGGAAGAGGCGTGCGCCCGGACGGCCCGGGAACAGCCCGACGAGATGGCGTGTGAAGGCATGCAGCCGCCCGCCTCGCTCCAGATGCGCGGCGAGATGGGGCTCCAGCGCCTCCAGCATCGCGAAGGCGTCGGCGACCGGCGGTGCCTGCCCGAACAGCAGCGGATCGACCTGGAGCAGGATTTCCGGATTCTGATAGGCCTCGCGGCCGACCATGACGCCGTCGAGCCTCTCCAGATGCGGGACCCACTCGGCCGGCGCCTTGACGCCGCCATTGATCGCCACCGGCAGATCGGGATTGGCGGCCTTGAGGCGGTAGGCGCGCTCATAATCGAGCGGCGGAATCTCGCGGTTCTCCTTGGGCGAGAGGCCCTGCAGCCAGGCTTTTCGGGCATGGACGATCAGCGCATCGACGCCCCCCGCGCGGACCGCTGCGGTCAGGGCATCGAGCGCGATTTCCGGGTCCTGATCGTCGACGCCGATGCGGCATTTCACCGTGACGGGGATCGCGACCGCTGCCTTCATCGCCGCGACACAATCGCCGACCAGCGCCGGCTCGCGCATCAGGCAGGCGCCGAAAGCGCCACCCTGGACGCGATCGGACGGGCAGCCGCAATTCAGGTTGATCTCGCCATAGCCGAATTCGGCGCCGATCCGCGCTGCCTCGGCCAGAAGCTTCGGGTCGTTGCCGCCGAGCTGGAGCGCGACGGGGTGCTCCATCGCGTCGAAGCCGATCAGGTGCTCGCGGTTGCCGTGGATCACCGCCTGCGCCGTCACCATCTCGGTGTAGAGCAGCGCATGGCGCGACATCAGGCGATGGATCGTCCGGCAGTGGCGATCTGTCCAATCCATCATAGGCGCCACGGCGAATCTATATGATTGATATCTCATTGTTTTTTCTTCAACAGCAAATCGCTCGGTCGTACCGAGCGCACACGGAAGCACGCCGTGATGCGACGCTTTTCGTCACGTTTCGACGGCTGATCGCACACGGAGCGCACACGAAAAATGGCCACCTTCACGAAGCTCTCCTTCGGGTCCTGGCGCGTCCAGGTCCGACGCAAAGGACGCTGCGTGAGCGAGACCTTTCTGCGCCGGGATGATGCGCGACGCTGGGCCATCGAGGCCGAGCGCCAAGTTGATCGTGGCGAGGCCCCGAACGAATCGCGCATCGCGCGCCTGAAAACATTCGGGAACTCATCGATCTTCATATCGACGACATGTGCGACGTCGGCAAGGCTCCTTTGAGATCCAAGGCGGCCGCACTTGAATTGCTGAAGCGGCAACTCGGAAAGTGCAATATGGCGTCCCTCGATCGCGAGCGGCTCATTCGCTTCGGTCGCGACCGGGCAGCGCAGGGCGCAGGTCCGGTCACCCTTGGCATCGATGTCGGGATGATCAAGCTCATTCTGCCTCACGCGGCCGCCGTGCACGGTCTGCCCGTAAAGGTCGAGACGGTTGACCTCGCCCGCATCGCTCTGAAGCGGCTTGAGCTCGTTGGCAAAGACGAGGAGCGCAACCGCCGCCCAACGCAGGAGGAACTCGACCGGTTGATCGCGCACTTCGACGGCAATCCCCGCCAACTCATCCCTATCGGACGGACCATCCGCTTTGCAGTGGCGCCTGCGATGCGCCTGCGCAGGAAATCCGCCCAGTACGCTGGTCAGACGTAGACCGGTCCCGAGGTGGCGGCGATCTGGTCGGACGTCATCGGTCGTCCTGTGGTCTATGGCGGCAACGATCCCACCGCGTTCGAGCAGAACATGGCGAGCTTCATGCCGAAGTGGATGGCCTACGAAATGCGCCTGATGGCCGAGCGCTACGTCAGCGACGGCATGATCCCCGATGCCGGCGACCTCGAGCGGCTGACTGGATACTCGGCCGTCCGCTCCATTCCTATCGGGGGTTCGCGACCAGGATTGCCGCGGCGGCCTGACAGCCCAGCAACCGGCTCTGTGCATTTGCTTCAGCTAAGCGCGACTGGCCCGCGAGCAGGTCCGGAAGGGCCAAAACAGCCGGGCGCCCAGCGCGCTTGGCTGTTCTGGCCGAGCCTGCCTGGCGCCAGAAGCGGAAGTTGGATCCTCGCCAGGAAGCGGACACTCGCTCTCCGAGCGATCTCGGCGCACTCGGCCCGGCACCGACCGATCTGCAGCATTTTGACCCAAGTAGCGATCGTAGCGCGCGACTGCTTCGGCGGTCGGGTTTGCGCCGCCAAAAGCGAGCCAGATCGGAGTTCGGAATTTTGCGCAGACTTGCCTCTGGTCCGACATCATGCAGCGGCCGCATGTAACGGCCGGGCAACCCATCAATCGCGCTTCGGATAGCCCTCGAACAAGGCTCCCTGAGCAAACTGTCGATTTTCGCGATCGCAATTTGTCCACCCGAGCCGAACTCGCAATTTCGAGCTTGACACGGGGTTCGCGCAGTATGATTTTTATATCATACATTATCTTCTATAAGAATACAAATGGCTGTTCGCTCTCTCTCCTCCACACTCAAGACGCTGGCGGTCTGCGATATTGTCGCGGCATCGCCGAAGCCGTTGCGGCTGGCCGATGTCGTGCGGGCAAGCGGCGATGCACGCGCGGTCGTCTATCAGCGGCTGCGGACGCTGGTGGAGGCCGGTCTGCTCGACCAGACCGAGGACGGCGCATTCCGACTGGCGCTGCGCTTCCAGTTCTATGCAGTGCGCGCGCTGGAGCAGGCCAATCTCGGCGAGCGCAGCAGCGAGTTGCTCCAGCAGATCGTCGATGAGAGCGGCGAAACCGCAACGATCTCCGTCGCCGACGGCTATCACGCCGTCATCATCAACCGCGTCGAATCCCGGCAGGTCCTGCGGGCCGATCTAAGGGTCGGCGCCAAGCTGACGCTCGGCGGCAGCGCCTCGGGCGCCGTGCTGGTCGCCTTCGGATCTGAAGAGATGCGCGAGAGCCTGCGAAAGCAGGGCGTCGCACTGCCACCGGAAGCTGAATTGCAGGCAGTCCGCGAGCGCGGCTACGCGGTCTTCGCGCCGACCGACCCGCATCTCGTCGCGGCCGTCGCTGCTCCCGTCTTCGATGCCGCGCGCCAATGCGTGGCGGTGCTTGCCATCTCCGGCCCGATCTTCCGCTTCGATCATGACCGCTGCGGCCCCATCGTCGTTGCCGGAGCACGGCGTCTCAGCGCCCAGTTTGGACATTCCTGACATGACGCTTTCCGCCCTTCTCGCCACGGAAGGCCCGCTGCTGCCGCGTGCATTGATGCGCGGTCCGGAGGAAGTGATGCGGCCGGAGCGGCTCGCCGCCATCCAGCCCTCGCGCGTCAGCGCCTCGCGCAACCTGATCGCGCGGGCGTCGCGCCAGCGCTGGACGATCACGCAAAAGGCCTTCGATATCGACGAGAAAGGCCGTGGCCACGCCCGCTACGCGATCGAGGCGGGAAGCTGGCGCTTCTCCTTCCCGATCTTCTCTTTCGAGCCCTCGTCGCGCGAACGTACAGGGCGCATCATCGGCCGAGCCTGGGACATGATGGGCGCGCTGGTCGAAGGCGATATGTCGCCCGCGGCGGTCTCGGCGCTCCAGGGCGAATTGCCGAAGCTCTACGAAGGGCGCGCCACGCCCAATACTCTGACCTGGGCGCGCTCGAACCGCTCCGGCCGCCTGTTCGACCTTGCCGTCAACGCTCTGGCCAAAGGCGAGCAGCCGCCGGTCGAAGCGCTCGGCGGCACCTGTTACCTGATGCGCAACACCGGCATCGACGGCAACGGCACCTTCGGCACAAAGTCCTTCCTCGCCTTCGAGAAGGACCATCCGCTGCGCGCCTCGCTGCAGGCGCAGATGCTGACCGCCTATATGATGCGGGTCTTCGCGCTCGATCTCGTCCAGCATTTTGCGCGGCTGCAGGGGGGCACGAAGGCGGCGGGCTTCGCGCCGGATCTCGCCCGCTTCCTCGGCGTCGGCAACGGCTCGGCGCTCGGGCTGATGTTCTTCGTCAATAACCATCCGCGCCTGATCAACCAGTGGCTGACGATCCGCGAGACCGCCATCGCCCATGGCAAGCTGGTGCCGGTGGGGCGGGACGCGGCGCCACTGCGAACGCTGGCGAGCCTGCTCGAAAAGGCGATCGTCGCACGCCAGCAGGATCGCTCGGAATACGAGTCCTTCACACCGAGCCTGCGCATCGCCGAGGATCTGGTCGTCATCCGCCGCGAGCTCGACGCGCTGATCGCCTTGGCTCAGGCGGGCGAGACGGGGGCGACCCCGCTGCTCGACTTCACGGCTT
Organism: Allobosea spartocytisi; assembly: GCF_014764685.1. Classification (NCBI taxonomy): domain Bacteria; kingdom Pseudomonadati; phylum Pseudomonadota; class Alphaproteobacteria; order Hyphomicrobiales; family Alloboseaceae; genus Allobosea; species Allobosea spartocytisi. The sequence continues at coordinate 397,303 of NZ_JACXWY010000001.1, forward strand.
CGCTCGACGGCCGCGTTCATGCCGAGGCCTTCGAGACCTTGCTCTCGCTGCTGATCGAGCTGGTTCCCGACGTCGCCGACAGCCTCTCGGACACGCTGGTCATCGACGAGGAACTGACCGGCCGGCCGGAAATGCGGCTCGGGCGGCTGCGCGAGATCGTCCGCAGCGACTATCGCTGGGCCTTCGATCTCGATCTCACCTCCGAGCGCTCGCAGCGCTATGTCTGGTACAAGTCGCGCACCGCTGAGGAGCCGCGCCGGGGGCCGCGGGAGGAAATCGGCGAAGCCCATAATCTCGGCCTCGACCTGCCCCGACTGATCGTCGCGCTCGACCGCGACCTCAGCCAAGCAGACCCAAAGACCTGCGTCGCCCGCTTCCTGCTCCAGCATCCAGAGCACCGGCTGATCGCAACGCGCGTCCAAGCGCTGGCCGGGCTGCCCTACCATTCGCCGCATGCCGACATCATGAGCGAGGACTTCGTCCCGGCGCAGATCACGCGCCTGCTCAATGTCGGCATCCACGGCATCGACAAGGCGCGCGACTTCCTCAACCGCAACCTGCGCGGCGTGATCTTCCATGGCGCGCCGACGCCCGCCGATCTCGCGGCGGGAACGGCCGATCCCCACTGGTTCTATCCTCCGGAGCCCCGCTCATGACGGAGCTGCGCCTCACCCTGCGCGAGATACGCCTGATCATCGAACGCTTGGTCCAGGCGAACGGTGTCGCTCCGGGGCTTCTCTTCGCCGTCCGCGATGCGGCGGTGGTGTCCGCGATCCTGCCCGTCGCAGGCTTTGAGAAGCTCTCGGCCGAAATCGCTGCGCTGGCCGCTTCGTCTGTCAAGCCCGCCACATTGAGCGAAGGCGAGAACGGCGTTCTGCAAGTCGATGTCGCCGGCCAGCATCCCTGGCTCGTCGCCGAAGCCCTACTCGATCTCGCCGTCGAGCGGTTCCGCCTCACGGGGCGCGGCGAGGTTCTGGTGTGCGGCGCGGTGAGCCCGTGCGAGTTCGGTGTGGTCGCCGGGCTCGCCGAAAAGCATGGCCTCACGGCGATCTGCTCCGAGGTAGCGGGCGGCGTCCTCCTGGAAGTCCGACCCCGCCTGGCGCGAACCGAAGGCCTGCTCAACCACGTCCGGCGCGAAGGCTGCACGGTCGCGGCAGGCTTGTGGTGGCCGCTCTACCACGCTTCGCATGCAGCCCTCGCTCCCGACTCTTTCGAGAGCCGCCGCCATGCCGGCACCATCCGCGTCGAGGCCGATGGCCGCATCGTCGGTCGCAACGACGAGGACGAAACCGACCTCTCCATGCTCGCCGCCGATCCCATACGGCTGCGCCCCGCCTCCATCCCGTAAAGGTTCAAACCGATGCTGATCGACGGCTTGCAATGCGGCTTCTACGGCCGCGACGTGTTCGAGGAGCTCAAGGCCGGCGGCTTCACCTGCGTCACGCCGACGCTCGGATTCTGGGAGGGCGCAATCGAATCCTTCGACGCGATCGGCAAATGGCGCGACATGGCGCGCGCCAATAGCGACCTCGTCACCATCGCGCTGAAGACCGACGATATCCTCGCCGCCGACCGGTACGGCAAGACCGCGCTGCTGCTCGGCTACCAGAACACCAACCTGCTCGACGGGCGTATCCGCTATGTCGAGCTCTTCGCCGATCTCGGCGTCCGCGTCCTGCAACTCACCTACAACAACCAGAACGATGTCGGTTCGAGCTGCTACGAGGCGGTCGATCCCGGCCTGTCCCGCTTTGGGCGGGAGGTCGTGCGCGAGATGGACCGCTGCGGCCTGCTGGTCGATTGTTCGCATGTCGGCGACAGGACGACGCTCGATGCGATCGAATGGTCGCAAAAGCCGATCGCGATCACCCATGCCAACCCGTCCTCCGTCTTCCCGCACAAGCGCAACAAGAGCGACGAGGTCATCAAGGCACTGGCTGCCAAGGGCGGCATCATCGGCTGCGCCGCCTATCGCAACATCACCCCGGTCGAGGCCTGCGACCGCGTCGATGCCTGGGCCGAGATGGTGGCGCGCACCGTCGACATCGCCGGCATCGACCATGTCGGCCTCGGCACTGATTTCAGCCATCACACCAGCCAGACCTATCTCGACTGGATGCGCCAGGGGCGCTGGACGCGGACGGCCCAGTATGGCGCGGGTTCCGCTACCAATACCGCCCCGAGCGAGAAGCCGGCCTGGCTCAAGAAGATCAGTGGCCTGGCTGCGGTCGCGCCGGCGCTGGCGAAACAGGGGTTCAACCCGGAAGAAGTGGAGAAGATCACCTCCGGGAATTGGCTGCGCGTCTATCGCGCTGTGTTCGGCTGAGAGGAGAGAACCATGACCGGCGACGACGCTTCGAGCTTGCGGCTCTCACGACGGAAACTGCTCGTCGCCGCGGGCGCCGGCAGCCTGTCCATGCCCTTCATCCGCCGCGCCCGCGCGGCGGAGGCGATCTATGTGAACACCTGGGGCGGGCCCTGGGAGGAGGCGGCGCGCGCCGTGCTCTTCGACCCCTTCACCCAGGCGACGGGGGTCGAGATCAAGACGATCGCGCCAGTCTCCTTTGCCAAGCTTGCGGCGCAGGTCCGCACCGGCGTCTACGAGTTCGATGTCACGACGCTCGGCGTCTCCGAGCTCGCCCGCGCCAACCACGCCAATCTTCTCGACAAATACGACGAGAGCAAAATCCCGGCAGCCTCGCTCTGGCCCGGCGCCGTGACGCTCAATGGCGTCAATTCCCACGCCTTCGCCAACGTCATCGCCTATCGTCAGGACAAGTTTCCCGCGGGCGGCCCGAAGAACTGGGCCGAGTTCTGGGATACGGCGAAGTTCCCGGGCTCGCGCTGCCTGCAGAACTATTCCGCCCGCGTGCTCGCCTTCGCGCTGATGGCGGATGGCGTCGCACCGACCGATCTCTTCCCCTACGACCTCGACCGCGCCTTCAAATCCCTCGACCGGATCAAGAAGGATGTCCGCGTCTGGTGGAGTCAGAGCCCGCAATCCCAGCAATTGCTGCGCGATGGCGAGATCGAATTGATCGGCATGTGGAACACCAGCGCCCAGCAGCTGATCGATCAGAAGGTGCCGATCGCGCTGAGTTACGATCAGGCGGTGATCGATGTCGCGGCCTGGGTCGTGGCGCGCGGCACGCCACGGACGCGCAATGCCTGGCGCTTCATCGAATTCGCCGTGCAGCCGGAGCGGCTGGCGCAGTTCGCCCAACGCAACAATTACGGCCCGATGAACCCGGCCTCGTTCAAGAGCCTGCCGCCGGAGGTGGTCGCGCGGATGCCGACCTCGCCGGAGAACCTGGCCAAGGCCGTCGTGCTGAACGCGGAGAAGCTCGGCCCCCAATTCGACGTCATGGCGAAGCGTTTCGAACAATGGCTGTCGAGCTGACGCGCCCCGCGCTCGCGGCCGAGGCGCCCGCGCTTCCTGCGCGGGCGCTTCTGGTGACCCTCTTGCGCCCGCCCTTCATCCTCTATGTGCCGGCGGCGCTATTTCTCACCGCCTTCTTCCTCATCCCGCTCGGCCTCGTCGTCTGGATGAGCGTCAGCGACCCGGAATTCGGCTTCGGCAACTACGCGACCTTCTTCGGTTCGCGCTACGACCTCGCCGTGCTGGCGCGGACCTTCCAGACCGCCTTCGTCGTCACGCTTGCGAGCCTCGTCTTCGCCTATCCCATCGCCTATGTCGCGGCCCGGCGCGGCGGCGCCGTCGGCGGCTTCCTGCTCGGCGTGGTCGCGCTGAGCTTCTGGACCAGCTTCCTGGTCAGGACCTATGCCTGGATGGTGATCCTGGGGGCGAAGGGGCCGGTCGTCGGGCTGCTGACCGCGCTCGGCGTCAGCCCGCCCCCGCGCCTGCTCTTCACCACCTTCGCTGCGACTTTCGCGATGGCGCACATGCTCGTGCCCTTCATGGTGCTCGCGCTCTATGCCGTGATGAAGCGGATCGACGAGAGCTATATGCGCGCCGCCGCAAGCCTTGGCGCCCGGCCCCTGCGGGCCTTTCTCACGGTCTATTTTCCGCAGAGCCTGCCGGGCGTGGTCAACGGCGCGACGCTCGTCTTCATCACCTGCCTCGGCTTCTACGTGACGCCGACCCTGATCGGCAGCCCGCAGGACAAGATGATCGCCGGACGGATCGGCCAGGAAATCGAGCAGCTCCTCGATTTCGGCGCGGCCTCCGCAACCTCGATGATCCTGCTCGCCGCCGCGCTCGCGCTGTTTACGCTCTATGACCGCTTCTTCGGTCTCGACAGGATGTGGAGGTAGCATGTCCCGCTCCACGATCATCCTGGCGGTTCTCGTCGCGATCCTCCTCACGGGGCCGATGTTCATCGTCGTGCCGATGTCGTTCAGCACGGCGCCTTCGCTCGAATTCCCGCCGCCGGGCTTCTGGCTCGGCTATTACCGGCGCTTCTTCTCCGACCCGAACTGGACCGGGCCGCTGTTCAACAGCTTCGCGATCGGCTTCGGGACGATGGTGCTGGCCATGCTCTTCGGGGCGCCCGCGTCCTTCGCCCTGATGCGGCATCGCTTCCGGTTCCGCTCCGCCTTCCGCATGTTGGTGCTGTCGCCGCTGATCGTGCCGCATATCGTGATGGCGCTGGGCTACTATAGCTATTTCGGCTCGCTCGGGCTGGTGCAGAGCATGACCGGCGTCATCCTTGCCCATACCTGCTTGACCATCCCCGTGGTGGTGCTGACCCTGACCTCGGCGCTCGCCAATTTCGACCGCCGGGTCGAGAATGCCGCGGCCGGCCTCGGCGCACGCCCACTCACCACCTTCCGGCTGGTGACCTTCCCGATCCTGCGCCCGGCCTTCCTGGTCGCGGCCTTGTTCGCCTTCATCCACTCCTTCGACGAAACCGTGATCGCGATCTTCATCTCGGGTCGCGACAGAGCGACGCTGCCGCGCCAGATGTTCAACAGCTTCCAGATGGAGGCGGACCCGGCGATCTCTGCCGCCTCTTCGCTGCTGCTCGCCGCCGTGCTCGTCGTCATCGGCGCGCGTTGGGCCGCGCGCCTCGTCAAACCGCAGCCTGCCCGCGCGAGGGCCTAGGACAAGTCATGAAGAACGCCCGCGCCCTCTCCCTGCGAACTCTCTCGAAAAGCTATCTCGCCGGCCAGAACGCCGTCGACAGCATCGATCTCGAGATCAAGCCGGGCGAGTTCGTCTCCTTCCTCGGCCCCTCTGGCTCCGGCAAGACGACGACGCTGATGATGATCGCCGGCTTCGCCAAGCCTAGCAGCGGAGAGATCGCGATCGGCGGGCGCAAGATCGACAGCGTCGAACCCTATGACCGCAATATCGGCATGGTCTTCCAGAACTACGCCCTGTTCCCGCATATGAGCGTCGCCGACAATGTCGGCTTCCCGCTGCGGATGCGACAGGTCGCGAAGGCCCAAGCCGCGAAGCGTGTCGCCGATGCGCTCGCCATGGTCGGGCTCGCCGATTTCTCTGGTCGCAAGCCGGCCGAGCTCTCCGGCGGACAGCAGCAGCGCGTCGCACTGGCGCGCGCGCTTGTCTTCGAGCCCGATGTCGTGCTGCTCGACGAGCCGCTCGGCGCGCTCGACAAGGCGCTGCGCGAGCAGATGCAGATCGAACTCAAGCGCATCCATCGCGAGCTCGGCGTGACGATGGTCTATGTCACGCACGACCAGGGCGAGGCGATGGCGATGTCCGACCGCATCGCGGTGTTCAACCGCGGGCGGATCGAGCAGGTCGGCAGCCCGGCCGAGGTCTATGCCAGGCCGCAGACGCGCTTCGTCGCCTCCTTCATCGGCGACAGCAACCTGATCGAAGGCGTCGCCGGCCGTGACGGCATCGTCGACCTCGCCAACTTCGGCTCCGTCGCTACCGGACGTCGCGATCTCTCTCCGGGTGCGCCGGTCGACGTGCTCGTGCGGCCCGAGATCATCCGGTTCTCCAAGGAGGGTGCATCGTCGCCAGACGACTTCGCCTTCACCGTCGACGAGGTCGTGAACTACGGGGACAGCTTCCTGATCATCGGCAAGAGCGGCGGGCAGGAGCTGCGCGCCCGCGTACCAGGCCTAGATATGCCCGTGCTCACCCGGGGGGAGCGCTGCGGTATCAGTTGGCCTAAAGAGCGTGTTCACGTCGTTCCAAGATGATCTCAGTCCGGCAGAGCCCGGAGTCCAACGCCTGAGGTCATTCTGAAGCTATCCGATACGCGCCAGCTCAAGCCGCACGGGCGCTCCGCGCCAGGAGCGGACTCTGGTGCCTCGCTTGGAAGCGGACATTCGGATCAGGGGGCGGTCTGACAGGCGGCTGTTTCACATTCGGCAGCGAAAGCCCGAGCGGTAAGGCTGACAGGCCATACCGCTCGGGCTTGCATATCCTTCAGAACGCTGGAAGCGGCTTCCAAGCGTCGCCCATCCACTTCTCATAGGCCTTGGGGATGGCCCCGTTCAGGGTGTTCACGAACAGGAAGGTGTTGACCCAGCGCTGGAAGTCGAAATCGCCGCGGCGCACGCCCATCGCATAGACATTGCTGGTCAGCGTTAGCTTCCGTTCGAATTTCTTGTCAGGATAACGCTTGTTCAGCTCCGCGGCGAGGTAGGAGACCGTGCCTGCGGCATTGACCTGCCCGGCGACCAATGCGGTCAGATTGGCGCTATCGTCGGCGAACTGGACGAGCTGCAGGCCGGGGATGTTGGCTTGAGCGATCAGATTGGCATAGGCCGAGCCGCGCGCCACGCCGACCCGCTTGCCGGCAAGCTCGGAGAGCTGCGATGCCTTCAGCTCCGGCGGGCCGATTACCATCGATTCATGCATGCCGTAGGGCGCGGTGAACAGAACCGACTTGGCGCGTTCCGGCGTGATCTGCAGCGTCGAGGCGATCACGTCCGCCTTACCGGTCAGCAGGCTCGGGATGCGGTTCTCGTTGTTCACCGGCACGATCTCGAGCTGCACACCGAGATCCTTGGCCAACATCTTGGCGATCTCGACATCATAGCCGTCCGGCTGCATCTCGGCATTGGTCGTGCCGAAGGGCGGCGAAGCCGTGTTGACCCCGACCAGCACCTTGCCGCGCTTCAGTATCGCATCGAGCGTCTGCGCCTGGGCGGTCACGCCGGCCAGCAGCAGCGGCAATGCTGCGGCGGCACCGCGCAGCCAGTGTCCGAACCTGTTCGTCATCGTCGTCATCCCCTTTTTTGCTTCGACGGATTGCGGTCTCAATGGGTGCGAACCTGGCGCTGCTCCAGCCATTCTGAGAGCAGCGTGAAGGGCAGGCACATCACGAAATAGGCCGCAGCCACTGCACTGAAGGCGAGCAGCGGCTGGAAGGTCGCGTTGCTGACGATCTGGCCGGCGCGGGTGAGCTCAATGAAGCCGACGATCGAGGCGAGCGAGGTGTTCTTGATGACCTGAACGACGAAGCCGCAGCTCGGCGCCAGGGCGATCCGCAGCGCCTGCGGCAGGACGACCAGCCGCATCCTGAGCCAGCGCGACAGGCCCAGCGCGGACGCGCCCTCCCATTGGCCCGGGGGGACCGCGCGGATCGCGGCAAGCCAGATCGTCGAGAAATAAGAGCCGGCATAGAGCGTCAGCGCCAGCGCGCTCGACAACAGCGCGCCGATGTCGAAGCCGATGGCGCTGAGCCCAAAATAGGAGATCAGCAGCAGGATCAGCAGCGGCGTGCCCTGAACGAACTGCACGAACAGCATCTGCCCGCGCCGCACGAGCTTGTTGCGGCTGAGTCCGAGCCCGCTGAGCAGCGCGCCGAAGGCGCCGCCGCCGGCGAGAGCCAGCAGCGAGAGCAGCAGCGTCCAGCGCAGAGCCAGGGCGATATAAGTCAGTTCGTTGACGCCGATGCTGCGCATGGTTCAAGCCCAGACCCGGCTGCCGCGGAACAATCTCAAGCCCAGCAGCCAGAGCAGCAGGCGCTGCAGGTAGTTGAGGAGGAGATAGAGGCCCGCCGCCACCGAGAAGACCTCGATGCTGCGGAAGGTGTCCGAGTTAATGTCGGAGACGACGGCCGTCAGTTCCTGCGCGCCGATGGCGGAGGTGATGCCGGTCGACAGCATCAGCAGCACGTTCTGGCTGACCAGCGCCGGATAGACCCGCGCCAGCGCCGGCGGCAGCACGATGAAGGCGAGGATCTGCCAAGGCCGCAGCGCCAGGCTCCTGGCCGCCTCGACCTGCCCGCGCGGCGTCGCGGCAAGCCCGGCGCGGATGATCTCGCCGGTATAGGCGGCGTTGTTCAGCACCAGCGAGACGCAGGCCGCCGCCACCGGCGAGAAGCGGATGCCGAGCGCGGGCAGCCCGAGATAGACGATGAAGAGCTGCACCAGCAACGGGGTGTTGCGGAATATCTCGACATAGAGGCGCGCCAGCCAGCGCAGCGACCAATGCGCCGAGCGGCGCGCCAATGCGAGGACCAGGCCCGCGCCGGTGCCGAAGACCATGCCGACCAGGGTCAGCGCGATCGTCAGCGCGAGCCCGTCCAGCAGGAGCGGCCAGCGCTCGAGGACAGGCCCGAAGGTGAGCGAATAGCCGGTCATCGCGCGGCGATCACGGCAACGGCCGCGGCGTCATCATCGGCCCGGCGGCCGAGAGGCTGTCGGCGCGGCAGAGCCCAAGCGCCGCTGCGCTGTACCACCAGGAATTGTCGGCCCAGCGCACGATCATGCATTCGGTGCTGACCTTGATGTGCTGCCCCTCCATCGAATGGCCGAGCGCGATATGCGCGATCGTCTCGGGCAGCCCGGCCGCCAGGCAGATATGCGCGCCATAGACCGAATGGCGCAGCGAGGGATAGCCGGCCCGATCAGGGCGCTCCTGCCAGCGGGCGAGGTTGACCGGGTCGCATTCCCAGCACTTGCCGATGTCGTGGCAGAGCGCGCCGGCGAGCACGAGGTCGGGGTCGATCCGGACCTGCGGGAAGGTCGATGTGAATTCATCGACGATCGCCATGGCGAGCTTGGCGACGCCGCGCAAATGCAGTTCCTGCGAGCCTTCGTACAGCACGAAATGGTTGGGGGCACCTTCGCCCGGCATGTCGGAGATGCGATCGAAGGAGGAATCGCGCAGCGATAGCGCCCAGGCGCGAATGACGGCCTCGCGCAGCGCCTCGTCGCGGATGCCGAGGATTTCGGGCAGATCCTCGAGGATGCTCGCGCGAACCTGTGAAGGCACATTGCTCAATTCCGATTCGGGCAGGGTCGGCACGAGGAACCTCGGTTGTTTGGGGCGTCTTGGGAGAGAGCCTAAGCTCAGCCCTTTCCTGGTTTCCAATCGAAAATACGGCTAGGCTGATAGAGCCATTGTATCGGATTGCCGATGACGAGCCTGAAACTGATCGAGGCCTTCTATTGGGTAGCGAAGCTGCGTAGCTTCCACGCCACGGCGCGGCGGCTCAATGTGACGCAGCCGACGGTGACCTACCGGGTCAAGGAGCTGGAGCGCCAGATCGCCCGCCCGCTACTGGTCCGCAGCGACCAGCCGGTGCGCCTGACGCCGCAGGGCCAGGCGGTCTTCGCCTATGCCGAAAGGCTCGTCGGCCTGATGCAGGAGATGCACGAGCATCTCGGACGCGACAGCCCGGTGAGCGGCGTGCTGCGGCTCGGCGTGATGGATGCCTTCGCGGCCATCTGCCTGCCGGACCTGCTCCGGGACCTGTCCGAGCGGCACCCCAATCTCGCCGTCTCGGTGGTCGTCGACCTCAGCCACAGCCTGACGCTGAAGCTCGACGCCGGCGAGCTCGACATCGCCGTGGTTTCGACCCCGCCGAGCATCGCTGGCCTGCGCTATCTGCGTCTGGGCGCACTGAACGTCGCCTGGATCGCGACGCCGCGCTATCGCAGCATCGTCGGCGATGCCCGCGCCCTGTCGCGCCAGCGCATCTTCTCGACGCCGCCGTCCTCGAATGTCGGCACCATCATCGCCGACTGGTTCCGCAGTGCCGGCATCGACATGCCGACGCTCAGCATCTGCAACAGCATGCCCGCCATCGTCGGGCTCGTGACGGCCGGCGCCGGCATCGGCGTCATGCCGGCCAAGCTGGTCGAGGTGGCCATCAAGGCCGGAACCTTGTGCGTCCTGGACGAGATCGAGCCGGTGGCACCGCAGGACGTCTTCATCGGCGTGCCGGTCGGCGTCCTCGACCCGGTCATTCCCGCTGCGACCGATGCGATCCGCGCCGTGGCCAGCCGACATGCCTTTTGTGACTGACGCCAAGCGGTCAGGCTGGAAATGGGTGCTTGGCTTAGCTCAACGTACCCAAGTTGTCGGTCGTCACGCTATTTTTCGTTGGATGTTTCAAGGTGGTCGAAGCAACGATTGCCGTTGGCGATCTGCCAGAAGGATGAGATGCGCCACTTCCAGACGTGGAGACTTGGCCGGGAAGCAGACATTCCCCCTCATGGCGCGCCGTCACTTGGCGCGGCCCTCGTAATGGACATTCTGACCCGCCCCCGCCGAGAGGTCGGGCTTGATTGTTAGTGGGCGGTTGGCCTCGGTGCCCGCACGGGCGGCGTAGCCGGTCTGGCTTGCACAGCCGCCCGTGCGGTCATGGCGGGGATGAAGACCTCTGGCGCGGGAGGCTTGTAGCCGAGCAAGCTGTGCGGACGAAATTGCGCCGACCGACCAGGTCATTCGAGGCGAAGTCGAGCTGGCAAAGTGAGCTCAGCCCGCTTTTGCCGCCGCTTCCGCATCTTGAAGCGCGCTGAGCAATCGGTTCCTGGAGCGGGTGGCCGCCACCAGTGCGAAGTGAGAGCCGTCGGAACCCGAAGGGGCTGCGGCGAGTGCCCGTAAATCGTCGAGGGATGGCCAGGCGTTCTGCGGCAGCGCCGGATCGTGGTTGAAACGGTCTCCCCGCGTATAATCGAGCGGGACAATCGCCCGGCAGGCGCGCATCAATGCGATATCGCGCTTGCCGCAGGCGGCCTCGTCATCCGGTGGGCTGCCTTCGAGAACATCAAAGGCGGAACGCACCCTGGACAATGCAACCTCGATGGGGGCGAGGAAGTCCGCCGGCAGCGATCTGATCGCAGCGAGCTGCTCGGCCAGCGAGTCAAGTTGCTCTCGCGGATCGATCGGCAGCACCGGATCCGTCGTCAACCGCCACATCGTATGCAGCACGATGCGGGTATCGCGAACGAGGAAATCTCGGTCGATTTTGTCGAGAATATCCTCCGGCGTATGCCACCACCAGCCGAGCGCATGTCGCATCTTCTCCTGGCCGGCCGCCTGGTGGCTGACCGAGCCGTACATGGACGGGATGCCGATGCCCCAGAACGACTGATCGCTCGAGCGCGAAGGTCGCTTGCCCAGATGCTTCTGGCCGGCCTCGGCTTGCGTGGCGTCGCGGGCAAGCCCCGCCAACGCGGCGACCACGCCGTTCTCGCCACAGACGGTGGCGCCGACACCACCGGTCGAGTCGACATTCACATGAACGGCGCAGCGGCGGTCGAGATCCCGCCAGTTGAGATCGGCATACCAGGTCGAACCTGAATAGCGGCCATGCGAATGTCCTGACCAGAAGCAGATTCGGACATTGCGCCGGAGCTCGGACTTCTGCGCTGCAAGAAGACGCGCGACCTCCAGCATCGTGGCGTTGGCGCTGCCATTGTCCATGACCCCGTAGTACCAGGTGTCGTGATGGCCCGACATCAACACGAAGGGCGCGTTTTCCCCTGCCGGCGCATCGATATGCGCGACGAGAAGCGGTGTCTGACGCCAGCCGGTATCGACGACGGCGTGAAGCGTGATCGCCATCGTTGCCGACTGCGCCAGCGCCTCGCGCAAGGCGGCACCGTCGGCAGCCGCGATGGTGCACACGATCGCCGTGGGCATCGCTTCGATCGTAGCACCGGACGGATTGCCCCACACTGGCGAGATGCACATCTCATGGACGTATTCGTGGTGGCTGACATGCAGCAGGCCGGCGGCACCTGCGGCCTTGGCACGTGCCGCCACGGCGGGGCTCGCGATGCCGTCGACGAGGCCGATCCTGCCCTTGCAGTCGCGCGCGGCGAAGTCCGCCTCACTGCCACTACCGAGATCGACGAGCGGCGCGCTAAGCCCGCCCGCCGGTGAATTCAGCGAAAAGGAATGCGTGATGCAGGTCAGCTCACGCCCGAGCGCTTCGACACGGGCCGCTCCCGGCAGGCTGATATAGGCGTTGTGAAACAGCAGTTCCGTGCGACAGCCATAGTCATCGAGACAGCGCTGCAGGTACCGAAAGCTTTCCAGCTCCTCCGGCGTTCCCGACAGCTTGACGCGTTTGGCGAACTCGGCGCAATGCGCCATCAGGAGATCCCCGTCGACGCCGCCCGTCATTTGCGAAACGGTTGCGCTCATCCCAGCGCTCCTTCGACGACGCGACGGGCCGCGGTCAATGCGGCGACATAGCGGTTCTGCCCACGCATCAGCTCGACGGCAGCGTAGCGCTGCATATCCGTCGGCATCGAGGCGATCTCGGCCGCGACGGCCAGCGTCGGCAGCGGCGGAACCGTGTATGCCGGGTCGTGGCGGAAACGCGGCTCGCGCGTGTAGTTGATCGGCACGAGCGTGCGCGACAGGTCGCGCAGCGCCTCGTTTTTCTTAGAAGCGGAGGTGGACGCGCCCGCCAGCTTGGCGAGGGCCGCTTTCAAGGCTTGCGTCGCGTCGCGGGCCGGAGCGAGATCGGCCAAGCCTTTGGCCGCTGCCTCGTAACGAGCGATCGTATCGAGGAACTCATCGCAGGTCGCGTCCCAGGCGAAGGGCAGCTCCTCGGCATTGGCGATACGCAGCGCCGCCAGCAAATAGATTTTCATGTCCGTGAGAAGGATGTCGCGATCGGCGATCTCGATCGTGTCGTTCTCGGTGTGCCAGGCGATGTTGGCGCCGCAGCCGGAGACGTCATAGTAGTTCTTCTCGTGCCGCAACGCCTCCGGCATCGTCGAGGACAGCATGAACAGGCTCGGCAGGCCGATATTGTTGAAGGAATAGTCGCCCGCCTGCGGTGGACGCATGATCTTGACGTCGGCATCGGGAACGATGTCGCGGATCACCTCGGTGGCGAGTTTCGCGCTTTCCGAGAAGGCCCGCGTCTCGTGGTAGCTCGTGGCCCAGCGGCAGCCGGGGCTGTCGCAGTTGATCTGGGCAACGCAATGGGCATCGAGCTCGAGCGCATAATGATCGGTGAACCAGGTCGAGCCGGCATAGCGGCCGGTGGAGTGGCCGGGCCACCAGGCGAGCCAGACCGAACGGGCGAGATCGGCGCGATTTTCAAAGAAAACGCGGGCGAGTTCAAGCAGCGTTGCATCGCCAGTCGCGTTGTCGCCGACGCCGACATCCCAGCTGTCATAGTGGCCGTGGACGAGCACGAAGTCCTTCGAGGCATTGGCGCTCGGAATCTTGACGACCGGCACCTTCTGCTTGAACCAGCCTTCCTGCATCTCGGTGACGATCGTCACCTCGCTGCCGGCATCGGCCATCGCCATCAGTTCGCGGCCGTCGGGATTGTTGACCGCGACGACCGGGATCTTTGGCTTGCGCGGCAGGTCGGCGAGATCGGGCGAGCCCCAGATCGTCGTGCAGGTGCCCCAATGAATGTCGATACCGGGATTGACCGCGATCAAGCCGACGCCGCCCCACTCCTCGATCAGCGAAGTCAGCGCCGGATTGCCGAAACCTGACATCACGACGATCTTGCCGCCGACCTTGGCCTTCACCTCCTCGACCGAGCGGATCGAGCCGCCGAACAGCGTGGCGATGTCGCGATTATAGCTGCGCAGCGCCTTGGGGTTGGCGTCCAGCCTGACCAGCGGTGCGGTCAACCCGCCGGGCACCGAGAGCGTCGAGGATGGCGGCTTGGCCCGAAAGCTCTTGCCGCCTGCCTTCACCGAGGCCGAGAGCGGGACGGAAAGATAGATCTCCGGCTCGTGCACCTCGACCGGGACGCCGAGCGCCCTCAAGCGGCCGACGATGACGTCGGCACTGGCATTGACATCCTCCGGCCGCCAGCGCGGCATGGTGGAGAATGTCTCCACGAGCTTCCATGGCTCGTCGATCGATACCTTATCGAGAAAGCGACGTTCTGCGCTGCTCACGGCCATGGGTATTCTCCGCTGCGACGCCATGAGGGATGGCGCTCAAGACAATAATGAACCGGTGTTTCAGAATGGTCAACACGGCACCCGAAGCATGTGACTGGGCATTTTTAGAGCATATGAGCCAGTATTTTCGGCATCATGCGCGAATGTTGGGACATTTATGAAATCCACCAGAAATCGACCGATGACCTGCTTGTCATTAATTGAAACATCGGTTTAGCTGAGTGACGCGACGTTCCGAACCTCGATCGCCGAGGCTGGGACGATCAATTCAGGAGATCGGCCGTGCAGTCAGCCAGGATCACCCGTCGCTCGCTTCTCGGATCGGTCGCCGCGATATCGCTGGCGCGTCCGAGCTTCGCCGCCGAGGCCGGCGACCCCATCCGCAAGCTCGTCATCGTCTCGGCAGCACAGGCGAGCGACCCGCAGGAATTCCAGGCAGCGCAGCTCCTCGCGCAATCCTGGCGTCAGCTGGGGCTCGAGATCGAAGTTCGCGGCCTGCCCCGTCCGCAGCTCTCGGCGCTGGTCTGGAACACCCGCGAGAAATGGGACATGACGATGTGGCGCATGGTCGGCCGGCCCGAGCGCAGCGACCCCGACGAATTGACCTATAACCTTTTCAATCCGTCGACCGCCGACAAGGGCTACAATTTCGTCAACTACATCAACAAGGACTACATGGCCGAGGCCGAGGCGCAGCGCGCCGAGCTGGACAAGGATAAGCGTCAGCAGATCGTCTACAAGACGCAGGAGCTGATCGCCAAGGATCAGCCCTACATCTTCCTAGTCTATCCCAAGAACGTCTTCGCCTTCGATAAAACTATTTGGGATCAGGCTTCCTTCATCGACCAGCCCGGCATCGGCGTCCGTTCGTTCTGGACATTCCTGCGCGTGAAGCCGCTGACCGCGCAGAAGGACATGATCTGCAACGCCTCCGAAGCGTTGATCGCGATCAACCCGCTCTACATCAGTGGCGCCATCGATAGCTGGCTCACCGAGCTGATCTGGGACAGGCTGATGCGCATCGACGCCAACGGCCTGCCGGCACCCTGGGCGGCCGAAAAGATCACCTATGTCGATCCCACCACCATCGACGCGACCATCCGGGCCGGCCAGAAATGGCATGACGGCAAGCCGCTGACGGTGGAGGACGTGGTGTTCTCCTTCCAGGCGCCGGCCTTCGGCAACAAATCGCCGATGTACAAGCCCTTCGTCGCCAGCATCAAGGAGGTGAAGGCGATCGACGACCGTACGGTCCGGTTCACCCTGACCGCGCCGAGCGCTGCCTTCGAGGCCTCGACGCTGGCCAAGATCAACCTTATCCCGAAGCATGTCTGGGAGCCGATCCTCAAGAACCTCGAGAACAAGCCGGAGAATGCCGAGACCGTGCAGGAGCCACTGCCGATCGGGTCGGGCCCTTTCAAGGTCGCACGCTTCAAGCTGCAGGAAGAGGTCGTGCTGGAGGCCAATACCGACTATTGGGAGAAGCCGAAGATCGATCGCTGGATCCTGCGCATCGTCACCAATACCGGCGCGACGCTCGGCATGCTTGGCCGAGGCGAAATCAACTTCCTGTCCGACTATCGCGGAGATCCCGCGATCCTGGCCGATTTCGCCAAGCAAAACACCAAGATCAACGTCGTCTCGACGACGGATATGGGCTTTCGCTTCCTGGCGCCGAACCAGCGCCGGCCGCCCTTCGACGATGCGGCGTTCCGGCGGGCGCTGTCGATGGCGACGAACCGCCAGCTCATGGCCCAGGCTGCCTGGAACGGCTATGCCGAGCCGGCCAATTCGATCATCTCGCCAGCGCTGAAATTCTGGGCCAAGCCCGGCATCAGCGATACAAAACCCGACCTCAATGGAGCCAAGAAGGCGCTGGCCGATGCCGGCTACGTCATGGTGGGCAAAAAGCTTCACTATCCCAAGGGAGTGAAGGAAACGACGCAGGGCGAATAGAGGCCGACCGACGAGGCAACCGCAATGGCCTATTTTCTCCGTCGCGCCGTCCACATGCTCGTCGTGCTGTGGGCGATCGCGTCGATCCTTTTCTTCCTGTTCCGGCTGATGCCCGGAGATCCGACGATCGCCCAGCTCGATCCGACCTTCACGGAAGAGCAGCGCCAGCACGTCATGGCGCAGTTCGGCCTCGATAAGCCGCTGTCGGAACAATACGTCATCTATATGTGGAATCTGGCGCGGGGCGAGTTCGGCCTGTCGTTCCGCCAGCGCCAGCCGGTCGTCGGCCTGGTCCTGGCCGTGCTGCCGAACACGATGCTGCTGACGCTGGGTGCGCTCATCGTCGCCTATGTCTTCGGCGCGATCTTCGGCGCTTTCCTCGCCTGGCATCGCGGGTCCTGGTTCGAGCGGATTTCCGTCCCGATCGTGCTGACGACGCGCGCCGCGCCGGAGTTCTGGCTGGGCATGCTGGTGCTGTCGGTCTTCGCCTTCGGCCTGAACTGGTTTCCGTCGGGCGGCGCCAACATCGCCGGCGCCCGCTACAGCTCCGAATGGAACCGGATCTTCTCACTGGATTACCTGCGCCATCTGGTGCTGCCGGTGCTGACGCTGGCGATCTATCTCCAGGGCCTGCCGGTGCTCCTGATGCGCTCCAATATGCTCGAGGTGATGCGCGAGGAATTCGTCACGATGGCGCGGATGAAGGGGCTGCCGGAACGCACTATCATCCTGCGGCATGCCGCCCGCAACGCGCTGCTGCCGCTGGTGACGGCCTTCGCGCTCGGCTTCGGACAATCGGTCGGCGGCAATGTCGTCATCGAGAGCGTGTTCAGCTGGCCCGGGCTCGGCCGAATGCTGGTCGATGCCGTCGCCAGCAGCGACTACCCGCTGGCGCAGGGGGCCTTCCTCGCCATCGCCACCGTGCTCGTCGTGATGAACTTCGTCGCCGACCTGCTCTATAGCTGGCTCGACCCGCGGGTGGGTGGGTGATGGCGGCCATTGAGAGCGTTGCCACAGCCGGGGCCGCGGCGCCCAGACCCAGGACGCCCGGGCGGATCGCGCGTGCGCTGCGACACATGCTGCACCACCCTTCGGCACTGATGGGTGTATCGATCTATGTCATCTTCCTGATCCTGGCGATTTTTGCCGACCTGATCGCGCCCTATGACCCGACGGAAATCCTGTTCAAGGACGACGGGCGCCTCGCCGCCTCGCTGCCGCCGGGTCAAGGCCACTGGCTTGGCACCACCAATCTGGGGCGCGACGTGTTTTCGCAGCTGGTGATGGGAGTGCGACCTTCCTTCTTCGTCGGCGTCACCGCGGCGCTCGCGGTCGCGATGATCGGCAGCGTCGTCGGGCTGTTTGCGGGCTATCTCGGAGGCTTGGTCGACAGGGCCCTGATGCGGCTGGCCGATCTGGTGCTCGGCTTGCCCTTCCTGCCTTTCGTGATCGTGCTGGTGGCGCTGATCGGGCCGAGCCAGCGCAATGTCGTTCTGGCGGTGGCGATCCTGCTCTGGCCGAACGCGGCGCGCGTGATCCGCGCGCAGGTGCTGACGCTGGCCCAGCGCCAGTTCGTCGAGGCGGCCCGGGTCACCGGCGCTAGCGAATGGCGCATCATGCTGGTTCATATCGCTCCCAATATCGTGCCGCTCTCCTTCCTCTATGGTTCGATCGCGGTCGGCTGGGCGATCCTGACCCAGGCCAGCCTCAGCTTCCTCGGTTTCGGCGAGGCCGACACCATCTCCTGGGGCACGATGCTGCAGGATGCCTATGCCTCTCAGGCACTCGACCGACAGCAATACTTCTGGTTCATCCCGCCTGGGATCTGTCTCGTCCTGGTCGTCCTCGCGGGCTTCCTGATCAGCCGCGGCTACGAGGAACTGCTGTTCCCGAAGCTTGGAGAGGGCTGATGGGTGCCTTGCTCCAGATCGAGAACCTCTCGGTGTCCTATCGTCGCGGCGGGGCGACGATCCAGGCAGTCGACGCCGTCGATCTGGAGGTCCCCGCGGCAACGATGCTCGGTCTGGTCGGCGAATCCGGCTGCGGCAAGTCCACGCTGGCCCGCGCCATCATGGGCGTGCTGCCCGGCAACGCCAGGATCGCAGGCGGGCGTGTCGAACTCGCCGGCGAAGAACTCGTGCCCTCGACGGAGGCGCGACGGCGCGAGCGGCTCTGGCGCGAGATCTCGTTCGTGCCACAGACCGCGATGAACGCGCTCGATCCGGTCTATCGGTTGCGCGACCAGATGCGCGAAGTGTTGTGTTCGCGCGGGGGGCTCTCGGCCGCCGCCTCCGATGCCCGAACAGCCGAGCTGTTCCGCGCGGTCGGGCTAGACCCGAGCCGGTTGATGGATTTTCCGCACCAGTTTTCGGGCGGCATGCGCCAGCGCGCGGCGATCGCGCTCGCACTCGCGCTCAATCCCAAGCTGATCATCGCCGACGAGCCCGTGACGGCCCTCGACGTCATCGTGCAGCGTCAGGTGCTGGACACGATCCGCATGCTCGGACGGGATCTCGGCCTGTCCGCCATCGTCGTCACCCACGATATCAGCGTCGTCGCCTATCTCTGCACGTTGACGGCTGTGATGTATGGCGGCCGGATCGTGGAATCCGGCACGACGGCCGAACTCGTCGGTTCCCCTGCCCATCCCTACACGATGGGCCTGATGAACGCCTCGCCGGACCTGAAAGCGCGCATCGACACGCTCGTCCCGATCGAGGGGGCACCGCCGGATCTCTCCGCCCCTCCGCCCGGCTGTCGGTTCGCGGCACGCTGCCCCTTTGTCCTGCCGGCATGCCGGGAGCTCTCCCCGGACATCATCGAAATCTCGACCGGGCACAAGGTCGCGTGCCATCGCGCCGGCGAGGCGCCGGCGCTGCGCGAACTCGCCGGAAAGGTCGCGACATGGAGCGCCTGATCGAGGCCTATGGCCTGTCCAAGCATTTTCCGGTGAACAGGTCGCTGCAGCAGATGATGCGCGGGGAGCGCCCGTTGGTGCGCGCGGTCGACGGGATCGACCTCGCCATCGATCGGGGCGAGAGCGTCGGTCTGGTCGGCGAATCCGGCTCCGGCAAGACCACGGTCGGCCGGCTGCTTCTGCGCCTGACCTCGGCCACTGGCGGGCAGCTGACCTATCGCGGCGAGCACATCGACCGGATGAAGGCGGCAAGGCTGAGGACATTCCGGCGCGAGGTGCAGCTCGTCTTCCAGAATCCGTTCGACGCACTCAATCCGCGTTTCCCGATCCGGCGCATCGTCGCCGAACCCTTGGTCAATATGGGCGTGCCCAGGGACGAGCATGCGGAGCGTGTCGCGGAAAGCCTCAAATTGGTGGGCCTTGCCGAGCCGCAGCGCTATCTCGACAGCCTGCCGCACCAGCTCTCGGGCGGCCAGCTCCAGCGCATCGTCATGGCGCGCGCGCTCGTCATAAGGCCGGAATTCCTCGTCGCCGACGAGCCGGTCTCGATGCTCGACGTCAGCGTGCGCGCCGGCATCCTGAATCTGCTGCGCGACCTGAAAGCCCGGCTCTCGCTGACGTCCTTCACGATTTCACATGATCTGACGCTGGTCCGTTATATCTGCTCGCGCACGATCGTGATGTATCTCGGCCGCATCGTCGAACAGGGCCCGACCGAGGAGATCATCCAGCGGCCGGCGCACCCCTACACCAAAGCGCTGATCGCCGCCGTCCCGACGCCCGATGTCGATCAGCCCCGCGACGCCTTGCCGATTTCGGGTTCGATCGGCAATGCGCTCCATCCGCCGACAGGATGTCGCCTGTGCGATCGCTGCCCCCATGTCTTCGCTCGCTGCCGGGAAGAGGAACCTCGCCTTGTCGAAGTCACGGCAGGCAGATACTCCGCCTGCCATCTTCACGCCGCATGAGCCGGAATTTCATTACCCAATGAGCTATATCATCTCAGCCGTAGATCGCGCCTTGCAGGTCCTCGAGATCGTCGCCGAGAACCAGAACATCGGACTGTCCGAACTCGCGCGTCTCAGCGGCACGACCAAGACCCTCGCCTTCCGGATGGCCACGACCCTGGAGGCCCGCGGCTTCCTGATCAAGGATCCCAGCGAGAAGACCTATTCGCTCGGCTACAAGCCGCTCTATCTGTCCGAGCGGGTGCAATACCAGTCGCCGCTCGTGAAGGCCGCGAACCCCGTGCTGGACGATTTGGCGATCCGGACCCGAGAGAATGTCAGCCTGCATGTGCGCGAAGGGCTCGGCACGATCTGCCTCGCAATCCGCCAGTCGCCGCAGCCGATCCGCCTTTATGCAGAACTCGGCCGCCCCGGCCCGCTGCACGTCGGCGGCAGTCCCAAGCTGCTGCTCGCCTTCGCGCCGAAAGATGTCCAGGATGCGGTACTGGCAGACAAGCTGGAAGCCTTCACCGCATCGACCGTGGTCGATCCCAAGCGTTTGGCGGTCATTCTCGATCGCATTCGCAGCGACGGCTACAACATCAGCCATGGCGATCTCGACTTCGGCGCCTTCTCGGTGGCCGCACCGATCCGTGACCACGCCGGCCGCGTCATCGCGTCGGTTTCGGTCGCCGGCCCCCAGTCGCGGCTGACGGACGATCTCGAGAGCTTCTACGTGCGTCTGCTGCTGGAAGCGGCAGACGAGATTTCCAAGAAGCTCGGTTGGTTGCCGCAGGCCGCAGCCGAATAGCAGGCAAGAGAGACCCGCAGCATGACAGATCCCGGTTTCGAAACGACGAGCCTCCTGGACGAGATCCGTCAATGGGTCGAGATCGAGAGCCCGACGACGGATGCCGCTGCGGTCAACCGCATGGTCGACAAGGTCGAGGCAGATGCCGTGGCGGCCGGCACCCGCACCATCCGCATACCCGGACGTGACGGCTTCGGCGACCATCTGCTGGTGACCTCGCCCTGGGGCAGCGAACAGCAGAAGGGCATCCTCGTGCTGAGCCATCTCGACACGGTGCACGACATCGGCACGCTGGCGAAGGAATTGCCCTACCGGGTGGAGGGCGACAGCGCCTTCGGACCGGGCATCTGCGACATGAAGGGCGGCGCCTTCGCAGCCTTCGCTGCGCTGCGCAAGCTGGTCGCGGACGGCCGCAACAACCTGCCGCCGATCCGCCACCTCTTCGTCTCCGATGAAGAGGTGGGGAGCCACACCTCGCGTGCGATCATCGAGGCCGAGGCCAGACGCGCCACGCATGTTCTGGTCACCGAACCGGCACGCGAGGGCGGCAAGATCGTCACCGCCCGCAAGGGCACGGCGCGTTTCGACATCACGGTCACCGGCCGGCCTGCCCATTCGGGCTCGCGGCACCAGGACGGCCGTAGCGCGGTGCGCGAACTCGCCCGGCAGATCGTCGATCTGGAAGCGATGACCGATTACGCAACGGGCGTGACCGTCAATGTCGGCGTGATCCGCGGCGGCACGCGGGCCAATGTCGTGGCCGAGCACGCCAGCGCCGAGATCGACATGCGTGTGCCCAACCCCGAGATCGGAGACAGGGCCATTGCGAAGCTGATGGCGATCAAGGCTTACGACCCCGATTGCACCTTGGAAGTAACCGGCGGCCTCAATCGACCTGGCTATGAGAAGTCAGCGGAAATCGAAGCGCTCTTTCAGCACGCCCGCGGTCTCGCTGCCGAGATCGGCTTCGACCTGCAGGATCTCAAGACCGGCGGCGGCTCAGACGGCAATTTCACCGCCTCGATCGCGCCGACGCTCGATGGGCTCGGCCTCGACGGCAAGGGTGCCCATACACATGAAGAGCAGATCTATCTCTCCTCCATCGTGCCACGCACGATGCTGCTGATGCGGCTGATGGAAACCCTGAAATGAACGCCCCGCGGGGCCGTCCGGCGCCGAGCCGACAAGCGTTCGGCAATGAGAGGGACAGGCATGCTTCGGACTGACGAAACACGCGCCGCCCCGGCGCCGCAAAGCCCGCTCTGCGACCCGGTGACGCTCGAGATCGTGCGCGGCGCCATCCGCGCCGTCCAGGCCGAGATGGAGGCCCTGATCGAACGGACGGCGATCTCGGCCTTCATCCGCGAGAAGAAGGACTTCTACACCGGCCTGTTCGATGCCGACGGCGTCATGGCGGTGGGTTCAAACATTCCTATTTTCGGCGACATGACCGGGCCGATCATCCGGGAGTTCCCGCTGGAGACGATGCGGGAGGGCGATCTCTACTGGTACAATGACTGCTATGGCAGCCGTGGGGCCGTCTCCCATTCCAACGACCAGGTGCTGATCGCGCCCGTGTTCCACAAAGGGCGCCGCTGCGCCTTCGTGATGTGCTGGGCGCATTTCGCCGATATCGGCGGCATTCGCGCCGGTTCGATCAGCCCGGACGCGACCGACATATTCCAGGAAGGCATCATCGTACCCCCGACGAAGCTCAGCAATGGCGGCGTGACGAACGAGGCGACGCTGGCGATCTTCCATCGCAATTCGCGCTTTCCCGAACAAAGCCTCGGCGACATGCGCGCGCTGATGGCCGCCAATGCACTCGGCGTGAGGCGCGTCAGCGAACTGGTCGCGCGCTTCGGCACGGATGTCGTCGCCGACGCGCTGCGCCAGCTACTGGACCGGACGCGCGCGCTGGTCCGCGAGAAACTGGCGGAGACCTTCGACTACGGAACCCATTGCTTCACCGACGCGATCGATTCGGACGGCCATGGCCATGGCCCCTTCAAAATCCGCTTCGCGCTGACCCGGGAGAAGACTGCCTCTGGCGACCGCTTCATCTTCGATGCGACCGGCACCGACGACCAGGCACCCGGACCCGTGAACTTTCTGATGAATCCGGGCGTGCCCGGCATGGCGCTGGGCCTCTATTATCTGGGTGGCGACCCCGGCCAGGTCTGCAATGCCGGCGGGCCCCAGGCGCTCGACGAAGTGCGGCTGCGCCAGGGCTCGCTGCTCTGGCCGAAGTTCCCTGCCCCGCTCGGCATGCGCGGGCTGACGATGATGCGCGTGCTCGCCGGCATCAACGGCCTGATCAACAGCGCCGGCGGCGGCGCACCGGCCTCGCATTCGGCCTATGTCATCAGCTTCATGCGCGGCACCTTCCGCACGCAAACCGGAGAGCTGCAAGCCTTCCTGATGTCGGATGGGCTCGGCGTGGGCTATGGGGCGCGGCCCTATGCCGATGGTATCGACGCGGTCTATTTCGTCGCGCAGGAGAACTATCCGGTCGAGTTCCTCGAGGCCGGCTACCCGGTCGTGCTGCGCCAGTACGGCGTCGTGCGGGATTCAGGCGGGGCCGGCCGCTATCGCGGCGGCTGCGGCATCGTGCGCGAATACGAGATCCTTGCCGAAGAGGCGACCTTCGCGGTGCGCGTCGACAGCCTCAAGAACCCGCCCTGGGGCATTGCCGGCGGGCGCGGCGGCGGCGTCGGCAGCGTGACCTTGAATCCCGGCACGACAAACGAGAGGCCCATTCCGCCCTTGTCGGACGGGACCAGGCTGAA
This sequence comes from Allobosea spartocytisi, assembly GCF_014764685.1. Classification (NCBI taxonomy): domain Bacteria; kingdom Pseudomonadati; phylum Pseudomonadota; class Alphaproteobacteria; order Hyphomicrobiales; family Alloboseaceae; genus Allobosea; species Allobosea spartocytisi. The sequence goes on from NZ_JACXWY010000001.1 coordinate 420,793, forward strand.
GCGCGGCGATGTGCTGCGCATCGAAACCGGCGGCGGCGGCGGCTATGGCCACCCCTTCGACAGGTCTCCGACCGCCGTGCTGGAGGACGTGCTCGGCGGCTTCGTCGGGACCGACGCGGCAGCGGCACTCTATGGCGTCGCCATCACGGGCCGACGCATCGACGAGGTCGCGACCGCCAGGCTGCGGGCGAACCGCCCCGAGACGCGTGCCTTCCACCGCAACGAGTATGTCGATGCCATCTCCTGAGCCCGGCCTTTCGGTCGCCGTCGATATCGGCGGCACCTTCACCGACGTCGCGCTGCACGATGCCCGGAGCGGCAAGGTCTGGCGCGCCAAGACGCCGAGCGTGCCGAGCGACCCGTCGCTCGCCTTCATTGCAGGCGTCAGGCTGGCGCTCGAAGAGGCCGGCCGCGAGGCGGTGGAACTCGACCGCGTACTGCACGGCACGACCGTCGCCACCAACATGATCCTGGAGGGCAAAGGCGCACGCGCCGCGCTCGTCACCACGGCAGGCTTTCGCCATGTGCTCTCGATCGGCCGGCAGGATATCCCGCGCAAGGCCAATCTCTACGCCTGGATCAAGCCCGAGCGCCCGGTACCGCCGTCCCGCACGCTCGAAGTCGAAGAGCGCATCGGCCCAGGCGGGATCGTGCTCACGCCTCTGGACGAGGACAGTGCACGCGCCGCCGCCGAAGCGTGCCGCGACCTCACGGTCGAGGCGGTGGCGATCTGCCTGCTGCACTCCTTCGCCAACCCGGCCCACGAGCTGCGTGTGGCCGAGATCTTCCGGGAGATGCTGCCGGGTGTCGCCATCACGGCCTCGGTCGATGTGCTACCGGTGGTGCGCGAATATGAGCGCTCGCTCGCCACCGTGCTGAATGCGGTGGTGATGCCCGGCGTATCCACCTATGTGGCGCGGCTCGAACAGCGGCTGAAGGACGAGGCGGTTGCAGCGCCGATCCTGCTGATGCAGTCGAATGGCGGGGTCGCGGGCGCCTCGGTAATCCGCCGAGCGCCGGCGCTGACCGCATTGTCGGGACCCGCGGCCGGTGTCGTCGGGGCGCGCGATGTCGCTGCGGCCTGCGGCATCCACGACATCCTGACCGTCGATATCGGCGGCACGAGCGCGGACATTTGCCTGATCAAGGAAGGCCGGATCAACCTGACGCAACAGGGCCAGATCGGCGACTGGCCGCTGCCGCTGCCGATGGTCGACATGGTCACGATCGGCGCAGGCGGCGGCTCGATCGCGCGGATCGAGAACGGCGCGCTTCAAGTCGGCCCGCAGAGCGCCGGTGCCGAACCCGGTCCCGCCGCCTATGGACGCGGCGGCTCGCTCGCCACGGTGACGGATGCCCATGTCGTGCTCGGGCATCTGCCGGCGCGGCTGCTCGGCGGGCGCATGGCGCTCGATGTCGCGGCTTCGCGGCGCGTCGTCGAGACCGAGGTAGCAAAACCGCTCGGGCTCTCGGTCGAGGCCGCCGCGCGCGGCATCCTCCAGATCATCGACAGCCACATGGTCGGCGCGCTGCGCATCGTCTCGGTCGAGCGCGGGCATGATCCACGCGACTTCACGCTCGTGCCTTTCGGTGGCGCGGGACCGCTGCATGGCTGCGCACTCGCCGATCTGCTGGGCGTCGAACGCGTGATGATCCCGCCCGCGCCAGGCGTGCTCTGCGCCGACGGGTTGCTGGTCGCGAGCCTCAAGGCCGAGTTCAGCCGGACTTTGCCGAAAGCAGGCACCATCGATGCGGCGGTCGCGAGCACGATCTTAGCCGAGCTCGAAACGCAGGCGGGCGCCTGGCTGGCCACCGAAGGCGTTGCGCCGGAACGGCAATCGCGCCAGGCCGTGGCGCTGATCCGCTATCAAGGCCAGGGCAGCGAGATCGCCGTCGGCTGGACCGGCACGGCGGAAGCGGCGGAGCGCGCCTTCGAGGATGCGCATCGCAGCCTCTATGGCTTTGCGCTGACCGCCCCGATCGAGCTCGTGACCTTGCGCATCGAGGCGGCGGGCACGATGGTCCCGCCGGTCAAGCATTCCCTGCCTGCCGGCAGCGGTGCGCAGCCGGCTGAGAGGCTGACGATCGAGCTGCCGGGCGGCCCGGCGCTGGTGCCGGCCTATGACCGCGCCGCGCTGGGAGCCGGCGACGGCTTCGCAGGCCCGGCCATCGTCACCCAGCTCGACGCGACGACCTTGTTGCCGGAAAGCTGGTCCGCGATCGTGCACGCATCCGGAGCCCTGTTGCTGACCAAGAACCCAACCGCGACGATCCGGGAAGCCAGAGCATGACACAAAAGCCCGATGCGGCGCTGACCGCTGTCTTCGACCATATCGACGCCAACCGCGAAAGCTTCCTCTCGCGGGTCATGGACTATGTGCGCTATCCCAGCATCTCGGCGCATGATATCGGCATCGGCGAAGTCGCGGCGCTGCTCGTCGACATGATCGGCCAGATCGGGCTCGACGTCGAACTGATACCGACCACCGGCCATCCCATGGTGGTGGGGCGGTGGAACAAGGCGCCCGGCGCCCCGACCGTCCTGCTCTACGGCCATTACGACGTGCAGCCGCCGGAGCCGCTGGAGGCCTGGATCAGCCCGCCATTCGAGCCGACGATCCGCGACGGCCGCATCTATGCGCGCGGCATCGGCGACAACAAGGGCCAGCATTTCGCGCAGCTGATGGCGCTCGAGTCGCATATGAAGGTGCATGGCAGGCTGCCCTGCAATGTCATCGTGCTACTGGAGGGCGAGGAGGAGATCGGCAGCCCACGCATCGCCGACTTCATCGCCACCTACCGCGACCGGCTGAAGGCGGACTTCGTCGTCACCTCGGATGGCGGCATGCACCCCTCCGGCCTGCCGACCATGACCTATGGCGTACGCGGCATCGCGACCTTCGAGCTGCGCGTGCGCCACGCCAGGCGCGACGTGCATTCGGGCAATTTCGGCGGGGTCGTGCCCAACCCGATCTGGACGCTGGTCCACCTGCTCGGCACGATGAAGAACGCGAAGGGCGAGATCACGATCGAAGGGCTGCACGACGCCGTCATCCCGCCCGGAGCGCTGGAGAAGGCGGCCGCCGCCAGGCTGCCGCTCGATCTGCCCGGGGTGATGAGCGAACTCGGCCTCTCCAGGCTCGACGCGCCGGCCGATCGCCCCTTCTACGACCGGCTGATGTTCCATCCGACGTTGACGATCAACGGTCTGCATGGCGGCTATGGTGGCCCCGGCTCCAAGACCGTGTTGCCCTGCGAAGCCTTCGCGAAATGCGACATCCGCCTGATCGACAACCAGACACCAGCCGATGTGCTGGCGAAAGTCGAGGCGCATGTGAAGCGCCATGCGCCGGAGGTCGAATTCGTGTACGGCCACGGCATGCTGCCTTCGCGCGTGCCGATGGATACACCTTGGGCACAGATCCTGCGGGATGCGATCACCACAGCGCAGGGCGTGGCGCCGCTCGAATACCCGTCCATGGGCGGCAGCTTGCCCGATTACGTCTTCACGAAAACCCTCGGCATCCCGGCCTTTGTCGTGCCTTATGCGAATGCCGATGAGGCGAACCACGCCCCCAACGAGAATATGAAGATCGACTGCTTCTACAACGGCATCCGCACCGGTGCGGCACTGCTCGACCGGCTGGGACGACCGAGCATGTAGAGCAATCCGCATTGCCATCGAATTGCGGCCGGCTGGGGCACGACCTCGCCCTCGCCCAGGTAACCTCACCTACTCCACTTTACCGGCATGGGACCCCGCGAATACCGCTTCAGCATCAGGGCCTCTGATCACCGGTTCCTGCGCCACCTCAGGCTATTTCCGCTCGATAGTCGAAGAATCAGAAAAGAGTAACGTCGTCGAAATAGATTCCGCACCAAGTCCCGGCGTCGTTGGCACTGTAAGCGCTCTATTTGCCACTGTCTTCTCTGGAGGATTATTCAGAACCTGAATATAATCGTTGGATTTGGAACGGTATGATTATGCTTCGAGCGCCATCGCCGTGACGGGCTCTGATATTGCTTGAATGGAGACTGAGCTACAAAGCGCGCTTGTACAATTGTGCGCCGAAACGCGAGTGCTTTAGGCTTCCGCCACTGCCGCAAACAGGACGCACTCGAAGATTCCACCGCAATCTCCGACGTCCGGCATAGCAATGTCCACGCCGCCGGCTCCCGGCGGCCCAACCGAAGATTTCCAAGAGCCGCAGCAGGTCACATGCCATGACCTGCTTTGACTTAAGTAGGCTCTGCCCAAAAGCGGACATTCCGGACTTCTGGAATGGGCCACCCTTGGCTGCTCGACCGCCAGCCTCAGCAGGCTGCCCTGAAGCAGACGTTCCAGACGTCGGCTAGGGGTCACAAACGTCAGTCGTTCGTCCGGACGAAATGCGCCACTTCCAGACATTGGCACATTGCCAGTAAGCGGACCTTCGTTTGCGATAGGCAATCCGCCGCCGGTGACTGGTGGCGGCCCTCCGAACCTCGCGGCGAGATTCGCTTTGAAGGCATGGTCGTGGGCGCCCTGACACAGCAAGCCCGTGTTAGGAGACACCGAGCGTGGCGCGCGGGCTTACCCTGCCCTGCATCAGGCAGAGCGAGCTGTTCCCCCAGCAGCCATTCGTAGAGAAACCAGAGCCGCCGTGCATAGGCGCCGGTCGGAGCCGCTCGTACCAACTCGATGATCGGGGCCGGTGACGCGAAAGAGTGCCTTGAGCATGGCTAAATCCAGCCCTTCATAACGAAGGGCGAAGGCCAGATGCCCGCCGAGATCGGCATCTGGCGCGTGGCGCGGCGTGTAGATGTGCCAGCCATCGGCTTCGTAGACCTTGTGGCGAGGGCCAATGGCAGCCAAGGCGAGCGGGAGAGGGACGGACAGATCATAGACTTCGATCAGAGCCGCATAGCCGACCGGCGTAGCCGCTTCCGGCAAGCGCTTGCCTTGAAATACGGTCGCCGCTTCTGAAAACGAATTCCGCTGCCCACTCCGCATGAATCTCGATGCTCGATTATGAAAATCGATAACCAGCAACGAAGATCCGCGAGATACGACCCTTCCTCCTGAATTTCGCTCACGAGCCAAGCCTCAGCGCGATCTCCTGTTTGCGCAGGCATAGCAACCACCAGGGGATGGTTCTCCTTCGGGCAATCGCGGCCTGCTCCAATATCGGCTGTTGGCGCGCAGCGGCGAACCGCAGCATAGGAACCGAGCTTGTCGGTGATCATCCGCCGGGGCACATAGCCCCGCTTCTTCAAAAGACGCCTCGGCAAGCGCCGCGCTGCCCTGGTGTTACGCTGGGCCTGGACGATCCCATCGAGGATATGCCGTCCTGATCGACCGTCCGCCACATCCAGTGCTTCTTCCCGGCTATGGTGACCACGACTTTGTCTAGATGCCAGAGGTCGCGTCGGCTCGGCCTCTTGCGCTTCAGGTGGCGGGCAATGCCCGACACCGGACATCCCACCAGCCATCTTGTTCATTGAATCTATGAAAGCGCGAGCGCGGCGTCGGAGCGGTTGGCAAGCTTGCGCCCGATCAGCCGGCCGGCGCGTTCGATATGCTCGCGCATGACGGCCTCCGCGCGCGCGCCCTGACGCGAGAGGATCGCCTCGCCGAGGTCGAGATGGTCGTCCTGAGAGCGGCGATAGGCGGCGCGGTCCCACCACACCACGGCGCGCTCGGCAAAGAAGGTGCTGACACCGAACTCGGTCAGGAGCGGCAGCGTGCGCGTGCGCTGGATCGAGCTGGCGAGATAGCTGTTTCCGGTCGCGCTGCAGATCAGGCCGTGGAAGGCGATGTTGAGATCGCCCCAGCGCTGGCGCTCGCCATCGCCCCAGGCCTCGCCGCTGACGAGTTGCTCCATCTCATCGAGCGTGGACTGGAAGCGCTCGCGCTCTGAAGCCGTCAGTCCGTTCTCGGCCGCCAGCCGGGCCGCGAGCCCCTCGAGCGTCGCCCTCACGGTGTAGATATTGACTGCCTCGTCCAGCGACAGGCGGCGCACGACATAGCCACAATTCGGCTCGTAATCGAGCAGCCCCTCAGCGAAGAGAACACTGAGCGCGGCTCGGATCGGCGTGCGCGAGACCTGCATGGTCTCGGCCAGCGCCATCTCGTTCAGGCGCCCGCCGGGCGCATAGCCGCCCTCGAGCACGGCCTCGCGAAGCCGGCGCGTGACTGACTCGGTTCGTGTGACCATGACGCCTCCTGAGCCCCCGCTTTACGCAGGCCCAAGCCCGCTATCTACCGCAATTCTACCGCATCGCGATTTTGTACACAATTTACGCAGAAGGCATTCTTTTGCACGAAACCTCCATAAACAATTGATATTAAAAACGAATATCCTGCACGCCACTGCCGCGACGTAACGTAGACATCGTCGCCTTGGCTGCCGATTGGGCAAAGGGGCCCTCGCGGGACGCGGGATCGCCCAGAGCCGTCCGGGATCAACGTCAGATCCAGGCGGCGCCCGACGCCCTCGCCCACCTCAAAGGACAACAGAGTCGAATAATAGCAGGGCCTTATGCCAAGCCCGGCGATATGCGCTGAACGCCACCGCCTCATGCACGCCGCCAGCGAGAAGATTGGCACGCCGATTGCTGATTTGCCGGAGGACAGGCTCATCGCCAGGCGATGATTGCCCAGTGTTATTGTACACAATCCCGGAGATACGACGGAGGAGTGCCATGTCGGTCATGGAAGCCGAGGCCGGAACAGCGGATGAACTGGTCGAGCACAGCGTCCTGGGGCTGGGACGGTTGATGCGCGAAGGCGCGCTCTCCCCGGTGACCCTGGCACAGGTCTGCCTCGACCGGATCGCGCGTCATGACGGCGCGCTGAACAGCTTCATCACCGTCACGGAGCAGCGAGCGCTGGCACAGGCGGCCACCGCCGCGCGGGAACTGGCGGCGGGCATCGACCGCGGGCCGTTTCACGGCATTCCCTTCGCCCTCAAGGACAATGTCGATACTGCCGGCATCCTGTCCTCGTCGCATTCGAAGATCTTCGTCGAGCGCTTTCCCAGGGAGAGCGCGACCGTCGCCGACAAGCTCGAAGCCGCAGGAGGCGTCCTGATCGGCAAGACCTCGACCTTCGAATTCGCGATTGGCGGCCCGTCCTGGGACCTGCCCTGGCCGCCGGCACGCAACCCCTGGAACAGCGACTACCTGCCCGGCGGCTCGTCCTCCGGCTCGGGCGCGGCCGTCGGCGCCCGCTTCGTACCGGCCGCAATCGGCACCGACACCGGCGGCTCGGTGCGCTGGCCCGCGGCGATGTGCGGCATCACCGGCCTGAAACCGACCTATGGCCGCATCAGCCGACGCGGCGTCCACCCCAACACCTATTCGCTCGACCATTGCGGGCCGATGACGCGCTCGGTCGAGGATTGCGCCGTGATGCTGGCCGCCTGCGCGGGGCATGATCCGCGCGACCCCGGCTCGATCGACGAGCCGGTGCCCGACTATCTCGCCGCGCTGTCGGGCTCGATCAAGGGTCTGCGCATCGGGCTGGTGCGGCATTGGTACGACGAGGAGGCGACCGACGAGGTCGTCGCCGCGGTCGACGAGGCCGTCGCGGTGCTGCGGGACCTCGGCGCGATCGTTGAGACCGTCACGCTCGATCCCCTGCGCGACTATGTCGACGCCAAGACGACGATCTCCGTTTCCGAGTTGTTCTCGGTCCACGAGAAGGACATGCGCACGCGCCCGCAGGATTTCGGCAAGCTGCTGCGCAGCCGCGTCATGGTCGGCGGGCTCGTCCGGGCCGAGGACTATGTCCAGGCGATGCGCTGGCGCGCCGAACTCTGCAGCCGGATGATGGTGCAGTTCGCCCGGTTCGACCTGTTCGTCACCGCCGGCTGGCTCGCCCCGGCCGACCCCGCCATTCCCGATGGCGTCGACTTCTTCAAGAAGCGTCAGCTCGTGACGATGCCGTTCAGCCTGACCGGCATGCCGGCGCTCAACCTGCCCTGCGGCTTCTCGTCCGGCGGGCTGCCACTCTCGCTTCAGTTCGGTGGCCGCCCCTTCGACGAGGCGACCGTGCTGCGGGCCGGCGACGCCTATCAGCGCGCCACCGCCTGGCACCTCGCCAAGCCCGAACTCGCGTGAAGGGAGCCCATCATGACTGCGACCAAAACCGTACCGCCTGCCCCCGCAACCCGCGAGGAGATCGCCGTTCTGGCGAAAAACGCCGGCCTCGACCTGCCACCCGATCTCTTCGAGGAGCTGGTGCTGGCCTATGGCAACATCGAGCCGATGCTGATGCGGCTGCGGCGCGGGCGCGACCGGGCCGACGAGCCGGCGCATGTCTTCGATCCGCGCAAGTTCATGCCGCACGAGCAGGCGTGAGGCGATGACGCAGGCGCTTCACGAACTGACCATCGCCGAAGCCGGCAGGCTGTTCCGCAGCCGCAAGCTGTCGCCCGTCGAACTGACGCAGGCCTGTCTCGACCGGATCGAGGCCATCGACGGCGCCCTGAACAGCTTCATCACCATCACGCCGGAACGGGCGCTGGCCGAGGCGCGCGAGGCCGAGGACCTGTTCGCAGAGGGTATCGACCACGGGCCCATGCAGGGCATCCCCTATGGGCTGAAGGACATCTACGACACGGCGGGCGTGCTCACGAGCGCGCATTCCAAGCTGCTCGCAGAGAATGTCCCGGCGCGGGATTGCACCGTCCAGGCCAGGCTGCGGGCCGGCGGCGGCGTGCTGCTCGGCAAGCAGTCGACCTGGGAATTCGCCATGGGCGGCCCCTCCTACGACCTGCCCTGGCCGCCGGCGCGCAACCCCTGGGACCTGTCGCGCTCGCCGATGGGGTCGTCGAGCGGCGCCGGCGCCTCGATCGCAGCCGGCCTCTGCCCGGCCGCAACCGGCAGCGACACCGGCGGCTCGATCCGCATGCCCGCCGCCGCCTGCGGCATCGCCGGGCTGAAGCCGACCTATGGCCTGGTCAGCCGCCATGGCCTCCAGCCCAACTCCTATTCCTTCGATCATTGCGGGCCGATGGCCTGGACCGTCGAGGATTGCGCGCTGATGCTCCAGGCCATGGCAGGCCATGACCCGCGCGACCCGGGCTCGCTCGACCTGCCCGCCGTCGACTATGCGGGTGCGCTCGCCGGCACGGTGTCAGGGCTGCGCATCGGCGTGGTCAGGCACTGGTATGAGGACGAACTCGACGCCGCCCCCTCCGTCGTCGCGGCGATGGACGACAGCATCGCGCTGTTCGAGCGCATGGGCTGTACCGTCACCGAGGTCGTGCTGCCGAGCCTGCGCGAATTCACCGACGCCAAGATGCCGCTCACCGCGGCCGAGATCTTCACCCTGCATGAGAAGGATCTGCGCGAGCGGCCCCGCGATTTCGGCCGCAGCCTGCGCTTCCGGATCCTCGGCGGCGCGCTGCTGCGCGCCGAGGACTACGTCCAGGCCATGCGGGCGCGCGCGCAGATGACCGCGATGGTGCTGGCCGTCATGAGGGATGTCGACGTGCTGCTCACGGCCGGCAGCGCCCAGCCCGCGCCGCCCCTCCTGCCGGACGAACCGCCGACCTTCTTCGGCGCGAAGACGCCCTCCCTGACATCCCAGTTCAACATGACCGGGCAGCCGGCGCTTGCGCTCTGCAACGGCTTCGATGCCGCCGGCTTGCCGCTCGGCATGCAGCTCGCCGGGCGCCCGGGCGAGGACGCACTCGTCCTGCGGCTCGGCCATGCCTTCGAGCGCGAGACAACCGATTTCCGCCGACGCAGGCCGTCACTCGACCAACTGGCGCAAGCCGTCGCCGCACAATGATCGAGAACGGCCGGAAAAGGCCGCCGTCTTCGGGGGAGAAAGCGCGTGAGGACGGGCGGAACGAAAACAGGAGAAGGGTTTCGTCAATGACCAGACGTTCGTTTATGCGGCTCCTGTCGGCGGCCTCGCTGACGGCGATGACGATCATGGCCGCCCGGTACGACACCGCCTGGGCGCAAAGCAAGCCAGGGGTGCTGCGCGTCGCAATGACGGCGGGCGACATTCCCCTGACCACGGGTCAGCCGAGCCAGGGCGGCGAAGGCATCCGCTTCATGGGCATCACGCTCTATGACGGGCTGACCCGCTGGGATCTCTCGAAATCCGACAAGGCTGCGGTGATCATTCCGGCGCTGGCCGAGAGCTGGGTGGTCAATCCGACCGACCAGAAGATCTGGACCTTCACCCTGCGCAAGGGCGTCAAGTTCCATGACGGGTCGGAGTTCAACGCCGACGCAGTGGTCTGGAACTTCGACAAGATCCTGAAGAAGGATTCGCCACAGTTCGACCAGGCGCAGGCCAACCAGGCGGCCTCCTACAGCGCGCCGATCGCGAGCTGGCGCAAAATCGACGACTGGACGGTAGAGGTGACGACGAAGCGCGTCGATGCCGTACTACCCTACAATCTCGCCGGCCTGTTCATGTCGAGCCCCAGGCGCTGGGAGGAACTCGACAAGGATTGGGCGAAGTTCGCCGAGAAGCCGTCGGGCACCGGCCCCTGGATGCTGGAATCCTTCAAGCCGCGCGAGCGGGCCGAACTGATCCGCAATCCCAACCACTGGGACAAGACCCGCATCACCAAATCTGACCGGCTGGTCCTGCTGCCCATGCCCGACGCCAATACCCGCGTCGCGGCGCTGCTGTCGGGGCAGGTCGACTGGATCGAGGCCCCGCCACCGGACGCCGTTCCGCGCCTCAAGCAGCAGAAGATGCAGATCGTCACCAATATTTATCCCCATGTCTGGCCCTACCAGCTCTCCTTTCTCGATGACTCCCCGTTCAAGGACATCCGCGTCCGCAAGGCCGCGAACCTGGCGATCGACCGCGAGGGCATCGTCAAGATGCTGGGCGGCCTCGCCGTGCCCGCCAAGGGCATGATCGACGACAAGCACCCCTGGTACGGCAAGCCCAACTTCCAGATCAATTACGACCCCGAGGCCGCCAAGGCCCTGCTGAAGGAAGCGGGCTACGGCCCCGACAAGCCGGTCAAGGTCAAGATGATCATCTCGCCGGCCGGCTCCGGCCAGATGCAGCCCTTGCCGATGAACGAATTCACCAAAGAGAACTTCAAGGATGTCGGCATCGACATGGAGTTCGAGGTGATGGACTGGGAGGCCCTGCGCACGCGCCGGCGTCTCGGCGCCGACGCGCCCGAGAACAAGGGCCGGCACGGCATCAACAACTCCTGGGCCTATTGGGACCCCGATATCGGCCTGATCGCCGCCGCTGGCTCCTTCGCCCGCGTCCCGATCGGCTTCAACTGGGGCGACTACAAGGACGCCAAGGCCGACGAGCTCGCGCTCAAGGCCAAGGCGACCTTCGATCCCGCCGAGCAGAACAAGATCCTGGGCGAGCTCCACACCCGGATCGTCGACGAGGCGATGTGGATCTGGGTGGTCCACGACCTGAACCCGCGCGCCATGCGGCCCAACGTCAAGGGCTTCGTCCAGGCCCAGAGCTGGTTCCAGGACCTGACATCCGTTTCCGTCGAGTGAGCCCGGGCTCGCCCCCTTCAAACCGCGCGAGGGGTCGCCCCCCCCTCGCCACCTTCACAGAGAGCTCAAGGCGATGATGTCCCTCAAGCCGACCCGGCCGGCCCGTTCGATCCTGGCAGCGACCTGCCTCATGCTGATGGCCGGCCTGTCTTATTCCGCGCTGGCCCAAAGCAAGCCCGGCACGCTGCGGGTCGCGATGACGGCCGGGGACATTCCGCTGACCACAGGCCAGCCCAGCCAGGGTGGCGAAGGCATCCGCTTCATGGGCATCACCGCCTATGACGGGCTGACGCGCTGGGACCTCTCGAAATCCGACAAGGCTCCGGTGATCATCCCCGATCTCGCCGAGAGCTGGACCGTCAGCGAAACCGACAAGAAAATCTGGACCTTCAAGCTCCGCCAGGGTGTCAAGTTCCATGACGGTTCGGAGTTCACGGCCGATGCGGTCGTGTTCAACTTCGACAAGCTGCTCAGGAAGGACGCGCCGCAATTCGATCCGGCCCAGGCCGCGCAGGGCTCGCTCTGGTCGGGCACGCTGGCGAGCTGGCGCAAGATCGACGCCTATACCGTCGAGATCACCACCAAGACCATCGATGCGGTGCTGCCCTACGCGCTCGCCAATCTGTTCATGTCGAGCCCGGCACGTTGGGAGGAGGTCGGCAAGGATTGGAGCAAGTTCGCCGACAAGCCATCCGGGACCGGCCCGTGGATGATCGAATCCTACAAGCCGCGCGAGCGCGCCGAGCTGGTGCGCAACAGCAATCACTGGGATAAGAACCGCATCCCGAAATCGGAACGGCTGATCCTGTTCCCGATGCCTGACGGCAATACGCGCGCGGCCGCGCTGCTGTCGGGCCAGGTCGATTTCGTCGAGGCACCGCCGCCCGACGTGATCCCGCGGCTGAAGCAGCAGAAGATGCAGATCGTCACCAATATCTATCCGCATAACTGGCCCTACCAGATCTCGCATCTCGACGACTCGCCGTTAAAGGACATTCGCATCCGCAAGGCGGCGAACCTTGCGATCGACCGCGACGGGCTGGTCAAGCTGCTCGGCGGGCTGGCGATCCCGGCGAAGGGACATATCGACCCCGGCCATCCGTGGTACGGCAATCCGGCCGAGCCCCTGCGCTACGACCCCGAGGCGGCAAAGGCCCTGCTCAAGGAAGCCGGCTACGGCCCCGAGAAGCCGGTCAAGGTCAAGATGATCATCTCTCCCTCGGGCTCCGGGCAGATGCAGCCCCTGCCGATGAACGAGTTCATCAAGGAGAACTTCAGGGATGTCGGCATCGACATGGAGTTCGAGGTGCTCGACTGGGAGGCGCTGCGTACGCGCCGTCGTCTGGGCGCCTTCGCACCCGAGAACAAGGGCCGGCACGGCGTCAACAACTCCTTCGCCTACTGGGACCCGGATATCGGCCTGATCGGTACGGCCGCCTCCTACATGCCCGTGCCCTTCGGCTTCAACTGGGGCGGCTACAAGAACGAGAAGGCCGACATCCTCGCCAAGCAGGCCAAGGAGACCTTCGACCCGAAGGAGCAGGACAAGCTTCTGGCCCAGCTCCACGAGGTCATCGTCGCCGACCACATGTGGATCTGGGCCGTCCACGACCTCAATCCCCGCGCGCTGCGGCCCAACGTCAAGGGCTTCGTCCAGGCGCAGAGCTGGTTCCAGGACCTGACCCCCGTCACGGTCGAGTAGCGCGCGTCACGCGGGACGGCGGTGTTCGCCGTCCCGTCTGGTCCGAAAGGGACGTCTGACATGTTCGTCTATGTGCTGCGGCGCATCTTCTACACGATACCGATCGCACTCGGCGTCACGCTGGTCTGCTTCGCGCTGATCCATCTCGCGCCGGGCGACCCGTTGAGCGCCGTCATCCCCGAAGGCGCGTCGCCGGAGATGGTCGCGCAGATCCGCGTCGCCTACGGCTTCGACCAGCCGCTGCCGGTGCAGTATCTGAAATGGCTCGGCCATGTCGTGACGGGCGATTTCGGCACCTCGATCATGACGCGCCGGTCGGTCCTGTCCGAGGTTATACCGGCGATCGGCAATACGCTGACGCTGGCCTCGGCCGCGGTCGTCTTCGGCTTCGTCCTCGGCTGCCTGTTCGGGATCGTCTCCGGCTATGTCGCGGGAACGCCGACCGATCGCGCCGTCACCGCCGCCTCGATCACCGGCGTCTCGATCCCGCACTACTGGCTCGGCATGGTCCTGATCGTGATCTTCGCGGTCAACCTCAACATGCTGCCGGCAACGGGCATGGGCGAAGGCGGTTCGGGCTCCTTCGGCTTCGGCTGGGACAGCCTGCAATATCTCATCCTGCCGGCGCTGACGCTGTCGGTCATACCCGCTGGCATCATCGCCCGCTCTGTGCGCGGCACGATCGCGGAGGTCCGCAAGCAGGACTACATGCAGACCCTCTACGCCAAGGGCCTGCCAGATCGGCGCGTCTTCGTCCACGTCATCAAGAACGCCCTGCCGGCCGTCCTCGCCGTGATGGGCCTGCAGGTCGCGCAACTGCTCGGCGGCTCAATCCTGGTCGAGACCGTGTTCGCCTGGCCCGGCACCGGCTTCCTCCTGAACAACGCGATCTTCACGCGCGACCTGCCGATGCTGCAGGGCACGATCCTGGTGCTGGCGATGTTCTTCGTCATGATCAACCTGCTCGTCGACATCCTGCAGACCGCGGTCGACCCACGCATCAAGCGCGCCTGACGGGAAAGCCACATGTCCCAGACCTCCATAGCACTCGCCGGCCCGACCACCCCGACCAAGGGCAAGCGCCCGGCCACGCGCAGCTTCTGGCGCAATGTCCTCCGCCGCCTGGCGCGCGACCCGCTGACAATGATCTGCTTTTGCATCCTCATGCTGATCGTGCTGGCGGCGATCTTCGCGCCCCTGGTCGCACCTCACGATCCCTACCGGACCAGCATGGCGCGCCGCCTGCTCGCGCCGGGCGACGCCCGCTACTGGCTCGGCACCGACGAACTCGGCCGCGACCTGCTCTCGCGCCTGATCTATGGCGGCCGGCTGTCGCTCTTCACCGGGCTGATGCCCGTGATGATCGCGACCGTCATCGGCGGCGCTCTAGGCGTCATCGCCGGCTATGTCGGCGGCGCAGTCAACATGCTGATCATGCGCGTCATCGACGTCTTCTACGCCTTTCCCTCCGTCCTTCTGGCGGTGGCGATCTCGGGCGTGCTCGGCGCCGGCATGGCCAACACCATCCTCTCGCTGACGCTGGTCTTCATCCCGACGGTGGCGCGCGTCGCCGAGAGCGTCTCAACGCAGATCCGCAACCAGGATTTCGTCGAGGCCGCGCGCGCCACCGGCGCGGCGAACTGGCGGATCGTCTGGTCCCATGTCGTGCCCAACGTGACCGGCCCGATCCTGAGCTATGCGTCCAGCCTGATCAGCGTCGCGATCGTGCTGGCGTCGGGCCTCTCCTTCCTCGGGCTCGGCATCACGCCGCCGGAGCCGGAATGGGGGCTGATGCTCAACACGCTGCGCCAGTCGATCTATGTCGCGCCGCTCAACGCCGTGATGCCCGGCATCATGATCTTCATCACCTCGATGTGCTTCAACCTGATGAGCGATGGCCTGCGCAGTGCCATGGACGTCAAGCAGTGAGGGCCATGCCATGAGCCTCGCCCCGTCCGCCCAGCAGCGTGGTATTCCCATGACCGCCATCCCCAACGACGCCAATCCGCGCGACCGCGGCGGACCGGCCCAACCGCTCCTCATCGTTGAGGGGCTTAAGAAGCACTTTCCCATCCGCGGCGGCCTGCTCGGCCGGGCCCAGGCCTGGGTCCAGGCGGTCGACGGCGTCGACTTCGTCGTCGGCAAGGGCGAGACGCTGGGCATCGTCGGCGAGTCCGGCTGCGGCAAGTCGACGACGGCCCGCCTGCTGATGCACCTCATGACTCCAGATTCCGGCGACATCATCTTCGACGGCGACGCGGTCGGCACCTTGCGCGGGCTCAGCGTCCGAGATCTGCGCCGCCAGATGCAGATGGTCTTCCAGGACAGCTACTCCTCACTGAACCCGCGCATGACGATCGAGGATTCGATTGCCTTCGGCCTCGTCGCGCAGGGAACCTCCGCAAAGGAAGCCAGGACACGGGCGGCGAGCATGCTGCGCATGGTCGGGCTGACGCCCGACATGTTCTCCCAGCGCTATCCGCACGAACTCTCCGGCGGGCAGCGCCAGCGCGTCAACATCGCCCGCGCGCTGACGATGAGCCCGCGCCTGCTGATCCTCGACGAGGCGGTCTCGGCGCTCGACAAATCGGTAGAGGCGCAGGTGCTGAACCTGCTCCAGGAACTGAAGCGCAAGCTCGAACTGACCTACATCTTCATCTCGCACGACCTGAACGTGATCCAGTACATCAGCGACCGCGTGCTGGTGATGTATCTCGGCAAGGCCGTCGAGATCGGCCCCGTCGACGAGATCTACCGGGCGCCGAAACATCCCTACACCCGCGCCTTGCTCTCCTCGCGCCCCTCGATGGATCCGCGCCAGCGCATGCACGCGCCGCCCTTGTCCGGCGACCCGCCCAATCCGATCAATCCGCCGAGCGGCTGCCGCTTCCGGACGCGCTGCCCGATCGCCGAACAGGTCTGTTCCGACAACGTGCCGCTGCTGGGCAGCGTCGAGGGCGGTGAGGCCCATCCCGTCGCCTGCCATGCCCATCGTCCCGGTTCCGGGCACAGCGCGGCCCCGACGGAAGGAGTGGTCCATTGACACAAGCGACTTCGTCCCAGCCAGGGTCGTTCCTTGCCCCCCTCGTCGAGATCGAGGACCTGACCGTTCGCTTCACCGGGCGCGATCTCGACATCGGCGTCGTCAACGGCGTCTCCTTCACGCTCGATCGCGGCTCCTCGATGTGCATCCTGGGCGAGTCCGGCTCCGGCAAGAGCGTGACCATGCGCGCGTTGATGCGGCTCTTCCCGCCCACCGCCAGGGTCGGGGGGCGCATCAGGGTCGACGGCACCGACGTTCTCGCGCTCGGCAGCCATCAGCTCCGCCGCATTCGCGGCGGGCTGATCTCGATGATCTTCCAGGAACCGATGACGGCGCTCGACCCCGTCTTCACCATCGGCCAGCAGATCGCCGAGACTTTGGTCTATCACGAGGGCATCTCGTTTCGCGCCGCCGACAAGCGGGCGCTCGAACTGCTCGAACTGGTGCAGGTGCCCTCGGCCAAGCGCCGGCTCGCGGCCTACCCGCATGAATTGTCGGGCGGTCTGCGCCAGCGCGGAATGATCGCGCTGGCGCTGGCCTGCAAGCCCAAGCTGCTGCTGGCCGACGAGCCGACCACGGCGCTCGACGCCACCGTGCAAATCCAGATCCTGCTGCTGCTGCGCGAGCTTCAGCGCGAACTCGGCATGGCGACGATCTTCGTGACGCATGATCTCGGCGTCGCCTGCGAGGTCGCCGACAAGATCGCAGTGATGTATGCGGGCAAATTCGTCGAGACCGGCTCGGTCGAGCAGGTGATGGACGCAGCCCGCCACCCCTACACCCAGGGGCTGATGAACTCGACGATCCATGCCGACATGCGCGGCGCGACGCTCGATCCCATTCCCGGCACCCCACCCGATCTCACCGACCTGCCACCCGGCTGCCCGTTCGCGCCACGCTGCTCGGCCGCGCGTGAACCCTGCCTGTCGCTTCAGCCGGAGCTGATCTCGCTCGATGGCGGCCAAATGGCGCGCTGCCTGCAATACGGTCCCGGCCCGGCTTTCGCGCAGGCGCCACTCCTGCAGACCCAGCTCCTGAAAGCGAGCTGAGCGACGCCGTGATAATGGATCTCGGTCATATCGGACGGGTCGCGCTCGGCCTCGCGATCGGCGCCCTCGGCGGCGCCCTCTTCAACGCGCTCGGCACGCCCCTGCCCTGGATGATCGGGCCGATCGTCTTCAGCGGGCTGGCGACCTTCTTCGGCCTGCCGGTCGCCGGGACACGGGTCGGACGCATCGCCGGGATGCTGGTTCTCGGCACGGCGCTCGGACTCTATTTCACGCCCGAGGCGGCCGGGATGGTGCTGTCGCATCTGCCGGTGATCATCGCCGCCAGCGCGACGACCCTGCTCGTCGGGGCCGCCGCGTCCTTCCTGCTCGCCCGCACGGCGCGGATCGACCACGCCACGGCCTTCTTCTGCAGCGTGCCCGGCGGCGTCGCCGAGATGAGCATGATCGGCGAGCGCTTCGGCGGGCAGCCGCTGCCGATCGCCGTGACGCAGCTCCTGCGCGTCGTCTGCGTGACCATCGTCATCCCCAGCACGCTCACCTTGCTGGGCGCAGGTGGCAACAGCGACAATGTCCACGGCCTGCTGCCATCATCGGGGCCGGGCCTCGCCGCGACGCTGACCTTTTCGCTGGCCTTCTCCGCGCTGCTTGCGCGCTTCAAGTTCCGCAATGCCTGGCTGCTCGGGCCGATGGCGGCGGGCTGCATCCTCGGTCTCTCGGAGGCCAATCTGTCCTCGATTCCGCCCTGGCTTTCGGCGACGGGACAGGTGCTGGTCGGGGCGCAGATCGGCTCGCAGTTCCGGCGCTCGCTGCTGGCGAGCATGCAGCGCTTCATTCCGGCAGCCCTGCTCAACCTCGCCGTGCTGATGGCGGGCTGCGCCAGCGTCGGCTTGCTGGTCGCCCATCTCACCGGGATTTCGCCGGCCAACATGATCCTGGCGACCTCACCCGGCGGCGTCACCGAAATGTGCATCACCGCCAAGGTGCTGCATCTCGACGTGCCGATCATCGTCGCCTTCCACCTCGTCCGGATCTTCCTGGTGATCCTGTCCTCGCCCTACGTGTTCCAATTGCTCAGGGCGGTCGGAATCTTCCCCGCAATGCCTGTCGACGCGCCATCGCGCGTTCCGGCCGAATGAGAGGTGTCGCCATGAACAAGCCGAGCCCGGCTTCTGAATTCGCAGGCCAGGACAAGCCGCTGCACTTCCTCACCGTGACGGAAGCGTCCCAGCTGATCGGCAGCGGACAGCTCTCGCCGGTGACGCTGGTCGAGGCCTTCCTCGCCCGCATCGCCGCGCTCGACGAAGCCCTGCACTGCTACATCACCGTGGCTGGCGAGCGCGCACTGGCCGCCGCCCGGATTGCCGAGACCGAGATCGCGGCGGGGCGTTGGAAGGGGCCACTCCACGGCATCCCCTTTGCGGTCAAGGATAATTACTACGTCGCCGGCCTGCCGACGACCGGCGGCTCGCGGCTGATGCTCGACCATGTCTCCACGACGACCTCGACAGCCGTAGCGCGGCTGGAGGACGCCGGCGCGATCCTGCTCGGCAAGCTCAACACCTGGGAATACGGCACCGGCAATGGCGGGGTCTATCACGACCTGCCCTTCCCGGTGGCGCGCAACCCCTGGGATCTCGAGCGCTTCACCGGCGGCTCCTCGACCGGCGCCGGAGCCTCCGTTCCGGCCGGACTGGCGATGTTCGCTCTGGGCTCGGACACGGGCGGCTCGATCCGCCTGCCGGCTGCGGCCTGTGGCCTCCAGGGCTTCAAGGCCACCTTCGGCCGGGTCAGCCGCGCCCATTGCCTGCCCAATTGCTGGACGCTCGACCACACCGGCCCGCTGACCTGGACAGTCGAGGACAACGCCATCGTGATGCAGGCGATCGCCGGCCATGACACCGAAGATCCCTCCAGCGCCGACGTGCCGGTGCCGGATTATCGCAAGGCGCTGCATGCCGGGGTAAAGGGGCTCGTCATCGGCTATGTCCGCGATCTCGGTCCCGGCGGCGAGGCGCTCGACGCGGTCAATGCGCAGGCCATGGACGAGGCGGCGGCGCTGCTGGAGAAGCAGGGCGCGATCATCCGTGAGGTCAGGTTGCCCGCGCCGCTGGTGGATTATCGCAGCGTCACCAAGGTGATCAACTGGGCGGAATCCTACTCGATCCATGAGAAGGACTTCCTCGAACGCAGCGCCCTGATGGGCCAGGCGCTGCGCGAGAAGATGATGTCGGGCTTCACCGTGCGTGCCGCCGACTATCTCGCCGCGACCCGACTGCGGCGGACGCTGGTCGCCTCGACCGATGCGCTGGTGCGCTCCTGCGACGCGCTGCTGATCGCCGGCGCCTTCCATGTCGCGCCGCGCTTCGACGAGCCGGAGACGGTCTCCCCCTTCACCTCCGACACAGCGACCACGGTGTTCAACGTCACCGGCCACCCGGCAATGTCGATCTGCACCGGCTACGACGCCGGCGGCGTGCCCCTCAACGCCCAGATCGTCGGCCGCTTTTTCGACGAGGTGACCGTGCTGCAGGTCGCCCAGGCCTATGAATCCGCAACGCCCTGGCGCGATCGCCGCCCTGCGCTCTGATCTCAAGAGGATAAGCCCATGTCCGACACCCAGACCTCCGACATCCAGACCACGAGCCTCGACGAGATCAGGCTCTATGCGCAGCGGCACGGCCTCAAGGGCCTGCCCGAGGACCAGTTCGCGCGTTTGGCAGAACTCGCCAAAACCGTACGCGAGGCCGGGATCGCCTTGCGGCGCATGCCATCCGAGGAACAGGAGCCGGCTCATCTCTTCACCGTTGCCGCCTTGCGGGGCCTGAAATGAGCCAGATCGAACCCTGTTTCCTGACGGCGGCGCAGGCGGCCGCCGAAATGAAGGCCGGCCGCCTGACCAGCGAGACCCTGATCCGCTCCTGCCTCGAGCGCATCGAGGCCCGCGACCCGGTCGTGAAGGCCTGGCTGCATGTCGATCGCGACCACGCCATCGCGCAGGCGCGCGAACTCGACAAGCGCCCGTCCATGGGCCCGCTGCACGGCCTGCCCTTCGGCGTGAAGGACATCATGGACACCGTGGACATGCCGACGACCTACAATTCGCCGGCCTGGCAGGGCCACCGCCCGACGCGCGACGCGGCCTGCGTCGGAATCGTCCGCCATGCCGGCGCCGTCATCCTCGGCAAGACCGACACGGTCGAGTTCGCCTTCAACTCGCGCAAGGCCGCCAGCTCCAACCCCTACAACGCCGCCCATACTCCCGGTGGCTCGTCCTCGGGCTCGGGCGCGGCGGTTGGCGATTTCCAGGTGCAGTTCGCCTTCGGCACGCAGACGGCCGGCTCGCATATCAGGCCGGCCTCCTTCAACGGCATCTACGCGATCAAGCCGAGCTGGGGCACGGTCAGCCGCGAGGGCGTGCACATGATCTCGGCCATCCTCGACACGGTCGGCTGGTATGGCCGCAGCGTCGAGGACCTGATCCTTGGCGCGCTGGCCTTCCGCCTCGACGGGATCGATGCCCTTGCCGCGCCCGAACCGAAGGGCATGCGGATCGGCTATTGCGAGACGCCGTTCTGGGACCAGGCGGAAGCCGGCGCGAAGAAGGCCATGGCAGCCAGCATCGAGCGCCTGCGCAAGGCCGGTGCCATCGTCGAGGAGATCGTGCTGCCGGCGCATTTCGGCGACCTCGCCGAGGCCCATACGATGATCATGTATGGCGAGGGCCGTGTCGCGCTGCATGACGAATATCTGCGCCATGGCGCGGGCCTGCATCCCGAGCTGCGGCTGACGGTTGAGAACGGGCGCGGCGTGACGCCCCGCCGCCTCGTCGAAGCCTTCGACCTCTCCGACATCTGCCGCAAGGAGTTCGATGCGATCGCCTCGCGCTACGACGCGGTGCTGGCGCCGGCCTCGACCGGCGAGGCGCCCAGGGGCCTGCACACCGTCGGCAACTGGATCTTCAACGGCCTCTGGACGCTGCTGCACACGCCTTGCGTCGCCATCCCCGCCGTCCATGGCGAGCTTGGCCTGCCGGTCGGCATCCAGCTCGTCGGCCCGCGTCTTTCCGATGCGCGCCTGCTGGCGGTCGCGCAGGCCCTGCAATCCGTCATCGACGTCAACGCGGACGAGCGCGCCCGCATCCTGTCGGCCGCCTGAGCATCCTTTCCGTTGCCTGAGAAAGCCCGATCCGATGGAACCCTGTTTTCTGACCGCCTCCGAAGCCGCAACCCGAATCCGCGACGGCAAGCTGACCAGTGAAGCCCTGATCCGCTCCTGCATCGAGCGGATCGAAGCACGCGACCCGCAGGTCAAGGCCTGGCTTCATCTCGACAAGGGTAAGGCGATCGCCACCGCCCGCGAACTCGACAAGCGCCCGGCCATGGGCGCGCTGCACGGCCTGCCCTTCGGCGTGAAGGATATGATCGACACCGCCGACATGCCGACAACCTATAATTCGCCGGTGTTTCAGGGCTACCGGCCTGCCCGCGACGCGGCCTGCGTCGGCGTGGCGCGGCTTTCAGGCGCCGTCATCCTCGGCAAGACCGATACGGTCGAGTTCGCCTCGGCCGGACGGCGGGCGGCGACGCGCAATCCGAAGAACCTCGCCCATACGCCGGGCGGCTCCTCATCGGGCTCGGGCGCGGCGGTGGGCGACCGGCAGGTGCAGCTCGCCTTCGGCACGCAGACCGGCGGCTCGCATATCCGCCCGGCCTCGTTCAACGGCATCTACGGGCTCAAACCCACCTGGGGCTCGGTCAGCCGCGAGGGCGCCAAGCAGTATTCCAACATGCTCGACACGATCGGCTGGTATGGCCGCAGCGTCGACGATCTCGCACTGGTGGCATCCGCCTTCCGCCTGCACGATGTCGGCGGAATAGCCGCTCCAGAGCTCTCGACGCTGAAGGTCGCGATCTGCCGCTCACCGTTCTGGAGCAAGATCGAACCGGCCGGCGAGAAAGCGTTCGACATCGCCTGCGAGCGCCTGAAGCAGGCCGGCGTCACCCTGGTCGAGCTGACCCTGCCGGCCCCTTTCGACGGCATGGTCGAGGCGCAGAACACCATCATGATGGGCGAGGGGCGCGCCTCCTTCCTCGACGCGGCGCTCGAATTCGGCGACCGCCTGCACCAGGATTTCCACGACCGCGCCAACAACAAGCTCGGCATCACCCCCGAAAAGATGATTGCGGCCTATGATCTCGCGGCGGACTGCCGCCGTGCCTTCGAGGCACTCTATGTCGACTTCGACGTGGTGCTGACGCCGGCCGCGCCCGGCGAGGCGCCCGAGGGCAGCTACAACACCGGCAACCACATCTTCAACGCGATGTGGACGCTACTGCATGTGCCCTGCCTCGGCATCCCCTGCACGACGGGGCCGAAGGGCCTGCCTGTCGGCGTGCAGATCGTCGCGCCGCGCTTCGACGATGCACGGCTTCTGGCCATGGCTGCGGTTCTGGCGCCCGTTATCGATCTCGAAACCCCGCACTACAGCGCCGACGCCTGACACGCAGCGCCACAACGGGGTCTTCCTCAATTTGTGTGCGGATAGACGGGATGGTTTGCGCAGGCATTGCAACCACCGGGTGATGGCTCTCTTTCAGGCAATCGCAACCGGTTCCAATGTCGGCAGTTGGCGCGCTGCGGCGATCGGCTTCAGCCTTCCGAGTTCCCCCCGAGCGAAGAGAGATCATCAGCCTGATCAAGCCCTACCAAAACGCCCGTTCGTAAAACGCCTGCGCGCGTCCTCGCAAAGCAGGTCGAACGAGGGGACAATCAGAACCTTCTGGCGAGTTCCCGGCAACGCAATCGTATGAACGAAAAGCAAAGGGAACAAGAACATCCATGTGCATTTCTTGCACACGAATTTCTCCAAGTTATTGATTTAGCCTATCTATCTACCCCATCCATCATCGGTGCGATGGAGAAGCGAAAGGGCGAGAACTGCGTCATGTTTCCGTGAGATGGGTGGCGCGCGCGTCATCGCAAGCGGTCGGCGCTCATACCTCATTTGCCGCGACGGCGCGAGATGCCGGCTAGGCCGCTGCGGATCAAAAACCCGGCCGCCGCGTTGGCCCGTCAGGAGGTTCGCTCATGAATTTCAGGCAAGTCGGCGAGCAAGGCGGCACGCGCCGCTTCGTGGTGATCCTGGACGCTGGCGAGGAGGCATTCGAGACGCTGACCCGCTTCGCCGACCAGCAGGGCCTGAGCGGAGCATCGGTCAGCGCCATCGGCGCCTTCCAGAAGGCGGTCGTCGGCTGGTTCGACCTGCCGGCCAAGACCTATCGCGAAATTCCGGTCGATGAGCAGAGCGAGGTGCTGAGCCTTCTCGGCGACATCGCCCGCGACGAGAACGACGAACCGAGCCTCCATCTTCACGCCGTGCTGGGCCTGCGCGACGGCTCGACCCGGGGTGGTCACTTCCTGCGAGGGACCGTGAGGCCGACGCTGGAAGTGACGATCACCGAGGCACCTGCGGAGCTGTGCCGCCGCAAGCGCCCGGAACTCGGCATCGCGCTGATCGATCTCGGCTAGCGCGCCGCCCTCACCTCTTGGCGCGGGCGACGATCTGGGTCGGGTTGACGAAGCGCAGCGCGATGATGAGCCAGATCAGCGTCGTGACCATGTAGATCACCGCCATGGCGTCGATCGACTGCACCGCGCGAACGCCGGAGGCGAAGACCGCGTAGTAGAGCGCGACGACGAGCGTCTGACTGGTCGGACCGGCCGTGAGGAAGGTCAGCTCGAACATGGCGAGCGTGCGCACCAGCACCAGCAGCAGCGCCGCCAGGATGCCGGGCGTCAGCAGCGGCAGCAGCACATGCACGAAGAGCTTGAAGGTATTGGCGCCGAAGACACGCGCCGCCTGCTCGATCTTGGTGTCGATCTGCTCGATGAAGGGGATCATCACCAGGATAACAAAGGGCACGGTCGGCACAAGGTTCGCCAGCACCACGCCCGACATCTGGCCGGCGAAGCCCGTCTGGTAGAGCACCGTCGCCAGCGGAATGCCGAAGGTGATCGGCGGCACCAGCAGCGGCAGCAGGAAGAGCAGCATGACGAGCTTCTTACCCGGGAAGTCGCGGCGCGCCAGCGCATAGGCCGCCGGCACGCCGATCAGCCCCGAGATCACCACCACCAGGAAGACGATCTGGAAGGTGACGAACAGCACGTCATGGAGCTGGAATTCCGACCAGGCGGCCGCATACCAGCGCGTCGTCCAGTCGGCCGGCAGCCAGGTGCCGAGCCAGCGTGTGGCGAAGGAGGAGGTCACCACCGTCGCGATCATGCCGAACAGATTGATGATGAAGAAGCCGATCAGCGCCCAGTTCGCGGCCGCCCAGAGCTTCGTCGAGATACGGGTGTCCTTGATCATCGGCTCAGCCCTTTCCGCCGCCGGCCGGGCCGCGATAGAGCAGGCCGCGCGCCGCCAGCACCGCGACGACGATGGCGAGCTGAACCGCCGCCATGATCATCGCCACTGCCGAGGCCATGGAGTAGTCGTATTCCTCGAAGGCCGCCTGATAGGCCGCGATCGAGATGACGCGGGTCGGGCCGGCCGGCGCGCCGAGCAGCACCGCCGAGGGGAAGACCGAGAAGGCCTGCACAAAGCTCAGGCAGAAGGTGATCGCCAGACCGGGCAGCAGCAGCGGGAAGAGGATGTGCTTGAAGCGCTCCCAGGGCCCTGCCCCCAGCGTCGCGCCGGCATTCTCCAGCGCCGGGTCGATGCCCGACAGGTACGACAGCGTCAGCAGGAAGGTGAAGGGGAAGCCGGTGATGACAAGCGAGAGCATCACGCCCCAGTAGTTGTGCAGCAGCTTCACCGGCGTCGAGATGAGGCCGAGCGTCATCAAGGTCCGGTTGAACCAGCCTTGCGGGCCGAGATAGTTCAAAAGGCCCTCGGCGACGAGCACCGTCCCCAGCGTGATCGGGATCACCAGAATGGTGGTGAGCAGGCGCTGGTTCTGCATCAGCCGGACGCGGAAGGCGATCGGGATGGCGAGCCCCAGCGTCGCGACCGTCACCGGCAAAGCGAGCCAGAGGGTCGTCGCGATCGTGCCGTAGAGGAAGGAATCGGAGAAGAAGCGCTGGTAATTCGACAGCGCTCCGCCCGCCTTCGGCTCGAAGGAGAGGATGAGCCCGTAAAGGAACGGGTAGATGAACAGCGCCAGCAGGAACAGGATCGCCGGCACGACGAGCAGCGTCAGCCCGTCGAGCCCGCGCGCCGCCAGCCGCTGCTTCAGCGGGATGGAGGTGTCTTCCGCGCTCACGCCGCCTCTCCATAGACGAGGACGCGGTCGGCGTCGGCGGCGAGTGTGACCGCCTCGCCGGGCGACAGCTTGTCATGAGCGAGGAAGGACAGGTCCGTTCCATCCGCCATGCGGGCGAAGCCGACGAATTCGCGGCCGCGGAACTCGGTCGAGACCACCTGCGCCTTGAGACCGGGCTGACCGGCCGCCACAGGATGGAGATCCTCAGGGCGGATGGCGAGCCAGGCAGCACCGCCGGCAGAGACCGCGTTGCGGGTGCGGCCGGAGAGTTGCGCCTCGCTAACCGCGACCGTGGCGTGGCCCTCGGTCACCGTGGCGACCGTGCCCTTGACCTTGTTGCGGAAGCCCATGAACTCGGCGACGTCGAGATGGTCAGGGCGCGAGAACAGATCCTCGGGCGTGCCGACCTGGCGGACCACGCCGTCGCGCAGCACGACGATGCGGTCGGCGAGCGAGAGCGCCTCCTCCTGGTCGTGGGTGACGTAGATCGTGGTCGCGCCGAGGGTGTTGTGGATGCGGCGGATCTCGGCGCGCATCTCGAGACGCAGCTTGGCGTCGAGGTTGGAGAGCGGCTCGTCCATCAGCACGAGCGGCGGCTCGACGACGATGGCGCGGGCGATAGCGACGCGCTGCTGCTGGCCGCCGGAGAGCTGGCCGGGCAGCTTCGCGGTCTGGCCCTGCAGGCGCACCAGCGCGACCGCCTCGGCGACGCGCTTGTCGATCTCGGCCTTGGCCACGCCGCGCATCTTGAGGCCGAAGCCGATGTTCTTCGCCACCGTCATATGCGGGAACAGCGCATAGTTCTGGAAGACCATGCCGAAGCCGCGCTCTTCCGGCCGCAACGGGTCGATGCGCTTGTCGTCGAGCCAGATGCCGCCACCGGTCGCCGGCAGCAGCCCGGCGATCAGGTTCAGCGTGGTCGACTTGCCGCAGCCCGAAGGCCCGAGCAGGGCGATGAACTCGCCCTTGCCGATGGTCAGCGAGACGTCCTTGAGCGCGTTATGCGTGCCGAAGTCACGGCTCAGGCGATCGAGCTTGAGCTCGCGGAAGGAGGCTGCGTTGATCGTCATGGCTTCCGGGTCTTGATAACGGTGTCGTTGCGGGGCCGCCCTCGCCGCGAGAGCAGGCCCCCATGTGGAAGCGGCAGGCCCGGCCCTCGGCCGCGCCTGCCGGCCAGTCCGTGGCCTACTTCTTCTTGGCGCCGCCGACCTGCTCGTCCCAGATCCGGAAGGCGATGACCATCTTGTCGGGATTGAGCGGGGTTTCCATCGGGTTGTCGGCGATCAGCTTGTCGTATTCGGGCCGGCCGTATTCCTTGATCGCCTTCTGGCTCGATTCCGGCGCCATCGAGAGCGGCACGTCCTTCACCGCCGGACCCGGATAGAAATAGCCCTCATCATAGGTGTAGGCCTGCTGCTCCGGCGTGAGCATGTGGCGGACCAGATCGAGCAACACGGCGAGCTTCTCGTCGGAGACGCCCTTCGGGATCATCATGTACTGGGCGTCGGTCACCCAGTGGAAACCCTTCAGCGTCTGGACCTTGGCTTCCTTGGGCACGATGCCGAGGACGCGCGGGTTGATGTCCCAGCCCGTGGTGCTGACGATGATGTCGCGCGTGCCGTCGCCGAGCTCCTTCATCGTCTGGCCGGTGCCGCCGGGGTAGTACTCGATGTTTTCGCCCAGCTCCTTGAGATAGGCCCAGGTCTTGTCCCAGCCCTTCTCGGGATCCTTCGGATCCTTGTCGCCGAGGATGTAGGGCAGGCCCATGAGCCAGGTGCGACCGGGGCCGGAATTGGCCGGGCGTCCGTAGAAGAAGCGGTTCTTGTTCTGCTTGGTCCAGGCCAGCAGTTCTTCGGCCGTGGTCGGCGGGGTCTTGACCCGGTCGGGCATGTATTCGAGCAGCGGCCCGGACGGGTAGTAGACCATCGCCATGCCCTGCCCCTGGCCGAGATTGTGCATCGCGAGAGCGGGCGCGAGGTAGATGTCCTCGGGCTTCGGCAGCTCGCCCGCGAAGCGTGGCAGCAATTCGACCCACAGCTTCTGCTCGATGCCGGCCGACAGTACGTCCAGACCGCCGATGACCATGTCGATGTCGACGCGGCCGGCGCTCTGCTGAGCCTTGATCTTCGACGGCAACTCGGGAGCCGGAGCCTTGGTGAAGACCATGCGCGAAGCGAGCTTGGGCTTCATCTTGGGGAAGTTTTCCATCGGCGTCTGGACCAGCGCCAGAGCGCCGCCGACATCGATGACACTGATCGTGACCGGCGATGCCGGCAGCTTGAGCTGCTGCGCAAAGGCGCCGGGCGCCTGGGCGGCAAGGCCGAGACCGGCGACACCGCCGATGAAATGACGCCTGTTGATGCTGTCGTAAGCCATGGTTTCTCCTCCAGATGCGGATTTCCGCTTCTTTTGACGGATGCTTGTTCTGATGTTCCGGCCGCCGCCCACCGGAACCCGTTGTTCAATCCGCCGACTGTGCGATTGACGCAGCGCCGGATTACTCGGTATCCTAGTATACTAGTCGATAAGAGCTTGGCAATGGCCCACCCAGCAACGCGGCACAGCACAGATCAAATCTACAGCGTGCTGCGCACCGACGTCATCAGCGGCGTGCTGAAGCCGCGCGAGGCGATGTCCGAGGCGCGCATGGCGCTGCGCTTCGGGGTCAGCCGCACGCCGGTGCGCGAGGCGTTCAAGCGGCTGGTCGACGAGGGCTTCCTGGTGGCGGTGCCGCAGGTCGGCACCTTCGTCGCGCCGATCGACCTCGCGGCCGTCCATGACAGCCAGTTCGTGCGCGAGACGCTGGAATGCCGCACCGTCGTGCTCGCCGCCGAGCGCATCGGCGATGCCGACCGCCGTCGGCTCGAAGAACAGATCGAGGAGCAGGCGGAAGCCGTGCGGCGGCAGGATCGGCCGGAGATTTTCCGCCTCGACGAGGTGTTCCACGCCGAAATATCGCGCATCGCCGGCCACAGCGCGGTCTGGAGCATGATCGAGGGCGTGAAGGCGCAGATGGACCGGGTGCGCTGCCTCTCGCTGGAAACGCCCTCCTGGTCGAGCGTAATCCTGCAGGAGCACCGGATCATCGCCGCGCATATCATCAAGCACGATGCCGCAGGCGCCGAGGCGGCGATGCGGGCGCATCTGCGCACCGTCTTCGCCACGATCGACGCGATCGCGAAGGACCATGCCGACGCCTTCGACGATTCCAGGCTTGTCCACGAGGCGAGCTGAGACGCGGCGCCCACCACCCGACGACACCATACCTCCCAAAGGATATTAGACCATGGAACAATGCTGGCGCTGGTTCGGCCCGGACGACGTCGTGACTCTGGCGCAGGCCAGGCAGGCCGGGGCGACAGGCATCGTCAACTCGCTGCACCAGATCCCCTATGGCGTGGTCTGGAGCGTCGAGGAGATCGAGAAGCGCCAGGCGATCGTTCGCGGCGACGGGAGCCTCGGCCTCGAATGGAAGGTGGTCGAGAGCCTGCCGATCCATGAAAGCGTCAAGATCGGTGAGGGCGACCTCGAAACCGTCTTCGAGAACTACCGCCAGTCGATGCGCAACCTCGCCGCCTGCGGGCTTCAGGTGATCTGCTACAACTTCATGCCGGTGCTGGACTGGACGCGCACGCAGCTCGCCGAGCCGCTGCCCGGCGGCGGCACGGCGCTGCGCTTCAACCTGCACGAATATGTCGCGCTCGATCACTTCATGCTGAAGCGCAAGGGCGCCGACGAGGGCCATTCCGCCGAGGTGATGGACAAGGCCAGGGCCTGGTTCGAGCGCTCGACGGAAGCGGATCGCGACCGGCTGCTCTCCAGCGTGATGGCGGGACTGCCCGGCGCCTTCGACCGCTACGACCTGCCCGGCCTCGCCCGCATCCTCGAGCGCTATGCCGGCATGACGCATGACAAGCTCAGGGCCAATCTCAAGCGCTTCCTGGAGGCGATCATCCCGACCGCCGAGGAGGTCGGCATCCGCATGTGCATCCATCCGGACGACCCGCCGCGCCCGCTCTTCGGCCTGCCGCGCATCTGCTCGGACGAGGACGACATCGCCTGGATCCTCGGTGCGGTCGATTCCCCGGCGAACGGGCTGACGCTCTGCTCCGGCTCGCTCGGCGCCAATCCGAAGAACGATGTGCCGGCGATCGCGCGCCGCTTCGCCGACAAGGTCTGGTTCGCGCATCTGCGCAACGTCGCGAAGGACCCGGACGGGTCCTTCATGGAGGCCGAGCATCTCGGCGGCGACACCGACATGGTCGCGCTGGTCGATGCGCTGATGGCCGAGGAGAAGCGCCGCAAGGCCGCCGGCCTGCCGCATTGGCGCATCCCGATGCGCCCCGACCACGGCCACGAGCTGCTCGACGATGTCGGCAAGGGCAGCTTCCCCGGCTATCCGGCCGTGGGGCGGCTGCGTGGATTGGCGGAACTGCGCGGCGTGATGACCGCGCTGGCGCAGGTCAAGGGCTACGACGCCTGAGCCGGGACCGGCCGCCGCAGCCAGAGACAACAAAAAGGGCGGGCCTCGGGCCCGCCCTTTCCTTTTTTTGGATGAGCGTGTCTCAGCCGGCGAGGAAGGCGATTCCGGCGACGGCCATCGCACCGCCGGCAAAGCGGGCCAGGCGCGGCGCATAGCGCGCGATCTGTGCAGCGAGAACCAGCCCAAGGCCGTGCAGCGCCGCGGTCGCCACGACGAAGCCGGCGGCATAGCTCAGCCCGCTCGCATCCTCCGGCAGTTCCGCGCCATGGGCATGGCCATGGAAGATCGCGAAAGCAGCGCAGATCGCGACACCGGCCGCCAGCGGCGGCGTCAGGTTGAAGGCGATGGCGAGGCCGAGCGCCACGACCGAGACGCCGATCCCGATCTCGACGCCGGGCAAGGCTGCGCCCGTCATGCCCCAGATGCCGGCGAGAACCATGGTGGCGACGAAGGCGGCGGGATAGGCGAAACGCGCCTTGCCGCCGACCAGCCCGGCCCAGAGGCCGACCGCGACCATGGCGGTGAGATGGTCCAGCCCGAACAGCGGATGGGTCAGCCCCGCCGTGAAGCCATGCACGGAGCCGACGCCGGTATGAGCCATGGCGCTACCGGCAAAGAGCGTCGCCGCCGCAGCAAGCACCAGCCGCTCGATCATCTTCGTGTTCATCCGCCTCTCCTCACGCCGCCGAAGCCGGCTTCAGGCCGCCGGCCATCTCGATGAAATCGATCACCGCGTCGACGCCCTCGCCGGCACGGGTATTGGTGAAGACGAAGGGACGTTTGCCCCGCATCGTCCGGGAATCGCGCTCCATCACGCCGAGATCGGCGCCGACATGCGGCGCGAGATCGGTCTTGTTGATGACGAGCAGGTCGGAGCGGGTGATGCCGGGCCCACCCTTGCGCGGGATCTTTTCGCCGGCGGCGACGTCGATGACGTAGATCGTCAGATCCGCCAGCTCGGGCGAGAAGGTCGCGGCGAGGTTATCGCCGCCGGATTCGATCAGGATCAGATCGAGCGCCGGGAACTTGCCGCGCATCTCGGCGACCGCCGCGAGGTTGATCGAGCAATCCTCGCGGATCGCGGTATGCGGGCAGCCGCCGGTCTCGACGCCCATGATCCGCTCCTCGGGCAGCGCGCCGGCGACCGTCAGCAGCCGCGCATCCTCCTTGGTATAGATGTCATTGGTGATGGCGCAGAGGTCGTAGGCGCCGCGCATGCGCTTGCACAGCACCTCCATCAGCGCCGTCTTGCCGGAGCCGACCGGGCCGCCGATGCCGACGCGCAAAGGGCCATGGGGGGAGCGGGTCATGAGCGGAAAAGCCTCGAATACTGGGTTTCGTGACGCAAGCTGGCGATGTCGGAGCGCAGCACGCAGCCGC
The DNA here is from genome assembly GCF_014764685.1 of Allobosea spartocytisi. Taxonomy (NCBI): domain Bacteria; kingdom Pseudomonadati; phylum Pseudomonadota; class Alphaproteobacteria; order Hyphomicrobiales; family Alloboseaceae; genus Allobosea; species Allobosea spartocytisi. The sequence goes on from NZ_JACXWY010000001.1 coordinate 452,168, forward strand.
CAAGATCGTCGAGCGTCGCGCGCTCGGCCCCGGCCGCCGCCTCATGCAAGGCCGGGACCAAGCCGGCCGTGACCCGCTGCCCATCGGTCTGGCCGACGATGCCCAGCCGCACCGACGCCGAGACGAGATTGGCGACGAAGGCGAGGCCATAGGCTTCGAGGCAGGCGGGCAGAGGCAGGGCGTGACCGGCGCTGGCGACCGCCACGGCGACCGGATAGGCGACATCGCCATCCCAGGTCTCGCCGAGCCGGTCGATGGCCTCGCAAGGCCAGGATGCCTTCACCGCCGCGGCGAAGGCATTGCCCTGCGTCACCGTTTCCAGCCGCCGCTCGGCGGAGTTGGCGAGCGCGAGCGCGAGCTCCGCGACCTCGCGCAACGCTCCCGTGTCCTTCTCCTGCGCGGCGTGAAAAGCGGCCGCGAAGAGGATCAGGTCATTATGCAGCGAGCCGTGACGGACCAGCGCGTCGAGCCAGTCGCGCAGGGTTTCCGCGTCGTGCAGGTCGCCGGCCTCGAAGGCCCATTCCAGCCCGTGCGAATAGGCGAAGGCGCCGACCGGGAAGGACGGCGACAGCCAGACCATCAACGGCAGATGGGCCGACATGCCCTGCCCGCTCAGCGGTCGTGCGAATGGCCCTTATGGCCATGCTCGGCGCCGTGGCGGTGGCCGTGGTCATGATGCTCGTGATCGTGATGGTCGTGGCCGCAGCCGCAGGCATCGCCATGGGCGTGATGGTGCTCATGACCGTGGGCATGCTTGTGATCATGCGCGTGTTCCTGGCCATGCGTATGTTCCTGACCGTGCGCGTGCTCATGGCCATGCTTGTGGTCGTGGTCGTGGCCATGATGATGGTGATCGTGACCGTGGTGATCATGCCCGCAGCCGCAGGCGTCATCATGGGCGTGATCGTGGCCGTGAGCATGGTCGTGGTCGTAGGCGCCGCGCTCGGGCTGGAAGGGGCGCTCCACCGTCGTCATCGCACAGCCCTGCCCGCGCACCATCTCGGCCAGGACGTGGTCGTTCTCGATGTAGATCGCGTCGGCGGTGATCTCGGCCGGGGTATGGCGGTTGCCGATATGCCAGGCGACGCGCATCAGCCGCAGCGGGTTCTCGGCGCGGATCTCCAGCAGGCTCTGCGGTGCGGCCTTGATCTGGACAAGGCTCCCGTCCTCCAGCTTCACGGCGTCGCCATCAGCCAGCACCGTGGCCTTGTCGAGATCGAGCAGGACATCGAGCCCGCCATCGGCCTTGAGGGCAAGGCGGCGGCGATTGCGGTCGTCATGGTCGAGGGTGAGCGTGTCGACGACGCGCTCGGCCCGAACGGCGGCCTTGCGAACGACGGAGGTGGCGCGAAGCATGTCTGATGATCCCTATGGGAAGCCGAAGCTCCCGAAGCCCTTGCCAAATTAGTAGCACGAACGCGTGTTCGTGCTACCAGGCTTTCAGGATCATCGCGGCGTTATCGCGGCAAGGTCTTGATCTCGGCGTCGAACTTCTTGAGCAGGCGCGAGCGCTCGGCCGGCGAGCCCCAGCGCGGCGTGTCGTAGTCGATCAGCTTGATCTCCGAGAACTTCGGTGCATCCGGCGAGAGCAGCGCATTCCTGTTGGAGGGGATCGAGTTGATCTTCAGCTTCGCATTGATGTTCTGGGCATCGGGCGACAGCGTGAAATCGACGAATTTGCGTGCGGCCTCCGGGTTCTTGCCGCCCTTGACGACCGAGACCGAGCCGGTCTCGTAGCCGGTGCCCTCGCAGGGTGCCACGGTCTCGATCGGCGCGCCCTGCAGCTTCTGCGTCAGCATGTCGTGGATGAAGGCAATGCCGACCGCCGTCTCGCCGAGCGCGGTCGCCTTCACCGGCGCGATGCCGGATTTGGTGTACTGGCTGATGTTCTTGTGCAGGCTCTTGAGGAACTCGAAGCCCTTCTCCTCGCCGAGGCGCTGCACCGTCGTCGCCAGGAAGACATAGGCCGTGCCCGAAGAGCTGGGATCGGCGATCTGCACCTCGTCGCGGAACGTCGCATCGAGCAGATCCGCCCAGCATTTGGGCGCAGCGATGCCGCGCTTCTTGAGAATATCGCTGTTGTAGCCGATGCCGAGCGCGCCGAGATAAATCGCATTGGTGCGGAATTTCGACTGCTCGGCATGGCGCTGCGCCCAATCATGCAGTTCCGGCAGCTTGGGCGATTTGTATTCGTCGAGCAGTCCCTCCTCGGCCGCTTGCAGATGCGGCTCGCCCGGCCCACCCCACCAGACATCGCCGCGAGGGTTGTTGGCTTCGGCCTTGACCTGGGCATAAACCTCGCCGGTGCTCTTTCTGATCATCGCGACCTTGATGCCAGTCGCCTTCTCGAACATTGCCGCGCCCTCGCGGCATTGTTCCTCCAGGATCGAGCAATAGACCGTGACCTGTCCCTGCGCGAAGGCAGGCCGTTGGGGCGAGACCACGACGGCAGCAGCGAGCGCCATCGCGCTCAAGGTCGTGAAGTGGAAACGCGTCATCCTGTCCTCCCGAGGCAAATTCTTTTGCCGACGAAAAGACTGACATGGTCGAACCAAGTCAAGAGCAGGCACTGGCGGCAACCATGCCGCGCGTCATGCTCGGGCATGCCCCGCGCATCTTTCGCCAAAGGAGGCTCCCGCGGCCTGACGGTCCGGAGATTCTCGGATCTGCGCTTCGCTTCGCCCGAAAATGACGGCCTTATTTATCAGAACAGGAAGTAGCGCTGCGCCAGCGGCAGTTCCTTCGCGGGCTCGCAGACCAGCAATTCGCCATCCGCCACCACCGCATAGGTTTCCGGATCGATCTGGATGTCCGGCGTGGCGTCGTTGTGGATCATGCTCTTCTTGGAGATGCCGCCACGGGTGTTCTCGACCGCGACCATCTCCTTGTCCGTGCCGAGCCGGTTCCGCAGCCCGTTGGCGATGGCCGCCTGCGAGACGAAGAGCAGCGAGGTCGAGGTCACGGCCTTGCCGAAGGCGCCGAACATCGGCCGGTAATGCACCGGCTGGGGCGTCGGGATCGAGGCGTTGGGGTCCCCCATCGGAGCGGCCGCGATCATGCCGCCCTTGATGATGAGATCGGGCTTGGTGGCGAAGAAGGCCGGCGACCAGATGACGAGGTCGGCGAGCTTGCCCACTTCGATCGACCCGATATGACGCGAGATGCCATGGGCGATGGCGGGGTTGATCGTGTATTTCGCGACATAGCGCTTGGCGCGGAAATTGTCGGCGCCGGTCCCGGCGTCCTCGGCCAGCGCCCCGCGCTGGACCTTCATCTTGTGCGCGGTCTGCCAGGTGCGGGTGATGACCTCGCCGACGCGGCCCATGGCCTGCGAATCCGAGGACATCATCGAGAGCGCGCCGATATCGTGCAGGATGTCCTCGGCCGCGATGGTCTCCTTGCGGATGCGGCTCTCGGCGAAGGCGAGGTCCTCGGGGATCGAGGGCGACAGGTGATGGCAGACCATCAGCATGTCCAGATGCTCGTCGAGGGTATTGACCGTGAAGGGCCGGGTCGGATTGGTCGAGGACGGCAGCACATTGGGCAGCCCGGCGACCTTCATGATGTCGGGTGCATGGCCGCCGCCCGCCCCTTCCGTGTGGAAGGCGTGAATGGTGCGGCCCTTGAAGGCCTTGATCGTGTCCTCGACGAAGCCGGATTCGTTCAGCGTGTCGGTGTGGATCATCACCTGCACGTCGTAGTCGTCGGCGACGGAAAGGCAGTTGTCGATCGCGCCCGGTGTCGTGCCCCAGTCCTCGTGCAGCTTCATGGCGCAGGCGCCGGCCTCGATCATCTCGACCAGCGCGCCGGGCAGCGCGGCATTGCCCTTGCCGGCGAAGGCGAGGTTCATCGGGAAGGCGTCGGCCGCCTTGATCATCTGGCCGAGATGCCAGGGGCCGGGTGTGCAGGTGGTCGCCAGCGTGCCATGGGCTGGGCCGGTGCCGCCGCCCAGCATGGTGGTGAGCCCGCTCATCAGCGCGTGCTCGATCTGCTGCGGGCAGATGTAATGGATATGGCTGTCGAAGCCGCCGGCCGTGACGATCTTGCCCTCGCCCGCGATGACCTCGGTGCCGGGGCCGACGATGATCGTCTCGCTCGGATCGAAGTTGCCGAAGCCGGCCTGGATATCGGGGTTTCCGGCCTTGCCGATCGCGACGATGCGCCCGCCGACAATGCCGATATCGGCCTTCACGATGCCCCAATGGTCGAGGATCAGCGCGTTGGTGATGACGGTATCGACCGCGCCGTCGGCATTCCTGACCTGGCTCTGGCCCATGCCGTCGCGAATGACCTTGCCGCCGCCGAATTTCACCTCCTCGCCATAGGTGGTGAAATCCTTCTCGACCTCGATCCACAGATCGGTGTCGCCGAGGCGCACCTTGTCGCCGGTGGTGGGGCCGAACATCGCGGCATAGGCGTTGCGCGGGAATGTGAAGGGCATGGGCTTAGCCTCGGGATCGGACAGAACCGTCGATGACGGGCGATGCAAGATTCGCCGCAACGGCCGGCATCGAAGACCGGTCGCCGGGCCTGAGACTCAGTTCTTGTGGGAAAAATCGGCCTCGGGGGGCGGCTCGGTCGCTTCCGCCTCGATGGCCGGCTCGGCCGGCTTCGCTTTGGTCTTGGCCTTCGGCTTCTTGCGCGCCTTCTTGACCACGACCTTGGACCGCGCAGGCCGGGCCTGCTGGTCCTGCAGCATCTCGAGCTGGACCTGCTGGATCTCGGCGAGGCGCTGCCATTGCCGCGTGATCAGATGGTCCATCTTCTCGTGCAGATGGCGGATTTCGAGCTCGGCCTTCAGGTTGACCTGATAGTCGTTGGCCGAACGCAGGCGGTCCTTCGCCTCCTGCCGTTTCTGGCTCATCATGATGATCGGCGCCTGGATCGCGGCGATGCAGGACAGCACGAGGTTCAGGAGGATGAAGGGATAGCTGTCGAAGGCCCTGTTTTCGCCGAGCAGGACGTTCAGGGCCATCCAGCCGAACAGCACAACGCCGAAGCTGATGAGGAAGGCCCAGGAGCCGCCGAAGCTCGCCAAAGCGTCCGAGAACTTCTCGCCCAGCGTGCGATGCTCCTCGAAATCGTCCTCGACGTTCTCGGCGATGGTTTCCTGTCGGGCGATGCTTTCGGCGACCTCGCGGTCGAGGTCCGAATATTCGCCGTGCTCCTCGCGCAGGATCTCCTCGACATAGCGCGTGCGGTAGCGCGCCAGCTCCTTCAGGCTGATCAGCGCATGGTCTGACAGATCGGGGAAATCGGCGCGGATATGCTCGACCAGCGCCGGGCGCAGCGTGCCTATCTCGACCAGATTCTTGCGGGCCGTCTCCTGCCCGCTGATCGCGCAGATTCCGCGCTTCTTGCCGATCTGGGCCGCCGTCGGCGCCATATCCGCGAATGGCGGCGACACCGGCGGAATGTCGAGACCCGACATATCGTGCTTGTTGTCCGGCTGATCGCTCACAGTTTTCCCATCACATCCTGGCGGAAACCATAGACCTCGCGCTTGCCGGCAAGCGCCACCAGCCTGACCTCGCGGGTCTGGCCAGGTTCGAAGCGCACCGCCGTGCCGGCGGGAATGTCGAGCCGGAAGCCGCGCGCCCTGTCGCGCTCGAAAGCGAGCGCCGGATTGGCCTCGAAGAAATGGTAGTGCGAGCCGATCTGGATCGGCCGGTCGCCCGTGTTCGCGACCGTCAGCGTCAGGCTCTCGCGGCCCTCGTTCATGACGAGGTCACCGGGCAGCGTCACGACCTCGCCGGGCTTCAGCCGGCCGGCCGAACCGCGGACCGGCTCATGCACCGTGACGAGCTTGGTGCCGTCGGGAAAGGTCGCCTCGATCTGCACGTCGTGGATCAATTCGGCGATGCCGTCCATGACCTGATCGGCCGTGATCACATGCGCGCCGGCCTCCATCAGCTCGGCGACGGATCTGCCGTCGCGCGCACCCTCGACGACGAAGTCGGTGATGAGCGCGACGGCTTCGGGATAGTTCAACTTGACGCCGCGCTCGAGTCGTCGCCGTGCGACCATGGCCGCCATGGCAACGAGCAACTTGTCCTTTTCGCGCGGCGTCAGATTCATGATTTTACCTTCTCGTCCCCAGCGGCTTCATCGTCCTCCGAATCGTCCTCGGAGTCTTCCTCTTCGTCCTCTTCGGCTTCGTCCTCGTCATCTTCGTGGTCGAGGTCGAGATATTCGTAACCGAAGACGATCTCGCCGGTCTGGGGGTCGAAGACGCTGACGGAGGAATCCTCGAAAGCCTCGATCAGCATCTCCGCATCATCCGGCCCGTCGACGTCGAAGCGGCGCAGCGCATCCTCGCCCTCGGCCCTGATGACGAGCTCGATCGACCAGCTCCGGCCGGCGGTGTCGTAGATGCACTTCAAACCCTGGATCGGCAGCATGCGGCTCTCCTTAGGTTGACCAGGTGCGCGGCAGCGCACGTCCGGTCAGATGCCCGAGCAGCGTGACGAGCACACGACGCAAGGGCGCGGCCTCGGGAGAGACGAGGCGGATGACGAGAAGCTCGGAGACGATGCCGGCCCCGCCCTCGACATCGGCAGCCTCCGACAGGCAGGCGCGCGCCGCCTCCAGAAGCGTCGCGAGACCGGAGCCCGCGACGAGCAGCGTGGCGGCGGCGCGGGCGCCGGCGCCGATGGCCGGGCGCGCCAGCAATTGCGCCACCGGGCCCTCCAGCCGCATATCCTCGGCGAAGACGAGGCGCCCGCCGCGCCGCACCCGCCAGCGATCCCGCAAGGCGCCGCGCTCGACCGTCTCGCCCATGGCGCTGCGGCCGAAGAAGACGGATTCGCAAGCGACCAGCCGGGCGTCGGCAGCGAGTTCGATCGACAGGCTGCGGCTGAGGCGGGCGCCGGAGAACAGGATGCTCTCCTGCGGGATCCAGGCGAGGCTCGCGCCCTCCCCGACCGACAGCATTGTCTCGATGCGGGTTTCCGCGCCCTGGCTACGATAGATTTTCTCGGCGGCTTGCGTGGCGATGACGGCGTCGCTGCCGGCCTCGAGCACGGCCTCGACCCGCATGCGGTCGCCGCCGGCCATGCCGCCGCCGGTATTGATCAGCACCGCCTCGCAAGCGTCGCCGAAGGTGTCGGGAAAGCGGGCCCGATAGCCGCCGGATTCAGCCAAAGCGAGCCGTTGCGTACGGGTTCCGGTTCGACCGAAGCGCAGCCGCACGCCGCCATCCGCGCGGACATAGGCCGGCAGAGTCAGCTCAGCGGCGGCAGGAACGGACGGTGCGAACATCAGGGCTCCAGCAACGCAGCCGCCTATCTTCCGCCTGCCTCATTGTTAGGCAAGTCCTCCGCCAATCCCGTTCGCCTCAATTTCAGGCAGGGATTGAGCACGGATTAGGCATCAACTCTCCCCGGCCAGGAAGCGCTCCACCTCGTCCCGGGTCGGCGCACCATCGCGGCCACCGAAGCGGGTGCATTTGATGGCAGCCGCGGCCGAGGCGAAACGGATCGCGGCCACCTCGTCGCGGCCTTCCGCCAGCGCCAGCGCAAAGGCGCCATGCCAGACATCGCCCGCTCCGAGCGTATCGACGGTCTCGACCGCGAAGGCCGGGCTGTGGCGGATTTCGCCGTCCCAGTGGAGCACGCCCTCCTTGCCGAGCGTTACCGCGAGCCAGCTCGGCGCGCCCTGCGCCATCCTGGCGAGGCCAAGACGAGGGTCCTCCTCACCCGATATCTCGCGCAAGGCCTGCTGGCTGAAGGCGACATGGCTCGCCGTCGCGACGAGATCGGGGTGGGGCGGCCTGCGGTCGCCGTCGAGGACGCCCGGCACGCCGGCCTGGCGCGCCAGCTTCAGGGCGGCGAGCGCGCCCTCTCCCCAGCGCGTATCGGCGAGCACCGCGCCAGCACCCTCCGGAAGGCTGCGCGGCAGCCAGCCGACATCCTCCGGCATGGCCGGGTCGGAATGGGAGATCACCATGCGTTCCCCCTCGGCATCGACGAGGATGGCAGAGACCGGCGAGGTCAGGCCGGCGACGCGGCGGGCGAAAGCGGTGTTGACACCCTCCGCGTTCAGGTCGGCGACGATGCGGTCGCCGGTGAAATCATCGGCGAGGCGCGTCGCCAGCCAGCAGGCCCCGCCGAGGCGCGCGATGGCGACCGAGGCGTTGCCGGCGCAGCCGCCACCGACTACGGCGAGACCGCGCGAGCGGTATTTCTCGCCCCGCGTCGGCATGATCTCGACGCTGTAGACATAGTCGAGCGTCGCGATGCCCAGGCAGAAGACGCCGGCGCGCGCGGGTTCAGGAGCCAAAGCGCTGACCTTCGATATCGGTGTGGATGAAGTCGTCGCCCTTGTAGGCAAGCTTGAGGCTCGCCGCGCGAGCCGAAGCGTAGGCGAAGCAGTCACCCATGTTCAGACGCGCGGGATGGCCCGTCGCATGATGATAAAGGCCTGCGCAACGATGTGCGATCCGGCCGACCTCGGCATCGATCGCGGCAACACGGACATTCGCATCCTCCATGAAGGCCTGAACCACCCGATACCCGTCATCGATGCTGAAGCGCTTCACCGCCGCAAGACGGGTCGACGCCTCGAACATCGCAAGCGGCGAGGTGACCAGTTCGTTCTCGTCGAACAGAGCCTCCCTGATCGCAACGGCCTCTGCCTCCTCGAGCAGATTGGCCACGATGACCGATGCATCCAGAAACATCAGGCGTCGCCATATTCGCGGTCGAAGAATTCCTTATGCGTCAAGCCGTCATCGACCGTTGGATAGGCGGCCAGCTTCTCTTGCGCCTTGCGGGTCGCTTCTTCGATTTGTCGGCGCCTCTCGTCGCGACGCTTCAATTCGCGCTCGACGGCCATGCCGATCGCGGCCTGCAAGCTGATGCCATCACGCTCGGCGAGCTCGCGGACCATGCGGTCGATCTTCGGGTCCCGGACGAGAATGCCCATCGGAGCCTCCATGATATCATCGGATGATATCATGGAGGCTATCACCCATCAAACGTCGGCTGACTCCTCACCAGCTCCCGGTGTTCGGCATGCTCGCCCAGGGCTCCGACGGCGGCTTGGGGTCGCCCTTCTGGAGCAACTCGATCGAAATGTTGTCGGGCGAGCGGATGAAAGCCATGTTGCCGTCGCGCGGCGGGCGGTTGATCGTGACCCCGGCCTTCATCAGCTTGTCACAGGTCGCGTAGATGTCGTCGACCTCATAGGCGAGATGGCCGAAGTTGCGACCGCCCGTATAGGTTTCCGGATCCCAGTTATAGGTCAGTTCCAGCGTCGGGCGGCCGCGCGAGGCGCCGGCCTTCGCCTCGGCCAGATCGTCGGAGGCGGCGAGGAAGACCAGGGTGAAGCGCCCCTTCTCGTTTTCGATCCGGCGGGTTTCGACCATGCCGAACTTGTTGACGTAGAAATCCAGCGCCTGATCGAGATCGGTCACGCGGACCATGGTGTGGAGATATCGCATCGTTCATCCTCGTTGAGCAGGAAGAGGGTTGATCCGTTCCCTCATTCGGGCAAGAGCTTCCGCGTTCCAAGGGGCGCCAAGCAGGACGAGCCATGACCACAACGCAAGACGGACCGGTGACGGCACCGCCTGAGCGCGCAACGCCCGCCCAGATCGCCCAGATCAAGCAGCGTGCGGCAATCCTCTCGGTGATGGCAACCATTCTGCTCACCGCGGCGAAGATCGTCGGCGCCATCCTCTCCGGCTCACTCGCCCTGCTCACCGACGCGCTGCAAGGGCTGATCGATGTCGGCTCGACGCTGTTCACCTGGTTCGCCGTGCGCGCCTCCGACAAGCCGGCCGACGATGAGCATCATTACGGCCATGGCAAGGTCGAGGCGCTCGCCGCGCTGGTCGAGACCGCGATCCTGTTCACGCTCGCCGGCGCGATCCTCTGGGAGGCCGGTAACCGGCTGTGGAACAACCTGATCGAGCATGTCTCGGTGACGCCGCTCGTCATCGGCGTGCTGGTGCTGTCGATGACGGTCGATGCGATCCGCTGGCGTTCGCTGACCAAGGTCGCCAGGGAAACCGGCAGCGAGGCGCTCGCCGGCGAGGCCACGCATTTCTCGGCCGATTTCGTCGGCTCGGCGCTGGTGTTGGTCGGGCTCATCGGCGTCTGGTACGGCTTCGAGCGCGCCGACACCGTCGCGGCCTTCGCGATCGCGGCCTACACGGCCTATTCGGCCTTCCGCCTCGCCCGGCGCGTTCTGGACACGCTGATGGACACGGCGCCGGAAGGCGTCAGCGAGAAATTGCGCGAGGCCGCGCGCGGCGTGCCGGGCGTGGTGGGGATCAACTGGCTCAGGGTCCGCCCGGCCGGCGGGCGCATCCATGGCGAGATCGGCATCGGCGTTTCGCGCACGCTGCCACTCGAGCGCGTCACCGCGATCAAGGCCCAGCTTTCCAACGCTCTGGTGCAGGTCGAACCGGGCTCCGAGATCACCATCACCGCCGATCCGGTGCAGGTCGACGACGAGACGGCGCTGGAGCGGGTGCTCCTGATCGCGCTCAAGCTCAAGATCCCGGTCCATCACGTCACCGTTCACAGCATCGGCGACAAGCTCTCGGTCAGCCTCGATATGGAGGTGGACCAGAGCCTGCCGCTCAGCGACGCGCATGAGATCGCAACGCGGCTGGAAAGCGCCATCCGGGCCGAATTCGGCGGCGAGACCGAGGTCGAGACCCATATCGAGCCGATGGAAACCGGCCAGCCCGCCGGCCACAACGCCGCCTGGGAGACGGTCGAGGATATCGGCAAGGCGCTGGCGAGTGAGGCAACGAAGCTCGCCGGACCAATCCACGACATCCACAGCGTGCGCGTGCGGCAGACAGCGAAGGGGCTGGTGGTGAACTATCATTGCCGCGTCGACCCGGCGCTCGACGTCGCCGCCGTGCATGACGCCGTCGACGCGATCGAGCGTGCCGTGCGGATCGCGCGGCCGCAGGTCTGCCGGCTGGTCAGCCATGCCGAGCCGGCGGTTTCGCCGGTGGCGTGAAGCGCTCCCGCCGTCATTCTCGAGCGGAGCGCGGCGCAGATCCGAGAATCTCCGGTCGAAAAGGGCACGGGAGGCCATTTCGCCACGAGATGCTCGGGTCAAGCCCCGAGCATGACGGCCGTGTTTCCATCCCAAGCCGGCATGCTCTAGAAACGCTCCCTGACCTCCGCCATCAGGGTTTCCATGCGTACCGAAGATGCTCCGCTGATCCGCCTCGAGGATTACCGCCCGTCCGACTGGCTGATCGACACGGTCGATCTCGACATCGGCCTGCACCCGACGAAAACGCGGATCCGCTCGCTTTTGGCCTTGCGCCCGAATCCGGCCGGGCAAACCGACGCGCCGCTGGTGCTGGACGGCGACGAGCTCGTCCTGAAAACGATCAGCCTCGACGGTACGCCGCTGGACGCTTCCGCCTATACGGCCACGCCGCAGACGCTGACGCTCCACGCGCCGCCGCGGGGCGGCTTCACGCTGACCATCGAGACGGAAATCGACCCCTCCGCCAACACCAAGCTGATGGGACTCTACCGGTCATCCAAGGTGTATTGCACGCAGTGCGAGGCGGATGGTTTTCGCCGCATCACCTATTTCCTCGACCGGCCCGACGTGATGAGCGTCTATACCGTCCGGCTGGAGGCGGCGAAGGCGGAGGCGCCCGTGCTGCTCTCCAATGGCAACCTCGTCGCCACCGGCGAGGTGCCGGGCAGCGACCGCCATTTTGCGATGTGGCACGACCCGCACCCCAAGCCGGCCTATCTCTTCGCGCTGGTCGGCGGCGCGCTCGACCATGTCCGGCAGGATTACGTCACGGCCGATGGCCACAAGGTCGAGCTTGCCGTCTATGTCGAGCCGGGCAAGGCGGGACGCGCCGGCTGGGCCCTGGACTCGCTCGTGCGCTGCATGCGCTGGGACGAGCAGGTCTTCGGCCGCAACTACGATCTCGACGTGTTCAACGTCGTCGCCGTGTCGGATTTCAACATGGGCGCGATGGAGAACAAGGGCCTCAACATCTTCAACGACAAATACGTCCTGGCCGATCCGCAGACCGCGACGGACGGCGACTACGCCTCGATCGAGGCGATCATCGCGCATGAGTATTTCCACAACTGGACCGGCAACCGCATCACCTGCCGCGACTGGTTCCAGCTCTGCCTGAAGGAGGGCCTCACCGTCTTCCGCGACCAGGAATTCTCTTCCGACGAGCGCTCGCGTCCGGTGAAGCGCATCGCCGATGTCCGCACGCTGCGCTCGACCCAGTTCTCGGAGGATGCCGGCCCCCTCGCCCACCCGGTCAGGCCGCGCGCCTACAAGGAAATCAACAACTTCTACACGCCGACGGTCTACGAGAAGGGCGCTGAGGTCATCCGCATGCTCAAGGTCCTGATCGGCGACGACGCCTTCAAGCGCGGCATGGACCTCTATTTCGAGCGCTGCGACGGCACGGCCGCGACGATCGAGGAATTCCTCGCCTGCTTCGCAGAGACCTCAGGCCAGAACCTCTCCCATTTCGCCCGCTGGTATGAACAGGCCGGCACGCCGACCATCGTCGCCTCCGGCCGTTACGATGCGGCGGCGCGGCGCTACACGCTCGAGCTGGCACAGAGCACGCCGCCGACGCCGGGCCAGAGCGAGAAGCAGCCGATGGTGCTGCCGATCAAGCTCGGGCTGGTCGGCAGCCAGGGCGACCTGCCGCTCAAGACGCAGTCCAATGCCTATGCCGGGGATGGACTCGTCATCCTCGACGGCCCCTCGCTCTCGATCAGCTTCGACGGCATCGCCGAGCCGCCGATCCCCTCGCTGCTGCGCGGCTTCTCCGCACCGGCGCGGCTGGAGCTCGACCTCGCGGACGCCGATCTCATCAGGCAATTCTCGGCCGACAGCGATTCCTTCAACCGCTGGCAGGCCTTGCAGAGCATCGCGACGCGCGCCCTCGTCACCGCCGGCAGGCCGGACTCCGGTCCCGGCACCCTCCCCGCGACCGCCGCCGAACTCGGCCGGGCGCTCGACGGCTTCCTGCAGGCGGATGCGCTGGCGGACCCTGCCTTCGCGGCGCAGGTGCTGCGCCTGCCGGCGCCGGCCGACATCGCCCGCGAGATCGGCAGGGATGTCGATCCGGATGCGATCTTCGCCGCCCACCGCGCCCTGTCGACCGCCATCGGGACAGCGCTGCTGCCGCGGCTGCCCGGCTTGCGGCAGGCGCTTGAGACGAAAGGCCCCTACAGGGCGGACGCCGCCTCGGCCGGGCGACGGGCGCTGCGCAACGAACTGCTCGGGCTTACCGCGCTGGCAGCGCCGGAGGACGGCGCGGCGCTGTGCGAGCAGCAATTCGAGACGGGCGACAACCTGACCGACCGGCTGGCGGCGATGGCCGCGATGACGCTGATCCCCGGCGAGCGGCGCGAGCAGCTCATCGCACGCTTCGCGGCAGCCTATGCGGGCGAGCCGCTGGTCCTCGACAAGTGGCTGATGGCGCAGGCCCTCATCGCCGAGCCGGAGACGCTGGAGCGGGTCAAGCGGCTGATGCAGCACCCGGCCTTCTCGCTCGGCAACCCGAACCGCGTGCGCGCGCTGATCGGCGGCTTCGCGGCCAATCTGACCCAGTTCAACCGTGCCGATGGCGAGGGCTATGGCTTCGTCGCCGACATCGTCGTGGCGCTGGACCGGACGAACCCGCAGGTCGCCTCGCGCCTGCTCGGCTCGTTCAAGAGCTGGCGCATGCTGGAACCCGGCCGCCGGCGCCTGGCGCGGGAGGCTCTCGGCATGGTGGCGCGCACGCAGAACCTGTCGCGCGACGTCTCCGATATCGCCGAAAGGGCGTTGGCGTAAAAAGGCTCCGTCATGCTCAGGCTTGACCCGAGCACCCCTTAAACCGGAGCGCTCTGGAACGCGCGTTGTCTGGTCCCGTACTTCTCGTGTGTGTGCTTCGCTCCACCCGAAAATGACGCCTTGGCGAGTCGTTAACGACGCCTCGCCCAAAAGGTTAACGTTCGATTACCCGCACAAGATTCATTCGCGTATTCGCCACAACCAGAAGGCGAATTCTGCTGCCTTGACTCAACTCAGAGCTAGACAAATCGAGTCGCGCGGATTCAACTGACGGTGATTCGCGGGGATGCGGCACGTCTCCCGATCTTACTGTCGGTAAAGTATCCGAAGGGGGACCGGGCATGTCGCGTGCCAACGCGGAGTGCGCATCTGCGCGCGCCGATACGATTCTGGGTGTAGCACGGTCGCTGACCCATCCGTTGTATCAGCGTTTCGAGAGCTTCGAGCCCACCTTCCGCACGGCGATCCCCGTGCTCGTCGGCCTCTTCATCGTCATCCTCAGCGCCGGCGCCGCCATCCAGACGGCGGCCCTGCGCGACGACGCGCTGATCAACGCCACGGGCGAGATGGAGGTGATCTCGGCACTGATCGCCCGCGAGCTCGACAACGGCACGCAATCTGGCAAGGAGCCGACCGCCGTTCTCGCGACGATCGCCTCGAAGCATCTCGCCCCCCATGGCCGCATCGTCCATGTCAGCGGCGCCGACGGCCGCGTCCTCGCCAGCGAACCCGCAATCGGCCAGACGCCGCGCACACTGGTCGACTTCCTCGGCCAGGCCCAGCCGCTCACCGTGTTCGGCGACCGCGCCGGGGTGATGCGCATCACTCCGCCCGGTGGCCCCGAGGTCCTCGCCATCGTCCGCAACCTCGCAGGCCCGCTTGGGCAGGTGGCGGTGCTCCAACCCGTCTCGCGCGCCCTCTCGATCTGGCAGGACCGGCGCAACAGCCTCACCATCCTCTTCGGCTCCGCCGGCCTCGTCCTGGCGATGACGACGCTCGCCTTCATGCTGCAGTCGAAGCGCGCCAGCGCCGCCGATCAGGATTGCGACTGCGTGCGCGAGCGCATCGACACCGCGCTCAATCGCGGCCATTGCGGCCTGTGGGACTGGGACCTCGCGCGCGGCCGCATCTACTGGTCGGATTCGATGTACGCCCTGCTCGGCTACGACCGCCGCGGCGAGTACATGTCCTTCGGCGAGGTGATGAGCTTCATCCATCACGAGGATGTCGATCTCTACGCCCTGGCCGATGCGATCAGCCGCGGCGAGACCAGCCATATCGACCAGGATTTCCGGGTCCGCAACGTCCATGGCGAGTGGATCTGGCTGAAGGCCCGCGCCGAGCTCGTCGTCGATCGCCGCACCCACTCGCATCATCTCGTCGGCATCGTCGTCGACATCTCCGAGCAGCGCCGCATGGCCGAGCGCACCGCCACCGCCGATGCCCGCCTGCGCGACGCGGTCGAGGCGATCTCGGAAGCCTTCGTGCTTTGGGATTCGGAAAACCGGATCGTGCTCTGCAACGCGAAATACCAGCAGCTCCACCAGCTCTCGCCCGAGGCGCTGCAACCCGGCACCAGCCATGACGAGATCATGGCGATGAGCGCCCAGCCCCATATCGACCGCGAGCCGATGCGCGCGCAGCGCGGCGCAGCCTCCTACGAAGCCCGCCTTTCCGATGGGCGCTGGCTGCAGATCAACGGGCGGCGCACCAAGGACGGCGGCTCGGTCTCGGTCGGCACCGACATCACCAAGCTCAAGCAGCAGGAAGAGCGGCTGACGCAGTCCGAGCACCAGCTCCTGATGCATGTCACCGACCTCAAGGCCTCGCGCCAGAAGCTGGAGGCGCAGGCCCAGCAGCTCGCCGACCTCGCCGAGCGCTATCTGGAGCAGAAGGCTGCGGCCGAGAGCGCCAACCGCGCCAAGTCCGAATTCCTCGCCAATATGAGCCATGAGCTGCGCACGCCGCTCAACGCCATCATCGGCTTCTCCGAGATCATGGAGAACGAGATGTTCGGCCCGCTCTGCGACAAATACACCGACTATGTCCGCGACATCCGCTCTAGCGGCGGTTATCTGCTCGGGATCATCGACGACGTCCTCGACATGTCGCGCATCGAATCCGGCAAGATGCGGCTGGAGCGCAGCGAGATTTCACTCGGCCCGGTGCTCGACGAGGCCATCCGCAAGGTCCAGCCGGAACTGGAGCGCAAGCAGCTCTCCTTCACCCTCGAAGGACCGACCGCCACCCATATCGACGCCGATCCGCACGCGCTCTACCAGATCCTCGGCAATTTGCTCGACAACGCCGTCAAGTTCACGCCGGAAGGCGGGCGCATCGCGGTGCGCACCCGCCATGTGCCGGGCGCCCTCAACATCTTCATCGAGGATACCGGCATCGGCATCCCCAAGGAGAAGATCGACCGGGTCGGCCGCCCCTTCGAACAGGTCGAAGGCGATCTGGTGCGCAGCTACAAGGGCTCGGGCCTTGGGCTTGCCATCGCCCGCTCGCTCACCGAGCTGCATGGCGGCTCGCTCAGGCTGCGCTCCGCCATCGGCGCCGGCACCATCGTGATGGTCCACCTGCCGCTCGACGGCGGGGTCGGGCGGGTCACGGCACAGGCGGCGTAGGTCACCTCATTCCGGGGTACGCCGCAGGCGCGAGCCCGAGAATGACGCCTTAGGCCCGCGCCTGCCCCAGCACACGGGTGAAGATGGCCCGGACGCCGGCCCTCACCTCATCCAGCTCCGCCTTGAGCACCTTGGCATCCGGCCGCCCGACGGCCGTCGCGATCCGCCGCAGCACGCGGGCCGGCACGGCCTTGGGGTCGAAGGCTTCCTCGACGGTGAAGCGCTGCCAGAGCTGAACGTCGCCGATCAGGCGATGCGCCTCCAGCAGGGCCGAGGCATCGGCCTCCGAAAGCAATCCCGCAGCACGCGCGGCCGCGAAGACGGACGCCGTATCGTTGACGATCAGCGACGGATGCTCGCTGGCATAGGCGAGCAGCAGGAACTGGGCGAGGAAGTCGAGATCGGTGATGCCGCCGGCCGCGAGCTTCAGATCCCAGGGGTCCTTCTCGCCCTTCTCCCTGGCGATCAGCGCCCGCATCTCGGCGACGGCGGCCGCGACCTTGGCCGGCTCGCGCTTGCGCGAGAGGATCGCGCGGATCGAGGCTTCGGCGCGCCTTGCCAATCCGGCATCGCCGGCGACGACGCGGGCGCGCGTCAGCGCCATCTCCTCCCAGATCTCGGCCTCGCCCGTATGATAGCTCTCGAAACCGGCGAATTGCGTCGCCGCAGGGCTCTTGTTGCCGGTCGGGCGCAGGCGCATGTCGACCTGATAGAGCGTGCCGCGCCGCGTCGGCACGGTCAGCGCCGCGACGAGGCGCTGGGTGAAACGGACATGCCAGGTCACCGGATCGAGGCTCCTGGCGCCGTCGCTTGGCCCGGCATCGTCCGGCCGGTCGTACAGCAGGATCAGATCGAGATCGGATGAAGGCGTGAGTTCGCCCGCGCCGAGCCGCCCAAGCCCGAGCACGACAGTCTCCGCCCCTTCGATCACCCCGTGATCCGCCGCAAAGGCCGAGCGCGTATCGGCAAAGGCGACGCGCAGGCAGGCTTCCGCCACGGCGCAATAGGCCTGCCCCGCCCCTTGCGCCGGGTAGACGCCGGAAAGAAGCCGCGCGCCGACCAGGAAATTCTCCTGCCGCGCCGCGTCGCGCAAACGGTCGAGCCCGTCCTCGACGCTGGGCGGCGGCGAGCCGACATAGTTGCGGATGCGCCCTTCCAGCGCCGCGACATCGACCACCGCCTGACCGAAGGCCGGATCGATGACGCCGTCCAGAACATGCGGGTGCAAAGCCGCGACCTTGGCGAGACGAGGCGCGCTGCCGAGGATTTCCGCGAAAAGCGTCAGCAGGGAATCATGCGAGCGCAGCAGCGTCAGCAGCTCGATGGCCGCCGGCATCCGGACGAAGGCGTTGTCGAGATGGGCGAGCGCACCGTCGGGATCGGCAGTGCGGCCGAGCGCGACCAGCAGGGCCGGCGTGAGCTCCGTCAGCACCTCGCGGGCGCGGGCGCTGGTGACGGCCGGGCGACGGCCGAAATGCCAGCCGCGCACCGTCTCGGCCGCGGTCAGGGCATCGCGGAAGCCGAGCTTGCCCAGCGTGGTCATGGTCTCCGGATCGGGCTCCGAGCCGGTGAAGCTCAGCGTGCCGGCTTCGGCGGCAAGACTCGGCCCCTCCTCGAACAACAGGGCGTAGTGCCCCTCGATGCGCTTCGCATGAGCGGTCAGCGCCTTGCCGAAGGCCGCGGCATTGGCATAGCCGCAGAAGCGGGCGAAGGCGTCGAGCTCGCCGGCGGCCTTGGGCAAGGTCTGGGTCTGCTCGTCGTCACGCATCTGCAGGCGGTGCTCGACGGTGCGCAGCCAGCGATAGGATTCGGAGAGCTCGTCGCGCGCCTGCGGCGTGATCCAGCCTTCGTTCGTCAACTCCCCGAGCATGTCGAGGGTGCGCGGGCCGCGCAGAGCCGGGCGTCGGCCGCCGAAGACGAGCTGCTGGGTCTGGACGAAGAACTCGATCTCGCGGATGCCGCCGCGGCCGAGCTTCACATTGTGACCGGCGACGGCGATGGTCTCGTGGCCCTTTACCGTCTGGATCTGGCGCTTCATCGCATGGATGTCGGCGATGGTCGCGAAGTCGAAATATTTGCGCCAGATGAAGGGGGCGAGATCCCCAAGGAAGCGCTGGCCGAGCGCGATGTCGCCGGCGATGGGGCGCGCCTTGATCATGGCGGCGCGTTCCCAATTCTGGCCAACCGTCTCATAATAGGAATAGGCCGAGGGCAGCGAGACCGCGACATGGGTCGAGGCAGGGTCCGGCCTCAGGCGCAGATCGACGCGGAAGACGTAACCGTCCGGCGTGCGCTCCTGGATGATGCGGGCGATCTGCTGGGTGAGCTTGACGAAGAAGCTCGACGGCTCGCCCACGCCGGCCGCCTCCGCCGCCTCGGGATCGAAGAACACCACGATGTCGATGTCGGAGGAGTAGTTCAGCTCGCCGGCGCCGTGCTTGCCGAGCGCCAGGACGACGAGGCCGGAACCGAGACCGGGATTGGCGGGATCGGCGAGGTTGATCCGGCCGAGATCGGCGGCCTGGCGCAGGACGTGGTCGGTGGCGAGTTTCGTGGCCATATCGGCGGTCGCGGTCAGCGCCGCCGTCACCGTCTCGACGTCCCAGACGCCGCCGATATCGGCGAGCGCGATCAGCAGCGCCATGGCGCGGCGGAAGCGGCGTAACTCTCGCATCAGATCGGCCGTCTCGCAGCCGCCCGCACCGAATGCGGCCATGCCGGCGAGAAGCATGTCGCGACGCGCCTCCGGCGCTTCCGTCAAACTGGCGAGCAGGCCGGCGGGATCGAAGCGCATCACCTGGGTGAGGAAGGGGGAATGGGCGAGGATACCCGCCACCAGTGCCACCGAGCGCGGATGAGCGGCGAAATGCGCCTGCAGGGCTTGCGCCGCCGCTTCGTCATGGAGGCGCTCGATCAGCTCGCGCGCGAGCAGCGTCTCGGCCTTGGCCTTCGCCGGCAGGACCGGCGCCGCCTCCAGCCTGTCACAGAGCTGCCCCGTCATATCCACGTACTCCCCCTGCAACCGCCGAGCGCTCATCCGGACGCATGGCGATCGATGTCCTCGATTTCACATGAACCGCGTCGTCAACCCGGGCTTGACCCGGGATCCATCATAGAGCGTCGATGCCTCATGATGGATTCCGGACCGGCGCCGCTAGCGCGGCTTGTCCGGGGTGACGGCGCGGTTCATGTGAAATCAGCAGCCCCTAAAGCGACGGCACGCCAGCAGGGTTTGGCTCGGCTGTCGAGACGGCGGGGTCGGATGGCGTCGGCGTTTCCACAGGCTTGGGCGCGATGGCGGGCAGCGCGATGACGGTGCGCAGCCCCGGCGCATTGTCCTCCAGCCGGAGCTGGCCGCCATGGAGGCGCACGACTCCGGCCACCATCGACAGCCCCAGCCCGAAGCCGGGCTGGCTGCGGCTGGCGTCGAGCCGGACGAAACGGTCGAGCACGCGGCCACGATCTTCCTCCGGAATGCCCGGTCCGTGATCGGACACCGAAAGCTCGATATCTGCGTCCATGCGGCGGGCGGCGACGGTGACAACCGCTTCCCCACCCGATTCCGGCCGGCCATATTTCAGGGCATTGTCGACGAGATTGGCGAGGGCCTGGCCGATCAGCTCGCGATTGCCGAAGACATGGAGGCCGGGCGCGACATCGCCGACAAGCGTCAGCCCCGCCTCCTCCGCCAGCGGCTCGTAGAGCTCGGCGACCCCCGAGACGATCTCGGAAAGGTCGAGATCGTCCATGTTGTCGCTGATCCGGCCGGCTTCCAGCCGCGCGATCATCAGGAGCGCGTTGAAGACGCGGATGAGATTGTCGGCCTCCTCGATCGCCCCGTCGAGCGCGGCGCGCAACGCATCAGTCGACTTGGCGCTGCGCAGCGCCTCCTCGGCCTTGTTGCGCAATCGGGTCAGCGGCGTCTTGAGATCGTGAGCGATGTTGTCGGTGACCTGCTGCATGCCGGCCATCAGCTCGCCGATGCGGTCGAGCATGGCGTTGAGGTTGAGCGCCAGCCGGTCCAGCTCGTCGCCGGTGCCGGCGATGGCGAGCCGGCCCTTGAGGTCGCCCTCCATGATGCCATGCGCCGTCTCGCTCATGTCGTCGATGCGCCGGAGCACGCGGCGCGCCACGAACCAGCTCGCGAAGCAGCCGAGGATGAAGATCAGCGCCAGCGACCAGCCGATCGCCCGGCGGATCACCGTGCCGAGCCGCTCACGCTCCTCGACATCGCGGCCGACGAGCAGGCGGAAGCCCCCGGGCAGCACGAAGACGCGGACGATGGCATGGCTCGGCGTGTCGATCGCATCGCTCGTGCGGGCGTAGTCGATCTCGCTCTCGCCGGTCTTGTCGAGCGTGCCGGGCGGGATCGCCTCGACATTGCCGGCAACGCGCTCGCCGACCGGCGTCGTCACCAGATAGAGCGAGGCGCCGGGAGCGCGCGAACGCCGCTCGACGATGTTCACGAGCCGGCGGATGCCGCCCTGACGCGCCTGCTCGGCCAGGCCCTGGATCTCGGCGTCGATGGTCGAGCGGATCTGGTCGTTCAGCAGGCGCTGCGCGTTCCAGGCGACATAGCCGAGCACGAAGGCGGCGAAGAGCGCGAAGATGAGGAGGTAGACCGCCGTCAGCTTGAACGCCGTCGTGCGGAACAACGTCGGCAGGAAGTGCGGGCGCTTGCGCGGGGTGGGCTCAATGCGCGCTGTCACGAACCATGTATCCCGCGCCACGGACGGTATGGATCATCGCATGCTCGAAGCCCTTGTCGACCTTGGATCGCAAGCGGCTCACATGCACGTCGATGACATTGGTCTGGGGATCGAAATGATAGTCCCAGACATTCTCCAGCAGCATGGTGCGGGTGACGACCTGTCCGGCATGCTTCATCAGATATTCGAGCAGGCGGAACTCGCGCGGCTGCAGCACGATCTCGTGCCCCTCGCGCGTGACGCGGTGGGCGAGCCGGTCGAGCACGAGCTCGCCGGCGCGATAGGTCGTGGGCTCGGAGGCAGGGGCGCCGCGGCGGCGCGCCAGCACCTCGACGCGAGCGAGCAATTCGGAGAAGGCGTAGGGCTTCGGCAGATAGTCGTCGCCGCCGGCCCGCAGGCCCTTCACGCGGTCGTCGACCTGGGCGAGCGCCGAGAGGATGAGCGCCGGGGTCTCGTCCTTCTGCTCGCGCAGCGAGCGGATGAGGGAGAGGCCGTCGAGCCGGGGCAGCATGCGGTCGATGACCAGCACGTCATAACCGCCGCCCTCGGCCATGGCGTAGCCCTCGAGGCCGTCGGCGGCATGGTCGGCGATATGACCGACCTCGCGGAACGCCTTGGTCAGATAGGCCGCAGCCTCGGCATCGTCTTCTACGATCAGGAGTCGCATGGGGGACATTGTAGCCCAATCTCCGAGCAGGCTGCACGTCATTGCGAAGGCAACGAGGCAATCCGGGGAACGCGGCGCCATGCCGCTGCGGGGGCCTCGGCGGCCGCACCGCCCCGCCAGGACGGGGACGCACCCGACCCAGACCCGACCACGACGGGTCCGACAACAAGAAACGGCAGGCCGGAGGATACGCATCCGGCCTGCCGCTGCGACAGCTGGTCCCTCGGCTGGGGCGACAGGAAACCGAAGGGACCCGCCTGCCTCGTTCAGGCCGCGGGCTGGCGGCCGACCTCGAAGGTCACGTCACGTGACTTGCCTTCGCGGAACAGGGTGATCGTGGCCTTGGTGCCGGGCGCGAAATTCGCGATCTTGCGCGACAGGTCGCGGGCGTCCTTGACCGCCTCGCCGTTGAGGGCCGTGATCGTGTCACCGCGGCGGATGCCCGCCTTGGCGGCCGGGCCATTGCCCTGCGCCTCGGCGACGAGCGCGCCCTGGGCGTCCTTCAAGCCGATCGCATCGGCCATCTCGCTGGTGACAGGCTGGATCTGCACGCCGATGAAGCCGCGCGCCACCTTGCCGTCCTTCTTGAGCTGGTCGACGACCTGCTTGACCGTCGAGGCGGGAATCGCGAAGGCGATGCCGACATTGCCGCCCGAGGGCGAGTAGATCGCGGTGTTGACGCCGACGACCTCACCGTTGCCGTTGAAGGTCGGGCCGCCCGAATTGCCGCGGTTGATCGGCGCATCGATCTGCAGGAAGTCGTCATAGGGACCCGAGCCGATATCGCGACCCTGGGCCGAGACGATGCCGGCCGTGACCGTGCCGCCGAGACCGAACGGATTGCCGATCGCCAGCACCCAGTCGCCGATACGCGGCTTGCTGTCGGAGAGCTTCACATAGGGGAAGTCACCGCTGTCCTTGACCTTGAGCAGGGCGAGATCGGAGCGCGGATCGGTGCCGACGACCTTGGCTTCCAGCGTCTTGCCGGCATCGGTGACGAGCTGAACGTCGACCGCATGCTCGACGACGTGGTTGTTGGTCACGACATAGCCGTCCTGGCTGACGAAGAAGCCGGAGCCCTGCGCCATGCCGATCTGCGGCTTGGGCTTGCTCTGGCGACCGCCCTCCTGATCACCGAATTCGCGGAAGAAGCGGCGGAGCTGCGGCGGCAGATCATCGAGGCTCTGCTGATCGGAGGCAGCGGCGACCTCGGTCTTGACGCGCACCGAGACGACGGCCGGCTTCACCTTGTCGACGAGGTCGGCGAAGGAGGGAAGCTGGGTCTGGGTGCCGGAGAGCTCGATCGGCTGCGCGAAAGCGAGGTCGTTCTGCAGGAAGGCGCGGTCGGCGATGCCGGCAGCGAGGCCGATGCCGAGAATGGCAGTCCCGGCCAGAAGGGCGCCGCGGCGCAGGAAGGTCTTCTTCGGGGTGATTTGTGTCGTCATGGCTTGAACCTCGTGGAGCGACAGGGTTTTCCCTGCTCGTGACGAGGACCATGAGGCCCGGCGCCTTACGTGGCTTTGGCCTGAAGATGACGATTTCGTAAGGTTGGCGGCCGGCTTCGGCTCAATCCCGCTCGCCCTGCAGGAGCCGGTCGAGGCGCTGCCGTTCCTCTTCCGTCAGGCGGGGAGCGGCCTCGGAGGGCGGGGCCACGCGGCGGAGCCGCCAGACGAAGGCCGCCCCGCCCAGGAGGATCAGGAAGGGCGCCGTCCAGAGCAGGAGCGTGTGCAGGTTGAATGGCGGGCGCAGCAGGACGAACTCGCCATAGCGCGCCACGACGAAGTCGATCACGGCCTTGTCGCTGTCGCCGGCGGTGAGCCGCTCGCGGACGAGGAGCCGCAGATCGCGCGCCAGCGGGGCATTGGAATCGTCGATCGACTGGTTCTGGCAGACCAGGCAACGCAAACCGCCCGAAATCTCTCGCGCGCGCTGCTCGAGGGCGGGATTCTTCAGGATTTCGTCGGGCTGGACGGCACGGGCCGCCGGCTGGACGAGGCAGAGAAACGCCAGGGCAAGCAGCAGGCTGCGCATCGGCTTCACTCCGCCGGCTGCGCGGCCGCGACGGGCGCCGCGCGACGCGGGGCCGCCAGGCGGAAGCGGCGGTCGGTGAGGGACAGGCCTCCGCCCAGCGCCATGACGATGGCGCCGATCCAGATCAGCAGGATCAGGGGCTTGTCGTAGAGCCTGACGGCGAGGCCGTCATCCTGTGCCTCGCCGAGGCTGACATAGGCCTGGCTCAGCCAGTCCGTGCGGATGCCGGCCTCCGTCGTCGGCATCGCGCGGGCCGTGTAGACCCGCTTCGAGGCCTCCAGTGGCGCCAGTTCGCGATCTCCCGAGAAAAGCTGGAAACGCGCCACCTCGGCCCGGAAATTCGGCCCGGTCCGGGGCACCACGGATTCGAGCATGACCGTGTAGCGCCCGGCGGTCAGGCGCTCGCCGGGTTTCAACACCGCGATGGCCTCGCTGCTCCAGGCCGCGGCCGCGATGCCGATGATGCTGAGCCCGACGCCGGCATGCGCCAGCGCCGTGCCCCAGGCCGAGCGCGGCAGGCCCTTCGCCCGCGACAGCATCGCCGGCCAGCCGCTCGCCCGGGCGACGACGCGCTCGCCAAGGTCGAAGCCGGCGCCGAGCACCAGGAAAACACCGAGACCGACGCCCAGCGGCGCCAGCACCGGGCCACCGCGCGTGAAGGCGATCAGCGACAGCGCCGCGACGACCGCGAGGCCGCAAGCGACCGCGTTGCGCTGCGCCGCGCCGAGCAGGTCGCCGCGCTTCCAGGCGAGCGACTGACCGATCGGCAGAAGCAGAAGCAGCGGCACCATGACCGGCACGAAGGTGGCGTTGAAGAAGGGCGCCCCGACCGAGATCTTGTCGCCGGTCGCCATCTCCAGCGCCAGCGGATAGAGCGTCCCGACGAAGACGGTGGCGCAGGCCGTCGCGAGGAAGATGTTGTTCACGACGAGCGCGCTCTCGCGTGACACAGGCGCAAACAGGCCGCCTTGCCGCAGGAGCGGCGCCCGCCAGGCGAAGAGCGCGAGCGAGCCGCCAACGAAAAAGACCAGAATCAGCAGGATGAACAGGCCACGCGCCGGGTCGGTGGCGAAGGAATGGACCGAGGTCAGCACACCCGAACGGACGATGAAGGTGCCGAGCAGGGAGAGCGAGAAGGTCAGGATCGCGAGCAGGATCGTCCAGACCTTCAGCGCATCGCGCTTCTCCATCACCACGGTCGAGTGGATCAGGGCGGTGCCGGCGAGCCAGGGCATGAAGGAGGCGTTCTCGACCGGGTCCCAGAACCACCAGCCGCCCCAGCCGAGCTCGTAATAGGCCCAATAGGAACCCATCGCGATGCCGAGCGTCAGGAAGACCCAGGCCAGCAGTGTCCAGGGCCTGACGGCGCGTGCCCACATCGCGTCGATCCGCCCGTCGATCAAGGCGGCGACGGCGAAGGCATAGGTCATCGAGAAGCCGACATAGCCGACATAGAGCAGCGGCGGATGGATCGCGAGGCCGAGATCCTGCAGGATGGGGTTGAGGTCCTGCCCTTCCGCTGGCGCCGGCACGAGCCGCCGGAACGGGTTCGAGGTGAACAGCATGAAGGCGAGGAAGGCCGCTGCGACCAGCCCCTGCGCCGCCAGCGCTCCGGCGCGCAGGCGCGGCGGCAATGACCGGTGCGAGACGGCCACCAGCGCACCGAACAACGTCAGGATGAGCACCCAGAGGAGCAGCGAGCCCTCGTGATTGCCCCAGACGGAGGTGAGTTTGTAGATCAGCGGCTGGGCGGAGTGCGAATTCTCGAAGACGTTGGCGACCGAGAAATCGGAGCGGACATAGGAGGTGACCAGCGTCGCGAAGGACAAGGCGACCAGTCCGAAGCTGACGAGAGCGGCGCTCGCGCCGACCGCGGCCAGCGCGCGGTCCTGCCGCGACAGCCCCCAGAGCGGCACCAGCGCCTGGATGACCGAGACTCCGAATGCGAGAGCCAGCGCGTAATGTCCGATCTCGACGATCATGCCGGGCTCACGGCTTCACCGGCGCGGCCGCGCCGGCCTCGCCCTGCCAATGCCCCTGCTTCTTGAGGGTGTCGGCGACTTCGCGCGGCATATAGGTCTCGTCATGCTTGGCGAGCACCGAATCCGCCTTGAAGCGACCGGCGCCCTCGAAGACGCCTTCCGTCACCACGCCCTGCCCTTCCCGGAACAGGTCCGGCAGAAGCCCGTCATAGCTGACCTTCACGGTGCTCTTGCCGTCGGTCACCGCGAAGGCGACACGCTGGCCCGGCCCGCGCTGGACGGAACCGTTCTCGACCAGCCCGCCGAGCCGCATGCGCGTGCCGGGCATGACGCCCTTTTCGGCGATCTCGGTCGGTCCGTAGAAGAAGACGATGGTGTCGCGCATGGCGAAGAGCACCAGCCCGGCGGCGAGCGCGAGCACGGCCCCGGCCGCCGCGATGATCGTCAGGCGGCGCTGCTTGCGGGTCACGCGCCGCTTCGGCGGGCGCAGCGGCGTGGTCTGAGCGGCCGTCATGGCTTGACCTCCTTCAGGTCCAGCTCATCGGCCAGAGCGTCGAGCGCCGCAAGGGCGGCGGCGTCCTGTCCCAACCTTTCGCGCGCCGTCCGGGCGGCTTGCGACGCCTCGGCCTTCTCGCCAAGCGCCGCTCGCGCCCGGATCAGGCGCGACCAATCGGCCAGCGTCCCGCCACCGGCGCTCAGCCGTTGCGCGAGGCCGTCCACCATGCCCTTGATCGCCTGCGCGCGCTCGGCATCGGGCAGGGCCGCGATCGCATCGCCCTTCGCCTGCGCCTCCAGCCGTGCCAGCCGATCGCGCACCGGCGCCGTCCAGTTGGCATCGGGCGGCGCGCCGGCCAGAAGCTCGTTCAGAGAGGCGATTGCGCCCGGCGCATCGCCGTCCTGTTCCTTGGCCAGAGCAAGATAATACAGCGCCCGTACATTCTTCGGATCGCGTTTCACGGCCTCGGCAAAGGCTTCGCGGGCAGAGGCCGTGACGACCCCTTCCGCAGCGAGCGTGCGGGCTTCACCGAGACCGGCGAACAGATTGGGATCCGGCTTGCCGTTGCGCATGGCCGCAGCAAAAGCATTGGCGGCGTCGTCATAACGCCCCTGCCTGAGATAGATCGGCGCGATCAGCGACCAGCCCTTCGTGTCGGTCGGATTGGCGGCGAGATGCGCTTCCATGCGTGCGAAGACGACGGCGAAGTCCTGCTGCGGGCCAGCCTGCTCGAGGCGCGCCGCGAGCGGCTGGTCGGGATTATCGGGCGAGCCGTAGATGCCGTAGATCAGCAGCGCGAGCAGGGGCACGACCGAGAGCATCAACGCGGAACTCGCGCGGCGGCGGCGCAGCGATGGCTCCGTCTCGCCGGCCGGGGCGACTTCGTCTCCGGCCACGCGCAGCAGGCGCCGCGCCGCCTCGGCCCGCGCCGCGTCTGCCTCGCCCGCAGCGATCAGGCCGCGAGCCATGTCGCGGTCGATCTCGCCAAGCTGTGACCGATAGAGGCTCCTGGCGTCGGCCGTGTCGGCGAAGCCCGGAACCTGCCCGCGACTCAGCGGCCAGAGCAGGGCGAAAATCGCCGCTCCCGTCATCACCGCAAAGACCGCCCAGATCATCATCGGGTGTTCTTAACCAATTGGACCGTCCGGTTCATGGTGACAAAGGGTCACGCGACCCTCTCACGCTACACGGCGGGGAGAGCCAGGCGTGCCCGCAAGCCGCCGAGCGGTGAGCGATACAACGTCAGGTCGCCGCCATAAAGCTTGGCGAGATCGACCACGATCGACAGGCCGAGACCGGAGCCGGGCGTCGTCTCGTCGAGCCTGCGGCCGCGCTTGATCACCTCGGCCATCGCCTCCTCCGGCAGTCCGGAGCCGTCGTCGTCGATGAGCAGCGCCATGGACTTGCCGGGACTGCCCGTGCCGGCCTCCAGCGAGACCTCCACCTTGGCATCGGCCCATTTGAAGGCGTTGTCGAGCAGGTTGCCGAGCATCTCCTCGAAATCCTGCTTCTCGCCGCGAAAGCGCAACCGGGCGGGCACGGAGTGGCTGCCCTGGATGGCGCGCTCCTGGGAGATCTTCATGAAGGTCCGCAGCAGCGCTTCGAGCGAAGGCGCCACCTCGGTCACGCCGCCGAGCGCCCCCGAAAGCGCCGCAGCGCGCGCGCGATCGAGATAGTACTGGACCTGGTCGCGCATCACGGCGGCTTGCGTCCTCACGGTCTGCGCCAGATGCGCCTCGCCCACCCCGGCCTCGGCATCGTTCATCATCACGCTGAGCGGGGTCTTGAGGGCATGGGCGAGATTGCCGACCTGCGTGCGGGCCCGCTCCAGAATCTCCTGGTTGGTGTCGATGAGCTGGTTGAGCTCGCCGGCGAGCGGCGCAAGGTCCGGGGGATAGTCACCGACGATGCGCGGGTTCTCGCCCGTCCTGACGGCGCCGACGGCAGCGCGCAGCCGAACAAGCGGGCGCAGGCCGAAGCGGACCTGCACCAGCGTCGAAGCGACCAGGATCAGGCCCAGCAGCACGAAGGTCATCGTCAACGCCAGGCGGAAATCCTGGATGTCGCCCTCGATCTCGTCCGCCGGAGCGGCGACGGCGACGGTGAAGCGGCCGTCCTCGCCGACATCGATCTCGCGTTCGAGAACCCGCAGCATGCGGTCGTCGGGGCCGGAGACATAGCTTTCGCGCAGGCCACGGCTATTGGGTGCAAGTCCTTGATCGAGCAGCTTGGGCAGTTGCCCTCCGACCAGCGAGCGGGAGGAGCGGACGTTCGGCCGGTCGCCGTCGAGCCGCGTGATCTGCCAGTACCAGCCGGTCAACGGGAGATCGAAGCGCGGCTCGCCGAGGTCGCCGATCGTCTGGCGCTCGGTCTCCGGCGGCGCGGCGAGATCGGCAACGAGCTGCTTGATGTAGACCGAAAGCCGCTCGTCGAAGCCGCGCTCGGCCGAACGGCGATAAAAGGCGGTGAGGCTGAGGCCGGCGACGACCAGGATCAGGATGCAGCAGAATGCCGCCGAGAGAAACAGCCGCGCTCCCAGCGAATAGCGATGGGATTTGAACGGCATGTGCCGGGATCAGACCTTTTCCGGAGCGGCGGCGATATAGCCGAGCCCGCGGACGGTCTCGATGATCTCGACGCCGAGCTTCTTGCGCAATCGGCCGACGAAAACCTCGATGGTGTTGGAGTCGCGATCGAAATCCTGATCGTAGAGATGCTCGACCAACTCGGTGCGCGAAACCACCCTGCCCTGATGGTGCATGAGATAGGAGAGCAGCCGGTATTCGTGGGAGGTCAGCTTCACCGGGTTGCCGTCGACGACGACGCGGCTCGCCCGCGTATCGAGCCTAACCGGCCCGCAGACGAGCTCGGAGGTGGCATGGCCGGCGGCCCTGCGCAGCAAAGCGCGCACCCGCGCCAGCAGCTCCTCGACATGGAAGGGTTTGACGACATAGTCGTCGGCGCCGGCGTCGAATCCGCCGACCTTGTCGCTCCAGCGGTCGCGTGCCGTCAGGATCAGCACCGGCATGGTCTTGCCCGCCCGGCGCCAGCCCTGCAGCACCGCGACGCCATCGACCTTGGGCAGGCCAAGGTCGAGGATGACGGCGTCATAGGGCTCGGTCTCGCCGAGATAGAGCCCCTCCTCGCCGTCGAAAGCCTTGTCGACGGCATAGCCCGCATTCTCAAGCGCCGTCACGATCTGGCGGTTGAGGTCCTTGTCGTCCTCGACGACGAGCAGTCTCACGGTCTGTTCGCTCCCGTTTGCGGGTTTATCCGGCCGGTGTCAGCGGATGGTGGCCACCTTGCCGGATTGTCCCTCCAGCGTCACGCGTGCGACCTTGCCGTCACGCTTCAACGTCGTCACGACATACACGAATTCCTCGCCTTGCCGACAGAGCCGAATGCGGACGACCTCGCCCGGCGCCGCATGGCGCGCGTGGCGGGAGGCCTCGGCGGGCTGGATCACCCTGCCATCGGCGACGGCGTCGCGCATCTCGTCGGAGGACAGACAGGAAATCGGCGCTTGGTCGTCGATGCGAACGATAGGGGCCGGCGAGGAAGCCAGAAGCGCAAAGGCAAGAAGGGGTTCGACCGGCATCATCGTCATGACTTAGCCCCGCGCGCCTGAATGCGCCATGAATGCCCGGTCCATTCCACAACCCAGGCGAGGTCAGACCACCGCGACATGTCCACGCCATTCCTGCCCGGGGCCGACCGCCCCGCCAAGCTGGCGCACCGAAAGCGAGATTTCGCTCCGCGGTCCGCCGAAATCGAGATTCTCCTGCTCCGTGGGATAATGCCAGCCCGCTTCGTTCACGGTTGCGCTACGAACCGCGATGTCCCCATCGAGAATAGCGACGAGGTAGCGCTCGTTTTCCTCGCCGAGCGGCACCTCCGCCAGATCCCAGGAATCACCCTCGACGCGCGTTCGCCGCAGCCAACTCAACGCGATGCCGGCTTCGGTGCGCCTCGCCCGGACGCGCACCGGCGATAGCGGCAGCAGCGCCGACCCTTCGACATCGGCGGAAAACTCCACCATCGTCGGATCGCCGACATCCTGCCGCGCCGGGCCGACCCTGTAGCGCAGCGTCCGATGGAGATCGGCGAGATCGCTGGTCAGGGCGACGGCCGAGCCGTCGAGCACCACGACCCGCGCGCCCGCCGCCAGGTGACGTTGCGCGGCCGCTTCCGAACCGCCGAGCCCGCGCAGGAAGCCCGACAGGCGGAAGCGCTGCCGCCCGATCAGCTCGACCTGAGAGACGGTGACGAGCTCGATGCCACCCGCCTCGTCGATCAGGGCGAGCGCGTTGGCCCCGGCGAGAGCGCTCTCGGCCGGGACGGAAGACAGCACACCGCCCCGCAGCTTCACCTCCAGAACCGCGTGCCGGTCGCTGCGCCAAAGCGGTCCGGCCGGAAGGTCGGTCAGCGTCTCACCCACGATCGAGGGGGCCTCGACGAAGCCCGCGAGATCGAAGAGGCCGGTATCCCCGGCCCGCCAGATCGCCAGCGCTCCGGGCCAGGGCGCCGCGAAAGCGGCCAGGGAGAGCAGCGCCGGCGGCTGTCCTGTCACGATCGGCAGCGCAAGCGGCACTGCGAGAGGCCGTCCGGGCAGGGGTGGCGGCAGCCGCGGCGGCCGGTCGCCTCCCTTGATACCGGCGGTCCGATAAATCGCCGGCTCGACCAACCGCGCCGCGATGCGTCGGGTGGGCCCGTCGGCAATGCGGGTAATCCGGAAAAGACGGTCGCTCCCCTCCACCGGCAAGGCGACGACATCGCCCGGCTCAAGGTCGAGGCAGCGGGGCGAGACCTCGCATTCGAGCGTCTCTCGCGCTGCCCAGGCCTCCTGCAGGCGCTGGTCGGCGAGGCGCTGGCCTTCCGCCATGCGCGTGACGATCGCCGTCTCGACCGCGACCTCGCGCCGGGCGGCGCCGGCGAGGCGGCGCGAGCGCGCGGCGGCGCTGCGATAGCCGTTCTCGCCGTCGCTGAAGCCAAGCCGCAATTCGAGCGGCAGCTCCGTCTCCTGCATGCGCCTGAGGGCGAAAGGCTCACCGTCACGGTCGAGAATCAGATCGTTCGAGCCGAGCCGGCGCGACACGGCGCCACCCCTGCCCTCGAAGCGCAAAGCGCCTGAGCTCATCACCGCATCGAAGCCGAAGGTCTGGGCGAGTGGCTCCAGCGCCTGCCGGGCCGAGAGCGGCCGGTCGAGCAGATAGCCGTCGAGAAAGCCGTCCACGACGATCCGGTCGGCGGGCGGCAAGCCGAAATCGGCCAGCAGCTTCGCCACGAGACGATCGGCCGGCGTGCCTTCGAGGCGGCCGTTGAGCCAGTGGCCGGTCTCGAAATTGCTGCCATCGGCCCAGATGCCGCCGAGATCGGGAAAGGCGGGAAACGGCCGCGCATCCCAGTTCCAGACGAAGATATGCGCCGGGTCGACCATGCGGATGCCGCTGACCGGGTGGACCGGATTGCGCGCGGCCTCGAAGCCGGTGCGGGCCGGATCAAAGCCGGAAATGATCGCCTCCAGGGCGCGGGCCTGCACGAGATCGTCGCGCGCTCCGCTCGAGAACGGCGGCACGCCACCCTCGTCCGACCTAGCATCCGGAAAGACATTCGGTGCGTTCGCACCCTTGTCCACCGCGGGCACGCCGATCTCGGTCAGCCAGATCGGCTTGGCGCCGGCCACGAAAGCGGTCGCGCCGGTCTCCACGCCGCCGGCGCGACGGATATGGGGATGGCTCCACCAGCCGACGAGGTCCTTCGGGCGGAACAGCCAGGGCTTGCCATAGGCGCCGTCGGTGATCGGCAAACGCTCCTGCGCGGCCCGTCCGGCCTCGTCGGCGTAATACCAGTCATAGGCTTCGCCCGACATCAGACGCCCGCGCAGATAGGCGAGATCGGCCGGGCCGCGTGCGATGGCGGCATCGGCATGCGCGGCGGAATCGCGCCAATCGGAGAGCGGCGGATAATAGTCGATGCCGATGGCGCCGATGGCGGGCGAGGCCCAGAGCGGATCGAGCGGGAAGTCGATATCCTGCCCGCCATTGCGGACATCGGCGCCGTATTCGGTCCAATCGGCGGCATAGGTCAGCGTCGTCGCCGGCAGGATCGTCCGCACATCCTCGGCGATCGCGACGAGATGCCCGGTCATCGGATAGCCGCTCGCATCGCGCAGGCGCGTCAACCCGATCAATTCCGAACCGATGACGAAGCCTTCGACGCCGCCCGCCGCCTGCGCCAGCATGGCGCAGTGCATGACCAAGCGGCGATAGGACCATTCGTCCGGCTTGGCGCAGGAAACGGCGCTGCCGGCCGCGCTCATGTCGGCGGGGGCGACGGTGCCGACGAAGGCCGCGACCTGCGCCGCCGTGCCGGAGGTTCCATCCGGAGTGCCGGGTCGGCCCGGGGCGGGATCGCAGGTGAGGCGACCGCGCCAGGGATAGCGCGGCTGGCTGGCCGCTCCCGAATGCGGATCCGGCAGGCCGTTGCCGGCGGGGATATCCATCATCAGGAAGGGATAGAGCACCACCTCCAGCCCGTGGTCGAAGCGCAGGCGGCGGATCAGCGCGATCACGCTCTCGTCCGAGGGTGTTCCGCCGAAGGCCGGGCGGCCTTCGATCTGGCTGACCGGACGGGCCGAAGCGCGGCTCAGCCCCGCAACGGACCACTCCGCGCCGACAGTCGGCTTATGCGCGACCTCGACGCGAGGCGCGACGCTGCAGGAGCCGGCGCGCAGATCGTCGCCGAACCAGGAGACGACGAGCGAAACACGCCTGAGATTGGGGCAAAGCGCGACGAGATGGCCGATCGCGGTATCGACATCCGCGCCGCCATAGAGCTGGTGGCGCGTCAGGCTTTCGGTGACGCCGGCCTCGGGCTCGTGGCTGACCGGCCGGATGTCGTAGACGAATTCGCTGGCGCCGGGAGTCAGCGCGACGGCGCGGATCATGGCGCCCAGGCCATCCACCGCGCGCACGACCTCGAAATCGAATTGCGGGATGCGGTTGCCGTAATCGGCCAGCGGAAAGCGCTCGAAGACGACATAGGCGAGCCCGCGATAGGCCGGCGCCTCGCCCGCCTCCTTGGCGGCGATGAGCGGGTCGGGTTCCTGTGCCTCATGGCCGTGGTGGAGGCGCATCACGACCGTGCTCACGTCGAGCTCGCGGCCGTCGACCCAGATGCGGCGGATGAAGGCGATCGGCCCCTCGCAGAGGCCGATCGCGAGGTTCGCGTAGTAGCTATAGGTCGTCTCGTAGGTCTTCTGCGCGCGTCCGCCCTTGCCGCCGCTCTTGGTCCGGTCGATCGAAAGCTTGATCTCCTCCTCGAAGCGCGTCGCCCAGATGAGCTGCCCTCCCAGCCGCGCCCGGCCATAGAGACGCGGAATCGCCGCGCCTTCCGTTGCCGCGAGGCCGTTGACCTCCTTCAGCCGCGGCCCCTCGACGATCTTGTTACCGCCCGAGCCGCCGAGCCAGGCCTGGTCGATGGTCGCGCCTGCGAGACCGCCGAGCGCCTGGCCGATGGCTCCGCCCACCGGCCCACCCAGCGCCGTGCCGAGCGCCGCGCCCGCCACCTGCAAAAGAAGCGTCGCCATCAGTCGCTGACTCCGGGAAAGGAAAAGGCATGGCTCAGATGGCGCCGCCACCAGCCAGTGAAGGCCACCTCGGCGACGGCCGCGCCGTCATGGGCGTGGATGATGCGATCGGGAGCGCTCAGGATGGCGCAATGCTTGGCCGGCAGATGCTCGCGCCAGCGGAAGAGCAGCACGTCACCCGGCCGCACCGCCTCCGGCACGACCGGCGCGAGGTGGCGCAACGCCGCCAGCGCCAGCGTCTCCCGGCCCAGGCTCTCGGCCCAGCTCGGCGAATAGGGCGGCGGCGCTTCCGGCTCGGGTCCGCACAGCTCGCGCCAGACGCCGCGCACCAGCCCCAGGCAGTCGCAGCCGACGCCACGCAGCGAAGCTTGGTGATGATAGGGCGTTCCCAGCCACTCCCGTGCGGCGGCGACGATCTCGTCCCGTTTCATCGAAACAGGCTCCCGCCATCGAGGGCGCCGTCGCCCGGCCGGACACCGCCGATGATGAAGTCGGAGGTCGGCATATGCGGGAAGCCGCGGAAATTGACGCCGTTGCCGAACTTCGCCCGGCAGGTCGCAAAGCTCTTGTCGCAACCCGGCGTCACGCTGAACGCGTCTCCGGGAGCAATCGCTGCGGGGGCCGCCTGCCAGAGCTGGAACACCGCCAGGCTTCCTTCCCGGCCATGGCGCTTCACCTCGGTGGCGAAGCCGGCATTGGCTCCGGCGGTGAAGACGAGCCGGCCGCCGGTGAAATGGCCGTCGGCATAAGCCCCGATCCCCTCCGCGGAGAGCGCGAGGCGGCCGTCGCTCTCCGCCACGACCGCCTCGACCACCGCTATTGCGAGGCCACAGCGGGCATCGCCTAGATCGGCCGAGCAGGAGCGCATATAGAGCCGACCGCGCTCCTCGTCGAAGGCCTTGGCGAAACTGCGGACCTCGGCCGTGAAACCGCTTTCGCCCCGCCTGACCTCGCCGACGAAGCCTTCGTCGAGCAGCACGCGCTGGCCGGTTTCCGACCAGTTCACCAGCCAGATCCGCAGACGCGCATCGTCGTAGAGGCCGCGCGCCAAATCGGCCTCGTTCAGCCCGGTCGCGGCGAGCGCACCGGCGACATCGCCACCGCCGATGGCGAAGCCGAGCTCGGCTGTGGCCTCTGCCGCCTCGAGTCCGGTCACGGCGGCGAAGGCGATACCCTCGAAAGTGAGCGGCCGGTCGTGGTCGGTGAAGCCAAGGACGAGACCGTCGCGCCGTGTCAGGCTCCAGCAGCGGCACAGCGTCGTCGCGCCGCCTTCGAGATGAGCGGCAAGGTTGGGCGGGATATCGCGCATGGCGGCCTCAGGGCAGGATTTCGACGACCGGGATGCGCGGGATCTCGCCGGCCTCGAAAGCCGAGAGATCGACCTCGATCGCATCGGCGTCGAAGCGGACGGGAATGTCGAAGGCGAAGCCGGCCGTGACGACGGCACCGGCCGGCGGGATATGACCGGCGGCGAAGGTGACGAGCCCGGTCGCTGTGTCGCAGGAGAAGGCCTCCTCCGGCGCCTGCGCGACACCATCGACGGCGATAAGCACGCTGCCCGCCTGCGGCTTGGCGATGGTCCGGCTATAGGCGGACGCTCCCGTGCCGTAGCTCTTGCGGAGCTGGAACGCCGCCGTCAGCCCGTCGCCGATCCCGATGACCTGGTCGGTCGCGGCCGGCGCCCGGGAAGGTGCGCAGCTCTTCCAGTCGAGCTGGTCGCGCCAGCGGAAGCCGAAGAGCCTGCCGCGACGCTCCTCGAAGAAGCTGACGACCTGCGCCAGCGCGTCGAAGGAACGCACGCCGAGGCCCGCATCGTAACGGCGGCGCGAATGGGCCCAGCGGCTGTTGCGGACCTCGCGGCCGGAGGCGAGCGTCACGATCTGGGTCTGGCGCTCCGGCCCACCCCGCGCCCCACGCGCGACGTCGAGCGGAAAGCGGACGTCATGGAAATCGGTCATGACCTGCCTCGTCAGAGTGCGCGACCGCCGCGCGCCACGGCTCGCGCGATCGCGGCCGAAACCTGCGCCTCCGAACGGCGGAAGCTCTCGGCATCGGGTGTCGAGACCTGCACCGTGACGTTGAGCGGGCGTGCCCCGCCGCCGGCTCTGACGCCGAGGCGTCCGTCCGGCCCGCGCGAGAGCGGCATGATCGCCTCGGCGCCGCGCTCACCCATCAGGCCGAGGCCGCGCCCGGTCGGAAAATAGGCAGGCGAGGCGACGATGCCGCCCTCCGCAAAAGGGGCAACCGGTATCGAAGCCCCACCGCCGAGCGAACCGAAACCGCCGGTGAACAGGCCGGTCAGACTTTTGATACCCGTTCCGAGCAGATTGGAGATGCCGGTCTGCAGCGGCTTCAGCGCATTCTTGAGCAGGCCGTCGGTCAGCGAGCGCCCGACACCGCGCAACACGTCCTCGAAGCGCTTGCCTTCGACGACACCGCGCGAAAAGGCATTTACGATCGATTTACCAAAGCTTTGCGAAGAGCGGTTGAGGGATTGAGTCAGGGAATCCATCGTCCGCAGATCGGAAAGACGGACGGAGTCGAAATCGGTCTCATCGGCCATGACGATCCTCTTCAGAAATTGATTCAAGACGTTGCGTCAGATGTCGGGAAAAGCGGCCATCAATGCCTCGAAAGCCGTGCGTTCGGTCGCGGCGCCCGACGCTCCCCAACCCCAAGCCTTCATCGCTGCAGCCAGCTCGCGCGGGGTCGCCGCCCAGAAGCGATCCGGCGGCCAGGCGAGCCGGCCGAGCCCGAAGGCCATCGCCTCCTCCCAGGGAAAGGCCGCCGGTGCGCTCAGGCTTCCGGCGGCTGCGGAGGGCGGGCGGGCTCGCCCTCGCCGAAGGTCGCCTCCAGCAGGGCGATGGCGGCCTTGATCGCGCCCGCGAGGCCGCCATCGAAGGACAGCCCCGCGACCTCCTCGTCGCGGATCACCTTGCCCGCGCCGCGCAGGCCGGCGGCGATGATGCGGATGATGTCGCGCGCCGAGAGATGGCCTGAGACGAAGCGCTGTCCGAGCGCTGGCAGGCTATCGACCGCGAAGGCGTGCTCGAGTTCGGCCAGCGCGCCCAGGGTGAGACGCATCGGCAGGGCCTCGCCCGAGATCATGAGCGCGGTTTCGCCGCGATGACGATTGACCATGCCGGTCTCCTCAGAGCGCTGTGAAGGCGAGTGCGCCGGCCGATTCCAGCGAAAGGTCGAAGGTGACCTCCGCCGCATGGTCGCCGCGATATTCGAGGCTGGTGAGCTGGAACGGCCCGGCAACCGTGCCGAAATCCGGTACGACCACCTGCCAGTCGCGGATCGCGCCATCGAAGAAGGTCTGGCGGACAAGTGCGTCCGAGGCGGCGTCCTTGAAGATGCCGGAGCCGCTGATGCTGGCGCGGCGGACCCCGGCGCCTTCCAGCAACTCGCGCCAGCGCCCGGCCGATTCCGCATGGGTCACATCCACCGTCTCGGCATTGAACGCGATCTGGCGGGCACGCAGCCCTGCGACGGTGGTGAAACCGCCCTCCCCATCCGCCGCCTTGAGCAGCAGATCCTTGCCCTTCTGTGCCGGCATGCGGCGCCTCCTTCGATTGTCGCGATGTTTCGGGTGTTCAGAGCGGCTCGGTCGCCGCGCGGAAGCGGATCGTCACGTTGGGAAGCCCGCCGCGCGGTTCGCGCGCCAGCCGGCTCGAGAGCCAGCGCAGATTGACGAGGCTGTGCCCGTCGAGGGGGAGATCGGCATCGTCCAGCGCCATCACGATCAGCCTCGCGGCCTCCAATGCCTGGCGGGCGGAGCCGCTCTGGGCAGCCCAGACGATCAGCGTCAGCTCCTGCTCGCAGCCGCGCTCGCCTCCGGCCGACCAATCGCGCGCCTCGACATCGCCATGGACGACGTAAAGGCCTCGCGCGGCGCGGGGCGCCTCGTCGAAGATGCGATCGGGGCCGATCAAGGCGATCAAGGGCGCGTCCGCGGCAAGCCGCGCCTGGATCGCGGCACGCAGAGCCAGGATGGCGTCGCTCACGGCTTGACCTCCTCGACCAGGCAGACGAGCCGGCGGCGCGAACCATCGGGATCGGCCACCGTGCGGATGTCGAAGATGCGCTCGCCGTCGCGCAGGCGCCGGCCGGCATCCACGTCACCGCGCCAGCGCAGGGCGACGCGGTATCGCGCGAGCTGCTCGGGCCGCCCTTCGCGCCATTGCTCGACGCCCGAGAGCCATTCGAGCTGCGCCCAGAGCGCGCCGACCGCGGCGAAGCTCTGCGTCGCGCCGCCGAGGCCGTCCGGCGCCGCGACCGGCGCTTCCAGCACGAGCCGGCGCCGCATCCGGCCGATGGCGGGGATCGGAATCTCCGCCATGGTCAGAGCCTCGCGCGGCGATAAGGCGCGACCAGCGCCATGATCTCGGCCGGCAAGGCTTGCGCATCGCGGCTCGCGACATCGCCGCGCTGCTCGAACCAGCGCGCGGCGAGGCGGAGCACCGCCTGGCGCAACGGGGCCGGGACCGCGTCCGCCGATGTCCCGTAGCCGGCGGTGATATCGATCTCGATCGCGCCGTGCGCTCGTCCGATTTCCGGCACCTCGCCGACGATGCGGATCAAGGGCGGATCCGCCAGCGTATCGAGCGCCAGGGCCGTCCCGGCGACCGCCTGGGCGACGCCCAGCAGATCGTAGACACGCGCGGCCTCGATCGCGCCCACGGGCGATAGCGGCAGGCGGATTTCGCCGCCGACAGGCCAGCGATCCAGCACGATCCGCCAGCGCTGGTCGATCAGGCAGCGGCCCGATACCGCCTCGACCATCAGCCGCGCGGCCGTGATCAGCGTCGCCAGCAGATCGTCCTCCTCGGTCTGGTCGAGACGCAGGAACAGCCGGGCCTCGGCGAGCGAAACCGGCTCCGCAACGGGCGGCTCCAGGGCAAGCGGCGTCATGATCGCTCCGTTCAAGGGTTCAATTGCGGGAAGCGACGCGCTATCAGCGCAGCTCTGGAAGGAGCGCCCGATGCGGATCGCGAACTGGTTTCTCGGCTTCGGCCTGGCTTGCGGAGCCGGGCTCGCTCCGGCGCAGGCCGTCGTCGGCGGGCAGGAGGGCGGCCCGGCCGAAGCCGCGACCCTGATGGTGTTGAACGCGCGCGGCGGCGTCTGCACAGGCATCGTGCTGTCGGCCCGCGCGATCCTCACCGCCGCCCATTGCGCGGCCGGCGGCACGGAATTGCGCATTCACTGGCGCGCGGGCAGCGAGCCGGTTCTGATCGCGCCGGCCGCGGTCGGCCTGCATC
The DNA here is from genome assembly GCF_014764685.1 of Allobosea spartocytisi. Classification (NCBI taxonomy): domain Bacteria; kingdom Pseudomonadati; phylum Pseudomonadota; class Alphaproteobacteria; order Hyphomicrobiales; family Alloboseaceae; genus Allobosea; species Allobosea spartocytisi. Next base: position 491,344 of record NZ_JACXWY010000001.1, read on the forward strand.
CCGAATTCAACGCGAAGGCGGTCAGCAACCGCCGCCGCTCGATCGACCTCGCCCTCATCCGAATGGCCGAGCCGCTGCCGGCGCGCTTCGTCGCTGCGACGCTCGACGACGGCGCCCAGCCGCGCGCCGGCGCCCCGGTCACCTTGACCGGCTATGGCGTCTCGCAGGAGGGCGAAGCGCGTACGACCGGCACCTATCGCTCCGCCGCCCTCTCCGTCATCGAGCCCTACGGGCCCGGGCATGTCCTGCTCTGGGCCGCGGACCCCGCCGGAGCGGGAAAGCGGCCGGGTGCCGGCGCCTGCCAGGGCGATTCGGGCGGCCCGATCTTCAGCGGGGCCGGCGTCGTCGCCGTGAGCAGCTGGTCGACCGGGCCGGCCAAGCGCAATTGCGGCCTGCTCAGCCAGGGCATTCTCATCGGTCCGCAACGTGGCTGGATCGACGCGACGCTGGCGCAATGGGGTGAAACTGCGCGCTGGACCAGCGGTCGCTGACGGAAACGCTGGACTGGGGCGCGACAGCCTCTAAATTGTTCCACCGACCTCGTTGATGTGTTCCATGCTCGCGCGCGCCCTCGCCATCCTGTCCTTGTCCTGCGCCCTCTCGATCCTGGCGCAACCTGCTTCCGCCGTTGTCGGAGGCGTCAATTCGCGCGATGCGAACGGCACGCGCGCCTCGACCGTCAGGGTCGAGACCAGCCGGGGCGAGCTCTGCTCCGGGGCTGTCATCGCACCTGAAATCATCCTCACGGCCGCACATTGCCTGATGGATGGCGGCTCGATCAGCGTCGTCAGCCTCGATCCGCGCTTCCGGGCGCGGCGCCAGCCCGTCATCGCCGTGCTGCCGCATCCGAGCTTCGTGCCCGGCACGACGCCGCGCACGCAACCAGGCACCGACCTCGCCCTGCTGCGTCTGGCGCAGCCCCTGCCGCTCGACATTCAGCCGCTCGCTGTCGGCAGCTATCTCTCGCAGGGCGAGACCGTCACCATGGCGGGCTACGGCCTTTCCGCCGAGGACAACAAGCGCACGGCGCGACGCCTGCGGGAGACGCAGCTCGTCAACGCCGGCAACTACACCACACAGAACACCGTCAAGGTCGCCGTCGATGTCGAGGCGCGGGGCGAGACGCCCGGCGCCGGCGCCTGCCGCGGCGATTCGGGTGGGCCGGTCCTGCGCGGCTCCTCCCGCTCGCGCGATCTCGTCGGCATCGTCAGTTGGTCGAGTGGACCGCTGAAGACGCGCGCGCGTCGCATTTGCGGCGGCTTCACCGCGATCACCCCGGTGAGCGACCACCGGGACTGGATCGCCACGGGCAGCGCGAGGCTGCTGGCGCTGGGAGCGGACGGCCGCTCGGAGGAGGCCGTCCAGCCGCAGGTCAGCTCCGGCTGGAGCTGGTGGCTTTCGCGCTGACGAGGAATAGTGTCGCCCTGCATCCTGGCGGGGATGCAGGGCGCGCCTCGATCGTCAGACGGCGAATTTGAGCCCCTTGATCGCCGCGAAGTCCTGCACGCCGCCACCCACGCGCTTGGTGGTGTAGAACAGCACGTAAGGCTTGGCGGAATAGGGGTCGCGCAGGATGCGCACGCCGGCCCGGTCGACGACGAGATAGCCGCGCCGGAAATCGCCGAAGGCGACCGAGATGGCGTTGTTGGCGATGTTCGGCATGTCCTCCGCCTCGACCAGCGGGAAACCGAGCAGCGTCGCCGGCGCCCCTGCGGAAGCCGGCGGCTGCCAGAGATAGTTGCCGTTGGCATCCTTGAACTTGCGGACCGTTCCTTGCGTCTTGCGGTTCATCACGAAGGAGGCATTCTGGCGATAGCCGGCCTTCAGCGCATAGACGAGGTCGACCAGCACGTCGGAGGGGTTGGAGGCGGCGAAGGCCCCGGCGACGCCGGTGTTGAGCACGCCGATATTGCCCCAGCTCCAGCTCGCTTCCGCCACCGTCGGATAGGCCAGGAAGCCCTTGGGCTTGTCGGTGCCGTCGCCGTTGACGAAGGCCGCGCCCTCCTGTTCGGCGAAGGCGCTCTCGACCTCCTCGGCAATCCATTGGTCGATGTTCACGATGGCGTCGTCGAGCAGCGTCTGCGTCGCGGCCGGCATGGCGTAAAGCTCCATCGCCGGGAAGGAGAGCTCGGCCAGCGTGGGCGAGCCCGTCTGGGGACGCGCCGCCGCCTCCGCGACCCAGCCGGAAGCCGGGCCGGTCGTGGAGAAGGCCTTCTTGTAGGTGCCCGACGAGATGGTGCGGACGGTCGCGAGGGAACGGATCGGCGAGACATGGGCCAGGCGGCGCAGGATCTCGCCCTCGACGGTCGACGGCGCCAGATAGCCGCCATCCGGGCCGGAGCCGGTCGAAAGCGCCTTGGCTTCCAGGCGTTTCAGCCCCCCGGCCTCGCCGGTGCGGACATAAGCCGCAAAGGCGGCCTTGTGTTCGGCGACGAGCGGGTCGCGGCCATGAGCGCCCTGGCCGTCATGGCCCAGTGCCGGACGGCCGCGCTCCAGCGTCAGCCGGTCGATGCGGCGCATGGTGTCGTCGAGCGCGGCGTCGATGCGGACGAGCTTCTCCTCGGTCAGCGGATCGGCGCTGTTGCGGGCCTCGATCTCCGCAAGGCGCTCGTCATTCGCAGCGCGATAGCTTTCCAGCGTGTAGCGCAGATCCTCGAAGGCAAGCGCGAGGTCGGCGCCGGCGGCCTTGGTCTCGGGGGCGGTGTCGAAACGGGTCATGGCTTCTCCTTGCAGGGGCTTTCTTGGGTGATGGTCAGGCGAAAGCAGGCTTGCGGAAGGCCGTCTTGACGGCGCTGATCCGGGCCTGCGGCAACATCGGGAAGGTGACGATCGAGACCTCCCAGAGATCGACGCGCTCCAGGCGGCGCAGACCCGATCTGGGCTCGTTGCGCGCCTTTTCGGGGCGAAAGCCGATCGAGAGTCCGTCGATGGCACCCTCCCGCATCAAAGCGTGGATCTCGCGGGCGCGGGCGACGGCCAGCGAGAGCTTGCCGCGCACGAAGAGGCCGCGACTGTCCTCGGCGAGGCTGAGCCAGCGGCCGAGGGGCTCGGCCGGGTCGTGCTGCCAGAGCAGCTTGACGCCGGAAGGGCCGCGCCGGGCGATGCTGTCGCGGAAGGCGCCGGGCTCGACCACGTCCTTGCCGAGATCGGGGATGCGGAAGAGGCTGGCATAGCCCTCGAAACTGCCGTCGACGGCAATGCGCGAAGGTTGCAGGGGCAGGAGTTTGGATTCGAGCGGAAGACGATGGAGATCGCTCATCGACCGCCCTCCCCGCCGCTTCCGCGCTGTCTCTTGCCAGCCTGGAGCTGCCCACCCTCCAGCTTGGCCAGGTTGCGGACAAAGCGGCTGAAGGTCTCCGTCGTTACGCCGCCCGGCCTCGCCTTGGCCGGCTGCGCCTGGCCGGCGCCTCGCCGGGTCGATGGCGGTTTCGCATCGCTGCTGCCTTTCATGACTGATCCCCCTCGTGGCGTGCGTTGAAGCGGTTGAGCTCGCGGACGAAATCGTCGAAGCGCCGGTTCGCCGCCGTCAGCTCGCGCAGGACGAGCCAGGCGAGGCCGGATGCGCTCGCGGCCCAGAGCAGCAGGCCGAGATGGCCGACATCGGCCCGGCCGATGAAGGCCGTGACGATCTGGTCGAGCATGGTCATGATGGCTCCTTCCCGGAGGCACGCCGGCCGTAGCCGACCGCCTCGCGTTTCTCGTCGTCGTCGAGGAAATCCGCCGCACCGAGGCGCCGCCAGAGCGATTCCCGCTCGTCGGCCAGCGCCTCGACCGCATCGAGATCGGGCTCCAGCGAGAGCTCGTCACCGAAGGCGGGCCCGAGCCACTGCGCCAGCGATTGCGCCGATCGTCTCACCAGCGGAATCACGGTCTGGCGCCAGAGCGCGCGGTTGGCCTCGGCGAAATTGGCGTGGGTGTTGTCGCCGGCCAAACCGAGCAGCAGCGGCGGCACGCCGAAGGCGAGCGCAATCTCGCGCGCCGCCACGCCCTTGGCCGCGACGAAGTCGAGTTCCGCCGGAGTCAGCGAGAGCGGCTTCCAGTCGAGCCCGCCCTCGAGCAGCAGTGGCCGGCCGGCGTTGCGCGCGCCCTGGAACGAATCCTCCAGCTCCTGCTTCAGCCGGTCGAACTGCGCCTCGGTCAGCGTCGCGCCGCCCGGTCCGTCATAGACCAGCGCGCCGGACGGGCGCGCGGCATTGTCGAGCAGAGCCTTGTGCCAGTTGCTGGCGGCATTGTGGATGTCGAGCGCTGATGCCGCCGGTTCGACCGGCGAGAGGCCGTAATGGTCGTCGATCGGGTGGAACAGCGTCAGGTGCAGGATCGGCGGCACCTCGGCCTCGTCCTGCCGGAAGCGCACGGTGTCGCCGCCGACGGTATAGTCGTAAGCCTCCGGCCAACCATCGCGGCCCGGCACGACACGCATCCGGTCAGGCCGCAGCGCATAGAGCTCGCGCGGCTCGCGGCCAGCGTTCACCGCCTCGACATAGGCATTGCCGGCGACGAGCAGATGGCCGAACAGCATCTCGCGGAAGGCGATGCCGCCCTGGCGCGGGTTGGGTCGCTCGATCAGCGCCAATGCCGGGTGTTCGGGCACCTCGCGGTCGCCGACCTTGGCGACGAGCGGCGTCTGCGCCGCCGCCTCCGCGATCAGGCGCACGCAACGATGCACCACCGGATTGCGCTCATAGCCCTCGCGGGACAGGGCGACATAATCGCGCGGCGTCCAGACCGCTCGCCCAGCCTCGTGCAGGGCAATGAGCGGCCCGACGCGCGAGCGCTTCTGGTCCGGCGCGGCTCGGCCGCGCAGGCTGCGAAGGAAATCGAACATGGAGATCTCGCTGTTGGAGCGTGAAACGACGTGCCGCCATGGTCGGGCTCGACCCGACCATCCCGGAAACCGGGTCTCTCCCCTCATGAAATTCTCAGGTCGGCGCTTTGCGCCGCCCGAGAATGACGGTGAAGGCTACATCCCCCTCACCCGCGGCCGGCCCTTGGGCGCGAGCATCAGATGGGTCAGCGCCCAGACGAGTGCGTCGAGCCGATCGGGCGAGCGGCCGCCTTCGAGGCCGCCTGGGCCAAAGGAGCACATCTCGTCCTCCAGCTCCGGGAGGGGGCCGGCATGGCGCACGCGGCCCTGCGCATAGAGCGCGGCAACCGGCTCGGCGCGGAGATATTTGCCGCGCGTCGCCCGCACCGGGACGACCGGAACGCCGGCATCGATCTCGCGGATGACGCTCTCGACCATCTCGCCGCCCTGGTTGACCTCGACGACCAGGACATCCGCCTCGTAACGCCGATAGAGCGCCACCGCCTTCTCGGCCCATTCCTGCGGGCGGGCGCCGGCCATCGTCGCATCCTCCACCACATGACCGAGGCCGTCGCTATCGATGCCGGCCACGACCAGCCCGCAGCGGTCGGCCCGCTGCGAGGACGAGGCAGGCGGATCGACGGCGACGGCAATCCGCGCGAGCGGCGGGTGCCGGCGCTCGCGGGCCGCCTCGATCATGGCCCGCGTCCAGAGCGCGTCCGGGCTCTCCTCCACGATCTCGCCGTCGAGTTCCTGGCGGCCGAGCCGCGTCCCGCCATAGGTTTGCGTGACCGTGCGGACGAATTCCGCGGCGAGGTTGTAATGGTTGTCCTGTGTCCTCGCCCGGCTCACCGCGACATGGGGCTCGACCAGCAGGCGCTTGACCAGCGGCACGGGGCGGGGCGTCGTCGTGATGACCTGACGGGGATGGTCGCCGAGGCGAAGGCCGAATTGCAGCATGTCCCAGCACTCCTGAAGGTTCGGCCATTTCGCCAGCTCGTCGGACCATGCGGCGCCGAATTGCGGACCGCGCAGGCCCTCCGGATCTTCGGCGGAGAAAACCTGCGCGATCGCGCCATTCGGCCATTGCAGGCGGCGCAGCGAGGGCTGCCAGTTCGGCCGCTCCCCACGCGCATGGACCGCCAGCAGCCCGGAAACGCCCTCGATCATTACGTCGCGGACCTGTCCTTGCGTCTCGCCGACGAGGGCAATCCGCTCCGTCGGCAAGTCCGCGAAAGGCGGATGGCCCAGCGCCATACCCCTGACCCATTCGGCGCCGGTGCGGGTCTTGCCGGCGCCGCGTCCGCCGAGGACGAGCCAGATCGGCTTCAGCGGTTCGGGTGGCAACTGATCGGGGCGCGCCCAGATATTCCAGGTATTCCGAATGAGTTCGACCTCATCCGGCGTCGCTGTCGGCATCAGCTTCTTCAGAATTCTCACGCGCGTCCTGAGCGACAAGGGCTTCAAGACGTCGAGCAAGATCCTGACGGAGCTGTGCGACATGTCGCAGATCATCGGCAGCGGAAGGCTCATCCGTGCGCTTGTCCTTCCTTGTGGCCTGAGGCTCCTCGATCGCGACCAGTTCGCGGACGGTGCGGGCAAGCACGGCCAACGCCTTAGCGTCGGCTTCGCTTGCGGTCGTGCCCCTCGGCAGGTCGGCGAGATGTTCCTCATGCGTATCGATCTGGCGCTTGGCAGCACGCCAGAGCTGACCCACCACCGCCTTGCGCGAGACCGTCTTCCGTTTCGGCTTCAGCTCGGCGGCTGGCTGCGACGTTGTCTCGTCCTCTTCTGCCATGACGTCCCTCTCGGATGACGGCCACGAAAAAGCCGCCGGCTGGAGCGCGCGGCGGCTTCGTTCGGGCATATTTCGTGAGCGTTCCTGATCTCTACCGGATCAGCGTCACAATGTCAAGATAATATTCCTACAACCTGAGAGGGCAATGCCGGGGATTAAGTCAGACCTCTTCCTTCTCGACCCATTTATAGGTCGCCGCCGGAACATAGGCCTCCATCCGGTCGAGCAGCGTCGCCGGCTCCGTATCGGTCATCGCCATGGCGCGGTGGCTCTGCTTGAGGAAGCCGGCCTCCACGGTCTGGTCGAGGAATGTGGCCAGCGGATCGTAGAACCCAGCAACGTTGAGCAGGCCGAGCGGCTTGGAATGGATGCCGAGCTGGCCCCAGGTCCAGATCTCGAACAGCTCCTCGAAGGTGCCGATGCCGCCGGGCATGGCGATGAAGCCGTCCGACAGCTCCGCCATGCGGGCCTTGCGCGTGTGCATGGTGTCGACGACCTCGAGCCGGGTCAGGCCGACATGGCCGACCTCGCGGTCGCGCAGCGCCTTGGGAATGACGCCGTGGACTTCGCCGCCGGCCTCCATCGCCGCATTGGCGACGATGCCCATCAGCCCGACGGCGCCTCCGCCATAGACCAGTGTCAGGCCCCGCCTTGCGATCTCGGCGCCCATGGCGCGGGCGCCGGCCGCATAGACGGGGTCATTGCCGGGATTGGAGCCGCAGAAGACACAGACTGATTTCATGAACCGAGAGCTTGCAAGATGCGGGCCCAGGAACGCTGGCCCTTGTGGAAGGAGGACAGGTCGTATTTCTCGTTCGGCGAATGCACGCGGTCGTCGTCGAGGCCGAAGCCGACGAAGAGCGTGTCGATGCCGAGCGTGCGCTTGAAATCGCCGCCGACGGGGATCGAGCCGCCGCTGCCGATGGAAACCACGCGCCCGCCCCATTCGTCGGCCAGCGCCTTGCGTGCCTTCTGGAGCACCGGTGAATCCGGCGGCACGGCGAGAGCCGGCGAGCCGGAATGGCTGATGAATTCGGCCGTCACATCATCCGGCAGCCGGTCGCGGACGAACTGGTGGAAGGCGGCGGCGATCTTCACGGGGTCCTGATCGCCGACGAGGCGGAAGGAGACCTTGGCCGAAGCCTGGCCCGGAATGACTGTCTTGCTGCCCTCTCCCGTATAGCCGCCCCAGATGCCGTTGACGTCGCAAGTCGGGCGGGACTGGATCTGCTCGATCAGCATGCGCCCTTTCTCTCCGACGGAGTGCTTCAGGCCGATCTGCCCGAGGAATTCCTTCTCGGTGAGGTTGAGATCGGCCCATTCGGCCTTCTGGGCATTGGTCGGTTCGTGCACGCCGTCATAGAAACCGGGGACGGTGATGCGGCCGGTCTCGTCATGGAGCTCGCCCAGTATCCTGGCGAGGAGATGAATGGGGTTGGCGGCGGCGCCGCCGAACAGGCCCGAATGCAGATCGCGATCGGCCGCCGTCAGCGTCACCTCCTGATAGACCATGCCGCGCAGGGTCGAGGTGATCAGCGGCGTCTCACGGTCCCACATGCCGGTGTCGCAGATGAGCGCGTAATCCGCCTTGAGCTCGGCGGCATTGGCCTTGATGTAGGGCGGCAGGTTGACGGAGCCGGATTCCTCCTCGCCCTCGACGAGGATGGTCAGGCCGATGGGCAGATCGCCAGTCTCGGCCAGCGTCGCGCGCACGGCCTCGATGAAGGTCATCACCTGGCCCTTGTCGTCGCAGGCGCCGCGCGCCGAGATGACCTTGCGGCCCGGCTCGATCTCGCGGATGACCGGCTTGAACGGCTCAGTATCCCAGAGATTCAGCGGATCGACCGGCTGCACGTCGTAATGGCCGTAGAACAGCGCATGCGGCGCGCCGGGCTTGGGCCGATGCGCCAATACGACGGGGTGACCGCCGGTCTCGCGCAGCTCCGCCTTGAAGCCGAGCGCTTCCAGATCGGCGCGGAGCCACTCGGCAGCGGCGCGGGTCTGCGCGTTGAAAGCCGGATCGGTGCCGATCGACGGAATCTCAAGCCAGGAAGAGAGACGCTCGAGCGAGGCGTCGAGCCCGGCATCGAGACGGGCGAGAATAGCGGGAAGCTGGGACATGGCGGCCATCGGATGCGATTCAGGTGACGGCATCATGGCAAGCCCCGGCCCGGGCGTCAGCCCCTCATCGCGCATTGCCGCCCGGCTTCGCACACGCTCAAATTGATAACGCTTCGCAACTGCATTGACAGGCACCGGAGCGCTCTATAAGGCTTATTGCAAATAAGTTGCAGCAAGGTCAGACCATGTCCCAGGGCGCTCCGGAATCCTCGTCGATCTGGCTTCGATCGCGCGGCGAGCCCTCGCTCGCCGATGTGTTCCGCTCGGTTTCGGTGGCTCCGACATCCTCGTCCTGGCGGAAATTCCTGACCTTTCTCGGACCGGGCTATCTGGTCGCCGTCGGCTATATGGACCCCGGCAACTGGGCGACCTCGCTCGCGGGCGGGGCGCAGTTCGGCTACACCCTCCTCGTCGTCGCGCTCATCTCCAACATCATGGCGGTGATCCTGCAGTCGCTCTGCGCGCGGCTCGCGGTCGCGACGGGGCGCGACCTCGCCCAGGCCTGCCGCGATGCCTATCCGCCCTATATGGCCTGGCCGCTCTGGCTCCTCGCCGAGCTAGCGATCTGCGCCACCGACCTCGCCGAGGTGATCGGCACGGCCATCGGCCTCAACCTGCTCTTCGGGATCCCGCTCGAGATCGGCGTGATGATCACCGCCCTCGACGTCTTCATCATCCTGTGGCTGCAGACCAAGGGCTTCCGCTGGATCGAGGCCTTCATCATCACGCTGCTCGGCGTGATCGCGGTCTGTTTCGCCATCCAGATCGCGCTCGCCGATCCGAACTGGGGCGAAGTCATCCGCGGCTTCGCGCCGACGACCGAGATCGTCACCAATCCGAACATGCTCTACATCGCGCTCGGCATCATCGGCGCGACGGTGATGCCGCATAATCTCTATCTGCACTCCGGCATCGTCCAGACCCGCGCCTATGGTCACACGCTGCCGGAGAAACGCGAGGCGCTGAAATATGCGACGATCGACTCGACCGTCGCGCTGACCTTCGCCCTGGTGATCAACGCCGCGATCCTGATCCTGGCCGCCGCGACCTTCTACAAGGGCGGGCATACCGACGTCGCCGAACTCGGCCGGGCACAGGAGCTGCTGCAGCCGCTGCTCGGCTCCTCGATCGCGCCCTCGCTCTTCGCCATCGCCCTGCTCTGCTGCGGCCTGAACTCGACGGTGACGGCGACCATGGCCGGGCAGATCGTGATGGAAGGCTTCCTGCGCATCCGGCTGGCAGCCTGGCTGAGGCGGCTCGTGACCCGGCTCGTCGCCATCGTGCCCGCGATCGTCGTCACGCTGATCTATGGTGAGGGCCAGACGGCGAAACTGCTCATCCTCAGCCAGGTGGTCCTCAGCCTGCAGCTCCCTTTCGCGGTGGTGCCGCTCGTGATGTTCACGGCTTCGAAGACCAAGATGGGCGAGCTGGTGGCGCCGCGCTGGCTGACCGTGATCGCCGCATTGACCGCGGCGATCATCATCGTGCTGAACCTCAAGCTGATCGTCGATTTCGCGACGGGGTCTTGAGGCCCCAGTCTCGTCATGCTCGGGCTTGCCCCGAGCATCTCTTGCCGAAAGAGGCTCCCGCACCCCTTCCGGCCTAAGATTCTCGGGTCTGCGCTTCGCGCCGCCCGAGAATGACGCCTGGCGCCCGCGCTCAGCGCTTCCCGGTCATCGAGCCCAAAATACCACGCAGGATCGCGGTGCCGACCTGGCGGCCGATCGAGGTCGCGGCCGAGCGCGCCGCCGAGGTGATGATCTTCTCGGTCATGCTCTGCGGCAGCGGGCCGCCGCGCGAGCCGGGGCCGGTCTTGGGCCGCTGCTGCGGAGCCCCGCCGCCGAGCCAGCCGCCGATCGTGTCGAGAATGCCGCCGCCCCCGCCGCCATCCGTCGACGCCTCGATCGGCGAGCCGTCCGGATTAAGGTTCTTGCGCTGCATCAGCACTTCATAGGCCGACTCACGGTCGACCATGGTGTCGTACTTGCCTTTCACGGGAGAGCCGTTGATCGCCTGCTGGCGCTGCTGCGCGGTGCAGGGGCCGACCTGCGCCATCGGCGGGGCGATGAGCGCGCGCTCGACCATCTCGGGCGAGCCCTTGCCCTCCAGCATCGAAATCAGCGCCTCGCCGACCGCGAGCTGGGTGATGGCCTGTTCGGTATCGATCTGGGGGTTCTGGCGGAAGGTCTCGGCGGCGGCGCGCACCGCCTTCTGGTCGCGCGGGGTGAAGGCGCGCAGCGCATGCTGGACGCGGTTGCCGAGCTGGGCGAGCACGGTATCGGGGACATCGAGCGGGTTCTGCGTGACGAAATAGACGCCGACGCCCTTGGAACGGATCAGGCGGACTACCTGCTCGACCGCTGTGAGCAGGGCCTTGGGCGCACCGTTGAAGAGCAGATGCGCCTCGTCGAAGAAGAAGACGAGCTTCGGCTTGTCGAGGTCACCGACCTCGGGAAGCTGCTCGAACAGCTCGGAGAGCAGCCAGAGCAGGAAGGTCGCGTAGAGTCGCGGATTGTTCATCAGCTTGTCGGCGGCGAGAATGTTGACGACCCCGCGGCCGTCGCGATCCGTCTTCATCAGGTCGTTGATGTCGAGCGCCGGCTCCCCGAAGAACAGATCGCCCTTCTGGTTCTCCAGCACCAGAAGTCCGCGCTGGATCGTGCCGACGGTCGCCGGGCTGACATTGCCGTATTTCGTCGTCAGGTCCGAAGCGTTCTCGGCGATGAAGGTCAGGATCGCGCGCAGATCCTTGAGATCCAGCAGCAGGAGCTTCTGCTCGTCGGCGATGCGGAAGGCGATATTGAGCACGCCCTCGGCCGTGTCGTTGAGATCGAGCAGCCGCGCCAGCAGCAGCGGCCCCATCTCGGAGATGGTGGCACGGACCGGGTGCCCCTGCTCGCCAAAGACGTCCCAGAAGACGGTGGTAAACTGGTCGGGCTCATATTTGACGCCGATTTCCTTGGCCCGGTTGACGAAGGCCGGCTTGGAATCGCCCGGCGCCACGATGCCGGAGAGATCGCCCTTGATGTCCGCGGCGAAGACCGGCACGCCGTTGCGCGCGAAGCCTTCCGCCATCACCTGCAAGGTCACGGTCTTGCCGGTGCCCGTCGCGCCCGTCACGAGGCCGTGGCGGTTGGCGAGCTTCAGCAAGAGGTTCTCCGGCTTGCCGCTCTTGCCGATCAGAATCGCACCGTCATCCGCCATCGTCACCGTCCATCGCTCTCAAAACTGTCAGGTTAAACCTGTAACCAAAGGACGCAGAGGGCGGAAGCCCGATGGCCGTTGGAATTGGATCGTAAATATGTAAACTATTTTTCGGGAGGCCGTATCGGCCGGGTAAGGACACACGACATGGATGAACTGATTTCAAGGATCGTTGCGGCGTCCGGCCTCAACGAAGATCTGGCCCGCAAGGCCCTCGGCATCATCCTCGCCTTCCTGCAGAAGGAAGGCCCGACGAGCGAGATCAGCCAGTTGATGGCGGCGCTGCCGGGCTCTCAGGAGCTCGCAGATGCCGAAGGCGGCGCCAAGGGCGGCGTGCTCGGCGCGATCGGCGGCCTGATGGGCGGAGGCGGCGGCGTCATGGCGCTCGGTGGCCAGTTGATGGGGGCCGGCCTCTCGATGCCGCAGATCCAATCCGTCTCGAAGGAAATGTTCGCCTATGGCCGCGAGAAGGCGGGCGAGGACACGATGGGCGCCATCGTCGGCGCGATCCCAGGGCTCGGCCAGTTCGTCTGAGCGGCGCGCATCGCAGTCTCCAAGCACCGCCTTCGGGCGGTGTTTTCTTTTCAGCTCACGACGGCCGTGCGTTTGCGCACCGGCCGTGCGACGAAGTAGGGATGGCCGTGCGGCCGCGCCCGTGGCAATCAGTCCCCGCGACGGCACATCGTGCGGAAGGGAGCATCGGCGCGCATGAACTCGGCGACCTCATCCGACCTGCCCTATCTCGACGCCTTTCCGGCCGCCTCGCGTGAGGCGTGGCGAACTGCCGTCGACAAGGTGCTGAAGGGCGCCGATTTCGAGAAGAAACTGGTCGGGCGCAGCGCCGACGGCATCCGCATCGAACCGCTCTACGAAGCGGCATCGGGCGAGCGGGCCTTCCGTGCTGAGGCCGGTCGCTGGCATGTCGCGGCGCGGGTCGATCATCCGCAAGCGGAGGAGGCGCGCAGGCTGGCGCTGGCCGAGCTCGAAGGCGGAGCCGACATGCTCACCATCGCTTTCGCCGGTGCACGCGCCGCTCGCGGCTATGGCCTTGTTGCCGACGATATCGCGACACTCGACAGCGCGCTGGACGGCGTGATGCTCGACCTGATCCGCCTCAGGCTGGATCCGGCGCCGCAGGGGCGCGTCAACGCGCTCATGCTCGCCGCCCTGATCGAGAAACGCGGCCACGCCCCAGGCGAGCTGTCGGTGGAGTTCGGTTTCGACCCGATCGGCGTCCTCGCCAGCCATGGCTCGCTCGCGGCGCCCTGGCCGGAGGTCGGCCGCCGGCTGGCGGTGGTGATCGCGGCGCTGAAACAGCGTGGCTTCAAGGGCCCCTTCGTCACGGTCGATACCCGCCCCTATCACGAGGCCGGCGCCACCGAGGCCCAGGAGCTCGGCGCCGCGCTGGCGACGGCACTCGCCTATCTGCGCGCGCTGGAGGCGCAGGGCCTGTCGCTGCAGGAAGCGCGCGACGCCATCGCCTTCACGCTCGTCGCCGATACCGACGAGTTCATGACCGTGGCGAAGTTCCGCGCCGCCCGCCTGCTCTGGAACCGGGTGCAGCAAGCCTGTGGGCTGGAGCCGAAGCCGGCGACGATCCATGCCGAAACCGCCTGGCGCTCGCTGACCCGGCGCGACCCTTGGGTCAATCTGCTGCGCGGCACCGTCGCGGCCTTCTCCGCCGGTGTCGGCGGCGCCGATTCGCTCACCGTCCAGCCCTTCACCGCGGCGCTCGGCCTGCCCGACCTGTTTGCCCGGCGCGTCGCCCGCAACACGCAGCTCATCCTGCTGGAGGAATCCAATCTCTGGCGCGTCGCCGACCCCGCCGCCGGCGCGGGAGGCTTCGAGGCCTTGACGCAGGCGCTGTGCGAGCAGGGTTGGAGCCGTTTCCAGGACCTCGAGCGCGAGCGCAGCGACGACCTGCAAGGCGTGCTCGCGGCGCTTGCCAACGGCCATGTCCAGCAGGGCATCGCGCGCGAGCGCGTCGCCTCGGCCAAGGCCATCGCGACGCGACGCGTACCGATCACCGGCACGAGCGAGTTCCCGAATATCCGCGAGAATCCCGTCTCGGTGCTGGAGATCGCCCCGGTGGAGAAGGCCGCCTCCCCCCAGCCGGGCAGCACGGCGGAACGCAATCCCGGCGAAATCGTCAAAGCCTTCATCGCGGGCGCCAGGCGCCCGGAAGCGCTGATCCCACCCAGTCAGAGGCTCCGTGTCGAGGCCTTGCCCGCGCATCGGCTGGCCGAGCCCTTCGAGGCGCTGCGCGACAAGGCCGACGCCCTGCCGCAGCGCCCGGTCGTATTCCTGGCCACGCTCGGCTCGATCGCCGACTTTACCGCCCGCGCCGGCTTCGCCCGCAATCTGTTCGAGGCCGGCGGCTTCTCGGCCCCGGGCAGCGACGGCTTCGCCCAGAACGGCGCGACCGATCTCGACGCGCTGGTCGGTGCCTTCCGCAGCTCAGGTGCCAAGCTTGCCTGCCTGTGCGGCTCCGACACCGCCTATGCCGAGGAAGGCGCAGCCGCGGCCGAGGCGCTGACGAAAGCAGGCGCGACGGTCTGGCTCGCCGGGCGCCCGGGCGAGAGCGAAGCGGCGTTGAACAAGGCCGGCGTCTCCTCGTTCATCTTCATGGGCTGCGACGTGGTCGAGACGCTGGATCGCGCGCTTGCCATCGCGGCCGCCTGAACGGAGATCTGCCTTGACCGCCATCGCTCTCACCATCGCCGGCTCGGATTCGAGCGGCGGCGCCGGAATCCAGGCGGACCTCAAGACCTTCGCGGCGCATCAGGTCTACGGAGCCAGCGTCATCGTCGCGCTGACGGCGCAGAACACCAAGGGCGTCAGCGCGATCCATGCCGTGCCGCGCGACTTCGTCGCCAAGCAGATGGATGCCGTGTTCGAGGATCTCGATGTCGGCGCCGTCAAGATCGGCATGCTGGCGACCGCCGAGCTGATCGAGACGGTGGCTGCCGGCCTGAAAAAGCACGGTGCGAAAAACATCGTGCTCGACCCGGTGATGGTCGCCGCCTCCGGCGCGCGCCTGCTCGAGGAAGCCGCGGTCGAGGCGATCCGCAAGCACCTCTTTCCGCTCGCGACCCTGATCACGCCGAACCTGCCGGAGGCCGCGGCCCTGCTCGGTTCCAGCATCGCCGAGACGGACGAGGCCGTCGACGAACAGGCGGAGAAGCTCGCCGCCCTGGGCGCGGCCAATGTCCTGGTCAAGGGCGGCCACGGGCATGGCGATGTCAGCAGCGATCTGCTCCTGCTCGCCGGCGGCATGCGCCAGCGCTTCAACGCGCCGCGGATCGACACCCGCAACACCCATGGCACGGGTTGCACGCTGTCCTCGGCGATCGCCGCCAACCTCGCCAGGGGCCTGCCGCTGCCGGAGGCGGTCGATCATGCGAAGACCTACATCTCGGCCGCCATCGCCGCCGCCGATCAGGTCGCGGTTGGCCATGGCCACGGACCGGTGCATCATTTCCACCGTTGGTGGGACAAGACGGACGGGAGCAAGCCATGACCGCGATCCCGGATTTCACGAAGATCGCCTTCGCAGGCGGCAAGGCGTCCGCACCGCCTTCATTGCCCGCAGGCGAGCCGTGGCTGACGCCGGAAGACATCCCGGTGAAGCCGGTCTACGGACCCAGGGATCGCGACGGCCTGCCCTTCGTCGAGACGATGCCGGGCATCGCGCCCTATCTGCGCGGCCCCTACCCGACCATGTATGTCAACCAACCCTGGACGATCCGGCAATATGCCGGCTTCTCCACGGCCGAGGATTCCAATGCCTTCTACCGCCGCAACCTCGCGGCCGGGCAGAAGGGCCTCTCCGTCGCCTTCGACCTTGCGACCCATCGCGGCTATGACAGCGATCACCCGCGCGTCGCCGGCGATGTCGGCATGGCCGGCGTCGCGATCGATTCGATCTACGACATGCGCACGCTCTTCTCCGGCATCCCACTCGACCAGATGAGCGTGTCGATGACGATGAACGGGGCCGTGCTCCCGGTGCTGGCGCTCTATATCGTCGCGGCCGAGGAGCAGGGCGTGCCGCAGGCCAAGCTCTCGGGGACCATCCAGAACGACATCCTCAAGGAGTTCATGGTCCGCAACACCTATATCTACCCGCCCTCGCCCTCGATGCGGATCATCGGCGACATCTTCGCCTTCACCTCGGCCCATATGCCGAAATTCAACTCGATCTCGATCTCCGGCTACCACATGCAAGAGGCCGGAGCGACGCAGGACCTCGAACTCGGCTACACGCTGGCCGATGGCGTCGAATATATCCGCGCCGGGCAGCAGGCGGGGCTCGGCGTCGATGTGTTCGCGCCGCGGCTATCCTTCTTCTGGGCGATCGGCATGAACTTCTTCATGGAAGTCGCCAAGATGCGCGCGGCCCGCTTGATCTGGGCGAAGCTCGTCAAGGATTTCGGGGCCCAGAACGAGAAATCCCTGCCGTTGCGCACCCATAGCCAGACCTCCGGCTGGTCGCTGACGGCGCAGGACGTGTTCAACAACGTGCCGCGCACGATGATCGAGGCGATGGCGGCGACGCAGGGCCATACCCAGTCGCTCCACACCAACGCGCTCGACGAGGCGCTGGCGCTGCCGACCGACTTCTCGGCCCGCATCGCCCGCAACACCCAGATCCTGCTGCAGCAGGAAAGCGGCACGACCCGGATCATCGATCCCTGGGGCGGCTCCTATTATGTCGAGCGGCTTACCGCCGAGCTCGCCGAGAAGGCCTGGGGCCATATCCAGGAGGTCGAAAAGCTTGGTGGCATGGCCAAGGCGATCGAGGCCGGCATCCCGAAGCTGCGGATCGAAGAGGCCGCCGCCAAGACGCAGGCCCGCATCGATGGCGGCCAGCAGGCGATCATCGGCGTCAACCGCTTCAAGCCTGACAACGAGGCTTCGATCGATGTGCTCAAGGTCGACAACGCCTCGGTGCGCGCCCAGCAGCTCGATAAGCTGAAACGCCTCAAGGCCGAGCGCAACGAGACCGAGGTGCAGGCCGCACTGACGGCGCTGACCAACGGCGCGGCCGGCAACGGCAATCTGCTCGATCTCGCCGTCAAGGCCGCTCGCGCCAAAGCGACGGTCGGCGAGATCTCGATGGCGATGGAGAAGGTCTTCGGGCGCCACCGGGCCGAGATCAAGGCGATCTCGGGCGTCTACAAGCGGGAGGTCGGCACGATGAACCCAGCCGTCACGCGCGTCCAATTGATGTGCCAGGATTTCGAGGAGGCGGATGGGCGCCGCCCGCGCATCCTCGTCGCCAAGATGGGGCAGGACGGGCATGACCGCGGCCAGAAGGTGATCGCCTCGGCCTTCGCCGATCTCGGCTTCGACGTCGATATCGGTCCGCTCTTCGCGACGCCCGACGAGGCGGCGCGGCAGGCCGTCGAGAACGACGTCCACATCGTCGGCGTCTCCTCGCTGGCGGCGGGACATCTCACGCTGGTGCCGGAACTCAAGGCCGCGCTCACCGAGGCCGGGCGGCCCGACATCATGATCGTCGTTGGCGGCGTCATCCCGCCGCAGGATTTCGACGCACTGATCGAAGCCGGCGCGTCGGCGATCTTCCCGCCCGGCACGGTCATCGCAGATGCGGCGGAAAAGCTGCTGCAGGAGCTGAACCAGCGCCTCGGCTATGCGCAGCGGACGGCGGCCGAGTAAAGTCTCGAAAAGAAAGGCGGACGCTGCCCGAAGGCCGCGCCCGCCCCATGCTTACGACCAGCGGGGCGACACTTACCGCCAGCCGTAACCATAGCCCTCGCGCGGCGGCATCGGCCGCCCGCCATAACCGTCGAAATAGCGATGCCAGCGGCGCTGACCCCAGAAGCCGTACATGGCGGGCGGCGCCGGGCGCCAACCATAGCCATAGGCGGGGCGCTCATAGGCGGGCTCGTAGCGGCCGCCAAAGGCCTGGGCATTGCCCGTTCCGGCAAAGGTCGAGACTGTCAGTGCGATGCCGCCCAGTGCGAAGGCGGCGAAACCGATCCGGGCGCGATTGCCAAACATGGTCCTTGTCCTGTCTCAAGGCCGGGAAGATCCCTGCCTTGGAACGGACCATCGCAGATCCTGCCTGAACGGGTTTTGAGGGCGCCGTTCAGCCCGCGTTTATCCAAGCACCCAACGCCGTCATCCCGGGCTTGACCCGGGATCCATCGTAGCGCGCCGGAGCCATATGATGGATTCCGGATCTGCGCTGCTTCGCAGCTTGTCCGGAATGACGGCGCGTTCGGGTGGATCGAAGCGCAGCCTAACCGCCGGACAACTGCTCGCGCTTGAGCAGGAGCGAAGCGGCGATCACGACGACCGCCACGGCGGCGATCATGATGGTGCAGGCGGCGTTGATCTCGGGCGAGACGCCGAGCTTGACCGCCGAATAGAGCCGCATCGGCAAGGTGGTCGCGCCGGGGCCGGTGGTGAAGCTCGCGACGACGAGATCGTCGAGCGAGAGCGTGAAAGCGAGCATCCAGGCCGCCGCCACCGCCGGCCAGATCAGCGGCAGCGTCACCGTCCAGAAGGTGACGAAGGGTGTCGCGCCCAGATCCTGCGCTGCCTCTTCCAGCGAGCGATCGAAGCCCGCCAGCCGCGATTGCACGACGATGCAGGCGAAGCCGAGGCTGAAGGTCGCGTGCGCGACGGTCACGGTCCAGAAGCCGCGCTCGACATCAACGGCGACGAAGAGCAGCAGCAGCGAAAGCCCCGTCACCACCTCCGGCATGACGAGAGGCGCCAGCACCATCCCGGAAAACAGCGTGCGGCCGAAGAAGCGGCCATGCCGGGCGAGCGCCAGCGCAGCGAGCGTACCGAGCGCGGTTGCCAATGTCGCCGAGACGACACCGAGCCGGATCGAGAGCCAGGCGGCATCGAGCAGCGGCTCGTTCGCCATGAGCGCGCCGTACCAGTGCGTAGAGAAACCACCCCAGACCGTGACGAGGCGCGAGGCGTTGAAGGAATAGGCGATCAGCGTGACGATCGGCAGATAGAGGAAGGCGAAGCCGAGGATCAGCGCCAGGATGAGGCCGGGGCCGAGGCGCTTCATGCCGCCAGCTCCCGCTTCAACCGGGCGCGCTGGAGCAGGACCAACGGGAGGACCAGCACGATCAGCAGCACGACGGCGACCGCCGACGCCAGTGGCCAGTCGCGGTTCGAGAAGAACTCGTTCCACAAGACCTTGCCGATCATCACCGTATCGGGGCCGCCGAGCAGATCGGGGATAACGAACTCGCCGACGGCAGGGATGAAGACCAGTGCCGATCCAGCGAGGATACCGGGCAGCGACAGCGGCAGCGTCACGGTGAAGAAGGCGGTGATCGGTGTCGCGCCAAGATCGGACGCAGCTTCGAGCAGGCTGCGGTCGAGCTTTTCCAGCGTGGCGAAAAGCGGCAGCACCATGAAGGGCAGATAGGAGTAGACCATGCCGAGCAGCACGGCCGTCTCGGTATTGAGCAGCCGTAGCGGCTCGCCCTCGAAGCCGAGGAAAGCGAGCGCGGCGTCGAGCAACCCGTCCGGCCTCAGGATGCCGATCCAGGCGTAGACGCGGATCAGGAAGGAGGTCCAGAACGGCAGGATGACGAAGACAAGCAGAAGGCCGCGCCAGCGCGCCGGCGCGGTCGCCATGGCGTAGGCGAGCGGATAGCCGATGGCGAGGGCGAAGATCGTGGTCAGCGCCGCGATGCGCAGGGAATAGAGGTAGCTCTGCCAGTAGAGCGGATCATCGCCGAGCAGGCTGAAATTCGTCAGGTCGAGCTGGGACAGGAAGTCGCCAAGCTGGGCGAACCCCTCCCAATGCGGCGCATAGGGCGGGAGCGCGGTCGCAGCCTGCGAGAAGGCCATGCGCAGCACGATGGCGAAGGGAGCCAAGAAGAACAGCGCCAGCCAGAGATAGGGCACGGCCACCACAAGACGGCGCAGCCGCTGCAGCGAAGCGACCGCGCTCATGGCGGCAGCACCACGCCGGCCTCGACATCCCAGGACAGCCAAACCTTGTCGTCCCAGGCGAAAGGCCGGGCCACCCGCCGTGTCCGGTTGGCCAGCGCGACCTTGACCAACTGACCGCCCTCCCCGCCGATCATCACCTGGACCATGGTGAAATCGCCGAGATAACCGATGTCCCAGATCTCGCCCGCGACCTTGTTGACGACTTGGCCCGGCTCGTCATGGGCGATCTCGATCTTCTCGGGCCGGATGCCGATCAGCAGGGCGTCGCCCGCCTTCAGCGCCGGCGCCTCCTCGTCGAGCTCGACGGTGCCGACGCGCGGCACCTCTGCCTTCACCAACTCGCCATCGATCGCTTCGACCCGCCCCTCGAAGATGTTGATGTCGCCGACGAACTCCGCGACATGGCGGTTGGCCGGCGCCTCGTAGATCACGTCGGGAGGCCCGATCTGGACGAGCTTGCCATGGTCCATCACCGCCATGCGGTCGGCCATGGTCATCGCCTCGTCCTGGTCGTGGGTGACGACCATGAAGGTGAGGCCGAGCTCGCTCTGCAGATCCATCAATTCGAACTGGGTCTGCTCGCGCAATTTGCGGTCGAGCGCCGCCATCGGCTCGTCGAGCAGGAGCAACTTCGGCCGCTTGGCGAGCGAGCGGGCGAGCGCGACGCGCTGGCGCTGGCCGCCGGAGAGCTGGTGCGGCTTGCGCTGCCCAAGGCCGGAGAGCTTGACCAGCGCCAGCATCTCCTCGACGCGTCTGGCGATCTCGGCGCGGGCCAGGCCCTCGCGCTTCAGGCCGTAGGCGATGTTGCCGGCCACGGTCAGATGCGGGAACAGCGCATAGGACTGGAACATCATGTTGACCGGCCGCAGATGCGGCGGCACGGCGGTGATATCCTGTCCGTCGAGCAGGATCCTGCCCTCATCCGGCGTCTCAAAACCGGCGAGCATCCGCATCAGCGTGGTCTTGCCGCAGCCCGAGGGGCCAAGCAGCGCGAAGAATTCGCGCTGGTAGAGCGCGAGCGTGAGATCGCCCACGGCCGTGACGTCACCGAAGCGCTTGGTCACGCCCCGGAACTCGACCAGCGGCTTCGCCGCCGGGTCGTTCCAGGGTTGGAAGGCCCGGCGCACGCTGCCGGGCGAGGTCTTCTTGACGGTGACCGCGCTCCGTCCGAACGCGCTCACTTGCCGGTCTTCACGCGCGTCCAGAGCCGGTTCACCAGCCGCTGCGACTTCTGGTCATAAGGCGTGATCGTGTAGAGCCGCCCCATCACCTCGTCCGGCGGGTAGACACCGGGGTTATCGCGCAAGGCCGCCGACAGGAACGGCTTCGAGGCGATATTGCCGTTGGCGTACTGGATAAAGTCCGAGTTCTTCGCCGCCATCTCCGGCTTGTTGACGAAGTCGATGAACTTCAGCGCCGCGTCGACGTTGCCGGCGTCCTTCGGGATCACGAAGGAATCGAACCACATCAGCGCGCCCTCCTTCGGGATGGAATAGCCGATCTGGACGCCGTTCTTGGCCTCCCCGGCCCGTTTCTTGGCCTGGAGGATGTCGCCGGAATAGCCGACCGCGAGGCAGATATCCCCGTTGGCCAGCGCGTTGATGTATTCGGAGGAGTGGAATTTCTGGATATAGGGCCGGATCTTGCGCAGCAATTCGCCGGCCTTGTTGAGATCGGCCTCGTTCTTCGAATCCGGGTTCAGCCCGAGATAGCGCAAGGCGGCCGGGAACAGCTCCTCTGTTGCGTCGAGGACATGGACGCCGCAATTGGAGAGCTTCTTGAGCTGTTCAGGCTCGAAGACGATCTTCCAGCTATCGATCACCGCGTCGGGGCCGAGCCGTTCCTTGATCTTGGCGGTGTTGTAGCCGATCCCCGTGGTGCCCCACATGTAGTTCACGGCGTAGGTGTTGCCGGGATCGTATTTCCCGAGCCGCGCCTGGATCTCCGGCCAGAGATTCTTGAGATTCGGAATCTTGGCCTTGTCGATCGGCTGGTAGAGGCCGAGCGGGATATGGCGCGGCAGGAAGGAAGCCGTGACGACGATCAGGTCGTAGCCGGTCTTGCCGGCAAGAAGCTTGGTCTCGACCGTCTCCATCTGGTCGAAGGTGTCGTAGACGACGGTGATCCCGGTTTCCTTCTTGAAGGCGTCGAGCACCTCGGGATCGACATAGTCGGACCAGTTGAAGATCCGGAGCTGCTTGTCCTGCGCGGCCACTGGCGTGGCCAGAAGTCCCAGTCCGATCGCGCAGGCCGCGACAGCCTTGCTCAGCCGCTTCGTCGTCTCACCCAATCTGCCCCTCCATCAAGCTCAGGCGCGCGCACGCTACCAGCTTTCCCCCCGGCATCAACCGCCACCAAACGCGGCCGGCGGTCCGCGCACAGCAGAGCGTTTCCGAAAGCCCCTCCAGCATGTTCCGGCCGGCTGACGCAAGCGTGATCCGCCGTCTTCTTGCCGGTTCGCCTCGTCCTGCACATACCGTGCCGGATGCGCCTCTTCCGCCGCTTCCTGCTGTTCTTCGTTCTTGCCTTTCTGCTGCCGCTCGCGACCCATGCCGGCTGGTGGATCTGGCAGACGCATGCGCCCGACTGGCGCCGCGCCGACTGGTCAAGCGCGAAGCTCCTGCCGGCCGCGTCGGTCGACCCCGAGGCGACCGTGCACATCTTCGCCGCCCGCGTCGGCCGCTGGCGCGGCATCTTCGCGCATCACTCCTGGATCGTGGTGAAGGAGGCCAACGCCTCCGCCTATACGCGCTTCGACGTCGTCGGCTGGGGCGCGCCGGTGCGCGTCAACCATCGCGAGGCGGATGGGCGCTGGTTCGGCAACGAGCCGGAGTCTGTCGCGGAAATCCGAGGAGCAGCGGCCGAGCGGCTGATTCCGCGCATCCGAGCTGCCGTGCAGTCCTATGCCTATGCCGAACCGGGCAGCTATCTCGCATGGCCGGGCCCGAACTCGAACAGCTTCGTCCAGCATGTGCTGACGGAGGTACCGGAACTGCGCGAAGCCTTGCCGCCGACGGCCATCGGGAAGGACTGGCGCGAGACCGGCCTCTTCGCCGGGCTCACGCCGAGCCGCACCGGGCTGCAAGCCTCGCTCTACGGGCTGGCCGGAATCACGGTCGGCTGGGTCGAAGGCGTCGAGGTCAACATCCTCGGCCTCGTCGCGGGATTCGACCTGCGCAGCCCGGCGCTGAAGCTGCCGGGCTGGGGACGGGTCGGGATATGAGAGAACGCCTCAAACCGCCTCGAAGGCCTGCGCGAGATCCGAGATCAGATCCTCGATGTTCTCGATGCCGACCGAAATGCGGATCAGCGCGTCGGTGAGGCCGATCTCCTCGCGCAGCTCCCGCGCCACGCCGGAATGCGTCATCGCGGCGGGATGCGAGACCAGCGTCTCGGTACCGCCGAGGCTGACCGCGAGCTTCATGATCTGCAGATTGTCGAGCAGAGCGAAAGCCTCCTTTTCGCCGCCCTTGACGTCGAAGGCGAAGGTCGAGCCAGCCGCCGTGCATTGCCGGTCGAAGACGGCCTTGCGCGGATCACCATCCTTGAGGTTGCCGAGATAGTGGACCCTGGCGACCTTCGGATGGCTCTCCAGATACTCCGCCACCAGCTTGGCGTTCTCGTTGGCGCGGCTCATGCGGATGTCGAGCGTCTCCAGCGAGCGCATCAGCATCCAGCAGGAATTCGGATCGGCTTGCGTACCCAGCGAGCCGCGCCAGGCCTTCACCTGCCGCACCAGCGCCTCGGAGCCGCTGATCGAGCCGCCGACAAGGTCGGAATGGCCGCCGACATATTTGGTCAGCGAGAGCAGCGAGAGGTCGGCGCCCTGCTTCAGCGGCTTCTGGTATTTCGGGCCGAGCATGGTGTTGTCGACGACGACCGGCGGGCGGTGGCCCTGCGACCTCTCCAGTTCGTCCGCGATCATCTTGCAGGCGGCGAGATCGACAAGGCCATTGGTCGGGTTGGCCGGGGTCTCGACCAGGATCATCGCGACACGGCCCTTGGCGGCCGCAGCCCGCGCGACATCACGCATCTGCTCGATGTCGAGCCCGTCGGTGAAGCCGAAGGGGGTCACGCCGAAGGCGCCCATCTGGTTCTTCAGCAGGGTCTCGGTGCCGCCATAGAGCGGGCGGGAATGCAGGATCGTGTCGCCCGGGCGCAGGAAGGCGAAGCAGGTGGTCGCGATCGCGGCCATGCCCGAGGCGAAGACGGCGCATTTCTCGGCCTCGTCCCAGATCGCCAGACGATCCTCGAGGATTTCCATATTGGGATGGTTGAAGCGCGAATAGACCAAGCCGGGCTTCTCGCCGGGCTTCGGCTGGCGCCGGCCTGAGGTGAAGTCGAAGAAATCCTTGCCCTGCTGGGCGTTCTCGAAAACGAAGGTCGAGGTCAGGAAGACCGGCGGCTTCAGCGATCCCTCCGACATGGCCGGCGAATAGCCGAAGCCCATCATCAGCGTCTCGGGATGGAGCTTGCGGTTGGCGATCCGGTCCTTGTGGTAGTTGTCTGCGCTCATGGCTTTCTCCCTCGGCTCCGGCCTGGCCGCTTTGCGACCAGAATAATCCCGCATCGACGCGATTGCTTGGCTGGTCACACTCGCGCTAACGCTCTTCCTGCATGTTTCTGCTCAACACGAGCCAGGATGGAGCATATGATGCTCGATACGATCGACCGCCGCATTCTCGCCCTGCTCCGGGAGGACGGGCGGATCACCAATCAGGAGCTCTCGCAGAAGGTCGGGCTGTCGCCGACCCCCTGCCTGCGCCGCCTCAAGCGGCTGGAGGAGACAGGCGTCATCCAGGGCTATGCCGCGATCGTCGATCCGAAGGCCTATGGGCTGCCCTTCAGCGTCTTCGTCTCGGTCCGGTTGCTCCAGCAGAATCAGGAGCATATCGCCGAGTTCGAGAAGGCGATCGAAAGCTGGAGCGAAGTGGCGGAGTGCTACCTCATGACCGGCTCGCAGGATTATCTGCTGCGCGTCGTCACCGATGGCATCGAGGGCTATGAGCGCTTCCTGAAGCAGAAGGTGACGCGGCTGAAATGCATCCAGTCGGTCGAATCCAACTTCGCGCTGGCGACGATCAAGAAGCGCTCCGGCCTGCCGCCGATCTGAATGATCCTCAGGGGCCGAGCAGTTCTGGCGCGGCCGCCCGGGCCATGCGGTCCTGCTGATGGGCCACGCCCGGCACGGTGATCTCGCGCCATTGCGAGGTGACGCCGAGGCGAGCGGCGACAGCACGGATATCGGCCATGAAATGCTGACCGCGTGCGAACCGGGTTGCTCCCTGCTCCTCGGCTCCGACCGACCTGTTGAGCTCCCGGTGTTCCGGATTCGTGTCGCGGGCGCCCAGCATGACCGTGACCTGCTTGCCGAGCGCGGCTCGCAAGGTGGCGCCGGTCGCAGGCGTTCCGCCCAGCGAATAGGGATAGGCGAAGCCCCCGGCCGCAGCAGCATCGAGAGGACGGGTGTAATAGCCGGCATTCGCCACGACGGCCCGCGAGAAGCGGGCCTCGGGCATGAGCAGCGCCATCCGGTGCACGAACTGGCCGCCGGCCGAATGCCCGAAGAGCCTGTAGCTCGTGCCTGACGCGCGACCGGCAGCGCGCGCCGCATCGAACAGTCTTTCGACGACGCCGAAGGTCCATTTCGACCGGTCCGGCTGTCCGCGCACGGCGCCCTGCTGGAAAAGCCGGCCGGGAAAACGGGTCTTGTCGAAGCGCGGCGCGGCGATGAGGACGCCATAGCGGTCGGCGGCCTCGATCCAATAATTGCGCGAATTCGCCGCGTTTCGGCCGGCGCCGTGGATCACGATCACCAGCGGGCAGGATTTGGCCGCGCATGCCGCCGGCGTATAGGTCTCGACGTCGATGGCCTTCCAGACGGGATCGTCGAGCGTCCATTCTCCGCGTCCCACATCGGCGAAGAGCCCCGGCGTCGCCGCCATCGCCGCCGCTGGTCCGAGCCAAACGGCGAACGCGAGCAGAACCGCGCCGAGGCCTCTGGAAACCCGCATTCAGCTCTCGCCGCGATCCATGGCGCGGCGGACGACCTGCGTAACCTCGCTATCCGAGAGGAAGAGGTCGTGCCTGAGCAGGCTCCAGCCGCGCCCGGCCGTGTCGGCGACGCGGACGCCCAGAGCATCGAGGCGCTCCCGGTCGGCCGCGCCCGCGCGTGCCACGCCGCCAGCGATGCGGGCGGAAACCGCGAGCGCCCGGTCGCCGGGATCGATGATGACGGTCATGCGCTTCGCCAGCGGCGCGATCCGCTTCACCGTCTGCTCGAAGGCGTCGATATCGACATCGGGCGAGGCGAGCACCACCGAGCCGATCCGCGCGTAGACATCGGGCGAATCGCGCAGCTCGCGCAGGCCTTCCAGCGTCAGGAATGTGCCCATGGAATGGGCCACGATGTGAATGCGCCCGATCGTGGGGTTTGCGACCAGCGCCTGCAAGGTCTCTACGAAGCCGTCGCGCGACCAGAGCGCGCTTTCGCGATCATAGGCATAGTCGAGCAGCTTGCCGCCCGAAGGCCAGGTGAAGAGCGCCGTGCGCCCC
Organism: Allobosea spartocytisi; assembly: GCF_014764685.1. Lineage (NCBI taxonomy): Bacteria > Pseudomonadati > Pseudomonadota > Alphaproteobacteria > Hyphomicrobiales > Alloboseaceae > Allobosea > Allobosea spartocytisi. Next base: position 517,782 of record NZ_JACXWY010000001.1, read on the forward strand.
TGGAACTTGAGCGAATGCGAAAGCTGCCCGGCGCTGCGGGCGGCGGACTCGAAGGTCTCGTTGTAGCCATGGACATAGAGCAGCACATCGCCGCCATTCGCCGCGTTCGAGAACACGCGCGCGGCATCGGTCGTGGTCTCGCGCTCGATCCCGAGGACCGCCCAGTCGCCGCTCACCGCCGAGGAAACGCGCCCGGCGATGCCGCGCCCCGGCGGCGAGAGCCTCGCCACCGCAAAGGTCAGCGGCCCGCGATCCGACCCGAAATAGGGCGCCACGTTGCCGACAGACCGGCGCGTCGTCATCACCAGCAGGGCCGGATCCTTGCCGAGCGCCGACAAATCCGCCCGCTCCGGCACGGAGAAGGGCGAGACGGTCGCCTCACTTTGCGCGCAGGCCGTGAGCCCGAGCGGAAGGAGCGAGGCGAAGGCCAGAGAGAAGCGTGAAAAGTCGCGCCTTGTGACAGGCATGGGAGCGGATATCCGGGACAATCGAGAGGGGCCGATCTGGATGATCCGGTCTTAAGGACAGGCTAACGCGGCCAGAATGGGGCGAAACGCCGGGCAAACCCGAAATGCCGGCAGCCCGTGCCTCCACGGTCACATCCGCCCGTCATCGCCTCGTTGCCGGCGCTCCTCGCAAGGAGGGCTCGTGGCCCTCGGGCCCAGCCGACGAGGCGTCAGCGGCCGCCGGAGATGATCGTGACGGGCGCCGTCACCACCAGCCCGACGGTCGAGCCGACCGTGCCGACCACCCCGCCGGCGATGTCGCCCAGACGGTCGCCCAGTTGCGGGCCGGCGAAGCCGATGCCCTTGTCCTGTCGCAACCTTTCGCCGATGAGCTGCACGACCTTCGGCGAGGAAGCGAACTTGGCGTGGTTCAGGCTGTCGCCCGAAGACACCTCCGAGAGGTCGATGATATGTACGCCGAGCTTCTCCAGCTCGGCGATCGTCGGCGCATCCTTGGTGGAGACAGCGCCCAGCCGGGTCTTGTCGCCGGCGAAGCGGCGGGAAAAATCGAGCGCCCGGTCATCGGCGGAGACGAAGACCGTCACCGGCCGCCGGATCACATTCATCAGGGTCTTGAATACGTCGAGATCGACATCGGGCGCGGCGAGCATCACGTCGCGCAGCTTGCCGCCGAAGGCGCCGTCGCCGCGTATCGCCGCCTGGCGCAAGGTTTCGAGCGTCAGGATCGTGCCCATCGAATGGGCGAGGATGTCCATCCGCCCCGGGCCGATGTCCCGGGTGATGCCGCGTAGGTTCGCTTCGAGGAAGTCGCGCGAGTAATAGGCGCTTTCGCGGTCGTAGGGGTAGGCGAGGAGCTGGCCGCGCGAGGGCCAGGAGAACAGCACCGGCACGCCCTTGAAGCCGGAGTCGTAGACGATCTGAGCGAAACGATAGACGGCGTCGGCGAAATTGGTGTTGTAGCCATGGACGAAGACCAGCACGTCGCGCTGGCCGGCCGGGCGGCGCATGATCTCCCGGCGGACGTCGGCGACGACCGGCGCGAGATCGAGGCGCTCGATATTGGTCGCGGTGAAATGCTTGGCCGGATCGCCCGGGCCGGAATCGGGGAGTTCGAGCTCGCCCGGCTTGTGGCTGCGCGGCACGGTGATCTCGAGCTTCGCGAAGGCCAGCTTCGGGGCGCGCTCGCCGTCGAAATAGACCGGCGCCGCCGAGGCTTCACGGGTGGTGGCGACGTAGATCTCGACCTTTCCGGCGATGTCCTGCCGAGGCGCCTGGCTCAGTTCCAGCACGCGCGGCGTGCCGCAGGCAGCCAGCATCAACGGCGCGAGCAACGCCAGAATCAAGACAGGAAGCCGCATCGCCACGCCGATCATCGCCTTGTCGTGTCACCGAACCGGCGAATGTTCAAGATGCGCATGTGACAGGGTCACGACGCGCGATGCGGCAAGGCGCCTTGCCGCCGGCTCCGCCGGCTTGCTAACTGGCGCGATGGTCGACCTCGCCTCCCGCCTCGAAACGCTGGCCGACGCCATTCTGGCCGGCGAGCGCGCCGCACTGGCGCGCGCGATCACGCTCACCGAATCGCGGCGAGCCGACCATCGCGAGCAGGCCCGGGCGCTGATCCAGCGGCTGCTGCCCCAAACGGGCCGGGCCATCCGGGTCGGGATCACCGGTGTGCCCGGCGTCGGCAAGTCGACCGCCATCGATGCGCTCGGCAGCCATCTGACGGAGAAAGGCCACAAGGTCGCGGTGCTCGCGGTCGACCCCTCCTCGACCCGCACCGGCGGCTCGATCCTCGGCGATAAGACGCGGATGGCGCGGCTTTCCGTCGATCCGAACGCCTATATCCGCCCCTCCCCCTCCTCCGGCACGCTCGGCGGCGTCGCCGCCAAGACGCGCGAGACGATGCTGCTCTGCGAGGCGGCGGGCTTCGACGTCATCCTGGTCGAGACGGTCGGCGTCGGTCAGTCGGAGACGACTGTCGCCGACCTCACCGATTTCTTCCTCGTGCTGATGCTGCCCAACGCGGGCGATGAATTGCAAGGCATCAAGAAAGGCATCGTCGAGCTCGCCGACATGATCGCGGTCAACAAGGCCGATGGCGCCGGCGCGACGGCCGCGCGGGCGGCTGCGGCGCAGTACAAGGCGGCGCTGCATATTCTCGCGCCGGCCTCGCCGCTCTGGTCGACTCCGGTCGTCACCATCTCCGGCCTGACCGGGGAAGGGCTCGATGCGCTCTGGAGCAAGATCGAGGACCATCATCACCGCTTCGAGGCAAAGGGGCTGATCACCGAGAGGCGCCGGCGGCAGGATGTGAAATGGATGTGGGCGATGGTGCAGGACCGGCTGCAAGCCAGGCTCCGGCACGATCCGGCGCTGAAAGCGCGTACGCCGGCACTCGAAGCGGCGGTCGCGGCGGGCGAGCTGGCGCCGACGCTCGCGGCCGACGAGATCGCCCAGGCATTGGGATTGTGAGGGCGACATGCAGCGCATCGACCTGCTGGTCGCCGGGTTCGGCCCGTTTCCGGGCGTCCGGGTCAATCCGACGACGCGACTTGCAGGCGCCATCGCCGCGCGGCTGCGGCATTCGGGCCTGCGCGTGCGCAGCCTCGTGCTCGAGACCAGCTATGCCGCCGGCCTGCCGGCACTTGCGCAGGAGATCGAGACGACCAGGCCAAGAGCGCTGCTGATGCTCGGCCTCGCCGCCCGCGCCCGCCATGTCCGGATCGAGCTTTTCGCACGCGGCCGCTCCAGCTCGCTCCATCCCGACGTCACCGGGCGCGCCGCCACCGGTGCCGCGACGGGCGGCTGCCCTGCCTTGCCCACGCGAACCACCGGGCGTCCGCAGGGCGCGCTCGCCCATCTGCGCCGGCATGCGATCGCCAGCCGGCCCTCGCCCTCGGCCGGGCGCTATCTCTGCGATGCCAGCTATGCCACGGCGTTGCGCCACGCCGCGATGGCGGGACGGCCCGTCTTGTTCGTGCATATACCCTGGCTACGCCCGGCGGCCGGCACCCGCCCGACCAAGCGCGTCGCGGGCTTTCGACCGCGGACGGAGCGATTGACCGCTGCGCTGGCGGCGATCGGACGGAATCTCGCGATCACAGGTCGCTGACGGTCCCGAAACGGCACAGCGGCGCTGGCACGGAGCTTGATCGAGGGAAGCGGCACAGGAGATGTCATGACCCTTTCCCGGCGCTGCCTCTTGGCTGGCGGCCTTCTCAGTCCCATCGCGGCGCATCTGCCCGCGCAGGCGCAGCAGCGCGGTGCCGCGCCGTCGCCGCTCGGCCAGCTCGGCCTCGATGCCACGCAATTCGGTCTGCGTCCGGGCGCCACCGACGACCAATCGCAGCGCCTTCAGGCCGCGCTTGGCGAAGCGGCCCGCCGTTCCGCCCCGCTGCTGCTGCCGCCCGGCCGCTATCGCGTCAGCCGGGTCGCCTTGCCCGAGGGCACGCGCCTGATCGGCGTATCGGAGGCGACAAGGCTGGTGACCGCCGATGGCGGGCCTGTTCTGACGGCAAGCAACATCTCCCGCGCAAGCCTTTCCGGCCTCGTGCTCGACGGGCTCGACATCCCCTCGCCGCAACGCTCCGCCCTGCTCGCGGCGGATGCCGTCGGCGAGATCGCGATCGCCGAACTCGCCTTCGCCAATGCCGGCTCCGTCGGCTTGACGCTGAACCGCTGCGGCGGGCGCATCACAGCGAGCAGCTTCCGCAAGATGCGCGACGCCGCGCTGTTCTCGCTGGATTCGCGCGGGCTGACGATCGAGGGCAATGCCGTCGCCGATTGCGGCAATAACGGCATCCAGATCTGGCGCAGCGAGGCCGGGGACGACCGCTCGATCCTGCGCGGCAACCGCGTCGAGCGCATCCGGGCCGATGCCGGCGGCGACGGGCAGAACGGCAACGGCATCAGCCTCTATCGTGCGGGCGGCGTCATCATCGAAGGCAACCAGCTCCGCGATTGCGCCATGACCTTCATCCGCAACAATTCCGGTTCGGGCGTGCAGATCCTCGGCAATCAGGGGCGGCGCTGCGGGGAGGCCGGGCTCTATTCCGAATTCGCCTTCGAGGGCGCGATCATGGCGAACAACCTGATCGAGGATTGCGCGCAGGGCGCCAACATCACCAATCTCGACCATGGCGGGCGGCTCGCCGTCTTCGCCAACAACATCGTCCGCAACGCCCGGAAGGCGGTCGCACCGAACGGCAAGGGGCCCGTCGGCGGCATCGGCGTCCATGTCGAGGCGGAAGCCGCCGTCACCGGCAACGTCATCGAGAACGCCAGCGAGACCGGCATCTCGCTGGGCTGGTCCTGGGGCATGCGCAATCTCGCCGCCACCGGCAACATCATCCGCAAGACCGGTATCGGCATCTCGATCTCGCTGGTGCCGAAGGAGCGCAATGCGCTGATCGCCAACAACCTCATCGCCGAGGCGCGGAACGGCGCCGTGATCGGCAGCGAATACGGCAAGCCGGTCACCGGCGACCTGACGAAAGCTCCCGATGCGCGGGCGGCCGGCATCAGGGTCGAGAACAACGCGGTCAGTTAGGATCGCCGCCTTTTCGAAGGAACCCGGTTATCCCGGGTCTTCGCTTCGCTCCGCCCGGGACGACCCGCGCTTCCGTGGAAAAACGACAGGTCTTAGCCAGCCGGCGCCCTCACTCGGCCGACCTCGGTGCCGTTCCAGTTCTTCAGTACGGCCTCTCGCAGCGGCGCGAAGGCCACTTGCGTCGATTCATCCATCGGCAGGAAGCGACCGATCAGCGCCGCCAGCGCGACCTCGGCGGCACGCCCGGCGCCATCGTCGCATTTGAGCGCGATGCCATAGCCCAGCTCCGGCAGGGCCGCGCAGTAGACGCCCTCGGCCCCGGTCTTGGTGAAGGCACGCGCGCCGAGCAGGCTCATCAGCCTTGTGTCGAAACGGTCCGTTCCCGCCACCATGAAGGGATGCGCCGCCGCAGCGGCACGGATGCGGGCGGCTGCCCTGGCGCGCTCCGGGCCGAAGCCGTGACCGGTGCCGAGCCGGGCGAAGCCGAGCGCCAGCGCCTTGAGCGGCACGGCATAGGAGGGGATCGAGCAACCGTCGATGCCCATGCGGTCGCTGGAATGCTCGGCGCCGGTCACCTCTTCAAGGGCGCCGCGCACGGCCTGCTGGACCGCATGACCCTGCTTCACATAGCCGGCGGGATCCTCGTCCAGCGCGCAGGAGAGGCAGACGAAGCCGGCATGCTTGCCGGAGCAGTTGTTGTTGAGCGCGCTGGGCTCGGCGCCCGATTTGGCCAGGGCGCGCGCCGCAGCCTCGCCCATCGGCCAATGCGCGCCGCATTCGAGGCAGCCGGCATCGCGGCCGGCCTTCTTCAGCATGGCCAGCGAGGTCTCGGCGTGGAGCGGCTCGCCGGAATGCGAGGAGACGGCAAGCGCGATCTCCGCCTCGGTCAGCCCGTAGCGGTCTGCGGCGCCGCTCTCGATCAATGGCAGGCCCTGAATCGCCTTGACGGCCGAGCGCGGGAACACGGGGCGCTCGACATCCCCGGCGGAGAACACCACGCCGCCCTCGGCATCGATGACGATCGCCGCACCGCGATGGCGCGATTCGACGGTGTTGCCGCGCGTGACTTCGGCGAGGACAGGGTTTTCCATGGCGACCTCCAGTGCCCAATCGATGGGCGCATCGCTTTTGCCGCCGGCCGCCCGGGCTGTCAAAAGCAGTGGCGAAAAAGCTCCGCTGCTGCCACGGTGCGAACCATGGACCAGACCATGACGACCCCCGACTACGAAGCCGAATACAACAACCGCGCCCGGGTGCCCGAGCATCCCGGCATCATCGCCGGCTGGCAGGAAGACGCCGCCGCCTACCGCACCACCGCGCTATGCGAGCTCGGCATCTCCTACGGCGCCGGCGAGCGCCAGCTCTACGACATCTTCAAGCCCGAGACGGTGCGCGGCAACGCGCTCGTCATGTTCATCCATGGCGGCTACTGGCAGGCACTCGACCGCAGCTTCTTCTCGCATATGGCGCGCGGGCTGAACCGGCTGGGCCTGCCCGTCGCCGTCGTCGGCTACGACCTCTGCCCACAGGTCCATCTCGGCCATATCGTCTGGGAATTGCAGCAGGCGGCCGCCGCGCTGTGGCGACGCTTCGGCCTGCCGGTGGTCGCGACCGGGCATTCGGCGGGCGGCCATCTCTCGGCCTGCACGCTGGCGACCAACTGGCACAATGTCGGTTCCGACCTGCCCGACCGGCTGGTGCCGGCCGCCTATGGCATCTCGGGACTCTACAACCTGAAACCGCTGACCGAGACCAGCATCAACACCGCGCTCGGCCTCGACATGGAGGCGGCGGAGCGGGAGAGCCCGCTGTTCTGGCCGGCACCGTCGCGGCTAACGATGGACGCCGTCGTCGGCGGCGCTGAAAGCGACGAGTACCACAAGCAGAGCCGCCGCCTCGTCGATGTCTGGGGGCTGGAAGGCGTGCAGACGCGCTATGAGGAGATCGAAGGCGCGAACCATTTCACCGTCATCGACGGCCTCACCGACCCCGACAATCCGATGACGCGGCGGATCGCGGCGCTCGCCGGCGCTTGATCTCGGGGCACTGGGAGTTCTATCCAGTCCGCAGAGAGTTTCGGAGCGCGCGATGCAGACCTTCTTCGTCGAGATCAAATGCAAGCTCGGCAAGACCTATGAGGTCGCCAGCGAACTGGCCGATCGCGAGATCGCCTCCGAGATCTACTCGACCGCCGGCAATTACGACATCCTGGCCAAGTTCCACGTCGCGGCCGATGTCGATATCGGCCATTTCGTCGCGCAGAAGGTGCAGTCGATCCCCGAGATCGCCGACACCCACACGATCATCACCTTCAAGGCGTTCTGACCGGCCGGCGCCGACCCTGGATTTGTCTCTACGGCTTCGCGTTCCGACTCAGCAGGAAATTTGCTGAATCGATTCCACGTCTTGTGCGTGATCCCTCGCATACCGTCTCAACGGCTTGCCAAACTGATTCAAGCGACCCTTTCCACCGAAGGGCCGATGCGACCGGCACGGCCCTGGCTCCCGAAGCACCGTTTCCCTCACGGAGAAGCTGCCAGCAGCATCCCGGCGGCTTGACGGCATGGGGGCTTTCGCGCGACCAGCATCCTTCGGACTGCAGGGACCATCGCGCCATGAAAAGCACGCTCTCCACAGATCTGCGCTCGGGCGCGCTCGTCTATCACCGCCAGCCGCGGCCCGGTAAGCTCGAGATCCAGGCGACCAAGCCGCTGGGCAACCAGCGCGACCTCGCACTCGCCTATTCCCCCGGCGTCGCTGCCGCCTGCGAGGCGATCGTCGATGACCCGTCGGAAGCGGCCGAGCTGACCTCGCGCCAGAACCTCGTCGCCGTCATCACCAACGGCACCGCCGTGCTCGGCCTCGGCGATATCGGGCCGCTGGCGTCGAAGCCGGTCATGGAGGGCAAGGCGGTCCTGTTCAAGAAATTCGCCGGCATCGACTGTTTCGACATCGAGGTCGAGCAGAAGAACATCGAGAAATTCGTCGAGGTGGTCGCCGCGCTGGAACCGACCTTCGGCGGCATCAATCTCGAGGACATCAAGGGCCCGGAGTGCTTCGAGATCGAGGAGCAACTCAAGGCTCGGATGAAGATCCCCGTCTTCCATGACGACCAGCACGGCACGGCGATCATCGTCGGCGCGGCGGTGCTGAACGGACTCGACCTCGCCGCCAAGAAGATCGCCGACGTCAAGATCGTCGTCTCGGGCGCCGGCGCGGCGGCGCTGGCCTGCACCAACCTGCTGGTGGAGCTCGGCGCGCAACGCAAGAACATCTGGATCACGGACCTGGAAGGCGTGGTCTATGAGGGCCGCAACACGCTGATGGACCGCTGGAAGGAGGTCTATGCGCAGAAGACCGACGCCCGCACGCTGAACGACGTCATCGGCGATGCCGACATCTTCCTCGGCCTCTCCGCCGCGGGCGTGCTGAAGCCGGAGATGGCCAAGCGCATGGCGCCGAAGCCGCTGATCCTGGCGCTCGCCAACCCCAATCCCGAGATCACGCCGGAGGATGCGCTGGCCGTGCGCCCCGATGCGATGATCTGCACCGGCCGCTCGGACTATCCGAACCAGGTCAACAACGTCCTGTGCTTCCCCTATATCTTCCGCGGCGCGCTCGACGTGCAGGCGACGACGATCAACGAAGCGATGAAGCTCGCGGCCGTGCGCGCTATCGCCGCGCTCGCCCGCGAGGCGTCCTCGGATGTGGCTGCACGCGCCTATGGCGGGGAGACCTCGACCTTCGGCGCGACATCGCTGATCCCGAATCCCTTCGATCCGCGCCTGATCATGCGCATCGCCCCGGCCGTGGCCGAAGCCGCCATGGCGACGGGCGTCGCGCGCAAGCCGCTGGTCGACATCGAGGCCTATCGCGAGCAGCTCTCGCGCTTCGTCTTCCGCTCGGGCTTCCTGATGAAGCCGTTGTTCCAGCAGGCCAAGGCCGACCCCAAGCGCGTGATCTATGCCGAGGGCGAGGATGAGCGCGTGCTGCGCGCCGCCCAGGTCGCACTGGAGGAAGGGCTCGCCATCCCGATCCTGATCGGCCGCCCCAGCGTGATCGAGACGCGCATCCAGCGCTTCGGCCTGTCGCTGAAGCCCGGCGTCGATTTCGAGATCGTGAACCCGGAGGACGATCCGCGCTATCGCGACTACGTCCAGACCTATCTCGACATCGCCGGCCGGCGCGGCATCACGCCCGATGCGGCGCGCGCGCTGGTGCGCACCAACAACACCGTGATCGCGGCGCTGGCCGTGGCGCGCGGCGAGGCGGATGCGATGATCAGCGGCCTCGAAGGCCGGTTCATGTCGCGACTGCGGCACATCAAGGACATCATAGGGCTGGCGCCGGGTGTCTGCGACCTCGCGGCGATGACGCTGATCATCACCAACAAGGGCGCCTTCTTCCTCGGCGACACCCATGTGAAGCACGATCCGACGGCGGAGGAGATCGCCGACATGACCGTGCTGGCGGCGAGCCATGTCCAGCGCTTCGGCCTGGAGCCTAAGATCGCGCTGCTGTCGCATTCCGATTTCGGCGCCGCCGACACGCCGAGCTCGCTCAAGATGCGCAAGGCGCTGAAGCTGATCCGCGAGCGCGCGCCTAACCTCGAATGCGACGGCGAGATGGAGGCCGACACCGCGCTGGTGCCGATGATCCGAGAGCGCGTCCTGCCTTCCTCGACGCTGAAGGACGTGGCCAACGTCCTGATCTTCCCCAATCTCGACGCGGCGAACATCTCCTATCAGTTCGCCAAGGTGATGGCGGACGCCCTGCCGGTCGGGCCGATCCTGATGGGCACGGCGAAGCCCGCGCATATCCTCACCGGCTCGGTCACCGCGCGCGGCGTCGTCAACATGACGGCCGTGGCGGTGGTCGAGGCGCAGGAGCGCGCGGCCGCGGTAGCCGCCACTCCCTAGCAGACACCGGATCGGCTGGAGCTGTCGGGCATGGTAGCCACTATCGGAGCCGCACTCCGGTCAGGAGCGCTTGCGCTCGCGGGCGCCTTCTGGCTGGCGGCGACGATGCCGGCAGGCGCGCAGGAGCCGTTTCGCGAGGATAACGGCTTTCTCCGGGCCCGCATCGACGGCCGCGAGATCCGTCTGGAGTCGCTGATCATCCGCCCTGAGGGGATCGAGGGCCGGCTGCCGCTCGCACTGATCACGCACGGCAAATCGGCGACGGGTTCCCGGATGGGCGACCTGCACGCCGTCCAATATAAGTCGATCGCGCGGGATCTCGCCCGCCGTGGCTGGATGGCCGCTATCGTCATCCGCCGCGGCTTCGGCCAATCGGACGGCCCCTTTTCCGGTGAAGGGTCGGGCTGCGGATTACCCGATATGACGGGGCGTTTCGACAGCGAGGCGAAGGAGCTCGAGGCGGCGCTCGAGACGCTGCGAGAACGCCCCGATGTCGATCCCGATCGGATCATCGCACTCGGCGAATCCGCCGGCGGCGCGGCGATCATGGCGCTGGCCCAACGCAAGCCCCCAGGCCTGAAGGCGGTGATCAACGTCGCCGGCGGCCTGAACTTCGACGAATGCGTCGAGAAAGGCCGCGACGCGCTCGTCGAGACCGTCCGGCACTGGCCCTGGCAGGAGACCGTGCCGCAGCTCTGGGTCTATGCCGCCAACGACGAACTCTTCCCGCCACCCCTCGTCGACCGCATGCGCGCCGCTGCGCTCGACCGTGGCGGGAACGTGCGCCTGATCACGCTGCCGGAGATCAAGCCAGGCGGCCATGCGATTCTCCAGAACAACCAGGCCCGTTTCGCCTGGCTTCGGGAGATGGATGCCTCGCTTCGCGCATGGAAGCTGCCGACGCTGCCTACCGGGCGTCCGCAAGCGGAATTCGAGCGCCTCGGCCTCGAAAAGGGCGCCCGCACATTCGAGGATTACTTCAGCGCGCCCGGCGACAAGGCGATGGCTTTCAGCAAGGCCAGCAAAACATTCAACTACCGGTACGGCGAGAAAGATCTGGAGCAGGCGCGCCAGACCGCACTGACCGCATGCCGCAAGAAGGCCGAGGATTGCGCCGTCGTCTTCGAGAACAATCGCGCCACCGGAGCGCGCTGACGACGCGGGGGTCTCCTTCCCGCTTGGCAGGCGGGACGCGTCGCGTTCTAATCTCCTGAGTCGGGCAGCGCTCGCGCCGGTGCCCGGCGCCAGGGGAGGCTGATTTGCTCGACGTCACCCGCCGCCACGCTCCCTTCGCCTTCGCCGCCCTGCTCGCGACTTTACGGGCCGCGGCAGCGCAAGGGTCGGTGATCTTCCACCGCGGCAATGACGGCGACCCGGAAACGCTCGATCCGCACCGGACCTCGACCGTGGCGGAAGCGCATCTGCTGCGCGACCTGCGCGAAGGCCTCGTCATCCACAACATGAGGGGCGAGGTCGTGCCCGGCGTCGCCGAGAGCTGGACGGCCAGTGCCGATGGCAAGCTCTGGCGCTTCAGCCTGCGGGCCAACGCGAAATGGTCGAACGGCGACCCGCTCAGAGCGAGCGACTTCGTCTATTCGTTCAAGCGGATCGTCGACCCCGAGACCGGCGCCAAATACGCCAACCTGCTCTATCCGATCCGCAAGGCCGAGGCGATCCACAAGGCAGCTATAGGCTCATCGCTCGACGAACTCGGCGTACGGGCGCCGGACGAGCGGACGCTGGAGATCGAGCTGGAGCGACCGACGCCCTATCTGCTCGAGCTCCTGACCCATCAGAGCGCCCTGCCGGTCCATCCGGCGACGGCCGCGAAGGCCGGGCTCGCTCCGGCCGATCCGCGAAGCTGGGTCACGAACGGCGCCTATAGGCTCAAGGAATTCATCCCGAACTCGCATATCCGGCTCGACCGCAATCCGCATTTCCACGACGCGGCGGATGTGAAGATCGATACGGTGATCTTCTATCCGGCGCCGGACCTCGCGGCGGCGGCGCGGCGCTTCCAGGCCGGCGAGCTGCAATTGACGACCGACATCCCGGCCGAGCAATTCAAGGAACTGCGCCGCAAGCTCGGCGAGCAGGTGCGGATCGGCCCCTATCTCGCGACCTATTTCCTGATCATCAACACGGCCAAGCAGCCCTTCGACGACCCCCGCGTCAGGCGGGCGCTCTCCCTCCAGATCGACCGGGATTTCATCGCCGACCGGATCTGGGGCGGCACGATGCTGCCGGCCTATGGCGTGATCCCGCCCCATATCGGCAATTACGGCGAGCGGGCGGAGATGGATTTCCGCTACGCATCGGTGCTCGAACGCGAGGACGAGGCGAAGCAGCTCCTCGCCGCGGCCGGGTTCGGCAACGGCGTGCCACTCCATATCGAATTGCGCTTCAACACCACCGACAACAACCGGCACACCGCCGAGGCGATCGCGGAGCAATGGCACGCCATCGGCGTCGAGACGCGCTTCGTCGAGACGGATTTCCGCACGCATTTCGCCTATCTGCGCGATGGTGGCGATTTCGACGTCGCCCGCTATGGCTGGATCGGCGACTATTCCGACCCGCAGAACTTCCTGTTCCTGTTCCAGAGCGACAATGCCGGCTTCAACATCGGCAAATACGCCAATCCCCGCTTCGACGCGCTGATGAAGCTCGCCGCCGACGAACTCGACATCGCCAGGCGCGCCGCGATCCTGCGCGAGGCCGACAGCATCGTCACCACCGAGCAGCCCTGGATTCCGGTGCTGCACTATTCGACGAAGAATCTGGTCTCGCCGAAGCTCGCCGGCTTCGGGCAGAACCTGCGCGGCGCGATCCCGACGCGGTTCCTGAGCCTGAAAGCCTGAGCCTGCGCCCTGCAAGCGGCGCCGGGCGGCAATCCGCCCTTATCGCTCGCGCCCGGCTCGCGGTTTCGCTAGGAAGGAACGGCTTTCCGTCCCCCTAGCAGAGTCCGCATTCCATGAGCCGCATCGTCTATGTCAACGGCGCCTATCTTCCCGAGGAAGAGGCAAAGATCTCCATCTTCGATCGCGGCTTCATCTTCGGCGACGGCATCTACGAGGTCTCGGCCGTGATCGGCGGCAAGCTGGTCGATTGCGAGGCGCATCTCACCCGTCTCGAACGCTCTTGCGGCGAGATCCAGCTAGCCTTGCCCTGGTCGAAGGCCGAGCTGGTCGCGATCCATGAGGAACTGATCAAGCGCAACGGCCTCGACGAAGGCAGCATCTACCTGCAGGTCTCGCGCGGCGCGGCCGATCGCGACTTCCCGTTCCCGAAGGACACCCAGCCGACGCTGGTGATGTTCACCCAGGCCCGCAATTTCGTGAACGCGCCGGCGGTGAAGACCGGCATCAAGGTCGTCTCGACGCCCGACCTGCGCTGGGTCCGCCGCGACATCAAGAGCGTTAACCTGCTCGCGCCGGTGCTGGCCAAGCAGATCGCCGCCGAGGCCGGCGCGCAGGAAGCCTGGATGATCGAGGACGGCGTGGTGACGGAAGGCGCCTCCTCCACCGCCTGGATCGTCAAGGGCAAGACCCTGATCTCGCGCCCGCTCTCGCACAAGGTCCTGCCCGGCATCACCCGCAAGGCGGTGCTGGCCTTCATCGCCGAATCCGGCTTCACCTTCGAGGAGCGCGAATTCACGCTCGCCGAGGCGCTCGACGCCGAGGAGGCCTTCATCACCTCGGCGACCAGCATGGTGATGCCGGTGAGTTCGATCGACGGCCACACCATCCACAACGGTGCGCCGGGCCCGACCACGCTGCGCCTGCGCGAGATCTATATCGACTTCGCCCGCAAGGGCGGCGTGCTGGGCTGAGCCCCCCGCCGGGATCAAAAACCGCCGTCATTCCGGACAAGCCGCGATAGCGGCGCCGATCCGGAATCCATCATAGGACGCTGCGCTCTACGATGGATTCCGGGTCAAGCCCGGAATGACGGCGCGCTTCCGTGGCAAACAAGAGTCCGTCAGGCGCCGCCCGAGAATGACGCGCCCGCGACCAACTCCCCCATCACATAGGTCGCGGCGATATTGCGCTCGTCGCCCAGCGTGACGAGCACGAACAACTCCTCCGCCAGATCGCGCACCGTTTCCATGCGATGCGCCATCGCCCGCGTCGCGCCCGTGTCGAGCACGACGACATCCGCCTCCCGGCCGGGCTCGAACGAGCCGATGAGATGGTCGAGGCCGAGCGCAGCCGCATTGCCGCGCGTGATGGCGTGCAGCGCCGCGAAAGCGGAGAGCGACTGCCCCTGCAACTGCAGCACCTTGTAGGCCTCGGCCATCGTCCGGAGCATCGAATAAGAGGTGCCGCCGCCGATATCGGTCGCGACCGCCACCTTCACGCCGCGCTGCCGGGCATGCGCCCAGTCGAACAGTCCTGAGCCGAGGAAGAGGTTCGAGGTCGGGCAGAAGACCGCGACGGCACCCGTCTCGGCAAAGGCGCTCCATTCATTGTGGGTCATGTGGATGCAATGGCCCATCAGGCTCTTGGGACCGAGCAGGCCGTGGCGCCGGTAGATGTCGGCGTAGTCGGCTGCTTCCGGGTAAAGCTCGCGGGCGAAGGTGATCTCGGCCCGGTTCTCGTCGATATGGGTCTGGACGTGGCAGTCGGGATGCTCGGCCGCCAGCCGCCCTGCCGCCGCCAATTGCTCCGGCGTCGAGGTGATCGCGAAGCGCGGCGTGATCGCATAGAGCTGCCGGCCCTTGCCATGCCAGCGCGCGATCAGCGCCTTCGAGTCGCGATAGCCGCTCTCGGCCGTGTCGGTCAGCGCCTCCGGCGCGTTGCGGTCCATCATCACCTTGCCGGCGATCATGCGGGTGTTGCGACGCTGCGACTCGGTGAAGAATGCCTCGGCCGATTGCGGATGCACCGAGCAATAGACAGCCGCCGTGGTGGTGCCGTTGGCCAGAAGCTCGTCGAGGAAGAAGCGCGAGAGCTTCTCGGCATGGCCCTGCTGGCTGAGCTTCTGCTCCTCGACGAAGGTGTATTTGTTCAGCCAATCCATCAGCTGCGCGCCGTAGGAGGCGACGACTTGCGTCTGCGGCATGTGGATGTGCGCGTCGATGAAGCCCGGCATGATCAGATGCGGGCGATGGTCGACGATCTCGGCATCGGCCGGCAGCGCCCGCAACAGCGCGCTTGCCTCGCCTGTCGCCTTGACCAGCCCGTTCTCGATGACGAGCAAACCGTCCTCGACGAAGCGATACGCCGCCTCGCCCGCAACCTCCGGATCGCCGACAAACCAGAGCAGACGACCGCGTAAGGCGCGGATGACGGGAGATGCGGTCACAATCGGCGGCTCCGGCTTAAATTCACATCACATCTGCACCAAATCAAAGCTTCCGGCCAAGCACGGATCGTGCCTAATCTGGAGGCATGAACTGGCTTTGCGAGTGGAGCGGGCAGGATGCGTGAACGCCTGCGCTTCCTCCTCGGTGACGAGCTTGTCGAGATCGATCGCTGCGATCCGACACTGACGGTGCTCGACTGGCTGCGCCTCGAGAAGCGCATGACCGGCAGCAAGGAAGGCTGCGCCGAGGGCGACTGCGGCGCCTGCACCGTCGTCGTCGGCCGGCTCGACCGCGGGCGGCTGCGCTACGAGGCGGTGAATGCCTGCATCCGTTTCCTGCCGACACTGGATGGCTGCCAGCTCCTCACCGTCGAGCACCTCAAGGGCGATGACGGCAGCCTGCATCCGGTCCAGCAGGCGATGGTCGAATGCCACGGCTCGCAATGCGGCTTCTGCACGCCGGGCTTCGTGATGTCGCTCTTCGCACTCAGGCTGAACGAGGCGGAGCCAAGCATCAGCCGCATCGAGGATGCGCTCGCCGGTAATCTCTGCCGCTGCACCGGCTATGAGCCGATCATCGCGGCCGGGCGGCGCATGGATGAGATCGCCCCGCGCGAGACGGATCGCTTTCTGCGCGAGCGCGAGACCATCGCAGCGCGACTTGCAGCGCTGAACGATGCCGCGACGCTGGCTCTTGAAGGCGAAGGCGGGCGCTTTTACGCCCCCGCAACCGTTGAGGCGCTCGCGGAACTCGTCGCGGCGCATCCGCAGGCGACACTCGTCGCCGGCGCGACCGATGTCGGCTTGTGGGTCACCAAGGCGATGAAGCGGCTCGATCCGGTGATCTATCTCGGGCGGATCGAGACTTTGCGCGAGATCACCGATGAAGGCGATCATTTGCGCTTCGGCGCGATGGCTGGTCATATCGACGTCCGAGCCGCGCTGGCTACCCTCTCGCCCCAACTCGACGAACTGATGCGCCGGTTCGGCGGCGAGCAGGTGCGCAATGCCGGCACGATCGGCGGTAACATCGCCAACGGCTCGCCGATCGGCGACCTGCCGCCAGCCCTGATCGCGCTCGACGCGACGCTGGTGCTGGCGCAGCGCGGCAGAGCCGGGGTCGAACGCCGTACCATCCCGCTCGAAAGCTTCTTCCTCGACTATCGCAAGCAGGATCGCCGCCCTGCCGAATTCGTCGAGGCCGTGCTGGTGCCGAAGCTGGCGCCAGACATGCTGTTCCATGCCTCGAAGGTGTCCAAACGCTTCGATGAGGACATCTCGGCCGTCTGCGGCGCCTTCCGGCTGACCCGGCATGCCGATGGCCCGATCAGCGAGGCGCGACTGGCCTATGGCGGCATGGCCGGCATCCCGAAGCGGGCGGCTGCGGCAGAGGCGGCGCTCATCGGCCGGCCGTGGGATGAGGACGCCGTCGAGGCGGCCATCGCCGCCTTGCCTCGGGACTTCACGCCGCTCAGCGACATGCGTGCCTCGGCGGACTATCGGCTCAAGATCGCCGGCAACCTGCTGCGGCGCTTCCTGATCGAGACGACACAGCCGCAAACCGAGACACGCGTCGCCGGCCTGCTCGCGGAGGCCGCCCATGGCTGACGCGCGCCGCAAGCTCGACATCGTCCCCGAGACCGGGCCGGTCGGCAGTGCCCGCATCCACGACTCCGCACCCAAGCATGTCGCCGGCGAGGCCTTCTACATCGACGACATCGCCGCGCCGGAAGGCCTGCTTCACGCCTATCTCGGCCTGAGCGGGATCGCCCATGGGCAGCTCACCTCGCTCGATCTCGATGCGGTGCGTGCCGCGCCCGGCGTCGTTTCGGTGCTGACGGCGGCCGATATTCCCGGCGCCAACGACATCTCCTCAACGCATCGCCATGACGAGCCGGTCTTCGCGACCGATCGGATCCTGTTCCACGGCCAGCCCCTCTTCGCAGTGGTGGCTGAGACGCGCGAGCAGGGACGTCTGGCCGCAACGCTGGCCAAAGCCAAGTACACCGAAGAGACCCCTCTCCTCGACATCGCCGCCGCGCGTGCGGCCGGCGGCAGGCTCGTCACCGACCCGCTCAAGCTCGAACGCGGCGATGTCGCGACGGCCATGGCCGCGAGCCCGCGCCGACTCAAGGGCACGATGGCGATCGGCGGGCAGGAGCATTTCTACCTCGAAAGCCAGATCGCACTCGCCATCCCCGGCGAGGACGAGGACATGACGGTGCTGGTCTCGACCCAGCATCCGAGCGAGGTCCAGCACATGGTCGCGGCCGTGCTCAGCGTCGGCTCGCATGCCGTGACCGTCGAGGTGCGGCGCATGGGCGGCGGTTTCGGCGGCAAGGAAACGCAGGCCAATCTCTTCGCCTGCGTCGCGGCTATCGCGGCCCGCAAACTGAAGCGGCCGGTGAAGCTTCGGCCCGATCGCGACGACGACATGGCGATCACCGGCAAGCGCCACGACTTCGTCTGCGACTACGAGATCGGCTTCGACGACGAGGGCCGCATCCATGCACTCGACGCCGTCTATGCGGCGCGCTGCGGTTGGAATGCCGATCTTTCGGGGCCGGTGACCGACCGCGCCCTGTTCCACATGGACAATTGCTATTTCTACCCGGCGGTGCGCGCCCGCTCGGAACCGCTCTTCACCAACACCTGCTCCAACACCGCCTTCCGGGGCTTCGGCGGTCCGCAAGGCATGGTCGGCGCCGAGCGCTTCATCGAGGAGGTCGCCTACGCGACCGGACTCGACCCGCTGGAGGTGCGACGGCGCAATCTCTATGGCGGCGCCGGCCGTGACGTCACGCCCTATCACCAGGCTGTCGAGGACAATATCGCGGCCGATGTCATCGCCGAGCTGGAACGGCGATGCGATTATCAGGCGCGCAAGGCTGCGATCCGCGAAGCCAATAGGAAAAGCCCCATCGTCAAGCGCGGCATCGCGTTGACGCCGGTGAAGTTCGGCATCTCCTTCACAGCGACCTGGTTCAACCAAGCCGGCGCACTGGTGCATGTCTATACCGACGGCACGGTCGCGCTGAACCACGGTGGCACCGAGATGGGGCAAGGGCTCTATATCAAGGTGGCGCAGGTGGTGGCGCAGGCCTTCGGCATCAGGCTCGACCAGGTCAAGATCACCGCCACCACCACCGGCAAGGTGCCGAATACCTCGGCCACCGCCGCCTCGTCCGGCTCCGACCTCAACGGCATGGCGGCGCTCGATGCCTGCGAGACGATCAAGAAGCGGCTGACGGAGTTTGCCGCGAAACACTGGCAGGTCGAGGCGGAGGACATCGCCTTCCTACCGGGCCGCGTGAAGGTTGGCCCCCGCGAGATCGCCTTCAAGGACCTGATCGCGGCCGCCTATATGGCCCGCGTCCAGCTCTCCGCGACCGGCTTTTACGCGACGCCCAAAATCCACTGGGACCGCAAGGCCGGGCGCGGCCACCCGTTCTACTATTTCGCCTATGGCGCGGCGGCGGCCGAGGTCGCGATCGACACGCTGACCGGCGAGTACAGGGTCGAGCGGGTCGATATCCTGCATGATTGCGGGCAATCGCTGAACCCCGCGATCGACAAGGGCCAGATCGAGGGCGGCTTCGTGCAGGGCATGGGCTGGCTGACGACCGAAGAGCTGGTCTGGGATAAAAAAGGCCGGCTCTGGACCCATGCGCCGTCCACTTACAAGATTCCCGTCGCCTCCGACCGGCCGCGCATCTTCAATGTGCATTTGCTGGAGAACGCGCCGAACCGCGAGCCGACGATCCACCGTTCCAAGGCCGTCGGCGAGCCGCCATTGATGCTGGCGATCTCAGTTCTGCATGCGCTGTCGGATGCGGTGGCGAGCGTCGGGGACCATCGCATCTGTCCGCGCCTCGATGCGCCGGCGACACCGGAGCGCGTATTGGACGCGGTCGAGCGGGTCAGGGCGGAGGCCACGCGATGACCCTCGCCGCTTTCCTCACAGCCCATCAGCGCGACGGCATCGTTCTCGTCCGGATCGAGGCTGTGGAAGGCTCGACGCCGCGCGAGGCCGGCGCCTGCATGGCCGTCAGCCCAGGTGCCATCGCCGGAACGATCGGTGGCGGGCAGCTTGAATTCCATTGCATCGACCTCGCCCGCCATATGTTGAGCGAGGCTTCGCCGGACCAGATCCTCGACATCCCGCTCGGCCCGCAGATGGGCCAGTGCTGCGGCGGGCGGGTGCGCGTGTCGCTGCACCGGCTCGCCGCCGCCGACATCGCGCTGATCGTCGCCCGCGAGAAGGCCGAGGTCGCAGCGAGACCGCCTGTCCTGATCTTCGGTGCGGGCCATACCGGCCGTGCGCTTGCCCGTGCGCTTGCCGCCCTACCCTTTACGGTGACGCTGATCGACGATCGCGACGACGTCATGAGCGGGCTGCCGGCGGCCGTCACCTGCATCCGCATGGCCGATCCGGTCGATGCGGTCGCGGACGCTCCGGCAAACGCCGCCTTCGTCGTGCTTTCGCACAGCCATGCGCTCGACTACCGCTTGACGGAGGCGGCGCTGGCGCGGGGCGATGCCGCTTATGTCGGCATGATCGGCTCGGCCACGAAGCGCGCCCGTTTCGACGCGAGCTTCCTGCGCGCCGGCGGGCGGCGGGAGACACTTTCGCGCCTGACCTGCCCGATCGGCGGTTCGGATGTGGACGACAAGCGCCCGGAGGTCATCGCGGCCTTGACGGCAGCCGAGCTGGTGCGTTGCTTGCTTGGCCGCCGGGAGCCGGCGAAAGGGAGACGGTCGCGACATGAATCAGCCGCGTGAGCAGGATGTGCCGCCGCGGCTGGCGCTCGCCCATGTCTCGAAGAGCTTTCCCGGCGTCAAAGCCAACGAGGACATCAGCCTGAGCGTCCGGCCCGGCGAAATCCACGCCCTGCTCGGCGAGAACGGCGCCGGCAAGTCGACGCTCGTCAAGATCATCTACGGCGTCCAGCAGGCCGACGAAGGCACCATTTCCTGGAACGGTTCACCCGTCGCGATCCCCTCGCCCAAGGCCGCACGCAAGCTCGGCATCGGCATGGTCTTCCAGCATTTCTCGCTGTTCGACGCGATGACGGTGATCGAGAACATCGCGCTCGGGCTCGACGAAGCCGTCGATCGCGAGGAACTCAAGAGCCAAGTCGCCGCGATCCTGCAATCCTATTCGCTGCCGCTCGATCCGGAGCGCGAGGTGCATACGCTCTCGGTCGGCGAGCGCCAGCGCATCGAGATCGTGCGCTGCCTTCTGCAGAAGCCGAAGCTCCTGATCATGGACGAGCCGACCTCGGTGCTGACGCCGCAGGAGGTCGAGCGCCTGTTCGCGACACTCAGGCAGATCGCGGCGGAAGGCTGCTCGATCCTCTACATCTCGCACAAGCTGCACGAGATCAAAGCGCTCTGCGACAGCGCCACCATCCTGCGCGGCGGGCGCGTGGTCGCGACCTGCGATCCGAAGGTCGAGACGACCAGGCGCATGGCGGAACTGATGATCGGCGCGGAGCTGCGCAAGATCGAGCACGGCCAGACGAAGGAAGCCGGCGCGGTCAGGCTCGCCGTCAGCGGGCTCTCGCTGCCGGGCGAGCCGCCTTTCGGCACCGATCTCAAGGGTGTCTCCTTCGAGGCGCGGGCGGGCGAAATCCTCGGCATCGCCGGCGTCGCCGGCAACGGCCAGGCGGAACTTCTGACGGCGCTCTCGGGCGAGCGGCTGGCTGCGGCGCCTGAGGCGATCCGGCTCGACGGCAGGGCCGTCGGGCTCGAAGGTGCCGGCGCGCGCCGGGCGCTCGGCCTCTCCTGCGTGCCGGAAGAGCGTAACGGCCATGCCGCCGTGCCGGATTTCTCGCTCGCCGACAACGGCGTCCTGACCGCGCGCCACCGGCTGCCGCTGGCACCGCATGGTTTCATCAGCCGCGGTGCCGTCAGCCGCTTCGCCGACAGCGTCATCAAGCTCTTCGATGTCCGGACCACCGGCAATGGCGCGCTCGCTCGCTCGCTCTCGGGCGGAAACCTCCAGAAATTCATCATGGGTCGCGAGATCGGCCAGCAGCCCGCCGTGCTCGTCGTGTCGCAGCCGACCTGGGGCGTGGATGCCGGTGCGGCCGCCGCGATCCGGCAGGAGCTCGTCGACCTCGCCGCAAAGGGCTCGGCCGTCGTGGTGATCTCGCAGGATCTCGACGAGTTGCTCGAGCTCGCCGACCGGCTCTGCGTCATCAACGAAGGCCGGCTCTCGGCGCCGCGCCCGGTTGCCAGCCTCGGCATCGACGAGATCGGCCTGATGATGGGCGGAATTCACGGCGCTGGCGAGCAGGTGGGAGCGGCGCATGCTTGAATGGCGCCGCCGCCGCGAGCCGAGCCTGCCGATGCTGGTCTTGAGCCCCCTGATCGCGATCGGGCTGACGATGCTCACCGGCATGATCGTCTTCACCGCCATCGGCTATGACGGCTTCCATGCGGTCGAGAGCATCTTCCTGACCCCATTCCTGGAACCGCAGCGCTGGGCCGATATCGGCGTCAAGGGCGCACCACTGGTGATGATCGCGCTCGGGCTCGCCATCGGCTTCCGCGCCAATGTCTGGAATATCGGCGCCGAGGGGCAGTATGTCATGGGAGCCATCGCCGGCACCGGGGTCGCGCTGCTGACCTATGACATGACCGGATGGTGGATCCTGCCCGCCATGGTGCTCGCCGGCATCCTCGGCGGCATGGCCTGGGCCGCAATCCCCGCGCTCCTCAGGGTGAAGCTGCAGGTCAGCGAAATCCTGACCAGCCTGATGTTGACCTATGTCGCGGTGCAGTTCCTCTATTTCCTGGTGCGCGGACCGTGGAAGGACCCGGGCGGCTTCAATTTTCCGCAGACGCGTATGTTCACCGCCGACCAGACCTTGCCGACGGTGATCGAGGGCTCGCTGGTCCATCTCGGCATTCCCGTCGCATTGCTGCTGGCTGTCGTCGCCTGGCTACTGATGGAGAAGACCACGGCGGGCTATGCGGTAAAGGTCGTGGGCCTCGCGCCGGCCGCAGCCCGCCACGGCGGCTTCAGCGCGGCGCGCACGACCTGGGCGACGATGCTGCTCAGCGGCGGCCTCGCGGGACTGGCCGGGCTCTTCGAGGCGGCCGGACCGTTCGGCCAGCTCACGCCGCAATTCCCGGTGGGATACGGCTTCACCGCGATCATCGTCGCCTTCCTCGGGCGATTGCACCCGCTCGGCATCGTCTTCGGCGGCATCGTGCTGGCGGGAACCTATGTCGGCGGCGAGATCGCGCAATCGACGGTCAGGCTGCCGCAGGCGGCGACCGGGCTGTTCCAGGCCATGTTGCTGTTCATGCTGCTGGCGACCGACGTGCTGGTGCGCTGGCAGATCGGCTGGAAGCGGAGGGCGGCATGACCACGGCCATGCTCGTCTCGATCATCATGACGCTGATCGCGGCCTCGACGCCCTTGCTGCTGGCCTCGTTGGGCGAACTCGTCGCAGAGAAATCCGGCGTGCTCAATCTCGGCGTCGAGGGCATGATGCTGTGCGGCGCGGTCGCCGGCTTCGCCGTCGCGTTCTCGAGCGGCAGCATGGCGCTGGGGCTGCTGGCCGCCATCCTTGCCGGTGTCGCCGCAGCGATGGTCTTCGCGGTGCTGGCGCTGTCGCTCACCGCCAATCAGGTCGCGACCGGGCTTGCGCTGACGATTTTCGGCATCGGCGCCTCCTCGCTGATCGGCGCCGGCTTCGTCGGGCGCACCGTGCAGCGGCTCGGGCCGATCTTCCCGGCGGCGCTGTCCGAACATCCCATCCTGCGCATCGTCTTCGGGCAGGACGTCGTCGTCTATCTCTCGCTCGCGCTGGTGGCCGGCGTGAGCTACTTCCTGCGCCGGACGCGGGCGGGGCTGATCCTGCGCGCGGTCGGCGAGAACGACGCTTCCGCACATGCCATCGGCTACCCGGTCGTCGCCATCCGCTATGCGGCGGTCGCCTTCGGAGGCGCCTTGGCGGGGCTGGGCGGGGCCTATTTCTCGCTGGCGCTGACGCCGATGTGGGCCGAACGATTGACCGCGGGGCGTGGCTGGATCGCGCTGGCGCTCGTCGTCTTTTCGGCCTGGAAGCCGGGCCGGCTGCTGCTCGGCGCCTATCTCTTCGGCGCGGTGATGACGCTGGAGCTGCAGGCCAAGGCCGCCGGCGTGAGCTGGCTCGCGCCGGAGGTGCTGGCGATGGCCCCCTACCTTGCGACCATTGCAGTTCTGACCATGATGTCGCTAGGACGAAAGACCGGCCGGCTCGACGCACCGGCCTGCCTCGGCAAACCTTTCACGGCGTCCTGACGCCGCAACCGACAACGGGGAGTTCATAGGACCATGACCAGCATCATCACCCGCCGCCGGCTGACCTTCGGCGCCGCCGCGGCCTCGACGCTACCACTGCTGGGCCGCGGTGCCTCGGCGCAGGCCCCGCTCGGCGTGGGCTTCGTTTATGTCGGCCCCATCGGCGACCATGGCTATACCTGGACGCATGATCAGGGCCGGCTCGCGATCGAGAAGGAATATGGCTCGAAGATCAAGACGAGCTTCCTCGAGAACGTCGCCGAAGGCCCGGATGCCGCCCGCGCCATCCGCCAGCTCGCCCAGGCCGGCAACCAGCTGATCTTCTCGACCTCCTTCGGCTTCATGAACCCGACGATCCAGGTCGCCAAGCAGTTCCCGAAGATCCATTTCGAGCACGCCACCGGCTACATGCGCGCCGAAAACGTCGCGACCTATGATGCGCGCTTCTATGAGGGCCGCGCCGTGATCGGCACCATCGCCGGCCACATGTCGAAGACCGGCCAGGCGGGCTATGTCGCCTCCTTCCCGATCCCCGAGGTGGTGATGGGCATCAACGCCTTCCATCTGGCGGCGCGCAAGGTGAACCCGAACTTCAAGACCAAGGTCGTCTGGTGCTCGACCTGGTACGACCCGGCCAAGGAAGCCGACGCCGCCAAGGCGCTGATCGACCAGGGCGCCGACATGATCACCCAGCACACCGACTCGGCGGCGCCGCTCCAGGCGGCCGAGCAGCGCGGCGTCTACGCCTTCGGCCAGGCCTCGGACATGAAGGCCTTCGCGCCCAAGGCGCATCTCTCGGCCATCGTCGACGACTGGTCGGGCTACTACATCAAGCGCGTCAAGGACGTGATGGACGGCACCTGGAAGACCGGAGCGGTCTGGGGCGGCATCAAGGACGGCTTCGTCAAGCTCGCCCCCTATAACGACGCGATCACGCCGGCTGCCCGCGCAGCTGCCGACGCGGTCCAGGCAGGCATCGTCTCCGGCAAGCTCCACCCCTTCACCGGCGAGCTCAAGGACCAGAAGGGCGAAATCCGCGTCAAGGCCGGCGAGACGGCCTCCGACGAGATCCTCTCCAAGATGGACTGGTACGTCGACGGCGTGCAGGCCTAGAGCCGGAGCAGGATTCTCGCGAAAAACCGGTTCCCGCTTTTTCGCATCCTGCTCTGAGCGGCATCGATGGCGGCGGGCGCAGCGTTGCGCGCCGCCATCTGCAACCGAATCGGGGGCACGATTCTGCGGGCTCGCCCCCCTCTTCTCGGTTCCCGCACCCGCGAAAAGCCCAAAAATCCAGCTTCTTTCGGCGGAACGAAGCCGTTTCCTGTGCGTATCTACGGCCGCGGGCATCGTCTTTCCGCGATAACCGTGGCAACTGCGTGAGTTGCGCGCCGCGAATATCTCCGCGGTCGCTCGTGTCGGAAACGGGCATGAACGACCCAGATCCAGCACGCGACGCCTATAACACCCTTCTCAAGGAGGATTTCATGACCAAGAACGAACTGATCGCCGCGATCGCCGAAGAGACCGGGAAGACGAAGGCCGATGTCTCCGCCATTCTGGCCTCCCTCGGCACGACCGTCGCCAAGACCCTGAAGGGCGGCGACGACGTCACGCTCGGCGGCATCGGCAAGCTCTCCGCGGCCAAGCGCGAAGCCCGCGAGGCCCGCAACCCCTCGACCGGCGCCACCATCAAGGTTCCGGCCAAGACCGTCGTGAAGTTCAAGGTCACCAAGGACCTCGCCGACGCGGTGGCGTAAAGCCATCCATCGGGATCGAGCGGTGTCCGTGCAAGCGCGGACACCGCTTGACCTCGTGCTCCATGCCCGCACAGTAGCGGCATGTTCCTTCGCCTCTTCACCGATCTGCGCGCCGCCAAGGTCCCGGTGACCTTGCGCGAATATCTGACGCTGCTCGAAGGGGTGGAGGCCGATCTCGCCGAGCACAGCGTCGACGAGTTCTACTATCTCGCCCGCGCCACGCTGGTGAAGGACGAGCGCCATCTCGACAGGTTCGATCAGGTCTTCGCCCAGGTCTTCCAGGGCATGGAGACGCTCCAGCAGGCGATCGAGCAAGCCGGCATCCCGGAGGAATGGCTCCGCAAGCTCGCCGAGAAGTTCCTCACCGACGAAGAGAAGGCCCAGATCGAGGCTCTCGGCTGGGACAAGCTCTGGGAGACGCTGAAGCAGCGCCTGGAAGAGCAGAAGGGCCGCCATCAGGGCGGCAACAAATGGATCGGCACCGGCGGCACCTCGCCTTACGGCGCCTATGGCTACAACCCCGAAGGGGTGCGTATCGGCCAGGACAAGAACCGCAATTTCCGGGCGGTGAAAGTCTGGGACAAGCGCGACTTCAAGGATTTCGACGACACGCGCGAGCTCGGCGTGCGCAACCTGCGCATCGCGCTGAGGCGCCTGCGCCGCTTTGCCCGCACGGGTGCAGCCGAAGAGCTCGACCTCGACAACACGATCACGGAGACGGCCAGGCACGGCTATCTCGACGTCAAGCTCAGGCCAGAGCGGCACAACACCGTGAAGGTGCTGCTCTTTCTGGATGTCGGCGGCTCGATGGACTGGCATGTCGAGCTGGCCGAGGAGCTGTTCTCGGCGGCGCGGGCCGAGTTCAAGCATTTCGAGCATTTCTACTTCCACAACTGCCCCTATGAGCGGGTCTGGAAGGAGAACCGCCGCCGCCACGAGCAGCAGATCCCGACCTGGGAGGTGCTGCGGACCTATCCCGGCGACTACCGTCTCGTCTTCGTCGGCGACGCCTCGATGAGCCCTTACGAGATCGCGATGCCCGGTGGTTCCGTCGAGCATTGGAACGAGGAGGCGGGGCAGGTCTGGATCGAGCGATTGACGACGAAGTTCCCGAAATCGGTCTGGCTCAACCCGGTCCAGCAGCATCTGTGGAACTACACCCAGTCGATCCGGCAGATCGGCGGCCTGATGGGCGGGCGCATGTTCCCGTTGACGCTCGATGGCCTCGACGGCGCGATGAAGGTGCTGGCGCGCTGAGCCGAGACGATTGGCCGGCTTCCCTTGACGGGCATAGTTGCTCTATCTGCCGCCCATGACCGAGCACCCTGACGACGACACCGCCCCGAGCTGGCGCCAGCGCCCGAAGCCGGTCGGCTTCGAGATCGCCTACAAGCTCGACGGCGACTTTCTGGAGATCGACAGGACCAGGGCGGTCGACCGGCTGCGGCTGAGCGCCGTCGAGCAGGTGCGCTACGTGTTCGCCCCTGGCAACATCTCCTCCAAAGGCTACAAGACCCAGCTGCGGCTCAGCGACGGCAGGACCGTCACCTTCGGCAACCTCTCCTGGCGTTCGCTGACCGATCTCGATCGCGACGACGCCCGTTATCACCGTTTCGTCTCGGCGCTGGCGGCCGCGATCACGCGCGCCAATCCAAAAGCCCGCTTCGTCGGTGGCCGGCCGGGACCGATCTGGCTCGGGGTCGCTGCCGTCGGCGCGCTCTCGCTGGCGATGATCGCGTATTTCGCGCTGCATGCCTTCCGGCAAGGCCAGACCAGCGCGGCGCTGCTCGCGCTGCTGCTGCTGGCGGCGTCCTGTTGGCAGGTCTGGCCGCTGATCTCGCTCAACCGGCCGCGCGAACTCGCGACCGGCGAGGTGCCGGACGATCTCGTGCCGGGGCGCGAGCCGAAGTCCTGAGGTTCGACCGCCGCAACGCTGCGGCCGGAATGCGGCTCAGGCCTGGCGCACCACCAGCACCGAGCACTTGGCGCGGCGCACGATCGCCGAGGCATTCGAGCCGATCACATAGGCCAGCATGCCCGGCTCATGCGAGCCGATGACGATGAGGTCGATGCCGCCGGCATCGGCCTCGGCCAGCACCTCGCCATGCACGGAGCCGATCAGCACCTTGGCCGAAACCTGCTCCGCCGGAAGATCGACCTTCGCGGCGATCTCCGCGAGCTTGGCCTCGGCATCCTGCTGCTGCTCGGTGTCGAAATCGCTCGGCACGAACTCCATGTAGGTGACCGGGATCAGCGAGCGGACATAGACCAGCCGCACCGAACCGCCGGAGGCCTTGGCGAAGGAGACCGCTGCGTCGATCGCCGGCCTGGCGAGTTCCGCCTCGGCCAGATCGACGGGGACCATGATCGACTTGTACATCGCGAACTCCTCAAGGCTGGTTGCGATACCATTCTGGAGTTTGCCAGCGCCGGCGCATTGATCCAACGCAAATCGCGCATGGGGCGCGGCACGAGGCGCGGCGACGCCGCGCCCGTTTCGCTAGCCCTGCCGCTCGGGCGTGCGGACCACGAGGCCGTCGAGTTCGGGGCGGATGCGGATCTGGCAGGAGAGGCGCGAGTTCGGCCGGACGTCGAAGGCGAAGTCCAGCATGTCCTCCTCCATCGGCTCGGGCTGGCCGACCTTCGGCATCCAGGCCTCGTCGACATAGACATGGCAGGTCGCGCAGGCGCAGGCGCCGCCGCATTCGGCCTCGATGCCGGGGACCTCGTTGCGGATCGCCGTTTCCATCACGGTCGCGCCGACCTCGCCCTCGACGGTGCGGCTCTCCCCATGGGCATCGATATAGGTGATGTTCGGCATGTCCTGTCTCCGGCGCGCCCGCGCTCGGCCTCGCGCGGGCATGACGCTTGCTCGCTTAGAGGATTTCCAGCTCGCGCGAAACGGCGGCGATGCGGCGGCGGCCTGCTCAGGCCGCGCAGTCGCAGCGGCAGATCACGGCGCGCGCCTCGGCGGCGGCCAGAGTCAGCGCATCCATCGCGGCTTCCGTGGGGTGCTTGTCGCCCTGACCGAGACCCTGCTCGATCCGGTCGGCCGCCTCGGCGACCTGCCAGGCGCCCACCGCGAGGGCAGCGCCCTTCAGGCTGTGGGCCGCGTCCAGGCGCGCCTTTGGATCGGCGCTGCCGTGGATGGTGCGCAGATGCGTGGCGCATTGCTGGGCAAAGAGCGTGAGCAGCTCGCGCTCGAGTTCACGGTCGCCGCCGGTCTGGCGGGACAGATGCTCGGTATCGATTGCCTTCTGGGACATGGTAAAACTCGTGAACGCAGTGACATCGACCGGCCGCACGGGCAAATCGACCCCTTTCAAGAAGCGCCTTGATGGTGAACGAGGCGTTAACGACGTTTGTGAATCAGGCACTCAAATGGGTTTCCAAGGCTCCGGGCCTCCACTACCCTTCCAATTGGTAAATGATGGGCGCAGTGTCTCCATTCATCCGGCCAGAGGCGGTCCGGATGGCGGAGCATGAGTTCGCGACCATCTTCAGTAGCGTGGCGAGGCGGCAACCATGAATCGACCCAAGAAGCTCCAGGATCCCACTGAAGCTGCGATGTCGGCGATCGAGGAGGCCCTGCGCCTCGAACAGCCGCAGGGTGAGACGGAAACTCCGGTCGAGGCCGAGCCGCGCCTGCCCACCACCAGCGAAAGCGATCTGAAGCTGGACATGCCGCGCGTCGAGCCGGCCGCCATCCCGGTCACCGCGCCTCCGGCGGCAACGGCGCAGCCTCAGCAAGCGGCCCCGCCGCCGCGCGCCGCCATCGCCCCGGATACGAGCCGCGTCGCCAATGACGACCGGCGCGATTCCAGCTCGCTCGTCCAGGCCTTCTCCGTCCGCCCCTCGCGCAGGCCCTACTGGTTCGCCGGCCTGGCCTCGCTCGCCTGGTTGGGCGGCGCCGCCTTCGTCCTGCTCGGCCGCTACGGCTCCTTCAGCAATGGCCTGCCGGAGCCGGTCGCCGCCTTCGGCATCGGCGAATGGACCCTGCTCGCGCTCTCGATCGGCGCGCCGGTGGTGTTCTTCTTCGTCCTCGCGGCGCTCTACCGCCGCACGCAAGAAATGCGCCTAATTTCGCGCGCGATGACGGAAGTCGCGCTGCGCCTGGCCGAGCCGGAGGTGGCCGGCGCCGATTCCGTCCTGTCGCTGAGCCAGACCATCCGCCGCGAGGTCGCCGCCATGGGCGACGGCATCGAGCGTGCGGTCGCACGCGCCGGTGAGCTCGAAACCATCGTCCGCGGCGAAATCTCGACGCTGGAACGCGCCTATGCCGACAACGAGATCCGCCTGCGCTCGCTCATCGACGAGCTGGTGACGCAGCGCGAGGCCGTGGTCGGCAATGCCGAGCGCGTCAAGCTCGCCATCAGCGGCGCGCATGAGGGCATCGCCAGGGATCTCGACGGCGCCAGCCGCACCATCGCCGAGGCGATCGCGCAGGCCGGCGACCGTGTCACCGGCTCGCTCGGCACGAAGGGCGACCAGATCACCCAGGCGCTCGGCCGCGCCGGCGAACGGATGATCGAGGAGATCAGCGGCCGCAGCCACGATCTCGTCGAGCGGTTGCAGGTCACCTCGGGCGAAGTCTCCGAGCGCCTCGCCGGCGCCAGCGACAACCTCTCGACCATGCTCGACGGTCGCGCCAAGGAAATCGCGGGCTCGCTGGAAAAGACCGGCGTCGCCCTCACCCAGGGCCTCACGAACGAGGCGCAGAACGTCACCCGCGCGATCAGCGAGACCGGCATGCAGGTCGCGGAAACGCTGACCGCCCGCGTCGAGACCGTCAACGAGACGCTGAAGACCACCGGCGAGACCCTCGCCAAGGACATCTCCGCCCGCGGCGTCGAGGCGGCCGAGCGCTTCGAGGTCAGCAGCCGCAGCATGGTCTCGCTGATCGAGAGCCAGAGCGAGGCCCTGCAGCAGCGGCTGGCGGAATCCGGCGAGGCGCTGCGCAGCGTGCTTTCCGCCGAGGGTGAGAGCGTCACGGTGCGCCTCACCGAGGTCGGGCGCGGCGTCAACAGCCTGCTCAGCCGGCAGAACGAAGCCATCACCTCGCGCCTCAACGAGGTCGGCGAGAGCGTCCACAGCCTCATCGGCACGCATGGCGACGCGCTGGTCAGCCGTCTCAACGAAACCGTCCGATCGGTCGACGACGTGCTGCGCGAGCGTGGCGAAGCGATCATCCTGCGCGTCAGCGACGCCAGCGAGACGCTGGGCTCCACCGTCGACAAGCATGGCGACACGCTGACCCACCGCATCACCGAGGTTGCCGACCGGGTAAACGGCCTCTTCAACGAGCAGGGCGGGAAACTGGTCACGCGCCTCAACGAGACCGGCGAGGCCGTCCATAGCCTGCTCGACGAGCAGGCCAGTGCACTGGTCGGGCGCGTCTCCGGCGCGGGGCGCGATCTCGCCCAGCTCGTCGGCGAGCAGAGCGACAGCGTCGTCGCCCGTGTCTCGGGTGCCGGCGCCGATGTGGCGC
The DNA here is from genome assembly GCF_014764685.1 of Allobosea spartocytisi. Classification (NCBI taxonomy): domain Bacteria; kingdom Pseudomonadati; phylum Pseudomonadota; class Alphaproteobacteria; order Hyphomicrobiales; family Alloboseaceae; genus Allobosea; species Allobosea spartocytisi. The sequence goes on from NZ_JACXWY010000001.1 coordinate 548,571, forward strand.
GGTTGCTCGAGGAGCGCAGCGAGTCGCTGGTCTCCAGCGTGTCCGGCGCGGTCAATGCCGTCGAAACCCGCCTGCGCGACGAGAGCGAGATCCTGGTCAGCCGCCTGGCCCAGGCGGGCCATGATGTCAGCCGCATCGTCGGCCAGGAAAGCGAGCGCATGATCTCCGGCCTGTCGGAGACCGGCGAGCGCGTCAGCGCCCTGCTCGAGGAGCAGACGGGCGCGATGACCGTGAAGGTTTCGCAGGCCGGGCTCGAGATCAAGGATCTGCTCGGCAACGAGAGCCAGCTCGTCGCCAGCCGCATCGCGGATGTCGGCCGCTCGGTCCACGGCATCCTCTCCGAGCGCAGCGGCGCCCTCATCAGCCGCCTCGCCGAAACCGGCGAAAGCATCGACCAGAAGCTGGACGAGCGCGGGCTGGCGCTGGCCGGCCGCATCACCGACGCGGTCGAAGGCGCGCGCGTGGCGCTGGAGCAGCAGCAGACCGGCTTCCTCGCCAGCGTCAGCGAAACCAGCGAGAAGGTCGGCCAGCTGCTCGGCGAGCACCGCGAGGCGACGGTTCGCGGTCTCGTCGACACCGGCCGCGAGGTCCACACGCTGCTCGGCGAGCAGAGCGAGGAACTGGCGCGCCGCATGACGGAAGCGACCCGCACCCTCACCGAGACGATCAATGTCGATGGCCGCCATGTCGCCGACCGTGTCGTCGAGGCGACGCAGGGCCTGCGCGACACCTTCACCGTCCACGCCGAGGATGCGCGCACCATGCTCGCCGGCACCGGCCGCGAGATCGTGCTCGCCCTCACCCAGCAGGGCGGGCGCGTCAACGAGGCGCTCTCCGCCAACGCCCAGTCGATGCTGCGCTCGGTCGAGGACCGCGCGCAGGCGCTGACCGAGGCGCTGGCGACCCGCCACGACGCGCTGACCAAGCTCTTCGACGAGCGCGGCAACGAGCTCGTCCTGGCGCTGACCGACCAGAACGGACGCGTCGGCGAGGCCCTCGCGGCCAGCGCCGACTCGATGCTGCGCTCCGTCGAAGGCCGCGCCCAGGCGCTGGCCGACGCGCTGGCCAGCCGCCATGACGCGCTCAACCGCCTCTTCGACGAGCGCGGGCACGAGATGGAGACGGCGATCGGCATGCGCCTCGCCTCGCTCTCGCATCTCTTCGACAGCCAGGGCCGCGAGGTCGAGGAGAACCTCGCCGCGCGCCTCAACGCCTTCGAGGATCTCATCGTCCATCAGGGCGGCTCGCTCACGGCCAAGATCTCGGGCGATGCGCGCGAGCTCACCGAGGCGCTCAACACCGGCATCGCGCAGGTCGAGAAGCTGATCTCGCAGGACGGCGTCTCGCTGGCCGACAAGGTCGGCACCCGCGCCCTGGAGGCGGCCAGCCTCCTCGCCGAGCGCACCCGCGAGGCGGCGGATTCCATGGAGGGCCAGATCAAGCTGTTCGAGGAGCGTTCCGGCGCCAAGAGCGCCGAGATCGCCGGCGCGCTCGACAGCCTGATCGCCCGCATCGACGGCAGCCTCGGCTCGCGCGCCACCGCCCTCAACGAGGCGCTGGTCGAGCGCACGGTCGACATCGCCCGCGTGCTGGCGGAAGGCGGACGCGAGGTCACCCGCGCCCTGGCCGCCAAGGCGGACGAGATCGGCGAGGTCGTCACCTCCAAGAGCGAGTCGCTCACCCGCACCCTCAGCGACAAGGCCGACACGATCAACGCCACGCTCGGCGGCCGCGCGCTGCAGATCGCCGATACGCTCGACCAGAGCGTGGCGCGCTTCGAGGAGCGCGTGGTGGGCCGGCTCGACACCGTGTCGCAGACGCTCGACACGCGCGGCGAGGAGATCGCGTCGACCCTGCAGGGCCGTTCGGAGTTCATCGCCGCCTTGCTCAGCGAGCGTGCGCAGGAACTGCGCGCCCTGTTCGAGCATAACGGCAACGGTGTGGTTTCCACGCTGACGGAGCAGAGCGAGGCGATCGCCGCCGCGCTCAACGAACGTGCCGAGCAGCTCCGGACGCTGTTCGACGATCGCGGGCTCGGCATCGTCGCCGCGCTCGGACGCCGGGGCGACGCCATCTCGAACGCACTCGACCAGCGCAGCGAGCAGCTGCGTGTCCTCTTCGAGGGCAAGGGCGGCGATGTCGTCGAGGCGCTCGGCCGCCAGGGCGAGGCCATCTCCGGCGCGCTCGACGAGCGGACCGCGGCGCTGCGCGCCCTCTTCGATGCCAAGGGCAGCGGCATGGTCGAAGCGCTCGACGAGCGTGGCCAGGCTCTGGCCGCCGCCTTCACCGCCGCCGGCGAGACGGTGGTGCGGGCGCTGGAGCACCGCGGCAATGCCTTCGTCGCGGGTCTGCGCGACCGTGGCGCGGCCATCTCCAATGCGATCGAGGCATCGTCCAATGCGCTGCGCGAGACGCTCGAATCCGGCTCGCGCCAGTCGATCGACGCGCTGGTCGGCACCAATGAGCAGTTGCGCGACGAGCTGGGCGGCATGCTGGGCCGCCTCGGCGAGGCCAACAAGCTGATGCAGCAGATCGTCAACGGCGCGAACAAGAATCTGGCCGCCGTCGAGAACAGCCTGTCGACCCGCGTCGGCGAGTTGCAGACCGTGATCAGCACGGTGATGGAAGAGGCCAACCGCGCCTCGCAGCAGGTCACCGCGCAGATCGCCGACCTCAAGGACTACTCCGAAGGCACGCTGCGTGAGACGACCGCCCTCGTCGCCAAGCTCGACGACAAGGGCGCCTCGCTCGGCGAGGTCACCCAGGCCAGCAGCGCGGCGCTCAACGCCGTGGTCGGCCGGCTCGAGCAGGTCGAGGCCCGCGTCGGCAAGGCGCTCGCCGAGCGGCGCGATTCGCTGGAGGAGCTGCACGCTCTGATCAGCGGGCGCACCGAGGATGTCGAGGCGATCACCCGCTCCTTCGCCTCGCTGATCGACGAGTCGCTCGGCACCGCCGAGGCGCGCGCGCGCCAGATCGGCGCCGTGCTCTCCGACTCGGCCGAGGCGACGACCAGCGCCATCGCCCAGCAGTTCGAGACGATCCGTTCCGCGACCGGCAAGGAACGCGAGCGGACGGCCGAGGCGCTGCGCGCGGCCTATGCCCAGGTCACGACCGAGATCGACGGCGAGCTCTCGAAGGTAACCGACCGCTTCCAGAAGGCGGCGCAGGACATGCGCGGCGTCACGGTCGACATCCAGCGCGAGCTGGAAGCCACCCGCGCCGAGCTGAAGCGCGGCGTCCTCGAGCTGCCGCAGGAGACGCAGGAATCGGCCTCGGCGATGCGCCGGGTCGTTGCCGAGCAGATCAAGGCGCTGAACGATCTCACCGAGATCGTGACCCGTTCCGGCCGGCGCGGCGACGTCTCGCTGCCGATCGAGCAGGCCCCGCCGCGCCGAGCCGCCGCACCTGTGGTTTCCGCTCCGGCCGCGGCCCAGCCGGCCCCGGTCTATACGGCTCCGGCGCAGCCCAAGCCTCCAGCGGCTGAAGGCCCTGCGCTGCGCCCGTCGCTCGACGCCGCGCCGGAACCGACGCCCAGCGCGCCGCCTGCCCGGGCCGAGAGCCGCGTCGAGGCCAAGCCTGCGCCGCGCCCCGCGCCGGTTCAGGAGGCGCCGCGCCGCGCGCCCGAACCGCAGCAGCCGGCCAAGGCCGGCTGGCTCTCGGACCTGCTGGTCCGCGCCTCCCGCGACGACAAGGCGCCGGAGGTGAGCAAGCCGACGACGCATTCGATCGAGAAGCTCGATTCGCTCTCCGTCGACATCGCGCGGATGATCGACCATGACGCGGCCGTCGAGCTGTGGGACCGCTACAAGCGCGGCGAGCGCAACGTCTTCACCCGCCGGCTCTACACCCTGCAGGGCCAGCAGACCTTCGACGAGATCCGCCGCAAGTATCGGCGCGACATGGAGTTCCGCGAGACGGTCGATCGCTACATCGACGAGTTCGAGCGGCTGCTCGGCGAAGCGTCCAAGGACGACCGGGACTCGATGGTGGCGAAGACCTACCTCACCTCGGAGACGGGCAAGGTCTACACCATGCTGGCCCATGCCAGCGGGCGCTTCGAGTAAGGAACGGCGCTCCTCGCGGAGACGATGAAGGCCGCCCTTTCCGGGCGGCCTTTTTCATTCACGTCGATCTAGGGGGACAGCGGCCGCGGCCTGCGCCATAGTCGCCGCGATTTGTTCAGGAGGGGACGGCCGTGCGGCATCGTCGCTCGCTCAAAACGGCACTCGCCTTGGCCTCTGCCTTTTTCGCCTCGGCCGTCGATGGTCGGGAGAGCGATCATCTCGCCGCCTTCCTCTCCACCTATCACTGCGAGATCGTCGGCCGGCTCGGCCAGATCCATGCCAACCCGAACCGGAAAGCCCGCTACATCATCCTGGCGGACACGAGCCAGCCGGAGCATTATGTGCAATGCCTGTTCATCGAAGACGACGCGCGCATGCTGTGCGAAGTGGCGTCGGGCTTCTTCCTGACCAAACCCGAGGAGAACCGGATCAGGATCGTCTCGCCGCAGGGCCTTTCCGCCCTGGAGCGGCTCGGCTTCTCGGGCGACGCCACGAAAGGTAATTTCCAGGCCTTCGTCAGCACCGCGACAGCCGCCGATTTTTCGGCCGTCGCCGATCTTATGCTGACGGCGCTGTACCGCGGCTATGAGAAGCGCCAGCCTCCGAGGCTGGAGATCGACGCGCCACTCGGCCCGGGCGGGCGGGTGATGCGGGAGCAGTGCCCACCGCCGGTATCGTGAGCGCAGATATCAGCGCGCCCAGCGGACGATGTCGACCAGCACCTGCGACAGGGCGCGGTCGAGGGCTTGCGCCGCGCCCGGCCCATCCACCGCCGCGGCCGGAACACGCGCCGAGAACAGCTTCGCGCGCTGGATTCGGCCGCTCGTGTCGCCGACGATCTTGGCGGTGATCTCGACGACGGCCGAACCCGACGCCGCGTCGATGTTGAAGCTGCGGATATCGGTCACGAGCTGGACGGTCGGCGTGATGCCCTGCCCCGGCGCGGAGACCGAGCCGATGCGGCTGGCGTTCTCGAAGGTCTGGATCAGCCGGGTCTGCACCAGCGCCGGCACCTGATCGGCCCATTGCGCCCCGCCGAGGAAGGAGAGCGCGCCGCCCGAATCCTTGACGATGACCCGGTCCGAATCCAGCGCCTGCACGGCGGTCGGCCGCGCGACCACCATCGTGGCATGCGAGCCGCCGACGCGCCCGAAGCCGCTCGGGGCCGTCAGGTCGAAGGTCGTCGGCGTCTGGCCGCCGCCGCACCCTGCCAGGGCGAGCCCGACGGAGAGCGCCAGCACGCTCAGGCAGCGGCGGGCCATGGCGGTCTGGGGAGCCTCGATCGTCATCGGCTAGCGCGATCCGTTGTATTGCGGGAGCGGCGGCTTGCCGCCGAAGATGAGTTGCTGCGGGTTACGTTCGAAATTCCGGAGCGTGCGATTGAGTTCCGTCAGCACGCGTTTGGCCTCCGAGACAGTGGAATCGACATTGCGCAACCCCGAACCGGTGAAGCGGTTGATTCCGACCGTGATCTCCGCCGTGCGCGCGTCGAGATTGTCGGCCAGCACGCGGATCGACTTCGCGGCGTCGGCGACCTCGTTCAGCGCGCTGCGGCCATCGGGGCCCGAAGCCGTGTTCAGGAAGGCCTGTGCCCCCTTCAGCACGCCCTCGACCTGATCGGCCGCGCGATTGAGCTTCGCGGTGATCGAGGCGACATCCTTCACCGCCTTGCCGACATCCTCGCTGGAGCCGCCGAGCGCGCCGGTGAACTTGTCGACATTGTCGACGATGCTCGCGACCTTCTTCCGGTCCACGGATTGAACGACGCCGGTCAACTCCTCGCTGAGCGACTGCAGCTTCTGCGACAGCGGCTGGATGGTGTCGGCGATGTTGCCGAAGCCGGCCATCAGCTTGTCGAGCCCGTCGGAGTTCTTGCCGAGCGCCTCCGAGAATTTCTCGACATTGCGGACCGTGTTGTTGATCGGCTCGCGGTTCTGCTTGATCAGGCCGTCCAGCGAGGTCAGGACACCGTCCGCGCGCTGGGCGACGTTGCGAACGGTCTCGATGATGTCCTGCAGTTCCGAACGTTCGGCGATGATCGTCGCCATCGGCTCGCCGGGCTTGGCCTTCAGGACCGGCGCGTCGGGCGCGCCGCCGATGAGCTGGAGCGCGACGACGCCCGCAAGCCCCTGAGCTTCGATGCGCGCGCGCGTGTCTTCCCGGATGGGCGTGGTCGCGGCAACCTGGATGACGGCGTAGATCCGGCGCGGATCATCGGGCTGAAGCTCGATGCTCGTCACCTCGCCGACGCGCAAACCGTTGAACAGCACGCTCGAGCCGCGCCCGAGGCCCGTGACCGATCCGGTGAAGATCACGCGGATGTTGTCCTTGCGCCCGGCGCCGCCGCTGTTGAACCAGTAGACGAAGCCGAAGGCCGCAGCGAGCACCGCGAGGGTAAAAAGGCCGACGAGAGCGTAGTTCGCGCGCGATTCCATGGACTAGCCGTTCCGCTCTCGTTTCCCGGATTGTTGCCGGGCCGTGGCGCGCTCACCGCCGAAATAGGCCTTCAGCCAGGGATGGTCGGATTCCAGCATCGTCTCCAGCGTTCCGACCGCAATCACCTTCTTGTCCGCCAGCGCAGCGATTCGGTCGCAGGCATCATATAGACTGTCGAGATCGTGGGTCACCATGAAGACGGTGAGGCCGAGCGTCTGCTTCAGCGTCATGATGAGATCGTCGAACTCGGCCGCGCCGATCGGGTCGAGGCCGGAGGTCGGCTCGTCGAGGAAGACGATCTCGGGATCGAGCGCGAGTGCGCGAGCGAGCGCGGCGCGCTTGATCATGCCGCCCGAGAGCTCGGATGGCACCTTGTCCGCCGCATCGGCCGGGAGGCCGACGAGATCGAGCTTCACCATGGCCAGCTCGTCGAGCAGGTCCGGCGAGAGCTTGAGATATTCCCGCATCGGGACCTGGATGTTCTGCTTGACGGTCAGGGCCGAGAACAGGGCGCCCTGCTGGAACATCACGCCGAAGCGACGCTCCAGCACGCGGCGCTGCGACGCGTTGAGCTTGTCGACGTTCTCGCCGAAGACCTCGATGGTGCCGCGTTGCTTGCGCACCAGGCCGAGGATCGTCCGGGTCAGCACCGATTTGCCCTGGCCGGAACCGCCGACGAAACCGAGGATCTCGCCGCGCATCACGTCCAGGTTGAGGCCATCCATGATGACCTTGTCACCGAAGGCGACCTTGAGGTCGCGCACCCGGATGACGGCGTCCGGCTCGCCCCGCCGGCCGGGTTCGCCCTCATGTCCGCGCCGAGCGGCCGCCGCGCGGGAGATCTCGTGCTCGCCCATCGTCAGAACTCGATCGAGGCGAAGAACATGGCGAAAAGCCCGTCGACGACGATGACCATGAAGATCGCCTTGACCACCGAGGCCGTGACCTGTCGGCCCAGCGATTCTGCCGAGCCCTTGACCGCCAGCCCTTCGATCGAGGCGATGAGCCCGATGACGAAGGCCATGAAAGGCGCCTTGATCAGGCCGACGGCGAAATGCTTCCAGGTGATGACCGATTGGAGCCGGGCCAGGAAGGTGTCGACGCCGATGCCGCCATAGAGCCAGGCGACGAGACCCGCGCCGGTCAGGCCCGCCATCGATGAGATGAAGGTCAGGATCGGCAGCGAGATCACCAGCGCCAGGATGCGCGGCACCACCAGCACCTCGATCGGATCAAGCCCCATCACGCGCAGCGCGTCGATCTCCTCGCGCATCTTCATCGAGCCGATCTCGGCGGTGAAGGCCGAGCCCGAGCGGCCGGCGATCATGATCGAGGTCAGGAGAACCGAAAGCTCGCGCAGGATGAGGATGCCGGTCAGGTTCACGACGAAGGCCGTCGCGCCGAACTGCTGGAGCTGAAAGATACCCTGCTGCGCGACGATGCAGCCGACCAGGAAGGAGATCAGCATGATGATCGGCGCGCCGTTGAAGGCGATCAGCTCGACCTGATTGACCAGCGAGGGGCCGCGGAACTTGCGCGGCCCGAGCAGCACGGCGACCGAGCCGACCACCACCTCGCCGAGGAACATGGCGCCGCCGACCATGTCGCGGCCGAAACGGATGATGGCCTCGCCGACATTGGCGAGCACGCTGACCACGCTGAAATGGTCCGGATGCAGCGGCACGTCCTCGTCATGGACCTTGACCTCGGCGAGCAGGATGCCGTGCTCGGGCCTGCGGCTGACGATCTCGACGGAGGCGCCCTGCCGCTCCTGCCTCGATTTCAGGCGGTTCAGGACATAGGCGCCGAGCGTGTCGAGCCGGGTCACGTCCGACAGGTCGAGGCGCGCATGCGCCGCTTGCGGCATGCGTCCGGCGATCTCGCCGATCAGCTTCTCCAGCCGCGGCGCCCGGTCCGCGCTCCAGGACCCGGCCAGCGCGACTGCGAGCGTTCCGGCATCATCGCGGAAAATCGCCTGAGGCTCGGCGGTGTCAACGCTCGGCATATGCCCGTGATGTCCCTCACCCGGCCGAGCGGCACTCCTGCCGTTTCGGCGTCGCTCAGCGTCGGAATCCACCCCTTTGCCTTGTATTGCCGCGCCGGGGACGCTTGGCAAGCCGGACAGCCCCCGTGCGGCATTACGCCGGAGGAGCGTTGCCGAAGCGCCATAGCATGGAACCCCGCCTGCCCGCCGAAGCAGCAATTCCTTAAGAAATCGTCGCGCAATCTTGCCCCGTTCACGTTGCGGCCGTCGCTGATTCGGCCGTCCCTTGCGAAGGCAGACCGGTCATGAGCGATGCCCGCTCCCTGACACCGCTGAGCCAAACCGACTTCGACGCCATCGAGGCGGCGGTGATGGAGACTTCGCGCGGCCGCTGGTTCATGGCCGAATACGCCAAGCGCAACCGACAGGCGGACACCGCTCAGCTCCTGACCGCGATCGGCCGGATCGAGCGCGTCGTCGGCCTCGGCGTGCAGGAGACGAGCCGGGATGCCAGCCTGATCGAAGCCGCCGCCCTGATCAGCGACCTGCGCATCGATCTCGAACGGATCAGCGGCAGGTCCCAGGAACGCGCCTCCGGCCTCGCCATGCAGATCGAAACAGCCGCCGGCCGCATTCTGGGTGCGACGGAGAACATCCAGGAGGTCGCCTGGACGCTGCGCGAGGCCGGCGCCGAGGATCATCTCTGCGACAGGCTCGACCAACATGCCGCGGATATCTCGCAGGCCGTCAGTCTCGTCGATGGCGTCGTCCAGCGCATCGACAAGATCGCGGACACCATCGCCATGCTCGATTCGAGCCTGCGCGCCTTCGGCGAGATCACGCGCGATCCGAGCCCGCACTACCTGACGGCGACGGAACTGGCTGGCCTGCCTCCCCGGCCGGCACGGGCGAGCGAAGACAGCGTCGCGGACGGCCGTTTCGGCACCGCAAGCAGCGACCAAACGCAGCCGCATAGTCTCGACGACGTGGCAAGCACCGAAAAGCGGATCGGAACGATCGATCTGCTGGACGACGACCTCGTCTTCACCCAGGCCGAAACGGCCCCTCAGGCGCCCGCGCGCATGCAGGCCGCCGCCGCTCCGTCCGAAGCGGCGCTGCGCGAGATCGATGCGCTGCCGGCCGAGCGCAAGCTCGCCTATTTCGTCTGAGCCGGAACGCTCAATTCTCCCGCCGCAACGCGGTTTCGTGCCAGCGGCGCAGCAGGAGATGCGAGATCAGGCTCGTCGCCAGGAAGATCGCGACTCCCGACAGCGAGATCATCGCCAGCGCCGCGAAGACCCGCGGGATCTTGAGCTGGTAGCCGGCCTCGAGGATGCGATAGGCCAGCCCCGAGGCATTGCCGCCGGTGCCGGCGACGAATTCGGCGACGACCGCGCCGATCAAAGCGAGGCCGCCCGACACTTTCAGCCCCGCCAGGAAATAAGGCAGCGCCGCCGGCAGCTTGAGATAGCGCAAGGTCTGCCAGCGGCTGGCGCCATAGAGCTCGAACAGATTGACGAGGTTGTGGTCGGCCGCGCTCAAGCCCAGGATCGTGTTCGACAGGATCGGGAAGAAGGCGACGATCCAGGCGCAGATCAGCAGCGACAGGTCGATGTCATCAGCCCAGATGATGATCAGCGGCGCGATGGCGACGATCGGCGTCACCTGCAGGACGATCGCATAGGGCAGGAGCGCCATTTCCAGCCATTTCGACTGGCTGAACAGCACCGCCAGCGCCACGCCGATGAGGATGGCTGCCGCGAGCGCCAGGAAGGTGATGCGCAACGTCACCCAGAGCGAGGCGGAGAGCGTCGCCCAATCCTCGACTAGGGTCCGGCCGATAAGCAGCGGTCCGGGCAGGACATAGGGCGGGATGTCGTTCCAGCGGACGGCCAGCTCCCAGAGCGTCAGCACCAGAACGCCGATGACCAGCGGCGCGAGGATGCGGGGCCAGATGCTGACCGGCAAACCGAGGAAGCGGGGCTCGGCCGGAACCGGCAGAGCCTCGGCAGCGGCAGCCTCGCGCGCCAGGGTATCCTCAGGCGCGCTCATGGGCCGATCGCTTCCTTGAGTTTGCCGGAAGCGATGCGGCAGAGATGGGCATATTCGCCGGAGGTGCGGAAGAGGTCGTCGCGCGGATAGGCGGCTGCGACCGGCAGATCGGCGATGATGCGCCCGGGCCGGGCCGCCATCACCACGATGCGCTGCGAGAGATAGACCGACTCGAAGACCGAATGGGTGACGAAGACGGCCGTGAAGCGCTCTTGCGCCCAGAGCGCGAGCAAATCGTCGTTGAGGCGATGGCGGGTGATCTCGTCGAGCGCGGCGAAGGGCTCGTCCATCAGCAGGATGCGTGGCCGCATCACCAGGGCGCGGGCGATCGAGACGCGCATCTTCATGCCGCCGGAGAGTTCGCGCGGATAGGATGTCTCGAAGCCCTTCAGCCCGACGAGAGCGAGCATCGCGGCGGCACGCTGCTCCGCTTCCGCCCGCGGCAACCTCTGCAAGGTCAGCGGCAGCATGACGTTGGCGAGCGCATTCGCCCAGGGCATCAGCGTCGGATCCTGGAAGACGAAGCCGAGATCGCGCCCCGGCCCGGTCGCCTTTTCGTCGCGGCCCGGCCAGGCGATCGTGCCCGCGCTCGGCGCGCCCAGGCCCGCGATCATGCGCAGCAGGGTCGACTTCCCGCAGCCGGAGGGGCCGAGCAGGCTGACGAACTCCCCGGCGGCGAGATCGAGATCGACGTCGCGCACGGCGAGCGTCCCGTTGCCGAAGCGCTTTGAGACCCCGCGCAATGCGACGAGGGGCATGGTGGCCTCGTCCAAGACCGATCGACCCGCGACGCTCAGGGCTTGCCCACGCCCTTGTTGATGAAGTCGAGCGTATAGGCCTTCTTCACATCGACGCCGGCCGGGAAGACGCCGACATCGGCCATGGTCTTGTAGAAGCTGGCCCAGCGCGCATCGGTCATGGCGCCGACGCCGAGTGTCAGCGCATCGCCCGACAGGACGATACCGTTCTCGTTCATGACCTTGACGGCGTAGTCGATCTTCTCCTGATCCATGTCGGGATTGTCCTTCAGGATCAGCGCGTTGGCGGCGGCATTCTCGGGGCCGGCCTTCATGTATTGCGCCCAGCCCTCCAGCGTCGCGGTGACGAAGCGCTGGACCAGATCCTTCTTCGTCTCCATCAGCTTGCGCGAGACGTTGATCGTCGTGTTGTAGGCGTCGAAGCCATTGTCGGCGAGCAGATGCACCACCGGATTCACCCCGGCCTTCTGGATGGCGAAGGGCTCGGAGGACAAGAAGCCCTGCTGCGAAATCCGCTTGTCGGCCAGGAAGGGCGCCATGCTGAAGGTGTAGGGGCGGATCTGGTCGTCGGTGTAGCCGAATTTCGCGCGCAGGAAGGGCCAGAAGGCGGTGCGTGCCTCGGTGCCGATCAGGATCGGCTTGCCCTTCAGGGCCGCAAGCGAGTCGTTGCCCTGGTTCGGATGCGAAATCAGGACCTGCGGGTCCTTCTGGAAGATCGAGGCGATGGCGAGGAAGGGGATGTTCTCCTGCGCGAAGCGCACCGCCTCGAAGCTGGTCGACATCGTCATGTCGACGCGACCGCCGAGCAGGAGCTGCGACGGGTTCTGCTGCGGGCCGCCCTGCCGGATCTCGGCGTCAATGCCGTATTTCTTGTAGATGCCGTTGGCGAGCGCGAGATAGAAGCCGCCATGCTCGGCCTGGGCGCGCCAATTGGTCTGGAAGCTCACCTTGTCGAGCGTCTGCGCGTTCACCCGCGCGCCCGGCACCGGCACCAGCACGGAAGCGGCGGAGCCGCCGATGAGGCCGAGCGCGGCGCGCCGGTCCAGGCGATATCTCATCATCGTCATGTTCGGAACTCCCCCACGGCGGACCCGGCAATCTCTGGCCTTGTGCCCTTATGCCATGCGATAGCATGGCAGGAAATCGCAACACCGCCTCGCGGCAGGCGGCTTCGCGACATCCGCAACCCGCGATCGACAGGCCGAGCATGACCGCACGCTTCTGGGGCGATCTCAAGAGCTCCGATTTCGCCGCACTGCCGCGCGAGAGCACCGTCGCGGTCCTGCCACTGGCAGCGATCGAGCAGCACGGCCCGCATCTGCCGGTCTCGACCGACACCACCATCATGAACGGCATGCTCGCCGAGGCGATGCCGCTGGTCGGCGCCGAGGTCGAGGTGCTGGTGCTCCCGACGCAGGCCATCGGCAAATCGAACGAACACCTGCATTCGCCGGGCACGCTGACCATCGGCTGGGAGAGCACTGTCCGCTCCTGGATCGAGATCGGCGAGAGCGTGAAGCGGGCGGGCTTTCGCAAGCTCGTGCTGCTGACCTCCCATGGCGGCAATGTCGACCCGATGAAGATCGCCGCGCGTGAATTGCGCGTGGAGCGCGGCATGCTCGCAGTGACGAGCGCCTGGATGTCCTTCGGCCTGCCGGACGGGCTTTTTGCCGATCTCGATATCCGCCACGGCATTCATGGCGGCGATGTCGAGACCGCGCTGATGCTGCATTTCCGGCCGGACCTCGTCAGTATGGGCAAGGCCGAACGCTTCGAGCCGCTGATGCTGCCGATGGCGGATGAGGGTTATCGCTGGCTGAGGCCGACCGGCCCGCATGCCTTCGCCTGGATGGCTCAGGACGTGCACCCCGCAGGCGTGGCGGGCGATGCCAGCCTCGCCACGGCCGAGAAAGGCAAGGCGACCGCCGCGCTGCAGGCCAAGGGCTTTGCCGAGCTGATGGCCGACGTGGCGCGCTTCCCGCTGGAGAGGCTGCACGAGGCGGACTAGATTTTTGGGTTGTTCATCGGCTTCTCCCGAAAACGCGCTCCGCTTTTCGGGCCGAAGCTCTGGCTCAGTCCGGATCGAGCAGGCGCGCGCCCGTCCCCTCCTCCGCCAGCCTGTCCCAGGGATTGCGCAGCGGGCAGTCCTTCACCGAAAGGCAGCCGCAGCCGATGCAGCCGTTGAGATGATCGCGCAATCGCGTCAGCCGCTCGATGCGCCGATCAAGCTCCGCCTTCCAGGCCGTGGAGAGGCGCTTCCAGTCGGCCACGGTCGGCGTGCGCCCCTGCGGCAGGGCCTTGAAGGCCTCGCGGATCGTCTTGAGCGGCATGCCGGCGCGCTGCGCCACCTTGATGATCGCGACACGGCGCAGCACCTCGCGCGGATAGCGGCGCTGGTTGCCGGCCGTGCGGTGGCTGCTGATCAGCCCTTCCGCCTCGTAGAAATGCAGTGCCGAGACGGCGAGCCCGCTGCGGCGCGCGACCTCGCCGACGCTCAATTCCATGGGCAGGCGCTGCGGTACATCCATCGCACGCCCCTCCGTTTTCGGCGCTTGACCTTAACCTTAGTTGAGGTTCTATAAGCCTCGCTCCCGTGACGCAAACCGGAGCGCATCCATGCTCAAGAAGCTCGACACAAGGATCAGGCTGGCGCTGATCTACGGCAGCGGCCGCGAGGGCCGCTTCTGCGACAAGGTCGCCGGCTGGGCGATTTCCCAGATCGAGGGCGACGGCCCGTTCGAGCTCGCGATCATCGACCCCGGCACGCTCGAACTGCCGCCGCGCCATGTCGGCAGCGGCCATCCGGCTCTGGAAGAGGTTCGACAGACCATCGCCTGGGCCGACGGCTTCATCGTGGTGACGCCCGAATACAACCGCGCCTATCCGGCGATCCTGAAATTCCTGATCGACTCGATCGGGCCGGAATGGCGCGGCAAGCCGGTCGGCTTCGTCTCCTATGGCGGCATCTCGGGGGGCCTGCGCGCCGTGGAGCAGTTGCGGCTCGTCTTCGGCGAATTGCACGCCGCACCGATCCGCGACGGCGTCTCCTTCGCCGATGTCTGGGGCCGCTTCGACACAGAGGGCCGGCTCATGGAAGCCGACCGTGCCGAACGCGCGATGGCGACGATGCTGGCGCAGCTCCATTGGTGGGCGAGCGCGCTGCGGACCGCGCGCGAAACCGTGCCCTACGGCCAGTTCTCACCGGCCTGATACCTCACGCGAAGTTGGGGCGAGCTTCACAAATCCGAACTGGTCTCGCTGCGGCCTGGGCGAAACAATGCCCGCCCCGAGACCAGGAGCCGGACGGATATGAAGCTCAAACTTCTCCGCAACGCGACGCTGAAGCTCAACTATGGCGGCAGGACCTTCCTGATCGACCCGGATTTCGGGGTGCCGCTCAGTCGCCCTTCCTTCACCGGCCGCTCGCAGAACCCGATGACGCCGCTGCCCGAGCCGATCGAGGACATCCTCGCCGGGGTGGACACGGTGATCGTGTCCCACCTCCACGCCGACCATTTCGATGCGGTCGCGAAGGAGCGCGTGCCGAAGAACCTGCCGATCATTTGCCGGCCGGGTGACGAAGCGGCGATCGCGCAGGCGGGTTTCTCCTCGATCACGGCGATCGACTGCTTCATCAGGCTGGGGCCGATCATCCTGAAACGGCATCCGGCCCAGCACGGCACCGGCGCCGTGGTCGATAAGATGGGGCCGGTGATGGGGCTGAGCTTCGAGGCGCCGGGCGAGCCGACGCTCTACTGGTGCGGCGACAGCGTGCTCTATCCGCCGCTGCGCGATGCCGCGGCGGCGACGGGACCTGACGTCATCGTCACGCATTCCTGCGGGGCGATGTGGGACAACACGCTGATCGTGATGGACGACGAGCAGACGCTCGATCTTGCCGAAGCATTCCCGCGGGCGACAATGATCGCGACGCATATGGAAGCGCTGGACCACGCCACCGTCAGTCGCACAGCGTTGCGCAAGGCGGCGAAGGAACGCGGCGTCGACACGCGGCGCCTGCGAATCCCCGCTGACGGCGAGACGATCGAACTCGGCGTGCCGGCGCTGGTTTGAGCCGCTCAAATACGCGTGTCATCCCGGCTCTTCGCTTCGCTCCGGCCGGGATGACACGCGATTTAAAACGGAAGGGGTCTATTCCCCCGCCTTCAACTGCTTGGCGTAGATGTCCTTGTACTGCTCGCGCAGCAGGTTCTTCTGGACCTTGCCCATGGTGTTGCGCGGCAATTCGCCGACGACGAAGACCTGCTTGGGCTGCTTGAACTTGGCGAGACGCTGCTCCAGCGCCCCGGCGATGCCCTTCGCGGTGATCTCGGCGCCCGGCTTGCAGACCACGACCGCCGTGACCCCCTCGCCGAAATCGGGATGCGGCACGCCGATGACCGCGCTCTCGATCACGCCCGGCATCTCGTCGATCTCGGTCTCGACTTCCTTCGGATAGACGTTGTAGCCGCCGGTGATGATCAGGTCCTTGCCGCGCCCGACGATATGGACGTAGCCAGCGGGATCGATCTTGCCGAGATCGCCGGTGATGAAGAAGCCGTCGGCCTTAAACTCGGCCGCGGTCTTCTCGGGGTTGCGCCAATAGCCCTTGAAGACGTTGGGGCCCTTGACCTCGATCATGCCGATCTCGTCGCGGGCGATTTCCTTGCCCGTCTCGGGATCGGTGACGCGGGCCGAAACGCCCGGCAGCGGGAAGCCGACCGTGCCGGCGACGCGATCCCCCTCATAGGGGTTCGAGGTGTTCATGTTGGTCTCGGTCATGCCGTAGCGCTCGAGGATGGCGTGGCCCGTGCGCTCGCGCCATTCGCGATGGGTCTCGGCCAGCAGCGGCGCCGAGCCGGAGACGAAGAGGCGCATATGCTTCGTCGCCTCCCGGGTCAGCCGCGCATCCTGCAGCAACCGGACATAGAAGGTCGGCACGCCCATCATGCTGGTCGCCTGGGGCAGGTGCTTGAAGATCTGATCGGGATCGAATTTCGGCAGCAGAATCATCGCGGAGCCGGAGAGCAGCACCACATTGGTCGCGACGAAGAGGCCATGGGTGTGGAAGATCGGCAGCGCGTGCAGCAGCACATCGTCCTTGGTGAAGCGCCAATAGTCGACCAGGGTCAGCGCATTGGACGACAGATTGTCGTGGCTGAGCATCGCGCCCTTCGAGCGCCCGGTCGTCCCGGAGGTGTAGAGGATGGCCGCGAGATCGTCCGGCCCGCGCGCGACATCGGCGAAGCTGGTCGAGGCCGCCAGCGCCTTGTCGGACAGCGTGCCCGCCGAGACATCCGGCGCGCGCCAGACGCCGAGCGTCTCCAGCTTCGCGCCGGCCTTCTCGGCGAAGGGCCTGAGCGCCTCGGCCTTCGCCGGATCGCAGACGAAGACGGCGGGCTCGGCATCGCCGAGGAAATACTCGATCTCGGCCGGGGTATAGGCGGTGTTGAGCGGCAGGAAGATCGCACCGGCCCGGACCGTGCCGAGATAGAGCATCAGCGCCTCGATGCTCTTCTCGACCTGCACCGCGACACGGTCGCCCGGCTTCACGCCGAGGCCAACCAGCGCGTTGGCGAAGCGGGCGGAGACGTCGAGCACGTCCTGATAGCTGTAGCTTCGGCCGTCATCGAGGAGCGCAAAACGCGCGCCTGGCCCCGGCATGCGGGCACGGATGAGGTCGAACAGGTGGTTGCCCATGATTTCGGGTCCTTTCAGGCGTTTCCGTCGTCGGGTCTGTCAGGGATTGGCCGGGCGCAGCAGCTTGCGCACCGAGGAGGAGGCCACGACCGTGTCGCGCGTGGCGAAGGCCTCGTGGTTGGTCTCGATGTCGTCGAGGTCGTAGCGGTAATTCACCATCACGCCATGCGACTCGCGCAGACCCCGCGCCGAGAGATTGCCGCCGACATTGACGCGCTCCAGCCGCGCGCCATTGCCGAGATGGAAGCGCGCGACCGGGTCGATGACGCGCCCCGAGCTCCCCCGTGCGCGCAGCAGATATTGCGCAGCCATCTGGCCGAGCAGCTTGTCGCGACGCGCCTTGGTCGCGTCGTCGAGCGAGATGGTCTCGCCGGCCGGACGGCCCAGCTCCGCGCGCTCCTCATTGGTGAGATGGAACGCGCCGGGATCGGCGGCGATGCCGGAAAGCCAGCGGGCGAAGCCCGGCACCGGCGAGAGCGTGACGAAGGTGTCGAGCCCCGGCAACTCGCGCTTGAGGTCCTCGGCGACCTGCTTGATCAGGAAATTGCCGAAGGAAATGCCGCGCAGGCCCTCCTGACAGTTCGAGATCGAATAGAACACCGCCGTCGTCGCCTCCTGCGCCGGCAGCACCTCGCGCTCCGGCTGAAGCACCTCGCCGATGGTGCGTGGAATCTCGGTCGTCAGCGCGACCTCGACGAAGATCAGCGGCTCGTCGACGAGCTGTGGATGGAAGAAGGCGAAGCAGCGCCGGTCCGCCGGTTCGAGGCGCCGACGCAGATCGTCCCAGCCCTGGATCTCGTGCACCGCCTCGTAGCGGATGATCTTCTCGAGCACATTGGCCGGCGTACGCCAGTCGATGCGGCGCAGCACGAGGAAGCCGCGATTGAACCAGGAGCCGAAAAGGTGCCGGAAATCGGCATCAACGGCCTTGAGCGCAGGCTCCGCCTCCATCGCCTCGAACAGCGCCTCGCGCATCTGGACGAGGACATGGGTACCGTCCGGCGCAAGATTGAGGCGGCGCAGCAATTCCTGCCGGCGAGGCTCGGATGCCAGATGCAGGGCCGAGACGGCCGCCGCGTCCGGCTTCTTGCGATAGGTTTCGATGGCCTTGTCGAGCCGCTCCGCATCCGGGCCGAAGCGCTCCGCGAGCAGGTTGAAGAAGGCGAGACGACCGGGCTTGTCGAGGCGTTGCCAGGCGTCGAGCACCGCCTGCGCGAACGCCATGCCGGAGGCCTCGCCCTTGCCCGACAGAAGATCCTCGCAGAGCCGGTCGATCGGCCGGGCGCCCTTGCCGAGAAAGCGCTCGAAGCCGATCAGCGCACGGCCGCGATCGGCGACGTTGGTCAGGAGTTCGCCGAGAAACGCCATATCCATGCGGGCTCCCAATACTGCCAAGACCGGTTGCCCCGCGATCCTATACGAGTTTCCGCCGGCGCAAACCGCGTCTCAGCGCAGCAGGCTCCAGGCTTTCAGGAAGAAGTCCGGGGCGCCGAAATTCCCCGATTTGAGCGCGACGACCATCGCCGGCCCGTCTACGACGCGGGTCCAGGGCACGCCGGGGTCGATCTCGGGGCCGATCTCCAGCGTGCGAATCCCCAGGCCCAGCACGGTGGCGCCGGAGGTTTCGCCGCCGGCGACGAGCAGGCGCGTGACGCCACCCTTCGACAACAGTCGCGCGATTTCGGCGAAGGCATCCTCGACGACACCCCCCGCCTTCTCACGGCCAAGCTTGTCCTGAACCGCCGCGACTTCGGCCGGATCGTCGCTGGAATAGAGCAGGAAGGGCTTATCGGCCGGCTGCGCCAACGCCCAGGCAGCGAGCCCGGCCGCATCCTGCCGGCCTTCGACCAGCGCGAAGGGATCGACCTTGAGCGCCGGATAGCCCGCCGCCAGCGCCGCCTTGATCTGCCCGCGCGTCGCAGTGGAGCAGCTTCCCGAAATGATGCCGCTGCGCCCGGCCGGTGCCTGCAAATCCTGCGGGCCGGGATGCTCCGGCAGGAGCCCGGCCCGGCGGAAATTCTGCGGCAGGCCCATCGCGATGCCGGAGCCGCCGGTCAGCAAGACATGCTCGGAGACGGCATGGCCGAGCGTCATCAGATCCTCATTGGTGAGGGCGTCGGTCACCACATAGCGAACGCCCTCGACCTCGAGCTTGGCGAGGCGCGCCTTCACCGCGGCGGGGCCGGCGAACACCGTGGCATAGTCGACCAGGCCGACCTCGGCCTTCGCCTGCGCCGCCATCAATCGCATCAGGTTGGAATCGCGCATCGGCGTCAGCGGGTGGTCCTTCATCGAGCTTTCGTGAAGCGGGACAGAGCCGACGAAGAGATAGCCTTGATAGATCGAGCGGCCATTGGCCGGAAAGGCCGGGCAGACGACGGCGAGCTTCGCGCCAAGCCGTTCCATCAGCGCGTTCGCAACCGGGCCGATATTGCCCTCCGCCGTGGAATCGAAGGTCGAGCAGTATTTGAACAGGATCTGCCGCGCCCCTGCCGCCAGCAGCGCCTCGCAGGCGGCCAGCGAGTCGGCGACCGCCTCCGCCACCGGATTCGTCCGCGATTTCAGCGCGACCACCACCGCATCGGCATCGGGCAAGGCGACGCCGGCCGCCGGCACGCCAATGACCTGCACGGTCCGCATACCCGCCCGGTTCAGCATCAGCGCCACATCGGTCGCGCCCGTCATGTCGTCGGCGATCACACCCAGAAGCACGGTTTCCTCCCTCTCGCTTTTCTACGTCCTTCTAGCCGGCGCCTACGGCCAGCGCGACCGTCATCGCCGCATCGCCTGCCCGAGTGTTCGGCATGCCGCGGGAGCCGCCCAAAAACCGTGCAGCGCCGCCCGGAAATTGGTGCGCCGCAGCGTCGACGGCACCGCGGTTCTGTGTCAACTTGGTCCCGCAAGGAACAAGTTCGCCGATATGGAGCCGGATCGGAGTGCTCGCCCGCTTTCCGAGACGCCTTGAAAAACGACGTTCGAAGAGGGGAAAACCATGAAGCTTCTCAAAGTTCTGGCCGCAGCTTCCACCCTCGCGCTCGCCGCGTGGCCCGGCCTGTCACCGGCGCTGGCGCAAGCCCCATCGACGCTGCGGATCGGGCTTCAGGAAGACCCGGACATGCTCGACCCGCACAAGGCCCGCACCTTCGTCGGCCGGATCGTCTTCATGGGGCTGTGCGACCGGCTGCTCGACATCACGCCCGAGCTGAAACTCGTGCCGCGGCTTGCCACCTCCTGGGAATTCTCGGCCGACGGGCTGACGCTGACGATGAAGCTGCGGACCGAGGCCAAGTTCCACGACGGCGAGGCCTTCAACGCCGAGGCCGCCAAGGCCAATCTCGAACGGGCGATGACCCTGCCTGAATCGCTGCGCAAATCGGAGCTCGCCTCGGTCGACAAGGTCGAGGCGCCCGACCCGGCGACGCTCGTCCTGAAGCTCAAGCGGCCCGACGCCACCCTGCTTGCCCAGCTCACCGACCGTGCCGGCATGATGCTGGCGCCGAAAAGCCTCTCCGGCGACGTCACCGCCAGGCCGATCTGCTCCGGCCCCTACAAATTCGTCGAGCGCGTGCAGAACGACCGGATCGTGCTGGAGAAGTTCAAAGAGCATTGGGAAGCCGACAAATACAATTTCGACCGGATCATCTACCGCTCGATTCCCGACACCACCGTCCGGCTCGCCAATCTGCGCTCGGGCGAGCTCGACATGCTGGAGCGACTGGCGCCGACCGACGTGAAATCGGCCAAGGCCGATGCCTCGCTCAAGGTGACCAGCATCGCCAATCTCGGCTATCAGGGCATCACCATCAACACCAATAACGGCGATGCCGCGAAGCAGCCGATGGGCCAGGACAAGCGGGTGCGCCAGGCGTTCTCGCTCGCCATCGACCGCAAGGTGCTGAGCCAGGTGGTGTTCGAGGGGCTCTACGAGCCGATGAACCAGCCCTTCAACCCCGGCAACTTCTATGTCAGCGGCGATTTCCCCGTGCCGGCGCGCGATGTCGCCAAGGCCAGGGCGCTGCTGAAGGAGGCCGGGCAGCCCAAGGTCACCGCCGAGCTCTTCGTCACCAACAACCCGGTCGATACCCAAATCGGCCAGGTGATCCAGGCGATGGCGCAGGAAGCCGGCATCGATGTCCAGCTCCGCGCGACCGAGTTCGCCAGCCAGCTCCGCGACCAGCAGCAGGGCAAGTTCCAGATGAGCCGCATCGGCTGGTCTGGCCGCATCGACCCCGACGGCAACATCCACCCCTTCGTCACCACGGGCGGCGGGCAGAACGACGGCAAATACTCCAACCCCGAGGTCGATCGCCTGCTCAACCAGGCGCGGACCGTCTACGATCCGGCCGAACGCAAGAAGCTCTATGATGCCGCCCAGAAGATCCTGAACGACGAATTGCCGATCATCTATCTCTACAACCAGACGGTCTTCTTCGCGCTGCGCAAGAACATCGACGGCTTTGTCATCAACCCGGACGGGCTGATCCGGCTGGCAGGGTTGAAGCGCTCGTGAGCCCTTCCCTCGCGCCGACCACGGCGCCATCGTCCCGGGCGGCCGAGGGTCGACCCGGGATCCATCGTAGAGCGCAGTTCCCTATGATGGACCCCGGAATTCCGCTTCGCTGCATCCGGAATGACAAAGCGGTTTCGAGTGCGCCATGCTGACGCTCATCCTGCGACGCATCCTGATCGCGATCCCGACGCTGTTCCTGGTGTCGGTCTTCGTCTTCGCCCTGCAGCGTGCGCTGCCGGGCGACCCCTTCCTCGTCCTCGCCGGCGAGGAGCGCGACCCCGAGGCCATCGCCAGGCTGCGCGAGATCTACCGGATGAACGACCCGGTCTTCGTGCAGTTCTTCGCCTGGCTCGGGCAGGTGGTCCAGGGCGATTTCGGCCGCTCGCTGCGCACCGGGGAGCCCGTGCTCGGCCTCATCCTGCAGAAGCTGCCGGTGACGATCCAGCTCGCCACCGCCGCGATCCTGGTGGCAATCGCGATCGGCATCCCCATCGGCATCCTGGCGGCGCGGCGCAAGGGCACTATCGTCGACTATTCGGCCAGCGCCGTCGCGCTGTCGGGGCTGTCGATCCCGAATTTCTGGCTCGGCATCATGCTGATCCTGCTGGTCTCGGTCTATCTGAAGTGGCTGCCGGCCTCAGGTTACGAATCGATCTTCGTCCACCCCTGGGAGGCGATCCAGCGCCTGATCATGCCGGCCTTCGTGCTCGGCAACGGGCTCGCCGCCTTCCTGATGCGCCATACCCGCTCGGCCATGCTGGAGGTGCTGCGCTCCGACTATGTCCGCACCGCCCGCGCCAAGGGGCTGGACGAGGACACGGTCGTGCATCGCCATGCGCTGCGCAACGCACTGGTGCCGATCATCACGCTGACGACGCTGCTCTTCGGCGAGTTGCTGGCCGGCGCGGTGCTGACCGAGCAGGTCT
The DNA here is from genome assembly GCF_014764685.1 of Allobosea spartocytisi. Lineage (NCBI taxonomy): Bacteria > Pseudomonadati > Pseudomonadota > Alphaproteobacteria > Hyphomicrobiales > Alloboseaceae > Allobosea > Allobosea spartocytisi. Next base: position 571,001 of record NZ_JACXWY010000001.1, read on the forward strand.
TCACCATTCCCGGCTTCGGCAAGCTCATCGTCGATGCGGTGTTCAACCGCGACTATGGCGTGGTGCAGGGCGTGGTGCTGTGCACCGCCATCGGATTCATCCTGATGAACCTGCTGGCGGACATCCTCTACATCCTCGTCAATCCGCGGCTGAGGGCGGCCTGATGGCATCGATGGATTCCATCTCCTCGGGCGCAGGCACGGCGAGCGGGCTGAAGGCGCGGCCGGGCGTGCTGGCCCGGCTCCTCCACAATCCCTCGGCGCTGATCGGCGGCGGGCTCGTGCTCCTCTTCGTGCTGCTGGCGGTGCTGGCGCCGGTGCTGCCGCTGGCGGACCCGTTCAAGTCGAATTTCCTCGCCATCCGCAAGCCGCCTTCGGAGCTCTACTGGTTCGGCACCGACGAGCTCGGGCGCGATCAGGTGGCGCGGCTGTTCTTCGGGGCGCGCGCCTCGCTGCTCGCCGGCATCGTCTCGGTGCTGATCGCGGTCGCCATCGGCCTGCCCTTCGGGCTGATCGCCGGCTGGTATGGCGGCTGGATCGACATCGTGATCTCGCGCGTCACCGAAGCCCTGCTCGCCTGCCCCTTTCTGATCCTGGCCATCGCGTTTGCGGCGGTGCTCGGCCCCTCGCTGACCAATGCGATGATCGCGATCGGCCTGTCGGCCGTGCCGATCTTCATCCGGCTGGTGCGCGGGCAGGTGATGAGCGTGAAGGCCGAGGATTTCGTCGAGGGCGCACGGGCCGTCGGCGCGCGCGACCTGCGGCTGATGTTCCGCCATGTGCTGCCGAACACGCTTTCGCCGATCATCGTGCAATCGACGCTGTTCATGGCGCAGGCGATCATCCTCGAAGCCGCCCTCTCCTTCCTGGGGCTCGGCCAGCAGCCGCCATCACCCTCCTGGGGGCAGATGCTCAACGTCGCCAAGAACTTCATGGAGCAGGCGCCCTGGATGTCGGTGGCGCCGGGCATCTGCATCTTCCTGGCGGTGCTCGGCTTCAACCTGCTCGGTGACGGCTTGCGCGATGCGCTCGATCCCAGAGAGAATTAGATGACGCCAGCCACGCCCGGCCCTCGCCGCTGACACCGCACCGACCACTTTCCACGACTGGATACACCCATGTTCACCACCCGCCCCGAAATCCTCGGCACCTTCGGTGTCGTCACCTCGACGCATTGGCTCGCGACCGCGTCGGGCATGGCGATGCTGGAGAAGGGCGGCAACGCCTTCGACGCCTGCGCCGCCGCCGCCTTCGTGCTGCAAGTGGTGGAGCCGCATCTCGTCGGCCCGGCCGGCGACATGCCGGCCGTGTTCTATTCGGCCGAGACGAAGAAGGTCGAGACGCTCTGCGCGCAGGGACCCGCCCCGCAGGCGGCAACCATCGCGGCCTACAAGGCACTCGGCCTCGATATGATCCCCGGCTCCGGCCTGCTCGCGACCGTCGTGCCGGGCGCCTTCGGCGGCTGGATGACGCTGCTGCGCGACCATGGCCGGCTCAAGCTGCGCGAGGTGCTGGAACCGGCCATCGGCTATTTCGAGAACGGCCACCCGATGCTGCCGCGCGTCTCGGATTCGATCCGGGAGCTTACCGATCTCTTCACCGGCGAGTGGCCGACATCCGGCGCGGTCTATCTCCCCGGCGGCAATGTGCCGGAGGCGCGCAAGCTCTTCGCCAACAAGGCCGCCGCCGCGACCTACAGGCGCATCCTCGACGAGGCGGAGGCCGCAGGCTCCGACCGGCAGGAGCAGATCCAGGCCGCCTATGATTCCTGGTACAAGGGCTTCGTCGCCGAGGCGATGGACCGTTTCTGCCGCACGCAGGAGGTGATGGATTCCTCCGGCCGCCGCAACAAGGGCCTGCTGACTGCGCAGGACATGGCGAATTACAAGCCGACCTACGAGACGCCGACCTCGGTGACGTATCACGACTGGGAGGTCTTCAAGATCGGCCCCTGGGGCCAGGGCCCGGCCTTCCTGCAGACGCTGAAGATCCTCGAGGGCATCGACCTCGCCGGCATGGGTCCGGCGAGCCCCGACTTCGTGCATCATGTCGTCGAGGCGATGAAGCTCGCTTTCGCCGATCGCGAGGCCTATTACGGCGACCCGGATTTCGTGACGGTGCCGCTCGCGACGCTGCTCTCGGAGGATTACGCCGCCGGCCGGCGCGGGCTGATCGGCGAACAGGCCTCGCTGGAGCTGCGCCCCGGCATCGTGCCCGGCTACGAGGCGCAGGTGGCGCATGCGCTGAAGGCGCTCGGTGCCATCGCCCAGCCGACCCAGGGCGGCGCCAGCGTCGGCGAGCCGACCATGGCCTCGATGGTCGCGGCCGGGCGCAAGGGTGACACCGTCCATATCGACGTCATCGACAAATGGGGCAACATGATCGCGGCGACGCCGTCGGGCGGCTGGCTGCAATCCTCGCCGGTCATCCCGGAGCTCGGCTTCCCGCTCAATTCGCGGGCGCAGATGTTCTGGCTGGAAGAGGGCCTGCCGGCTTCGCTTGCGCCGGGCAAGCGGCCGCGCACGACGCTGACGCCGACCATTGCCTTCGAGAATGGCCGGCCGCGCCTCGCCTTCGGCACGCCGGGCGGCGACCAGCAGGAGCAATGGCAGCTCGGCCTCTTCCTGCGCCGGGTCCATCACGGGCTCAACCTGCAGGAAGCCATCGACCTGCCGCTGTTCCACACCCAGCATTTCCCCTCCTCCTTCTATCCCCGGACCTCGCGGCCGGGACATCTGATGATCGAGGAGAGCATCGGCGCGGCGGCCTTGGCGGAGCTGGAGCGGCGCGGCCACAGGCTCGAGCGCGCCCCTGCCTGGACGGTCGGGCGCCTGACGGCGGCGGAGACGGGCGATGACGGCCTCTTGCGCGCCGCCGCGACGCCGCGTCTGATGCAGGCCTATGCCGCGGGGCGGTAAGCTCTGCCGGTTTTGTCGTCATTCCGGGCGAAGCGAAGCACAGACCCGGAAGCCATCGTAGAGCGCCTCGCCCTTCGATGGATCACGGATCGGCGCGGCTTCGCCGCTTGTCCGGGATGACGGGGAAGACTGAGATCGACCGGATAACGAGGAACCGCATATGACCTGGTCCATCGTCGCCCGCGACGCCGCCACGGGCGCCTATGGCGTCGCCGTCTCGACCTGCGCCTTCGCCGTCGGCGCGCGCGTGCCCTATGGCGGCGGCCGGATCGGCGCCATCGCGACGCAGGCCTTCGTCAATCCGCTCTATGGCGTCGACGGGTTGAAGCTGCTGCAGGAAGGTCGCTCGGCTCTCGAGATCGTCGCGACGCTGACGGCGGCCGACGAGGGCCGTGCCCATCGCCAGCTCCATGTCATCGACCGCGACGGCAAGATCGCCGCTCACACGGGTGCGGCCTGCATCGACTGGTGCGGTGCGGTGGACGGGCCGCAGGTCTCGGTCGCCGGCAACATGCTGGCGGGGCCGGAGGTCGTGCAGCAGACGCTGAAGGCCTATATCGCGGCATCCGGCCTCGATTTCGACGAACGGCTCCTGGTCGCGCTCGAAGCCGGCGAGAAGGCCGGCGGCGACAAGCGCGGCCGGCAATCAGCCGCCATCCGCATCTGGAACGGCGAGCCGGTGCCGAGCTTCGACATCCGCGTCGACGATCATGCCGATCCGCTGGCGGAGCTGCGCCGGCTCTGGCGGGTGGCGCATCAGCGCTCCGTGCCGTTCCAGCAGGCCTCGCCGTCGCGCAGCCGCCCTGCCGGCGTCACCGACAGGGCCGAACTCGACCGGCTCTGCGCGGAATACGCAGCGAACTGGAACGCGCGGCATCCGGAGAGCTGAGCCGCGGAGCGCATTCTCGCCAAGCCTGTCGCGTGATAAGGTGACGTTTCGTCACCCTGTCATCCAATAAGCGGGGAATGCGATGGCCGATCGGGACAACGAAGCCCTCCAGAAGCGCATCGCCACGCTGGAGACGCAGGTCGCAGCCTTGCTGCAGGCGATTTCGGCAGACCGGGGCGGCAATGTCGTCATCAACGCGCCGGGCTCTCTGACCGTCAATTGCGGGCTCGGGATCTCGCTCACGGCCGGCAGCGCGATGACGCTGACCGCAGGCGCCAACCTTGCCGTGATCGCAGGCGCCAATGCCAGCCTCGTTGTCGGCAACCGCCTGCGCATCAGCAGCGGCCATGAAGCCTCGTTCGAAACACGGAGCTTCAACGTCACGGCGGCCGTGGGCTGCAAGATCGATAGCGGACAGAGCCTTGCCGTCACCTCCGGCAAGGAGATGACGGTCGCGGTCAGCAAGACGCTTCTGGTCGAAAGCGCCAACGCGATGGTGCTGAAAAGCGGCGATGCCAGGCTGGACCTGAAGAAGGACGGCAGCGTCGAGCTTCACGGACGGGACGTCACGCTCAAGGCCTCCGGACACCTCGAAGCCAAGGCGTCCGGACATGTCACGATCAAAGGATCGAAAATCCTGCAGAATTGACACGCACCGCGCTTCTCACGGAACCACGCCGTCTTTCCAGGTCAGGTCAGCTTCCCACGCGCCGCAACCGGCAGTTCCCCGATCAGCTTGTCGCCCCGCACCGTGATCAGCCGGTCGACCATGTTGACGACGACGCAGACATGGTTCGGCACGACGCGCACGACTTCGCCGACGACGGGACGCTCGTTCGTGCCGGAGAGATCGAGGAAACCGTGCTCCTCGGCGAATTGCGCGATCTTCGCGCGAGGATATTCGAGGATCAGCCCATGGCCGTCGAGGCCGCCCTTGTCGCTGGTCAGCGTCTTCGAGCCGGAATCGAGGATGCCGCGCTCGGGCGCCGCCCGGCTCACCACCGTGGCGTAGACGGTCAGCGCGCAATCATCGAGCGTCGCGACCCCGGCCGCCATCTGCATGCGGTCGTTGAAGATCGAGGTGCCCGAGCGATGCTCGGTCGCGCCCTTGAGCTTGCCCATGTTGGGGATGTTGGGCGAGCCGCCGGTCGAGACGATATCGGCCTTGAGGCCGGCATCGCGCAGGCCGGCATTGGCGGTGTCGAGGAAAACCTGCGTGCGCTCCCAGCCATCCTCCGGCGGGTACATCAGGAAGCCGGCGAAGCGCAGGCCCGGCGACGCCGCGACCATCTTCGCAAGCTCGACCGCCTCGCCGGGCGTCTCGACGCCGGCGCGCTTGCGGCCGGTGTCGCATTCGATGACGACTTCCAGATCACGCCCCGCAATCTCGCCCGCGCGCGGCAGGCCGGAGATGGTCACGGGGTTGTCGGCGGCGACGATCATGCGGACGCGGCGCTGGAGCGCGCCGAGGCGGCCCAGCTTCTCCTCGCCGAGGATGTTGTAGCTGATCAGGATGTCGTCGATGCCGCCATCGGCCATGACCTCGGCCTCGCCGAGCTTCTGGCAGGTGACGCCGCGTGCGCCGGCCTCGATCTGGAGCCGCGCCAGCTCGGGCGATTTATGCGTCTTGATATGCGGGCGGTTGGCAACGCCGGCCGCATCGCAGGCGGCCTGGAGACGGGCGATGTTGGCATCGACCTTGTCGAGGTCGATCACGACGGCAGGGGTGCCGTAAATGCGGGCGATCTCGGCGGCGAGCGGCGTGGCGGCCGGCTGATCGACGGCCCTGGAGGTGGTCGCGGTCACGCTCATGGATGCACCTTGACGATAACCTCGATCTCGACGGTCATCCGGTTCGGCAGCGAGCCCATGCCGACGGCCGAGCGGGCGTGGCGGCCCCGGTCGCCGAGCACGGCGACGAACAGGTCGGAGCAGCCATTGATGACCTTGGGATGATCCGAGAAATCGGGCGCTGCATTGACCATGCCGAGCAGCTTGACGATCTCGACCTTGTCGAGGGAGCCCGCCGCCTTCTTCATCGCCGCGAGCAGGCCGAGGCCGGTCTGCTTGGCATGCTCATAGGCCTGCTCGATCGTGACGTCGGCGCCGACCTTGCCGGTCGGATAGGTGCCGTCGGCGCGCTTGGGTCCCTGCCCGGAGAGATAGATCATGTCGCCGACCTGCTTGAAGCTGACATAGGTCGCGACCGGCGTCGGCACCTCCGGCAGGGTCAGCCCCAGTTCCTTCAGCCTGTCATCGGCGCTCATGTTATCTTTCTCCTCAGTCCTTCAGGTCGCGGCGCATATAGCAGGCCGCTTCATCGTAAGTCGCCAGCTTCCCGGCCAGCGCGGGCTCTTCGACAACGGCAAATCCCTGACGCTGCCAGAAGCTTGTAGAGCCGTTCACCGCCACCAGCGAGAGGCTTCGGTAGCCGGCCTGCCCGAGCCGGCGGGCGAGCTCCGCGAGGATCCGGCCGCCAGCCCCCGCTCCGCGTCCTTCGGGCAGCACAGCGAGATCGTGCAGATACCAGTTCGCCTGACCGTCCGGAACGGCGCCAAGCCGGGAGTTGAGCGCGGGGATCTCGCCGGCCGGCCAGGGATGGCTGACGAGATAGCCGAGCAGCGCCCCGCCCTCGCCCTCCAGGACATGGCAGCCTTCGCCGGCAAGCCGCAACCGCTCGGCGAAGACGGCTTCGTCCTCGGGATAAGCCGGGTGGACAACGGCCGCGATCCGCATCACGGCCGGCAGATCGGCAGGCGCCATGCGGCGCCAGCCCGTTTCGCGTGACATGAAAGTTACGCCGCGACCTTCGGGAACTTGCTGGTCCGCTTCGGGTGCCACCACTTGCCCTTGAGCACGACGCCCTCGGAGACGAACTTCCTGTCGCCGATCAGGTGTTCGCCGACCACGTCGACATAGTCGAACTTGCCTTCCTTGATCGTCAGGATGGTCGCGTCGCCGAGCGAGCCGACCTTGAGCGAACCGTATTCCGGGCGCTTCAGCGCCATGGCGGCGTTCACCGTCGAAGCGGCGACGACATTGTTCAGGCTCATGCCCATGCAGAGGAATTTCGACATGGTGGTGACCTGGTCGAAGGCCGGGCCGTCGATGCAGAGCTTGTGAACGTCCGACGAGATCACATCCGGCTCGAAGCCGTTGGCGAGCATGGCGCGCGTCGTCTTGAAGGAGAACGAGCCCTTGCCGTGGCCGATATCGAAGATCACGCCGCGCTTGCGGGCGGCCACCACCTCCGGCTTCACCGTGCCCTGCGCCGTGCAGGGGGCGTTCGGGAAGGGGCGGAAGGCGTGCGTCAGCACGTCGCCCGGCCTGAGCATGGCAAGGACTTCCTCATAGGATGGCGGCGGATGGTCGATATGGCACATCAGCGGCATGCCGACCTCTTCGGCCACCTGCAGCGCGATGTTGAGCGGCTTGGTGCCCTGGTCGCCCGAGGCATGCAGGCCGACGCGGACCTTGATGCCGACGATGTAGTCGCGGTTCTTGTCGGCGACCTCGGCGCAGTCGATCGGGTTCATCAGGCGCATGTCGCCGCTCTCGCCGACCATGACGCGGTGGTCGAAGCCGTAGATGCCGGCATGCGAGACATGCAGATAGGCGAGGATGCGCGCCTGGCTCGGCTCGATGACGTGCTTGCGGAAGCCCGCCCAGTTGCCGGGGCCGGCCGAGCCGGTGTCGACGGAGGTGGTGACACCCGACAGGCGGCAGAATTCGTCGGCATCGATGCCGAGCGAGGTGCCGCCCCAATAGACATGGGTGTGCAGGTCGATCAGGCCGGGCGTGACGATGTAGCCGGAGACGTCGCGGATCTCCTTCGCCCCCTTCAGATCCTTGCCGAAGCCGGAGACCTTGCCGTCCGTGAAGGCGACGTCGAGGATGCCGTCATGCTTCTGCGAGGGGTCGATGACCCGGCCGCCTTTGAGGATAATGTCGTGGGTCATCGAAACTACTCCGCAGGCCATTGAGCAAAGGCGATGGCGACGCCGTTCAGAAGGTGGAGGCCGGCCCCTGCCGGACGATAGAGAAGGCGCGCCCGAAATACAGATGCAATTCGGGAATGAAGAGTTGCGAAATCGTCGGGTCCTGGATCGGCGTGTATTTCGCACCGCCATCGCGGACGTCGGCGCCGCCGAGATAGGCGGTCAGGCCGCGGCCGCGGAAGGCGTCGATGCGGTCGGTGAGCCTCGCGACAACGATGACGCCGCAATCGCCCCATTCATAGGGAATCGCGAAATAGAGCTTGGCGGCGTAGCTCAGCGTGGCCTCGCCCAGGCCCTGGGCATAGCGCGCCATGGTCGCCGAGCGGCCCGCCACGCTCCTGACCTTGCTGAAGACCTCGTGATCCGCCCACCAGCCGCCGGCAGCGGCGCGCAGCGGATCGCTGGCGAAGCGAGCCGCATCGCAGAAGCGATAATAATTCTGGCCAACGCTCAGATGGACGCGCTGGACCTGGGACATGCCGCCGTTCTGGCCCTGCGCGGAGAAACCGCGCGCCGCCTGCTCATAGGTGGAAAGCTTCGGTGGGAAGAAACAATCCCGGTTCAACGGGTCGGGTGACACGGGCTTTATCCTCTCAACAAAGGCCCGGCTCCCTTGCGCTCGACGATCATGCCGTAAGCCTGCGGCTCGCGATGCTTCGCGAAGTTGAAGGTCGATGCCTTGTAGCTTTTGCCGAGATCCATGTCGCAACGGGCGATGACGAGTTCGTCGCCCTCCGTCACGGCCTGCGCCACGACCTCTCCGGTCGGGGCGATGATGCAGGAGCCGCCGATCTGATCGACACCGGCCTCCAGCCCCGCCTTGGCGACGCCGACGACCCAGCTGGCGTTCTGATAGGCGCCGGCCTGCATCACGAGCTGGTTGTGGAAGTTTCCAAGGCGGTCATGGTCAGGTGCGGGCGGGTTGTGCTTGGGCGTGTTGTAGCCGAGCACGATCAGCTCCACGTCCTGCAAACCCATGACGCGGTAGCTCTCGGGCCAGCGCCGGTCGTTGCAGATCATCATGCCGATATGGGCGTCCATCGTCCGCCAGACCGGCCAGCCGAGATTGCCGGTCTCGAAATAGCGCTTCTCGAGATTCTGATACGGCGCATCGGGCCGATGCTCCGGGTGGCCGGGCAGATGGATCTTGCGGTACTTGCCGACGATGGTGCCGGTCTTGTCGACCAGGATCGCGGTGTTGAAGCGCCGCTTGCGCCCTTCCTCATGGGCGAGCTCGCAATAGCCGAGATGGAAGCCGATCCCCAGCCGCTTGCTTTCCTCGAACAGCGGCGCCGTTTCGTTCGAGGGCATCGCCGTCTCGAAATAGCTGTCGATCTCGTCCTCGTCCTCCATCCACCAATGCGGGAAGAAGGCGGTGAGCGCGGCCTCCGGATAGACGACGAGATCGACGCCGTGCTCCTTCGCCTGCCGCATCAGCGCGATCATCCGGGCGACGGCCGAAGCCCGGCTTTCGTCGCGCTGGATCGGGCCGAGCTGGGCTGCGGCGACGGTCAGGATTCGGCTCACGGCGGGAGGCTCCGGATAATGGGGTGACAGGCTCGAAAACCACTGCCGGCGCGTCAAGCGCCGGCAGTGGTTGGCGGGGGTTGCTTCAGCGGCAGGGCTGCCGCGTCAGAGCCGCTTGGCGATGCGCGGATCGAGCGAGTCGCGCAGGCCGTCGCCGAGCATGTTCACCGCGAGCACGGTGAGCGAGAGGAAGACGGCCGGGAACAGGATGATGTGCGGCCTGACCTGCCAGAGCGCCCGACCCTCGGCCATGATGTTGCCCCAGGACGGGGTCGAGGGCGGCACGCCCGCGCCGATGAAGGAGAGGATGGCCTCGACGATCATGGCGCTGGCGCAGATATAGGTCGCCTGCACGCTCATCGGTGCGAAGGTATTGGGCAGGATGTGCTTGATGATGATGCGCGGCGCGCGCGCACCGTTGGCCACCGCCGCCTCGACATAGGGCTGCTCGCGCAAGGACAGCACCACGCCGCGGACGAGCCGGGCGACGCGCGGAATCTCGGCGACGGTGATGGCTAGGATGACGTTGCCGATCGAGCCGCGCGTCAGCGCCATCAGCGCGATGGCGAGCAGGATCGGCGGGATCGACATCCAGCCGTCGATGATGCGCATGACGATGCCGTCGGCCCAGCGCATGAAGCCCGCGAAGAGGCCGATGGCGAGCCCGGCGATCGAGGCCAGGATCGCCACGCTGAAGCCGACGAGCAGCGAGACGCGCGCCCCGTAGATGACGCGCGAATAGATGTCGCGGCCGAGCATGTCGGTGCCGAACCAGTAGAGCTCCGAGGGCACGCGCGTGCGCCGGCTGGGCGAGATCGCCGTCGGGTCGACGGTGCCGAGCAGCGGCGCGAACAGGCCGATGAGCGCCATGAGGACAAGGAGCCCGCCGCCGATCGCGACCGAGGGGTGGCGGCGCAGATAGCGCCCGAAGCGGACGAGCTTGCCGGGCCCGGCGGGCTTCGCCGGGGCTGCGGGGGCGGCGATACCGTTCGCCGGAATGGGATGCTGCAAGGTCAATAGCGGATCCTCGGGTCGACGAGGGTGTAGGTCAGGTCGATCAGCAGGTTCACGAGCACGTAGACCAGGCTGAACATCAACACGACGCCCTGGATGACGGGGTAGTCGCGCCGCAGGATGGCATCGACGGTGAGCCGGCCGAGACCGGGAATGGCGAAGACGCTCTCGGTGACGACGGCACCGCCGATCAGCAGCGCGATGCCGATGCCGATGACGGTGACGATCGGCACCGCCGCGTTCTTGAGCGAGTGCAGGAAGAGCACGTCCTTCTGCGCCACGCCCTTGGCGTTGGCGGTGCGGACATAGTCCTGCTGCAGCACCTCCAGCATGGTGGCGCGGGTGATGCGCGCGATCAGCGCGATATAGACCAGCCCGAGCGTCACCGCCGGCAGGATCAGGTTCTTGAGCCAGGGCCAGACGCCCTGCGAGAGCGGCGTGTAGCCCTGCACCGGCAGCCAGTCGAGCTTCAGCGCGAAGATCCAGGCGAGCAGATAACCGACGACGAAGACGGGCACCGAGAAACTCAGGACGGCGAAGGCCATCGCGCCCTTGTCGATCCAGGTGCCGGCCTTCCAGGCGGCGATCACGCCCATCGGAACCGCGATCACCACTGCGAAGATCAGCGTCAGCACCATCAGCGAGAGCGTCGGCTCGACGCGCTGGGCGATGAGCTGCGTCACCGGCAGGTTGGTGAAGATCGAGGTGCCGAGATCGCCTTGCACGACCCGCCACGACCATTCGCCGAAACGGACCAGATAGGGCCGGTCGAGCCCCAGGCTGGCGCGGATGCGCTCGACATCGGCCGGCGAAGCCTGGTCACCGGCGATGATCGCCGCCGGATCGCCCGGCGCGATGTACAGCAACGAAAATACGAACAGCGCAACGAACGCCATCACCGGGATGGTCGCGACGATGCGTCTGACGACGAATGCAAGCATGGGGCTGTCCGAACCTCGTTCAAGTCTGACCAGGGGCCACGGCCGGAACGGATGTCCCGGACGCAGCAGGGTGAAGCGTCGAGGCGGCCACCGCCGCCCCCGCCATCGTCAGGCCTTTGACACGCCCCAGAAGAAGGGCAGCGGGCCTGAAACCACGCCCGAGACGTTCTTCCGCCAGGCCTGATAGCCGAGGTAGAAGCCCGTGGGCGCATAGACGACATTCTCGACCGCCGCCTTGTTGAGGCGGCCGAGCGCCGCCTTCTCCTCGGCAAGGTCCTTGGCGTTGAACCAGTTCGTCACCTCGGTCTCGACCGCCGGCACGTCGGGCCAGCCGAACCAGGCCTTTTCGCCATTGGCGCGGATCGCGGTGTAGGCGGCCGGATTGATGCAGTCGGCGCCGGCATGCCAGGTGTGGAACATGCTCCAGCCGCCCTGCCCCGGCGGCGTCTTCTGGGCGCGGCGGGCGCCGACGGTGCCCCAGTCGGTCGCGACGAAATCGACGTTCATGCCGATGCTCTTCAGCAATTCGGCGGTGACGTCGCCCATCGACTTGGTCGCCGCCATATCCTGCGCCACGACGCAGACCACCGGCTCGCCCTTGTAGCCCGATTCCGCGAGGAGCTTCTTGGCGGCGGCGACGTTCTTCGCCTTCATCATCTCGCCGCCCTCCTCGGTATAGAGCGGCGTGCCGGGCGTGAAGAAGCCGCCCAGCTCCTTCCAGAGCTTGTCGTCCTCGCCGACGAGGGCGCGCATGTAGTCTTCCTGGTTCAGCGCGGTCATCACCGCCTGGCGCACCTTGACGTTGTTGAAGGGCGGGAAGAGGTGGTTCATGCGGAAGGAGCCGATATTGCCGAGCGGATCGCCGATATCGACATTGATGTTGGCATTGCCCTTGAGCACGGGCACGAGGTCGGAGAGCGGCGTCTCCCACCAGTCGACCTCGCCGTTCTGCAGGGCTGCGGCCGCCGTCGCGGGATCGGGCATGATGACCCATTCGACGCGGTCGACGAGGATGTTCTTGCCGCCGGCCAGCCAGTCCGCCTTCTCGGAGCGCGGGACATAATCAGTGAACTTCTCGAAGACGGCCTTGGCGCCGGGAACCCATTCGTTCCGGGCGAACTTCATCGGGCCGGAGCCAACGAATTCGGTGATCTGCGTGAAGGGGTCGGTCTTGGCGATGCGCTCCGGCATGATGAAGGAGCAGGGCGCGTTGTTCTTGGCGAGCGCCAGCAGCATCTTCGGGAAGGGCTGCTTCAGCACCCATTTCCAGCTCCGGTCGTCGACCGGCGCAAGTTCGACCTGGATGGCGCGGAGCATCAGCCCCATCGGATCGCGGGCGGACCAGCGCACCAGGCTCTGGACCACGTCCCTGGCCAGGACCGGCGTGCCGTCATGGAATTTCAGGCCCGGCCGCAGCTTGAAGGTCCAGGTCAATCCATCGGCCGAGACTTCCTCGGACTCGACCATCTGGCGCTGCGGCTGGAACTTGGAATCAATGCCGTAGAGCGTGTCCCAGACCAGCGCCGCGGCATTGCGGACGACATATTGCGTCCCCCAGATGGGGTCGAAATTGGCGAGGTTCGCCTGCGGTACGAAGCGCAGGGTCTTGGCCGCCGCGCCTTGCGCCAGGGCCGGCATCGCCAGCCCCCCTGCCGCGGCAGCAACGCCGGCACCGGTCGCGGATTTCAGAAACGTCCTGCGATCCATCATTCTCTCCCCTGTGTGGCAACCTCTGAGCGGGCGGCCTTGGCGCGAGTTTGGGCAGAAAAACTCTCCCTGACAACACGCCGAAGACGCTCCTTCAGGCAGCGCGGTCGCCTGCAGGGTTCGTGCCAGAGCGGCGCAAAACGACGAAAGGGCCGGAATATCCGGCCCTTGGCGTTGGATCGCGCGGCAAAGGAGCGACCGCAGAAAAAAAGCCGGTTAAATCGGTTTGATCGGCTGATCGACGCGGGCGAAGGGTTTTGCCTGTTCGAAGGCGGCAGCCGCCCGCAACACCAGCGCATCGCGCCCGAAAGCGCCGACGATCTGCAGCCCCGCCGGCAGCCCGGCCGCGGTCAGGCCGCAAGGCACGGAGATCGCCGGCTGCTGGGTGAGGTTGAAGGGGTAGGTGAAGGGCGTCCAGCGGGTCCAGTCATCGCCATAGGCGCCATGCTCGGGCGTGTTGCGGCCCACCGAGAAGGCCGGCAGCGGCAGGGCCGGCGTGAGCAGCAGGTCGAAGCGGGCGTGGAAGCGGGCCATGCACAGCGCCAGCGCGTTGCGCTGGTTGAGCAGCGCATCGACATAGGCCGAGGCCGGAATGCGCTCGCCTTGCCCGGCGACGGCGACGAGGCCCGGATCCATCCGCGCCCGACCGGCAGCATCGGTGTCGCGCAGTGCCAGCGCCGCGCCCGATGCCCATAGGGTGATCAGGGTTTCGATCGGATCGGCGAAGCCGGGATCGGCCTCCTCGACCGTCGCGCCGAGCTCGGCGAAAAGCTGTGCCGCTGCGCTCGTCAGCGCCGCGATCTCGGGATCCACCGGCACGTCGAGGCCGAGCCGCGGCGACCAGGCGACGCGCAGGCCCCTCAGCCCGCCCTTGAGGCCGTCGACATAGTCCGGCGGCCTTCCCGTCATCGCCGTCATGTCGCGCTCGTCGGGCTGGCCGATCACCTGCATCGCCAGCGCCGTATCGGTCACCGTGCGGGTGAGCGGGCCGAGATGGGCGAGGAAGCCCATGGTCGAGATCGGCCAGGCCGGCACGCGGCCATAGCTCGGCTTGAGCCCCACGACGCCGGTGAAGGCGGCAGGGATACGGACCGAGCCGGCCCCGTCGGTGCCGATATGGATGCAGCCGAGATTGAGCGCCGCAGCCGATGCCGCTCCCGCAGAAGAGCCGCCCGGCCCCGTGCCGATGTTCCAGGGATTGCGGGTGATGCCGGTGAGCGGCGAATCGCCGACACCCTTCCAGCCATATTCCGGCATGGTCGTCTTGCCGAGAAAGACGGCGCCGGCTTCACGCAGGCGGGCCGTGGCCGGCGCATCCTCCGGGAAGGGCGCGTCGGAGGCCACGGCGGAGCCGCGCCGCATCGGCCAGCCGGCGACGGCGATGTTGTCTTTGATCGTGACCGGCACGCCGTCGAGCGGGCCGGTCGCCTCGCCCTTGAGCCAGCGCGCCTGCGACGCCTCAGCCATGGCGAGCGTCGCCGCCTCGTCGCGATGGACGAAGGCGTTGATCTGCGGCTCGAAGCGCTCGATGCGGGCGAGCGCGTCCTTCGCGACCTCGACCGGCGACACATCCTTGCTGGCGTAGAGGGGGCCGAGCTCGGCGGCCGAGAGCGAAGCGATCGTCGTCATGCGGGAGATCCTCAGGCGTTCGCCACGCGCCAGGCGGTGGCGAGCAACACATTGGCGCCGGCGACCATGTCTTCGTCGGTGCTGAACTCGGCCGGGTTGTGCGAGAGCCCGCCGATCGAGGGGATGAAGACCATGGCAGTCGGGCAAAGCCGCGCCATCATCTGGGCGTCGTGGCCGGCGCCGGAGATCATGCGCCGGATCGGCAAGCCGAATTCGCCCGCGCTGCGTTCGACCTCGGCGATCAACTCCTCGGCGAAGGGCGTCGCCGGGAAGCGAGCGAGATCGCGGAAGGTGATGGCGATGCCGTCGCGCTCCGAAAGCTCGGCGCAGAAGCGGCGCACCGCCTCCTCGGCCTGGGCGAGCGGCGCATCCTGCGGATTGCGCAGGTCGAGCGTCATCACCACCGTCTCGGGCACGACGTTGACGTTGCCGGGCTGCACGCGGATGACGCCGGAATTGGCGAGCTGGTGCGGGATGGTCTTGGTCAGCTCGTTGGCGAAGATGTTGATGCGCGCCGCCGCCAGCCCCGGATCCTTGCGATAGGCCATCGGCGTCGTGCCGGCATGGCTCGGGCGGCCCTTCAGCGTCAATTCCAGCCAGGTGATCGCCTGGATGCCGGTGACGGCGCCGAGACCGCCGCCCTCGTTCTCGAGGACCGGCCCCTGCTCGATATGCATCTCCAGATAGGCATGCGCGGGCAGGAAGCCGGGCCGCTCCGCGCCTTCGTAGCCGATGCGCTTCAGCTCGGAACCGAGGCCGACGCCTTCGGAATCGACTTCGCGGTGGGCGGCCTCGACGCTCATCCCGCCGGCCCAGACATAGGAGCCGAGCATGTCGGGATGGAATCGGGCTCCCTCCTCATTGGTGAAGGCGATGACGGCCATGTCGCGCTTCGGCGTGAGGCCGGCATCGCGCAGGGCCGCCAACACCTCGACGCCGGCCACGACGCCGAGCGCGCCGTCGAAGCGCCCGCCGGTGCCGACCGTGTCGATATGCGAGCCCATGATGACGGCGGGTCCATCGAGCTGGCCCTTGAGGATGCCGACGATGTTGCCGATCGCGTCGATGCGGGTGTCGAGGCCGAGCGTCTCGAGCTGGCCGACGAGCCAGTCGCGGCCCTGCCTGTCCTCATCGGTCAGGGCGAGACGGCGGCAGCCGCCCTCCGGCGTCGCGCCGATGCGCGCCAGATCCGCCAGCCGCGAGGTCAGCCGCGCGCCGTCGATCCGCAGATTGGTGCTCATGAACGACAACCCTCCTTGCCTAGCGCGAGGCAAGATGCAGGCCGCGTCCCGGCTTGTCGACCCGCCCGGCGCGCAGCCGCCCCCCTGCGCGGGTGGCTGTCTGCGATCGGCAATCGCGGGTAGAAGCGGAGCGCCATGTCAACCGTCGCCGCAACCCCCGCCCGTTCCCATCCCTGGCTCACCGAGGCCCGGGCCATGCTCGCCCTGAGCTGGCCGATGGTGCTGACCAATGTCGCGCAGACAGCGATGACGGCCACGGATGTCGTGATGATGGGCCATCTCGGCCCGCAGGCGCTGGCGGCCGGCGCGCTCGGCAGCAATCTCTACACGGCCTTCCTGATCTTCGGCATCGGCGTGATGAGTGCGGTCTCGCCGATGATCGCGATCGAGCTCGGCCGCAACCGCCATGCCGTGCGCGACCTGCGCCGGACGGTGCGGCAAGGCTTCTGGGCGGCGGCGACGATGGCCGGCCCGATGTGGCTGGTCCTCTGGCAGGCCGAAGCCATCCTGAACGCGATGGGGCAGGATCCGGCGCTGTCGAAGGCGGCCGCATCCTATGTCCATACGCTGCAATGGGGGCTGCTGCCCTTCTTCTTCTATCTGTGCCTGCGCGGCTTCGTCGCGGCGCTGCAGCGGCCGCGCTGGGCCTTCATCGTCGTGCTCTTCGCCGTCGCCTTCAACGCCTTCGCCAACTGGTGCCTGATGTTCGGGCATCTCGGCTTTCCGGCGCTGGGCCTGCCGGGCTCCGGCCTCGCGACCGCGCTGTCCTCGGCGCTGATGTTCGCCGGCCTCGCGCTCGTCGTCTCGCTCGACCGGCGCTTCCGCCGCTACCACCTGCTCGGGCGCTTCTGGGTGCCGGACTGGCCGCGCTACCGGACCTATTGGCGCATCGGCTTCCCGATCGGGCTGACGGTCGCCTTCGAGGTCGTGATCTTCAACGGCGCCGCCTTCATGATGGGCCTGTTCGGGGAGAGCCCGCTCGCGGCGCATGCCATCGCGATCCAGATCGCCTCGCTGACCTTCATGGTGCCGCTCGGCATCGGGCAGGCCGGCACGGTCAGGGTCGGGCGCGCCTTCGGGGCCGGCGACAGCGAGGGTGTCCGGCGCGCGGGCGCCACGGCGCTGTTCCTCGCCCTGAGTTTCATGGCCTCGACCGCGCTCTTGATGGCGCTCGCTCCGCAATGGCTCGTCGCGCCCTTCCTCGACGTCTCGAAAACCGGAGCCGCGGAGGTCGCCGGGCTTGCCATGACGTTCCTGTTCTACGCCGCCGTCTTCCAGCTCGCCGACGGGGCGCAGGTCGTCGGCGCCTCGATCCTGCGCGGCCTCGGCGATACGCGGCTGCCGATGATCTTCGCCGGCCTGGGCTATTGGGGCATCGGCCTGCCGCTTTCGGCAGCACTTGGCTTCCTCACGCCGCTGGCCGGACGCGGCATCTGGATCGGGCTCGTGATCGGCCTCGCGGTGGTGTCGGTGATGATGCTCGGCCGCTGGTGGTCGCGCGAACGCCTCGGTCTCGTCGCGCCCACGCGGGCGGCGGCCTTCTGAGTTCGTCACCCCGTCGCTTCGGCTGCCGGGCGGCTTTCGGCGCGATCACAATCCGTTGTTCGCCAGAAGCTGCCGGGCGCCCCGCGTAGCGGAAACGGCCGATGAGCATGTCTCTGGCGCATGCCTCCCGGCCATTGACGGGATAGTCACGCCGGAAAAGCAATCCATAGCGACCGCGATAGTCTTTTATTAACCCTGTGACGGTCTCCTAGGGCCGCAGAAGAATCGCTTTTCCAGCGCCGGAAGCGGGAATTCTCGCCAAGCGGGGGATTCGCCGGGCGTCGTTGTGGCAGCGCGGGAACATTGTTGCCCATACGCAACAGGCGCGGCTTGCCACAATTCCGCCACACGGTATTCACCCCGCAGCCATCTCCGGTTCCTTGAACCGGAACAAGCGACGGCGCAGGGAATTGTGTGGTCGCCTTCCGCCAGCTACCGCCCGCCCGTCCAGATCGAGTTTTCAGTCCAATGTCTTCCGCCCGCCACGACGCCTCTCCCCTCGCCCGGCCGACCCGCCGCGTCTTCGCCGCGATGACACCGCTGTTCCTGGCAGCCTGCGTCAGCCAGCGACAGCAGCCCTATGAGGTGCCGACCCCGCGGGCGCGCATGGTCAGCCCGGAATATCTGGAGATGTATGGCGAGCGGCCCGACGAAAAGTTCCCGCTGCCGGCGACCGACGTCTCCGAGGTCAATCCGCGCTTCCTGCGCCAGATCGTCTCCTACCAGACCGCCGAGCATCCCGGCACGATCGTCGTCGATACCGACGCTCACTTCCTCTATCTCGTCCAGCCCGGCGGCAAGGCGATCCGCTACGGCATCGGCGTCGGCAAGCAGGGCATGTCCTGGCGCGGCCGCGCCACGGTGCAGCGCAAGGCCGAATGGCCGCGCTGGACCCCGACGCCTGATATGATCCGCCGCGACCCGAAGAAGAACGGCCCCTGGGCCGGCGGCATGCAGGGCGGCCTCGACAACCCGCTCGGCGCGCGCGCGCTCTATCTCTACCAGGGCGGCCGCGACACCCTGTACCGCATCCACGGCACCTCGGAGCCGTGGTCGATCGGCAAGTCGATGTCCTCCGGCTGCATCCGCCTGTTCAACCAGGACATCATCGACCTCCACAGCCGCGTCCCTGCCGGCACGAACGTCCTCGTCCTCAACCGCGGCACGCTGGTCGCGCCCGACGGCGACGAGGCGCCGCCGCCGGACGACTACAGCCCCGACGGCGACTTCTGATCGCAGCGCGCGGCATGCTGCCGCGCTCCGCCTTGATACCGTCACAGGGCAGGCCCACCTCTTGAGGGCGGCGCATCGGCGCCGTCCAACCAGAGGAGATGACGATGACGCCGCAAGAACGCGACGTGATCGCCGGGATTTTCGATCGGCTCAAGCAGGCCGCCACCCAGCCCCGCGACCCGGAAGCCGAAGCCTTCATCGCCGAGCGACTGCGCGAGCAGCCCTATGCGCCCTATGCGATGGCTCAAGCCGTCTATGTGCAGGAGCAGGCGCTGACCAACCTGCACCAGCAGGTCGAGAGCCTGCAGGCGCAGGTGCGTGAGCTGCAGAGCCGTCCCACCGAAGCGCCTCAAGCCTCGGGCGGCTTCCTGTCAGGCATTTTCGGCGGCGCTCCCGCGCAGCCGCGTGCCGGCTCCGTTCCGCCGGTTCCGCCCCGCCCGGAGGGGCAGCCCTCTTCCGCCTGGACGAATGCGCCGGCCGCCCAGCCGATGCAGCCTCCCCCGCCC